>CAYVKA010000038.1:0-44718 GCA_964451925.1 uncultured Nevskia sp. | reverse complement strand
CGCAGGGCGACGTCGTCGTCCACGAAGCAGACCACGTCGCCGCGCGCCGCGGGCAGCGCCGTGCGCAGCTTGGCGGTCTTGGATGCAACCTCGCCCGATCGGCTGCGCGCGAGCAGGAGCTGGGCACCCTGCGTGCCGCGGCCGAGCAGCTGCGCGCCCAGCTGGCGGCGGCGCAGGCGCAAGGCGCGGTGCTGCGCACCACGCTGGACAAGGAGCGCGAGGCCGCAGCCGAAAAGCTCAAGCTGCTGCGCGATGCCGGCGAGGAAATGACATTGCGCTTCCGCCACTTGTCCCAGGAGATCCTGGAGGACAAGTCGCGCCGCTTCACCGAGCAGAACCAGCACAACATCGAGCAGCTGCTCAAGCCGCTGCGCGAGCGGATCGCCGGCTTCGAGCAGCAGGTGAAGCAGTCCTATGAACTGGAGACGCGCGACCGCGTGGCGCTGAAAGAGCAGATCGCGCAGCTGGCACGGCTCAACCAGCAGGTCTCGGCCGAGGCCAACAACCTGGCCGGCGCACTGCGCGGCCAGGCCCGCACCCAGGGCGCCTGGGGCGAGCTGGTGCTGGAGCGCATCCTCGAGCTGTCCGGTCTGGAGAAAGGCCGCGAGTACGAGACCCAGTTCGCCACCCGCGACGAGGCCGGACAGCGCTACCGGCCGGACGTGGTGGTGCACCTGCCCGGCGGGCGCGACATCATCATCGACGCCAAGGCCTCGCTCAGCGCCTACGCGCGCTTCGCCGAGGCGGCGGACGAGTCGGCGCGCGAGTCGGCGCTTGCCGCTCATGTCGCGGCGCTGCGCGCGCACATCCGCGAGCTGGGCGGCAAAGGCTACCAGTCGCTGGAAGGCATCGGCTCGCTGGACTTCGTGCTGATGTTCGTGCCCAACGAGGCCGCCTACATCGATGCGGTGCGCGCCGCGCCGGGACTGTATGAGGAGGCGCTGCAGCAGAACATCGGCCTGGTCTGCCCTTCGACGCTGCTGCCGACGCTGCGCACGGTCAGCAACCTGTGGAATGTGGAGCGTCAGGGGCGCAACGCGCTGCAGATCGCCGAGGAAGCCGGGCGCCTGTACGACAAGTTCGTCGGCTTCGAGCAGGACCTGAGCCGCCTCGGCGGCGCCCTGGCCAGCGCCGGCAAGGCCTACGCCGACGCCCGCGGCAAGCTGCTGGAAGGCCCCGGCAACGTGGTGCGCAAGATCGAGCTGCTGAAGAAGATGGGGGCGAAAGCCGCCAAGCAACTGCCGCACCCGCTGCGCAACCAGGCCCTGCCCGAGCCGGGAGAGGACGCCGAAGAAGACAGCGGCGACGCCTGATGTAACCCGCAGCGCGGAGTGAGCGCCGCAAAGCCAGCGACCCCGATGTGGTGGTTTGCGGCGTTGATTCCAGCCTGCGGGTTCGTCCGGCGCAACCATCCGGCGCCGGCGCAGTCTCATCCAGACCATTCAAGCCTGGAGGAGTCCCATGTCCCTGAAAGTCCTGTACACCGCCCACGCCACCGCGGTCGGCGGCCGCAACGGCCATACCGCGTCCTCGGACGGCATCGTTTCGGTCGACCTGTCGGTGCCCAAGGCCATGGGCGGCCCGGGCAAGCCGGGCACCACCACCCCGGAAGACCTGTTCGGTGCGGGCTACGCCGCCTGCTTCGGCAGCGCCACCGATTTCGTTGCCAAGCAGCAGAAGCTGCCGGTGGGCGAGATCAAGGTCGAGGCGGCGGTCGGCATCGGCACCCTGTCCGAAGGCGGCTTCGGCCTCCAGGTGGACCTCGTCGTCACCGTCAAAGGCATCGGCCAGGCCGAGGCCGAGAAGCTGGTGGAGAAGGCGCACCAGGTCTGCCCGTACTCCAATGCCACACGCGGCAATATCGCGGTCACGCTCAAGGCCGTCGCCGCCTGAGCCGTCCGATGCGTTGATCGTCCCGATGCCGGCGCCAGGCCGGCAAAACTGGCCGGTCAACGCAAAGGCCACCGCCTAAAAAGAAAGCCCGGTTCGTCTTGCGACGAACCGGGCTTTTAATTTGAATCAGCTGCCGCGGCTTACTGGTTGGTGACGCAAGCCTCGTACACATCCAGCTGGCCAACCACCGAGAGCAGGCCGCCGTTGCTGATCAGCAGCGAGTCGAACGGCTTGGTGGCGGTCAGGCTGACGTAGCCGCCTGGGGCGTTGCCGACCGGCAGCGTCAGCAGGTCGAGGTTCAGCAGGCCCAGCACACCGGAGCTGGTGCCGCCGAGCTGCGCGCTGTCCTGCTGCGTGCCCTTGAGGAAGGTGGTGACCGTGAAGCCGGTGATCAGGTTCGCGGTGAGCACCTCGTTCGGCGCGGCGATGATGAAGCCCGCCTTGCGGCCGGCCGGGTAGACCGTCGGCGTCGGGTTGGTGGTCGGGTTGGCGCCAACCAGCAGCGATTCGGCACCGAGCACATTGACCGTGGTGTTCAGCACCGAGTACGGCTTGGTCAGCAGCGTGCCGGAGGCGCCCGGGGTCACCACGTTCTGCGGCTGGCCGACCGAGCACAGCAGGCACAGGCCGGACGAAGCCGGAGTGGCGACGTAGCTGGTGGCGAGCAGGGCGGTGCTGGGCTGGCCGATGGTGCAGGCGTCGACCACCGAGGCGCCGCTCACCGTCAGCAGGCCGCTGGCCGCCGCGCTGCCGGAGGGGCCGGTGCAGGTCAGCGTGTAGGAGTACGCGCCGGCCGTGCTCAGGACGCCGGTGCTGGCGGTGCCCGACAGGGCTTCGCTGCCGCTCCAGGAGCCGCTGGCGGTGCAGGCGGTGGAGTTGGTCGAGGTCCAGGTGATCGTCGCCGACTGGCCCGGCTGGATCGAGGTCGGCTTGACCGTGAGGGTCACCGTCGGCGAGGGCGGCGTGCCCACAATCACCGTGGCCGAAGCCGAGGCATTGCCGTTGGCGCCGCCGCAGGTCAGCGTGTAGTTGTAGACGCCGGCGGTGGTGAACGGCCCGATCGGGAAGTTCGGCGGCGGGTTGGCGGTCGGCTCGCTGCCGGTGAACGTGGTGCTGGCGCTGCCATCCGGGTTGGTGCCGCTGGCGGTGCAGGTCGAGACGTTGGTGGTGCTCCAGGTCAGCGCGGAGGAGCCGCCCACCGCCACCGACGACGGCGTGGCGGTGATGGTCACCGTCGGCGTGACGCTGGTCGACACGTTCAGCGTGGCCGTGCCGGCGCCGGTCAGACCCTGCGGGCCGGTGCAGGTCAGGATGTAGGTGTACTGGCCGGTGGTGGCCGGGGCGGTGACATTGAAGGTGCCGGAGGTAGCTTCAGTGCCGGACCAGCCGTCCTTGCCGGTGCCGCCGGAGGCCGCGCAGCTGCTGGCGTTGGTCGACGACCACACCAGGCTGGCCACCTGGCCGGGCTGCACGGTCGAGGGCGTCACCACCAGGTTCACCGTCGGCGCCGGTACCGGGCCGACCGACACGGACGTGGTGCCGGTGCCGGTGCCGCTGGTATCCACGCAGCTGAGCGAGTAGGTGTAGGTGCCCTGGGTTGACGGCGCGGTCACCGACGCGGTGCCGGAAGCGGCCTGCGTGCCGGTCCAGGTGCTGGTCTTGTCGGTGCTCGACGCCGTGCACACGGCGGCGGGATCGCTCGAAGACCAGGTCAGGGTGATGCTGCCGCCGACGTTGACCGAAGCCGGGCTGGCGGAGATGGTGACGGTCGGGCCGCTGGCCGCGCCGCTGCTGCCCGAAGAGCCGCTGCCGGAGGAAGCACCCGAAGATGCGCCCGACGAGGCACCGGAGGAAGCCCCGGACGAAGCCCCCGAGGAGGCGCCGGACGAAGCGCCCGAGGAGGCCCCGGACGATGCCCCCGAAGAGGAGGCGCCGGAAGCTCCCGACGAGGCGCCGGACGCGCCGGAGGACGTCCCTCCGCTACTGCTGCCGTCGCCGCCGTTGGCCGAACAGCCGGCCAGCGCCAGTCCGGCGGTCATCAGCAATGCGGCGGCGCCGCGCGACAAAATTCCCAAACCGATCGTGCTCTTCATGCTCGTATCCCCTGAGGATGCTTGCTAACCTGGGTTATTTTTCAAGGACGCGGAATTCAACGCGGCGGTTGCGCTCGCGATCCATCGCGGTCCGTTCCGGCTTGATCAGCGGCTCGCTCTTGCCGTAGCCGCGGGCCTGCAACTGCTGCGGCTTGGCGCCCTTGCTGATCAGGTATTCCCGCACCGCCTCGGCACGCTTCTGCGACAGCTTGAGGTTGGCGGCGGCGCTGCCGATGCTGTCGGTGTGGCCGGCGATCTCCACCTTCAGCGTCGGCTGGCCGCTGAAGGCCGGCGAGATGGTGTCGAGGATGGTCTGGGCATTGCTGGTCAGGCGCGCCTTGTTGAACTCGAAGGTGACACCGTTGAGCTCGATCTCCTGGCCGGGGATGACGCAGCCGTGCGCATCGACCTTGAGGCCCTTGGGCGTGTTCGGGCACAGGTCGTGCTCGTCGTCGACGCCATCGCCGTCGCTGTCGATCCAGGGGCGCGGCACTTCCTTGATCACCGGCTCGACCGCCGGCAGCACCGGCGCCGGTACCTCGACGACCCGCTCGATCACCCGGCCCAGCGGGATTTCGATGCCCAGCGTGACGCGGTAGTCGTTGTAGCCGGTATGGATGAAATCGTGGTTGTAGCGGCCTTCGCCGCGCAGCTTGATGCCGTCGAACAGCGACTTGGTGACGAAGCCCAGGCCGCCTTCGCCGAGGAAGCCGGTGCCGTGATTGGCCTGCGGGTAGACGTCGTCATAGACGGCTCCGATACCGGCGAGGACGAACGGCGTGATCGCCGCCTTGCGCCGGTCGAACAGGCTCCATACCCCGTCGACCGAACCGCCCCACTGGTAGAAGTCGCTGCCGTGGTCGCGCCCGGTCTCGAAGATCGAGCCCTGGAACTGCCCTTCGAGCGACCAGTGATCGGTGAACTGGTTGCCGTAGATGGCAGAAGTGGTGAAGCCATTGCGCTGCGTGCCGCGCTTGCTGTCGGGAATGGCGTAACCCGGCAGGATGGCGAAGTAGTCGTTGGAGATCAGCCCGACCTGCGTGCGGACACTGGAGGCGTCCTGGGCGCTCGCGGCAGCGGACGACATTGCGAGCACGGCAGCGGCAATAGGAGCGAGACGAATGCGCATTGGCACCACTTCCCTGCTTATAAGTCTTGATATCCCAAGCGCCCGAAATGATCTTCAGGAACCTGGCCCTGAGCACAGCCCACCACCGCTACCGGACTTCATTGTCCCGGGTAGCAGCCGCGTCTTCCGGCGGCCTTGCGGTTCGTGAACCTAAATAGTTATGGGCAGAGTGTAACTGAAATTGTTGAACAAAGAGAAAGCAGGAATCAGGCCGCCGGCCATGGCATCGGGGCCGGGTGTGAACCGGTTCATACTGACGATCCGTTCAGTTTCGGCCGCATCCGGCCACGGCGCGGTTCGGGGCGGGTGAGGGCCGGCGGCGGCGGACAGGCCGCTCCCCTGCGGCAGTGGCCGGGCGGCGGCGGAAATGGAGCGGGTGATGGGAATCGAACCCACGCTAGCAGCTTGGGAAGCTGCAGTTCTACCATTGAACTACACCCGCGCGTGCGCCCGGCACGAGTTTAAACGATGTTGGTATGGTGGGTGCAAGACGCGACGGCACCAGGGATACCGCCTTGTCCGCCGGCCCGGCCCGGTGCTGGCGCCCGAGGCCGGGATGAGGATTGCGGCGGCGGGGGTGAAGTAAAATAGGGCTGCCGCGCACTTCCCGATTCCTTACACTTCCTGGCCGCCTGATGCAGATCGTCGTCAACGGTGAAAGCACCGCCGTCTCCGAGGGAATCAGCCTGACCGAGCTGATCGGCAGCCTGCAGCTGGCCGGGCAGCGGCTGGCCATCGAGCTGAACGGCGCCATTGTGCCGCGCAGCCGCTGGCCGGAAGTGCATCTCCACCACGGCGATCGCGCCGAGATCGTACGGGCCATCGGCGGCGGCTGAAGGCCGCCGGCCGCGGCGGATTTCCCGCCAGGCGCCGGGTCGCGGAAGGCCGGCTGCCGCTTTACCGCAGGCATGGCGCGAACGGCGCGAATTGCCCGCAAGCTTGAGGACAGGACAGACATGAGCAAAGCAGAACCGACCCAGCCGCTGCACGACGCCCTGACCATCGCGGGGCGCGCCTACGCCTCCCGCCTGCTGGTCGGCACCGGCAAATACAAGGACATGGAGCAGACCCGCCGCGCCGTCGAGGCCAGCGGCGCGCAGATCGTCACCGTTGCCATCCGCCGCACCAACCTCGGCCAGAATCCGGGCGAGCCGAACCTGCTCGACGTGCTGCCGCCGGACCGCTACACCATCCTGCCCAACACCGCCGGCTGCTATACCGCGGAGGACGCGTTGCGCACCTGCCGGCTGGCACGCGAACTGCTGGATGATCACCGGCTGGTCAAGCTCGAGGTGCTCGGCGACGCCAAGACCCTGTTCCCCGATGTGACCGCCACCCTGGCTGCGGCGGAGCAGCTGGTCAAGGAGGGCTTCGAGGTGATGGTCTACACCAGCGATGATCCGATCGTCGCCAAACGCCTGGAAGACCTGGGCTGCGTCGCGGTGATGCCGCTGGCCGCGCCGATCGGTTCCGGCCTGGGCGTGCAGAACCGCTACAACATCCTCAGCATCATCGAGAACGCCAAGGTGCCGATCATCGTCGATGCCGGCGTCGGCACCGCCTCCGACGCCGCCATCGCCATGGAGCTGGGCTGCGACGGGGTGCTGATGAACACCGCCATCGCCGAGGCCAAGGACCCGGTGCTGATGGCCAGCGCCATGAAGCACGCCATCGTCGGCGGCCGCGAAGCCTTCCGCGCCGGGCGCATGCCGCGCCGCCGCTACGCCTCGGCCTCCTCGCCGCTCGACGGCACCGTCGCCTGATGACCGACGCCGCCCGCCAGGACCCGCCCGAAGCCGCCGATGCCGAAAGCGCTGCGCCGCGTCTGATCCGCAGCTTCGTGCGCCGCGAGGGCCGCATCACGCCGGCGCAGGTGGACGCGCTGGAGCGCCTGTGGCCGCGCTACGGCATCGAGCCGGCCGGCGTGTTCGACCCCGCGGCCATCTTCGGCCGCCGCGCGCCGCTGGTGGTGGAGATCGGCTTCGGCAGTGGCGACCACCTGCTGGCCAGCGCCAAGGCAAGGCCGGAGTGCGATTTCCTCGGCATCGAGGTGCACCGCCCCGGCGTTGGCCGCGTGCTGCAGCAGGCCGACAAGCTGGGCCTGCGCAACCTGCGGGTGCTGTGCGCCGACGCGGTGGAAGTGCTGCGCGGGCACCTGCCCGCCGGCGCCGTCGACGAAGTGGTGATTTTCTTCCCCGATCCCTGGCCGAAGAAGCGCCACCACAAGCGCCGCCTGATCCAGCCGGCCTTCGTCCAGGTGCTGGCGCGCGCATTGCGCAGCGGCGGCCGCCTGCGCCTGGCCACCGACTGGGCCGACTACGCGCGCCACATGCTGGAGGTGATGGGCGCCGAGGCGCTGTTCGCCAATGCCTCCGCTTCCGGCGGCGCCATCGCGCGCCCCGCCGACCGGCCGCTGACGCGCTTCGAGTCACGCGGCCTGCGCCTGGGGCATGAGGTCGCCGACTTCGAATTCGTCCGCAGCTGAGCGCGCCATGTCCGTCGAACACCCGATCATCGCGGTCACCGGCTCCTCGGGCGCCGGCACCAGCACCGCGCGCGAGGTGTTCAAGCGCATCTTCGACAGCCTCAATCTCAAGGCCGCCTACATCCAGGGTGACAGCTTCCACGCCTACGACCGCGAGCAGATGCGCGCCCTGGTGGAGAAGGCGCGCATCCGCGGCGAGAATTTCAGCCACTTCGGCCCCGGCGCCAATCTGCTCGACCGGCTGGAACGCCTGTTCCGCGACTACGGCGCGCGCGGCACCGGCATGGTGCGCAGCTACCTGCACACCGAGGCCGAGGCGCAGGAAGCGGAGCAGCCGGTGGGCACCTTCACGCCCTGGGCCAAGCTGCCGCCGGATACCGACGTGCTGTTCTACGAGGGCCTGCACGGCGGCGTGGTGACTTCGGAGGTCAACGTGGCGCGCCATGTCGACCTGCTGATCGGCGTCACCCCCATCGTCAACCTGGAGTGGATCCAGAAAATCAAGCGCGACCGCGACGAGCGCGGCCAGACCGTGGACGACGTCACCGGCACCATCCTGCGCCGCCTGCCGGACTACGTCACCTACATCACGCCGCAGTTCTCGCGCACCGACGTCAACTTCCAGCGCGTGCCGCTGGTGGATACCAGCAACCCCTTCGTCGAGCGCGACATTCCCAGCCAGGAGGAGAGCCTGGTGGTGATCAGCTTCCGCCTCAACTCGCGCGTCGAGGCTGACATCGGCAAGCTGGTCGACAGCATCCCCAACGCCTTCCTGTCGCGCTCCACCACCCTGGTGGTGCCGGGCACCGAGATGGAGGTGGCGATGGCGGCGACCCTGCGACCGGCGGTCAAGCGCCTGGCCATGGCGCGGCGCAAAGCTCTCAAAGAGAAAGACAAGGACTAATAAGTCCACGGCCAGGAGGACGAATCCCCATGCGCACCCGCAAGCTCGGGCCCACCGAGATCGAAGTCAGCCGCATCTGCCTCGGCACCATGACCTGGGGCGAGCAGAACAGCGAGGCCGAGGCGCACCAGCAGCTCGACTACGCCGTATCCCAGGGCATCAACTTCATCGACGCCGCCGAGATGTACCCGGTCCCGCCCAGGGCCGAGACCCAGGGCCGCACCGAGCAGTACCTCGGCAGCTGGCTCAAGGCCAGGGGCGGCCGCGACAAGCTGGTCATCGCCACCAAGGTCATCGGCCCCGGCGAATTCCCGTGGATCCGCGGCGCCCCGCGCCTCGACCGCGTCAGTGTGCTGGCCGCCTGCGACACCAGCCTGAAACGCCTGCAGACCGACACCATCGACCTCTACCAGGTGCACTGGCCGGCGCGCAGCACCAACTACTTCGGCCAGCTCGGCTACCGCGCCACCCATGACCGCGCCGCCACGCCGATCGAGGAGACCTTCGGTGCCCTGGCCGAGCTGGTGCGTCAGGGCAAGGTGCGGCATATCGGCATCTCCAACGAGACGCCCTGGGGCGTGAGCGAATACTTCCGCCTGGCGCGCGAGCAGGGCTTGCCGCGTCCGGTTTCGATCCAGAACCCGTACAGCCTGCTCAACCGCAGCTTCGAGATCGGCCTGGCCGAGTTCGCCCACCGCGACAGGCTCGGCCTGCTGGCCTATTCGCCGCTGGCCTTCGGCGTGCTCAGCGGCAAGTACCTCGATGGCGCGCGGCCGCCGCAGGGGCGCATCACGCTGTTTCCGCGTTTCGGCCGCTACAACGGCGAGCATGCCGACCGCGCGGCCGGCGAATATGTGGCGCTGGCGCGCCGGCATGGGCTGGACCCGGCGCAGATGGCGCTGGCTTTCGTCGTTTCACGCTCGTTCACCGTCTCCACCATCATCGGCGCGACGACCATGGAGCAATTGCGCGCCAACATCGCGGCGGGCGAGATCAAGCTGGCGGACGAGGTGCTGCAGGGCATCGAGGCGATACACCGGCGTTATACGATTCCCTGTCCTTGATGCCGCTGCGCCGGTGTCGGGCGGGTGCCTCCTTGCGCCGATCGTAACGGCCCCTGTCGCAAGACCCCGCCGGCGCGCGCGCCGGCCCGGCCTCGGGGGCAGTCGGGTCATTCGACCCGGATGCGATAAGCCTCCGCCAGCGAGATGGTGCCGGCCCGCGCCAGCTCGATGGCGCGCTCGGTGATCGACACCATGCCGCCCGCCACGGCGCTGGCGTGGATGGCGTCGCCGTCGGCGTTGGGCTTGATCAGCTTGCGGATCTGCGGGGTCACCGGCATCAGTTCGTACACCGCCATGCGCCCCTGCACGCCGCTGCCGCTGCACTGCGGGCAGCCGATGCTGCGGTAGAACGTTTCCTGCGCGTCCACGCCCAGCGCCGCGCGCACATAAGGCGCCACCTGCTCCGGTTCCAGGCAGTGACGGCAGTTGCGCCGCGCCAGCCGTTGCGCCAGCACGCCGAGCAGGGTCGAGCTGAGCAGGAACGACTCCACGCCCAGGTCGAGCAGGCGGGTGACGGTGGTGGCGGCGTTGTTGGTGTGCAGCGTGCTCAGCACCAGGTGACCGGTGAGCGCGCATTCCACCGCGATCTGCGCCGTTTCCCGGTCGCGGATTTCGCCGATCATGATGACGTTGGGATCATGGCGCAGGATGTTGCGCAGCACGCGGCTGAAATCCAGCTCGATCTCGTGCCGCACCTGGATCTGGGTCACGTCCGGAATGCGGTACTCGACCGGGTTTTCCACCGTGATGATGTTGACGTTCTGCTTGCGCACTTCCATCAGCGCCGCGTACAGCGTGGTGGACTTGCCGCAGCCGGTCGGCCCGGTGACCAGCAGCATGCCGTTGCTGTGCGACAGGATGTTGCGGAACACCTCCTCGTCGTGGGTGCTGAAGCCGACCTCGGCGATGTTGCGCAGGCCGCCGCTGGAATTGAGCAGGCGCATCACCACGCTTTCGCCATAGACCGAGGGCAGCACCGAGATGCGCACGTCGATCTGCGCCTCGCCCAGCACCAGCGACACGCGGCCGTCCTGCGGCAGGCGGTGCTCGGCCAGGTCCATGCCGCCGATCACCTTGATGCGGCTGACCACCGCGCGCAGCAGCGCCTTGGCGAACGCGCGCACCGGCACCAGTGTGCCGTCGATGCGGAACAGCACCTCGAAGTCCTCGGCCCGCGGCCGCACGTGAATATCGGAGGCGCGGCGCCGCACGGCGTCCTCGAGCAGGCCGGCCACCAGGCCGACCACCGGCTTCTCGCTGGCCAGCCGCTCGTTTTCCAGGCGGGTCTGCTCGCCCTCGTCGCCGGCTTCCGGCGCCAGGTCGAGCGACCGCAGCAGCGTCGAATCCTCGATCTGGTTGAACTGGTGGTTGATCAGCGCGTCCATCGCCGCCGTCGGCGCCAGCATCAGCATGACGTGCAGGCCGGTGGCGAACTCGATGCTGCGCTGCGCTTCCTGGTTCTGCGGCCGGTCGGTGACCACCGCCAGCGTGCCCTGGCGGATGCGCAGCGGCACCATGCGCGTGCGCCGCACCAGCTGCGGCGGCACCGCCGCCACCGCCGGCGCGGCGCAGGTCACATGGTGCAGGTCCAGCAGCGCCAGGCCGAGCCGTTGCGCCAGGCGGAAGGCCTCGTCGCTTGCCGCGGATTCGCCGCCGGCCGTGCGCCAGGCGTGCAGGTCCACCAGCAGGTGCTGCTCGACCGCCGCCGCCTGCCCTTGCAGGCAGGCGGCGATGTAGGCGTCCAGGTCGCCATTGCTGCGCAGCAGGGGTACCGGCTGCTGTTCGCCGGACTGCACCCCGTGGCGCGGCGGCTGCATGGTGTACTCGATCGCCGCCACTGCCTGCGACGACAGGTGCAGTTGCAATTCATGGCCGCCGCGGCGCCACTGCAGCAGCACGCTATTCTCGCCCAGGCCGGTGCCGAGCACCTCGCCTTCGAGCCGCTGGCCGTCGGCCAGCACCACTGCTGTCGGCAGCGGCGTACCCCGCGACACCAGATCGCAGGCCGCGGGCGCGCTGGTCTCGACCATCCAGATCTCATCGCGCGAGATCAGTTGCGGCTGGCCGTGAACGTTCATGTGCCAGCTGCCGTCCGACAACTGCTGCGGCACGGCATCGCTGCGCAGCACCCGCCCGTCGGCGGTCAGGGCGAAGCCGTCCGCGGCAGTGGCAATGACGCCATCGAGGGATCGCGCCTGTGCCGGCTGGCCCTGCGCAGCGGCAATTTGCGGCGCCTGCAGCCCGGTTGAGCGCAAGCGGATTTCGAGCCGCGCCAGGGCGGCGTTGTTGATGCGCACCGAGCGCTGGCAGCCATTGCGCCGCCAGCTCAGCCAGGTCATCTGCGGGTCGAGGCCGCCGCCGGCCAGCCGGCCTTCGATGCGGCCGCGGTCGGGCAGCACCACGCTGGCACTGATCGGCCGGCGCGCGACCATCGCCGCCACCGGCAGGGGCTGCAGCGTTTCACACAGCCAGATTTCCTCCGGACGCACCGTGCTGCGGCCGGAACGGGTATTCAACTCCCACACGCCGCCGCTCAGCGCCTGCGGCTCAGACTGCAGTTGCAGCTTGGCGCCGTCGGCCAGCACCACAAACGCGTCGTGAGCCGCGCCGGCATCCGGCACGGCGGGTGTGGCGGATGTCGAACCGGCCATCGAATTCCTGCCTATGGGCTGCAGATGAATGGCAGAGCTTCGGTCAGGCGCCGCCGGCGCGCATTGATCCGGATCAAGAGCCGGCGTAGCGTGCCAGCTCCACCGGATCGTGCGCGCAGAACAGCTCCACGTCCTTGCCCCGGGCCGCCACCAGCTCGCGCAGCCGCGCCTGGTTGGCGCGCCGCTGCGCGCCGTCGATCTGCACGATGTTCTGGAACAGCCGCAGGCCCGGCGTGCAGTACGGGTGCTGCGGATTGACTTCGTCGCGGTAGAAGTAGGCGTCGCCGCAGTGCATCATCCAGCCGCTGCCGCCCGCGCCGGCAGCGTTCACGGCCACGCCGCAATGGCCGCGCGTGTGGCCGGTCAGCGGCACCAGCAGAATCTCGTCGCGGCTGCCGGGCAGGGCGCGGATGCTGTCGAAGCCGTTCCACTGCTCGCCCTGGATTTCGTGCAGCACCCATTTCGGCCGATGGGCGAATTGCGCCGGGCGGTAGCGGCCCTTTTCGGCCAGCGTGGCGCGCTCCATCGCGGCGTGATGCTCGGGCTTGAACACATGCACCTGCGCCTCGGGAAAGTCGGAGAGGCCGCCGGCGTGGTCGAGGTCCAGGTGCGTGACCACGATGTGGCGCAGATCCGCCGGCTTGAAGCCCAGCGCCTGCACCTGGTGCAGCGCGGTCTCTTCCAGCAGCAGGCGCGGCCGGGTGACGGCGGCGAAGCCCAGGCCCAGCTGCGCCGGATTGCGGATGTCGCCGGTGCCCAGGCCGGCGTCCACCAGTACCAGTCCGTCGGCGCTCTCGATCAGCAGGCAGTGGCAGCACATCTCGGCCGCTTCGAGCAGCCCGCCATGGCCGTTGATCAGGCGCTTGCCGTGCGGGCACATGGTGCCGCAGTTGAGGTGATGGATCTTCAGCGACATGCGGACCTCCTGCGATGGGTGGGCGGGTGTCAGCGCGGCTGCGGCCGCGGCGCCGCCGGCGTGCGCTGGCGCAGCCAGGCGATGAACAGCAGCATCGCCAGCGACGACAGCAGCAGCACCAGGGCGTAGGTGTGCGCCACACTGTAATTCAGTTTCTGCGTCTCGTCGTAGAGCGCGATGGACGCCACGCGGGTGACGCCGGGAATGTTGCCGCCAAGCATCAGCACCACGCCGAACTCGCCCATGGTATGGGCAAAGGATAGCGCGGCGCCGGTGACGATACCGTTGCGCGCCGCCGGCACCATGACGCGCCAGAACACCTGGTGCAGACGCGCGCCGAGGGAGAAGGCGGATTCGATCAGGCCGCGCTCGACCTCGCGCAGCGCCGACTGCATCGGCTGCACCGCGTAGGGCAGGCTGTACAGCACCGAGCCGGCCACCAGGCCGGGGAAGCTGAAGGCCAGCGGGCTGCCGAACAGCGCCAGCCAGGCCCGGCCGATGGGACTGTGGCTGCCCAGCGCCAGCAGCACGTAGAAGCCGATCACCGTGGGCGGCAGCACGATCGGCAGCGTCACCAGCGCCTCCACCAGCGGCGCTGCGGCCGAGCGCGAGCGGTTGAGCCAGCCGGACAGCGGCAGCCCCAGCGCCAGCAGGATCAGCGTCGTGGTCCCGGCCAGGCGCACCGTCAGCCACAGCGAGGCCCACAGCTCGGGGCTGAGCGCGGCGAGGTTCAAGTGCCCGGTACTCCCGGCATGGCGGCGGCTTGGGTGGGTCCGGCGCGCAGTGTGCCAGCCCGCCGCCGGGCCGTGCCAGCGGCTCCGCGCTCCGCGCGGCTCAGGCGGGAGCTGACTGCGGCGGCCGCCGGATCAGCCACAGCAGCAGCAGCAGCGCCGGCAGGCCGACCAGTGCCGTGTAGACGAAGAACGGCGGGTAGCCGAAGGCGTCCACGATGCGGCCCCACTGGCTGGCCAGGCTCTTTGCCGGCAGGCTCCACAGCGTCCCGAACAGCGCGTACTGCGTTGCGGTGTAGGCGGAGTTGGTCAGCGAGGACATGTAGGCGATGAAGGCGGTGCCGGCGATGCCGTTGCCCAGGTTGTCGAAGCTGACCGCGGCGGCCAGCCAGTCGATGCCCGGATGCTGCAGCCCGGCGACGTAGGCGTAGAACAGGTTGGCGACGGTCAGCAGCGTCCAGCCGGTCAGCATGGTGCGCGCGACGCCGTAGCGCTTGATCAGCAGTCCCGCCAGCAGCGCGCCGGCCAGGGTCATCAGCACGCCATAGACTTTCGACACCAGGGCGATCTGGTCGAGGCTGAAGCCCATGTCGACGTAGAAGCTGTTGGCCGCCACGCCCATGGTGGTGTAGTTGAGGCGGAAGGTGACGATCAGCGCCAGCAGCGGCAGCGCGGCGCGCAGGCCGTTGCGCGAGAAGAAGTCGACGAACGGGCAGAGCACCGCGCCGATCAGCCAGGCGACCAGGCCGCGCAGCCGCGGCGGCCAATGCGCCGAGCGTTCCAGGAAGGCCACCACCCGCGCTTCCTGCGCCAGCGTGGCGCGGTTGACCTGCGCTTCCGGTTCGGCGATCAGCAGCGTGGTCAGCAGGCCCACGCCGGCGCACAGCGCCATCACCAGGTAAGCCACCCGCCAGCCGTGGCCGGCAGCGGCGTGCAGCGCGCCGGCGCCGGCGCAGATCAGCGCCAGCTGGTAGCCGGTCTGGTAAGCCGCCGCCATGGCGCCCTGCCGCTCCAGGCCCACCGCCTCGATGCGGTAGGCGTCCAGCGCGATGTCCTGCGTGGCCGAGCAGAACGCGGTGAACACCGCCAGCCAGGCGAATTGCGTGGCGCCCGCCGCCGGTTCGTTCACGGCCATGCTGACGATGCCGGCGGCGATGCCGCACTGCGCCAGCAGCATCCAGCTGCGGCGGCGGCCGATGCGGTGCAGCAGCGGCAACTGCAGACGGTCGACCACCGGGGCCCAGAAGTACTTGAACGAGTAGGCCAGCCCGACCAGGCTGAAATAACCGATGGTGGTGCGGTTGATGCCGGCCTGGCGCAGCCGCGCCGACAGCGTGGTCAGCACCAGCGGAAACGGCAGCCCGGCGGAGAAACCGAGAAACAGCATGGCCAGCACGCGCCGATGCGCGTAAGCCTGGAGCGAGGTGCGCCAGCCCTGCAGCCGCCCCATCAGCGGGCTTCCCCGCGCAAGCTGGGCCGCGGCGCCGCGCCCGTCGCCGGTCCGCCCTTCAAGCCCGGTAGTCCAGGGTCAGCGGCGCATGGTCGGAAAAGCGCTGCTCCTTGAACACCGTGGCGGCCTTGATCCGGTCCTTCAGGCCCGGCGCGACGATGTGATAGTCGATGCGCCAGCCGACGTTGTTGGCGTAGGCATTGCCGCGGTTGCTCCACCAGGTGTAGGCCTCGCCTTCGGTGTCCGGGTGCAGGGCCCGGTAGCCGTCGACCCAGCCGATGTCGTTGAACAGGGTGTCGAGCCAGGCGCGCTCGTGCGGCAGGAAGCCGGAATTCTTCTGGTTGCCGCGCCAGTTCTTCAGGTCGATGTTGCGGTGCGCGATGTTCCAGTCGCCGCAGATCACGTAGTCGCGGCCGCTGGCCTTCCACTCGCGCAGCCGGGGCAGGAAGAACTCGAGGAAACGGTCCTTGGATGCCTGCCGCTCCGGCCCGGCCGAGCCCGAGGGCAGGTACAGCGACACCACCGACAGGTTGCCGTGGCGCAGCTCCAGGTAGCGGCCCTCGTCGTCGAATTCCTTCTCGCCCAGCTTGTCCAGCACCTGGTCCGGCTGCTTGCGCGAAAACACGCCGACGCCGGCATAGCCTTTCTTCTGCGCGTGGTTGAAATGCGCGTGCCAGCCCTTGGGGGCGAAGGTCTCGTCGCCCTCCAGGTCGCTCAGCTGCGCCTTGATCTCCTGCAGGCACAGGAAGTCGGCCTTCTGCTGCGGCAGCCACTCGAACAGTCCTTTCTTGGCCGCCGAGCGGATGCCGTTGGCATTGAGGGTGATGATGCGCATGGAGAGGCCGGGAATGGGGAATGGAGAATCGGGAATCGTCAAGACCAGCGATATCGTGGCAAGCACCAAACTGGCAATATCTTAGATCTTAGCGGCTGGCGCCCGCCTCGATCCTTGCAACGATTCCCGATTCTCCATTCCCAATTCCCGTCATGCAAACCTACAAGACCACCTTCTTCAAACTGGCTCTGCGCTGCGAAGTGCTGCGCTTCGGCACCTTCACCCTCAAGTCCGGGCGTATCAGCCCGTACTTCTTCAATCTCGGCCGCATCGCCAGCGGCGGCGCGCTGCGCGAGCTGGCACACGCCTATGCCGACGCCATCGACGAGTCCGGCCTGCAATTCGACCAGCTGTTCGGCCCGGCCTACAAGGGCATTCCGCTGGCCGCCGCCGTGGCCTGCGCGCTGGCCGAGCGGGGCCGCGACCTTCCGTTCGCCTACAACCGCAAGGAAGCCAAGGACCACGGCGAGGGCGGGGTGCTGGTCGGGGCGGACGTGGCGGGCAAACGCGTACTGATCGTCGACGACGTGCTCACCGCCGGCACCGCGCTGCGCGAGTCGCACACCCTGCTGAGTCGGGCCGGCGCTGTGCCAATTGCGGCAATAACTGCCCTGGATCGTCAGGAAATCGGCCCCAATGGCCGCGGTGCGGTAGCGGAACTGTCTGAAATGGTTAATATTTCTGTCATATCTCTGGTTACGGTACAGGACTTGCTCCAATACCTGCAGAACAGCGGCGGCGATGCCGCCACCATCGCCGCCATCCAGGCCTATCAGGCGCGCTATGGAGTGCCGGCCTAGTCAAAGATTTTGGGGGAAGGACTTGCGTCGTCTGAAGGCGCAGACCAGGGCGTTGATCGGGACGGCCGCCGTGCTCGCGGGCGCGGCGGCCATCCCGCCGCTCCAAGCTGACACCCCCGGCAGGTCGGGCATCGTCTGCTGGAACGACGATCGCGGCCAGCGCGTCTGCGGCGACCACGTGCCGCCCGAGTACGCGCGCAAGCAGCGCGAGATCTACGACAGCCGCGGCGTGCTGGTGCAGACCCTCAAGGCCGAGCAGACGCCGGAGGAGCGGGCCGAGGACGAGCGCAAGCAGCGCGAGGCCCTGCGCCTGCAGCAGCAGCAGCAGAACGACACCTTCATGCTGCAGACCTACCGCAATGTCGCCGATCTGAAGGCGGTGCGCGACAGCCGCCTGCAGAGCCTCGACACGCGCATCGAGCTGGCGCAGTCGGCGGTGGACAAGGGCGCTGCCTCGCTCAAGGACCTGCAGGACCGCGTCGAGGCCGACCGCGGCGCCGGCAAGGAGGACAACCCCGAGCTGCTCGCCCAGGTCAAGTCCTTCGACAGTGCGCAAACCGAGAACGTCCGCGCACTGGCGCAGCTCAAGCAGGACCGGGAAAACGCCGCCACGCAGTTCGAGCGCGACATCCTCCGTTTCCAGCAACTGCGCGGCGAAACCACGCCGCTGGCGCCGCCGACCCCGGCCGCACCGCCCACACCCCCGGCGCCGCCGCCCAGCGCTGCGCCCAGGCCCTGAACCGGGCCTAGCCCCGGAGTGGCAGGCGCCGGCGCGGTTTGCGCGCCTGCCCGAATCGCGGACAATCAGGTCATGTCCGCCCAACTCTACCTCGCTTCGCGCTCGCCGCGCCGCGCCCAGTTCCTGCAGCAGCTGGGCCTGCGATTCGAAACCCTGCCGGCGGACGTGCCGGAGCAGCCGGCGCCCGGGCAGGCGCCCGCCGACTACGCCCTGGCCACCGCCCTGGCCAAGGCGCGCGCCGCGGCCGCGCTGGCGCCGCTGCCGCTGCCGGTACTGGGCGCCGATACCGACGTCTCGGTCGACGGCGAAATCCTCGGCAAGCCGCGCGACCGCGCCGACGCCCTGGCCATGCTGGCGCGCCTGTCCGGACGCAGCCACGAGGTGTGCAGCGCCGTGGTGCTGGTCGACGGCGCGCGCAGCGAAAGCGCGCTGACCGTGACCCGCGTCCACTTCGGCGCCATCGACGCGGCGCAGGCGGCGGCGTACTGGGATAGCGGCGAGCCCGCGGACAAGGCCGGCGCCTACGCCATCCAGGGCCATGCCGCGCGCTGGGTCAGGCGCATCGAGGGCAGCTACAGCGGCGTGGTCGGGCTGCCGCTGTACGAGACCTGTGAATTGCTGCGCAAATTCGGCATCGCCACATGAGCACCGAGATCCTGGTCAACATCGGCACGCAGGAGACCCGCGTGGCCCTGGTCGAGGGTGGCGCGGCGCAGGAAATCTACGTGCAGCGCGCCGCGCGCCACGGCCTGGTCGGCAACATCTACAAGGGCGCGGTGAAGCGCGTGCTGCCCGGCATGCAGGCCGCCTTCGTCGACATCGGCCTGGAGCGCACCGCCTTCCTGCACGTGGCCGACATGCTCAACGCCGAAACGCACAGTGCGCCGCTGCCGCCGGTGGAGCGGCTGCTGCACGAGGGCCAGGAAGTGCTGGTGCAGATCCTCAAGGATCCGCTCGGCAGCAAGGGCGCGCGCCTGACCACGCTGCTGTCGATCCCGTCGCGCTACCTCGTGCTGATGCCGTTCGAGAAACATGTCGGCGTCTCCGCCAAGATCGAGGACGAAGGCGAGCGCACGCGCCTCAAGGCCGTGCTGGAGGCGCTGGTGCCGGAGCTGGCGGCGGATTGGGGCGTGATCGCCCGCACCGCCGCCGAAGGTGCCGATGCCGAGGCGCTGCGCCAGGACCTGCTGTTCCTGACGCGGTTGTGGAGCGCGGTCAGCCAGCAACTGCGCCAGGCGCAGCCGGGCCAGCTGGTGCACGGCGACCTGCCGCTGTCGATGCGCATCCTGCGCGATCTGCTCGGCACCGCGGTCGAGCGCGTGCGCATCGACAACGCCGAGGAGGCGCGGCGGGTGCAGCAGTTCGCCAAGGTGTTCGTGCCGCAGGCGGCGGCCAAGATCGAAGCGTACTGTGGCCAGGCGCCGATCTTCGACCTGTACGGCGTGGAGGACGAATTGAACCGCGCGCTGGAGCGCAAGGTCGAACTGAAGTCGGGCGGGCATCTGGTGATCGACCAGACCGAAGCCATGACCACCATCGACGTCAACACCGGTGCCTTCACCGGCCATCGCAATCTCGAAGAAACCATCGTCAAGACCAACCTCGAAGCCGCCTCCGCCATCGCGCGCCAGCTGCGCCTGCGCAACCTCGGCGGCATCATCATCCTCGACTTCATCGACATGCGCAGCGAGGAACACCGCGCCCAGGTGCTGCGCACCCTGGAGAAGGAGATCGCGCGCGATTCGGCGCGCACCCGCATCTATCCGTTTTCCGAACTGGGCCTGGTGCAGATGACGCGCAAGCGCACGCGCGAGAGCCTCGGCCACATCCTGTGCGAGCCTTGCCCGGCCTGCGGCGGCAAGGGCATGGTCAAGACGGTGGAGACGGTGTGCCACGAGATCGCGCGCGAAGTGCAGCGCGCCTCGCGCATGTACGACCCCAAGTCCTTCCTGGTGCTGGCCGCGCCCGCGGTGGTGGCGCGCCTGCAGGAGGAGCAGTCCGGCGGCCTGGCCGAGCTGGAGGCCAGCCTGAAGCGGCCGATCAAGCTGCAGCCCGAAGCGCACTACCAGCAGGAAGTGTTCGACGTGGTTCCGGTGTGAGGCCGGCCTTGACCGCAGTGCCTTGGATGGCGGCCCCCTGCGCCGCGGGCGCCTCGCGTGGAGCGTAGCCGGCGCCGCTGGTGGACTTTTGGCCTGAGCACGGTGGCGGCGCTGGTGGTGCTGGCCGCCACGCTGAGCCTGACCTTCCGCCTGGTGGTCGACGCCGTGCCCGGCTACCGCGAGCGTCTGCAGGGCCTGGTGACGCAGGCCGCCGGCCACCCCAGCCGCATCGGCTCGATGGCGCTGACCTGGCAGGACCTGCAGCCCAGCCTGGACCTGCGCGACGTGGCCCTGCTCGACGCCCAGGGCCAGCCGCTGCTGCGCGTGTCGCGGCTGCGCCTCGGCTTCAAGCTGCGGCGCCTGCTCCGCGCCGACTGGGTGCCCGGCACCATCGAGCTGTACGGCCTGCAGCTCGAGGCCGATGTCGACGAACTGGGCCATTGGTCGCTGCGCGGCTTCGACAGCAGCGGCGGCGGCAAGCTCGATCCGGCGCAGCTGCAGCGCCTGGCCAGCCTGGAGCGCGTGCGCCTGCGCGACTGCCGCCTGCTGCTGCACGATCCGCAGTTCAGCCGGCAGCCGCTGAACATCGCCATGACCGACGCCGACCTGCGCCACGATGGCCAGCGCTACACGCTGGCGGCACGCCTGCAGCCGCCGCCCGAGCTGGCCAGCCGCGCCAGCGCCTCGGCCACGTTGCAAGGCGACCTGAGCCGGCCGGAAACCTGGCAGGGCGGCTGGAACGTGCAGCTCGACGAGGTGCAGGGCTGGCCCTGGCTGGCTGGCGCGCTGACGCAGGGGGTGCAGTTGAGTGTGCAGCGGGCGCAGCTGCGGCTGTCCGGCCGTATCGAGTCCGGCCGCCTGGCCGAAGTCGATGCCCAGGCCGCCGTCGACAGCATCGCCGCGGCGCGCGGCAAGGAGCCGCTGGCCCGGGTCGAGCAGTTGCAGCTCGACCTCGCCGCCTGGCCGGAAACGGATGCCTGGCGTGCCGAGATCCGCAAGCTGGCGCTGCGCGATGCACGCGGCCAGCTCAACGCCGACGGCCATTTCCACTACGCGCGCACGGCGCAGGGCAGTGCGCTCGACGCCGCCGCCGAGGGCCTGCGCCTGGACGATCTCGCTCCCTGGCTGGCGCTGTGGAAGGATCTGCCGGCCGGCGCCGCGCGCCTGCGCGACGCGCGCGGCGATGTGCACGACCTGGCCCTGCACTACGAGCAGCCCTCCGCTTCCGGCACCGCCGCGGTGCCGGCGCGCTACAGCGTGCACGCGCGCCTGGCCGGCGCCGGACTGGCGGCGCAGCCCACGCAGTCCGGCTTCTCCGGCCTCGACGCGGTGATCGATGCCGACCAGGACGGCGGCCACCTGCAGCTGCGCCAGGCCGCCTTCCAAGTGCAATTGCCGGAGGTCTTCGCGCAGCCGCTGCCGGTGACGGCGCTCAGCGGCGACTTCGCCTGGAAGCACGAGCCCGGCAGCGCCGCCATTCCCGGCAGCGCCGGCTGGCGCGTCGCCGCGCCGCAATTCGACTGGAAGCTGATCGGCACCAACGGCCGCGGCCAGCTGAGTCTGCTGCTGCCGGATCAGGCCGACAGCAGCCCCAACCTGCAGATCCTCGCCGACTTCGCCGCCGAGGACGTGCCGGCGCTGAAGCCGTGGATGCCCAGGGACTGGGGCGCCGGCACCCGCGACTGGCTCAACCGCGCCCTGCTGCACGGCCGCGTCGCGCGCGGCCACCTGCAGCTCGACGGCCCGATGGCCGACTATCCCTTCGTCGAAAAACCCGACGGCCACTGGATCCTCGACCTCGACGTGGCCGACGGCACGCTGGCCTACGCTCCCGGCTGGCCGCAGGCGGAGAAAATGCAGGCGCAGCTGCATTTCCGCGGCCACGGCCTGCAGATCACTTCCAGCGGTGCGCAGATCGCCGGCAACAGCGTCGATCACATCGAGTCGCAGATCCCCGATTTTCGCCAGGCCAGGCTGACGGTGGACGGCGGCACCCACGGCGACGCCGCGCACTACTACGCACTGCTGCGCAACAGCCCCTTGCAGAAGAAGCTGTCCGGCCTGCTGGCCGAAACCGACGCCGCCGGACCGGCCGCGGTGGACGTACACCTGGAAATCCCGCTCAATGTCGACAACCCGCCGGTGCTGGCCAGCGGCACCGCGCGTTTCGATGGCGGCACGGTCAAGGTGCGCGGCATCGACCAGCCGGTCAGCGGCCTGAGCGGCAAGCTCAGCTTCGACGACCAGGGCGTGCGCAGCGAGGGCCTCGGCGGGCAGTTGTACGGCTCCACCCTCAAGGCCGTGATCCGCGCCGAGCCAGACAGCCCCGACGGCGTGCTGCTGGTGCAGACCGACGCGCCGGTGCAGAGCGCCGACGGGCTGTTCGGCGTCTACACGCCGGACTGGCTGCGGCAGCGCCTCAGCGGCACCGCCCACCTCGCCGCACGCCTGCCGTTCGCCGGGCCGCGCAGCGGCCAGCTCAGCCTGAGCAGCGATCTGCGCGGCGTCGCGGTGCGGCTGCCGCAGCCGGCGGCCAAGGGCGTTGACGACAGCCTGCCGCTGACCGTCACGGTAGGCGAGGGCGCCGCCGGCAACGCCGACACGCTGCGCGTGGCCATCGACGGCGGCGAGCGCCTCGGCGTGGCCCTGCGCTTCGCCCGCGCCGCCGGCGCGGCGGACGCGCCGCTGCTGACGCGCAGCGTCGAGCTGCGCCTCGGCCCCGGCGCCATGCCGCGTGCCGACGGTGAGGGGATCTATGTTTCCGGCACGCCCGCGCTGCTCGATGTCGAGTCCTGGACCGACCTGCTCGACGATATCGCCGCGGCCGGCGAACCGGGCGGCCCATCCGCCGAGCGCCCGGCGGCCGCCAGCGAAAGCAGCCGGCTCGCCTTCCGCGGCGCCGACCTGACGCCGCAGCGCCTGGTCTACCGCGGCGCCGCGCTGCAGCAAGCGCACCTGCGCGTCGCGCCGACGCCGGGCGGCTGGAGCGCGCAGCTCGACGGCCCGGCGGCGCAGGGCCGCATCGAATACGCCCGCGCCAACGGCGGCCGCGTGCAGGCCCGGCTGCAGCGGCTGCAGCTGCAGGCGCTGGGCGACATGGCACAGAGCGGGTCAGGCGACCCGCCCGGCCCGCCGTTCGATCCCAACCAGGCGCCGCTGCTCGACCTGGCCTGCGATTCGCTGCACCTGGGCAATGCCGACCTCGGCCGTTTCAGCCTGCTCACCTCGCGCGCCGCCGGCGGCCAGAACCTGGATCAGCTCAAGCTGGAGGGCGGCCAGCTGCAGGCCAACACGCGCGGCACCTGGCTGCGCCGCAACGGCAGTTCCTATGCCGACCTGTCGTTCCAGTTCAACGCGCGCGACCTCGGCACCGTGCTGCAGGCCTTCGGCTACGCCCAGACCATGGACGCCCGGAAGGCGCAGTTCTCCGGCACGCTGACCTGGCCGCAGGCGCCGGACGGCCTGGAACTGGCGCAGGCGCGCGGCAGCATGGCGTTATCGGTGGAGAAGGGCACGCTGCGCCAGGTCGAGCCCGGCGCCGGACGCGTGCTCGGCCTGCTCAACCTGTACGCGCTGCCGCGGCGCCTGACTTTCGACTTCAAGGACGTGGTATCCAAGGGCCTGGGCTTCGATTCGCTGGTGGGCAGCTTCCGCCTGGCCGACGGCCAGGCGCAGACCGACGATCTGCAACTGGTCTCGCCGTCGATGAAGATGGAGATCAGCGGCCGCATCGGCCTGGCCGCGCGTGACTACGATCAGAAGATCACCGTCCATCCTGACCTGTCCACCGAGGTCATCGTCGGCGCCACCCTGGTCAACCCCATCGCCGGCGGCGTCGCGCTGCTGGCCCAGCAGGTGTTCAACAAGCCGTTCAGCAAGCTCAGCCAGTTCAGCTACCGCGTCACCGGCAGCTGGGACAACCCGCAGGTCAAGGGTGCCGACAACAAGGGCCTGGACAAGAGCGCGCCGGCGGCGGAACCGCAGGCGGCGCAGCCGCCGCCGCTGCAGGATGTGAATTAGCATCGACGTGAATTCCGGAATGTACGCATGACTTCCAGCGCCTCGTCCAGCAGTGAATCCGGCAGCGACTCCCGCAGCGGCCCCGCCGCGCCGGTCGCCGCCGCCATCCAGCTCAGTTCCGTCGCCGACCGCGACGCCAATCTGCTCGGCGCCGGGCGCCTGCTGCGCCAGGCCGCCGCCGCTGGCGTGACGCTGGCGGTGCTGCCGGAAAACTTCGCCTTCATGGGCGCCAGGGAGCGCGACAAGCTGGCCATCGCCGAGGCCGACGGCGCCGGCCCGATCCAGGATTTCCTCGCCGCCACCGCGCGCGAATTGCGCCTATGGATCGTCGCTGGCACGGTGCCGCTGGCGGTGCCCGGCGACGCCGGCAAGGTTTACGCCGCCTGCCTGGTGTACGACGCGCAGGGCCGCCGTGTGGCGCGCTACGACAAGATCCATCTGTTCGATGTCGACGTGCCCCCCGCCGCCACGGCACCTGTGGCCGCGAGCCCCGAGCGCTACCGCGAGTCCGCCACCATCGCCAGGGGCGAACTTAGGCCGGTGGTGGTGGACACGCCCATCGGCCGCCTTGGCCTGAGCGTGTGCTACGACCTGCGTTTCCCCGAGCTGTACCGCGCGCTGGCGGCGCAGGGCGCCGAGGTGCTGTGCGTGCCGGCGGCCTTCACCGCCCGTACCGGACAGGCGCACTGGGAGGTGCTGCTGCGCGCCCGGGCCATCGAGAACCAGTGCTTCCTGGTCGCTCCCGGCCAGCACGGCACGCACGCAGGCGGCCGCGCCACCCACGGCCACAGCCTGATTCTCGACCCCTGGGGCGAAATCCTGGCGCAGCAGGCCGACGGTGACGGCGTGGTGGCGGCGCCGCTGCCGCGCCAGCGGCTGGAGCAGGTGCGCAGCAGCTTCCCGGCGCTGACGCACCGACGGCTGTAGGGGACGGGAATCGGCAATGGAGAATCGGGAATCGTAGAGGCCACTGCGGGCTTTTCGATTGCCGATTCCCCATTGCCGATTCCCGTGGGTATTGGAACCACCGCGATATCCCTCATAATCCCTCTATGAGCCAGTCCCTAGACCTAGCCCGCCGCACCCTGCTGGCGCCGGCCGAACTCGACGAGTCGCGCCTGCAGCATGTGCTGTCCGGCCTGATGAAGCCCGGCGTCGATGCCGCCGACCTGTATTTCCAGCACGCCGTGACCGAGAGCTGGTTCTTCGAGGACGGTATCGTCAAGCAGGGCAGCCATCACACCGAGCAGGGCGTGGGCGTGCGCGCTCTGGCCGGCGAGAAGCAGGGCTTCGCCTATAGCGACGAAATCGCGCTGCCGGCGCTGAGCGATGCCGCCGGCGCCGCCGGCGCCATCGTGCGCCAGGGCCAGACCGGCTCGCTGGCGGTGGCGCGCAGCGCCGACGCGCCGGCGCTGTACGGCGCGGTCAACCCGCTGGACTCCTGGCCGGTAGAGAAGAAGCTCGAGCTGCTGCGGCGCGCCGACGCCGCGGCGCGCGCCGCCGACGCGCGCGTCACCCAGGTGATGGTGACGCTGGCCGGCAGCCATGAAGTGGTGCTGGTCGCCGCCACCGACGGCACGCTGGCCGCCGACGTGCGGCCGCTGGTGCGCCTCAACGTGTCGGTGATCGTCGAGGAGCAGGGCCGGCGCGAGCAGGCCAGCACCGGCGGCGGCGGCCGCGGCGCCTATGCGGAATTCTTCGGCGGCGACGCCGCTGAGCGTTACGCCCGGGAGGCGGTGCGCCAGGCCGTCACGCTGCTCTCCGCCGTGCCGGCGCCGGCCGGCTCGATGGCGGTGGTGCTGGGCCCGGGCTGGCCCGGCGTGATGCTGCACGAGGCGGTGGGCCACGGCCTGGAAGGCGACTTCAACCGCAAGGGCACCTCCGCCTATTCCGGCCGCATCGGCCAGAAGGTGGCCAGCCCGCTGTGCACCGTGGTCGACGACGGCACGCTGCCGGGCCGCCGCGGCTCGCTCAGCCTGGACGACGAGGGCACGCCCACACAGTGCACCACCCTGATCGAGAACGGCATCCTCAGGGGTTATATCCAGGACAAGCTCAACGCGCGCCTGATGGGGATGCGCCCCACCGGCAACGGCCGCCGCGAATCCTTCGCCCACCTGCCGATGCCGCGCATGACCAACACCTACCTGCTGGCCGGCCCGCACGATCCGGAAGAGATCATCCGCTCGGTGAAGAAGGGCCTGTACGCGGTCAACTTCGCCGGCGGCCAGGTCGACATCACCAACGGCAACTATGTCTTTTCCGCCAGCGAGGCCTACCTGATCGAGGACGGCAAGGTGACGCGTCCGGTGAAGGGTGCCACGCTGACCGGCAACGGCCCGGAATCGCTGTCGCGCGTGTCGATGCTCGGCACCGACATGAAGCTCGACAGCGGCATCGGCGTGTGCGGCAAGGACGGGCAGAGCGTGCCGGTGGGCGTGGGCCAGCCGACTTTGAAGATCGACGCCATGACCGTCGGCGGTACGCATGTCTGAGGGCGGCCCGGAAGTCGGGACCGCAGCTCCGCTTGACCCCACTCCGCCACCGGTTGCGCGGGCTCTTGCTGCATCCCCTGCGCAGGGCCGGGGGATGGTTGCCGGCGGCGAAGCGGCCGGTGCGGATCTGCACAAGGCCGATCCGCTCGCCCGCCGCAAGCTGCTGCTGCTCGCCCCGGTGGGCATCGCGCTGCTGCTGGGGATGGCCTGGTGGTACCACGGCTATCTCGATACGCTGCCGGTGGAGTCGAGCCAGCAGATGATCGCTTCGACCCGCGATGTGTTCGAGCAGCTCGAGCGTGTGCTTTGCGGCAGCGCGTTGCTGCTGGCGCTGCTCGCCGTGTACTGGTTCCGGCTGGCCCGCACGGTGGCGCTGGCGGTGCAATATCCGCTGCCGCAGATGCGCCTGTTTCACGATATGCGCATCCTGCGCGGCGCGGCCAAGAACGCCTATGCACGGCGTGCCCGCTACAGCGGCGCCGGCGCCGCGCTGGCGGCAACGCTGCTGCTTGGCGCCGCACTGCTGCTGGCCGTGCGCGGGGCCAGCCAGCATCCGCTGCTGTTCAATCCGCAGGCTCCGGCCGCCGGCGCCGGGCACGGTTCCTGACGCGATGGCCCGGCGCGCGCTCGGCACCCTGCGCATCATCGGCGGCGAATGGCGCAGCCGCCTGATCGAGTTCGACGCCGCTGACGGCGTGCGGCCCACGCCGGATCGCGTGCGGCAGACCGTGTTCGACTGGCTGGCGCCGTTGATCAGCGGCGCCAGCTGCCTCGACCTGTTCGCCGGCAGCGGCGCGCTCGGCTTCGAGGCATTGTCGCGCGGCGCCGCCCATGCCAGCCTGATCGAGCGCGGCGCGCCGCAGCTCGCCGCGTTGCGTGCCGCCGCTGCCAGGCTCGGCGCCGGCGAGCGCGCCGAGATTGTGCAGGGCGAGGCACTGGCCTGGCTGCGCGGCACCAGCCGCCGCTTCGACATCGTGTTCCTCGACCCGCCGTACGGCGCCGGATTGCTGGCGCCCGCGCTGCAGGCGCTGCCGCGCGTGCTCAAGCCGATGCACCGCGTCTATCTGGAGTGGCCGCACGGCCAGCCGCCGGAGCTGCCGCCCGGCTACAGCCTGCTGAAGGAGAAGAGCGCCGGTCAGGTAAGCTACGGCCTCGCCATCCACAACGCCGAGGCGCCGTCCGGAGCCTGAGGCCAGGGAGAACCGCCTTGAGCGTCATCGCCGCCTATTCGGGCACCTTCGACCCGATCACGCTGGGTCACAACGACATCATCCACCGCGCCGCGCGCATGTTCCCCAAGCTGATCGTCGCGGTGGGGCTCAATGTCGCCAAGAACCCCAAGTTCACCATCGATGAGCGCGTCGCGCTGATCGAGGCCTCGGTGCAGGATCTGGGCAATGTCGAAGTGATCGGCTTCACCGGACTGGTGGTCGACTTCGCGCGCGAGCATGGCGTCACCGTGCTGGTGCGCGGCGTGCGCACGGTCGGTGACGTCGACTACGAGAAGCAGATGGCGGTGATGAACCGCGACCTGTATCCGCAGCTCGATACTGTGCTGCTGGCGCCGTCGCCGGAGTACGCGCACCTGTCGTCGAGCCTGGTGCGGGAGCTGACCAGCCTGGGGGCGCCGGTGAAGAAGCTGGTGCCCAAGCCGGTGATGCCCTTGCTGCTGGAGCGCTTCGGGCGCAAGAAGTAGGGGCCGCGGGGCGCAGCGACTCCGCCCGGCCCGCGTCGAAGCGCGGGCGCGGCGCTTCGATCAATCGAACACGATGGTCTTGTTGCCGTCGACGATGATGCGATCCTCCACGTGCCAGCGCACCGCCCGCGCCAGCACCGTGCGTTCCAGGTCGCGCCCGAGCCGCCGCAGGTCTTCGATTTCGTCGCTGTGCGAAACGTGCGCGGTGTCCTGCGCGATGATCGGGCCCTGGTCGAGGTCGGCGGTGACGTAGTGCGCGGTGGCGCCGATGATCTTGACGCCCCGTTCGTAGGCCTGGCGGTAGGGATCGGCGCCGACGAAGGCCGGCAGGAACGAGTGGTGGATGTTGATGATGCGGTTCGGATAGCGCGCGACGAAATCGGCGCCGAGAATCCGCATGTAGCGCGCCAGCACCAGGAAATCGGCGGTCTCGCCGAGCAAGTCCAGCATGCGCGACTCGGCTTGCGCGCGCTCAGCGGCGCTGTCCTGCGGCACGTGATGGAACGGGATGCCGAAGGCTTCCACCGCGCCGCGCAGCTTGTCGTGATTGGAGATGACACAGGGAATGTCCACGCGCAGCTCGCCGCGCTGCCAGCGCCACAGCAGCTCCAGCGCGGCGTGGTCGTGCGCCGACACCAGCACCGCCATGCGCGGCCGCTCGGCCGCATAGCTGACATGCCAGTTCATGTTGTAGCGGCGGCCGGCGGCCTGGTCGAACGCCTGTTCCAATGCCTGGCGCGACAGGCCCGATTTCGGCGTCTGGAATTCCAGGCGCATGAAGAACAGGCCGCCGCTGGGGTCGGTGGAATGCTGGTCCAGCTCGGTGATGTTGGCGCCGTGCTGGAACAGGAAGCTGGTCACGGCGGCGACGATGCCGGGTTGGTCGGCGCAGCGGATCAGCAGGCGGGCGTAGGATTCGGCGGCCACAACGGGTGCTCTTCTGGAACGGGGTGTGACGGGAATTTTACCCGTCATTCCGGCGCCAGCAGGAATCCGGCTGGGGTGACGCGCGGCGGGCCCTGCAGTGCATCAGAGGTTGGCCAGCGCTTTCAGCCTGGCGGCCTGTTCCGGGAACCACGGCCCGTTGGCCTTGAGCGCCTCGGCCACGGCCTGCTTGGCGTCGTCGGGGCGGTTGAGCTTGAGCAGCGCCAGCGCCTGCTGTTCGGCGACGTTGAGACGGTTGATGCCGTAGGCCTTGGGCGCGGCCTGCTGCAGGTAGAGCAGCGCCTGCTGGTACTGGCCGCGCGCCGCCAGGCTCTTGCCGAAGCGGTAGTAGTAGACGTAGTCGTCCGGGTAGGCGGCGATCAGCCTGGGATAGAGCAGGTCCAGCTCGTCGGTCTTGCCGGCGCGGTCGAGGAACACGCGCAGGTTGTCGGCCAGGTTGCGATCCTTCTTCAGATTGCCGCCGAGGCGCTGCTTGACGTCGGCGATGGCGTGCTCCAGCACATCCTCGCGCGCCTGCGGGTACTTCAGCGCGTCATCCAGGTCGGCGGTGGTCAACACTGCGCTGCGCGCGTCGGCGCAGCTGGGATGGGACACGAACACCTGGGCGTAGAGCTGGTGCGTCATCACCGGCTTCTGCGTCGACAGTAGCCGCAGCTTGTCGGCGTCGCCCAGACTGGCGGTGCATTCCATCACGCGGTCGAGTTCGTAGGCGCGGTCGCACCCCAGCTCGCCGCCCAGCACCGTCGGCGCCAGCGCCGCGCATTGCGCCGCGCTATGCTTCTGGCTGGCCTGCATCAGCTGCAGGCGGGCGATCCACAGCCGCGCGCGCGCATCCTTGTCCAGCGCCGCCTGCGCCGGAGGCGGCAGCGCGGCGCGCCAGGCCAGGCCGCCTTCGGCGTCGTTGCGCGCGTAGTAGGCCTTGAGCACTTCGTGCGCCGCCTTGAGCGAGGCCGGGCCGCCGTCCCGGACCTTGTCGCGTATCGCGTCCAGCGAGCTGGTGCGGGCCATGATGCTGTCGAGCTGGCGGTAGAACTCGGGCCGGGTCTGCTCGGCCAGGATGCGTCCCAGTTCGTCGCCGTTCTCGTTGAGCACGACGTAGCTGGGCAGCGCCTTCACCGCCAGGCGCTCCTTCCAGTAGTTGCCTTCCGGCGCGTCGGCGTCCAGGTCGACCGGCACCGCCGCGCGCTTGACCTTTTCCCACTCCGCTCCATTGAGCACGTTGTGCGCCATGTAGTAGCAGGAGTAGCACCACGGCGCGTGGAATTCGACCAGGATCGGCGCGTGCCGCTGCGCGGCCTGTTTCAGCGCTTCGTCCAGCGGCGGCTGCCAGCTGCCGTCGGCATGGGCGGTGGCGCCCAGCAGCAGCGCGACGGCGGTCGCGGCAGCGCGTTCAGTCCAGCGGCGGCAGGTTCTTGGGCGCATCGTCCGGCGGCTTCGAATAGTAGGCGATGCGCGCATTGTAAGGCTTGCCGGTAGCCGGATTGATAACATTCGAAATGCCACGATACTCCAGCAGGCGCCGTGACTGTGGGTCATACGTAAGGATCAGCGGGTCCACCAGATAGCGCAGCAGCGAGTCCGGTTCCACCTTGAGCTGGATCGCCGGCTGTCCTTCGAACTGCGTGTCGCCGGTCTTGTGGGCGCGGAAGCTGTAGCTGTCGAGCTGGCCCGCCGCGGCGAACTGGAACTTGAGAGTCTTGCCCGCCACCAGCTCCGGCATGTGATCGTACAAGTAGCTGTGGAAGCCGCTGTCGGCGGCCATTTGCGCCACCTTCGGCACGCTGCCGGTCTGCCGGCCCTTCTCGCGCGATTCCTTGAACATCTGCACGCCGTCGGCGCCGACGCTGCTGATGCCTTCGGAATAGCCCACGCCGGACAGGTTCAGCGTATACACCGGCACATACGGGTCGCTGGCGAAGTTGAGCGTCTTCTCGCCCAGGCGCCTGCCCTCGGCGTCATAGTAGGTGGTGTGACCGCTGACCCAGCGGTCCTTGTCGATTTCCTCGCGATACACCTCGGTGTACAGGTACTTGCCGCTGGCGAGGTCATAGGCATAGCCGTAGAAGCGCTCGGTGTGGGTGTCCGCGCGGGCGGCGGACACGGCGCACAACAGCGCGGCGGCGCACGAGGCAATGAATTTCATGCCGTTCCTTGTTGAAAAATCTGTCCCTGGTCCTGTGGCTCAGCGTGCCGCCCGCGGCGCGAACAGATAATGCGCCACGCCCCATTCGTTGCCGCCAGCGTAGCCGAACAGCTCCGCCACGGCCATGTAGAACATGCGCCAGCGCTGGAACCAGATCGCCGCCTGCGCCTCGCCATAGGCGCTGCGGAACACCGGCATGATCTCGCCCTTGCGCGCGTCCATCGCGGCCAGCCAGTGGTTCGAGGTCTTCTCGTAGTGCTGGCCGCCGACCCACCATTGCCGCTCCAGGCGCAGATCATCCTGAAAGTACAGCAGCAGGTTTTCCGAAGGCATGGTGCCGCCGGTAAAGAAATGTTGCGACATCCAGTCGCTGCGCCCCTGCACCTCGAAATGGTAGGCCAGCAGCTTGTGCACGAAGATATGCACGAACAGCCGCCCGTCCGGCTTGAGCCAGCGCCCGATCTTGGCCAGCAGCAGGCCGTAGTTCTTCATGTGCTCGAACATCTCGATCGACATGACGCGGTCGAACTGCGCCGCCACGCCCTGCGCCGGAAAGTCGAAGTCGACCACGTTGCCGGTGAGGATGGTGAGGTTGTCGAAGCCGCGCTCGGCGGCGCGGCGCTGGATGAATTCACGCTGGCCATGCGAGTTCGACAGGCCGACGATGCGCGAGTTCGGATATTTCTCCGCCAGCCACAGCGACAGCGAGCCCCAGCCGCAGCCCAGATCAAGGATGCGCATGCCGTCGCGCAGCCCGGCACGCTCGGCGTAGAGCGCCAGCATCGCCTCGCCGGCCTCGGCCAGCGTCTCCTTGCCGCTGGGATAGAGGCAGCAGGAGTATTTCAGGCGCGGTCCCAGGTGCAGGTGGAAGAATTCCGCGGGCACTTCGTAGTGCTGTTCGTTGGCGGCCTTGGTCTCCACTGCGATCGGGCTGGCGCGCAGTTCGTCGAGGAAGCGGTTGAAGCGCCGCGAACGCAGTTCGCCATCGCCGCTGCCCTCGTCCCGCAGGCGCTCCAGCATCAGCCTGCGCATGCCGGAGCGCGCCAGGGGGTCGGGGATGAAGCCGCGTTCGCACAGATCGATGACGTTCATGAATTGCAGGTTTGCAGGAGTGGGTGCGGTGAGGGGGGAAGACGGTTGCGCGGCGGGGCTCATGGCTGCTTCGGGGGCCAGGGAATCAGCATGCTGGTGGTGCGGATGTACTCGGCGTAGCCGGGCCGGGTGCGCGCACTCTGCGCCTCGGTCAGCGGCACGCCCGACAGCTTGAGCAGCAGCCAGGCCATGATCAGCGGCGCGGCCAGCGTCAGCCACCGCCAGGCGCTGCCCGCCGCCAGCAGCACATAGACCAGCCAGTGCAGGCACTCGAAGAAGTAGTTGGGATGGCGCGAGTAGCGCCACAGGCCGCGGCGGCACACCTGGCCGCGGCTGGCGGGATCTTTCTTGAACTGCTCCAGCTGCCAGTCGGCCAGGCCCTCGCCGGCGACCGACAGCAGCCACACCAGCACCGCGGCGGCGGTGAACAGACTGCCCGGTTCGGCCCGGCTCCAGGCCACCACGGCGAAGCTCACCGACAGCAGCATCGAGAACAGCACCTGGAACTGGAAGAACCAGAACATATTGCGGTCCGCCGCCGCGCCCCATTGCTCGCGGAAGCGGCGGTAGCGGCCGTCTTCCGGCTTGCCGTGATTGCGCAGGAACAGGTGCGTGCCCAGGCGCAGGCCCCAGCTGGCGCCGAGCAGCGCCAGCAGCAGGCGCAGCTGCCCCGGCGCCGGCCCGCACCAGGCGTACCAGGCGGCCAGCAGACCCAGGGTCCAGGCCCATACCGCATCCACCAGGCCGGCGTTGCGCGTGCGCAGTTGCACCGCCCAGACCAGGCTGAACAGCAGCACCAGGGCGAGACAGCCGGTCAGCATTGCGGCGGGCAGGGGCATCGGTCCGGTGGGCATGTTCATCCTTGGCTTGCTATACGCGGCCGGCGGCATTTCGGATGAGCCGCACTGGCAGCGGAGCGCTTGACTTTAGCGCACCCGGCGCGGTTTGCTAGGACCCCAGATCAGGGGCTCCGGTGCCAGGGCACCGGGCGCAGTATCCACAAGAAAAAAGGATGTACCGAATGCCTACACCTCATGCCCGGCTGTCGCTGCTCGCCGCGCTCGCGCTGAGCGCCTGCGCCACGGTGCCCAAGCCCCCGGAAGACGCCCTCGGCAATGCCGCCAACGCGATTGCCAGCGCCGAGGACCAGCGCGCCTCCGACTACGCTTCGGCCGAGATGCGCTCGGCCCACCAGAAACTCGAAGCGGCGCGGGCGCTGGCGCGCCAGGCAACGCCTGACAAGAACGACCCCAGCGCCACCAAGGCGCGCTGGCTGGCCGAGGAAGCCAGCGCCGATGCCGCGCTGGCCGAAGCCAAAGCGCGCGACGTGCGCACCCGCAGCGTGCTGCGTCAGCTGCAGGGCGCGTCCCCGGCACCGCTTCCCGCTCCGGGCGCCGACGCGCCCGCCAATGGAAATTAAGGCATGAACCCGTCATTGAAGCTGCTGGTCGGCGTCGCCGCCGGCGTCAGCCTGAGCGCCTGCATCCACTATCACAGCGCGGTCAAGGACCCGGCGGCGGACCGCGTGCGTGCCGAACTCGGCCAACTGCAGGCCGATCCGCAGCTGGCCAACCGCGCGCCGCAGGCGCTGCGCGAAGCGGAGGACGCGGTCACCGCGGCGGAAGTGCCGCAGAAGGATCCGGCGCTGTCGGCCCACCTGGTCTACCTCGCCGACCGCAAGGTGCAGACCGCGCGGGCGCTGGCCGAGGCGCAGGTGGCCGAGGAACAGTTGAGGGTGCTGCAGGGCAAGTGAAGCCGCTGCGGCGGGGCGGGTCAGCGTAGCGAACCCCGCCCCGGGGCGTTGCGCGCCTGCGCCTGCTTACGTCCCCAGCAGCTCCAGCAGCCGTTGCGCGCTGTGCCGCAGGTTGTCCTGCCATTGCAGCCCGACGATGGTCTGCCCGGTGGCCGAGTCGAGGAACGGCATCTCTTCGCCGCTGCCGATGACCAGGCGGTAGTCGATGGTCAGCTCGGTGCCCGCCGCCAGGTCGTCCGCGGCGAAGATGAAGCCCAGGTGCCAGAGGCCGTTGGGCGCGAAGGAGTGGTTGACGTAGCACTCGTCGCTCCACTCCGGCGTCAGCGAGAACCAGTCCTCGAACCAGCGCACGCTGGACTCCACCTCGATCGAGTCGGCCGGAAAACGGCGCAGCTCGCGCTCCGCCATCAGCGTGTGGATCTTGTCGGGCGCGATGATGACGCTGCCGCGCGCCACCGCCTGGTCCAGGAACAGGCCCTTGCCGGCGCCGGCGATGCGCGAGGCTTCGATGCGGTAGCGCGGAACGATCATGCGGCTTTCCAGTGGATTGCGGAGATTGCGATGGTGGGCGCAGCGAAGGATGACCACGGGCAGTGACCCCAGGGGGGGCTGCCAACGCCGGTTCTCCGGCTAGTGCACGGTATTCGAGGGCACGCTGCCGGCCGCGGCAAACAGCTCCGCCGCCTCGCCGCGGTTGAAGGTGTACTCCTTGCCGCAGAACTCGCAGGTCACGGCGATGCGGCCCTGCTCGGCCAGGATCGAATCGCACTCCTCCCGTCCCAGGGACAGCAGCAGGCGCGAGATCCCGGCGCGCGAGCAGCGGCAGGCGACCGTCACCGGGCGCGGCTCGAACAGGCGCAGCGGCTCCTCGGCGAACAGGCGGCCCAGCAGGGTGGCGGGATCGACCTGCAGCAGTTCCTCCTGTTTCAGGGTGGCGGCCAGGATCGCCAGGTGCTCCCAGTCCTGCTCGCCGCCCTGGGCATCCTCCAGCGGCAGGCGCTGCAGCATGAAGCCGCGCAGGTGTTCGCCGTCGGCGGCCAGGCGGATCAGCGTCGGCAATTGCTCGGACTGCTCGAAGTAGCCTTCGAGGGCCTGCGCCAGGGAGTCGCCGGCGATCGGCACCAGGGCCTGGCTGGCCTGGCGCTGCTCGCCGATCGGCTCCAGCATCAGGGCCAGCACGCCGCCTTGCAGCAGGTCGGCGAAGTTGCCGCAGACGTCGGTCGGGGCCTTGGCCATGGCGCGTACTTCCAGCCGATGATCGACCTGCGCCACCAGCAGCTTGACCGCTTCCTCGCCCTGGAACTGCAGGTTGATGCGCCCCTCGAAACCCAGGTGCGTGGCCAGCAGCGGCATCGCCGCCATGGCCTCGCCGATCAGGCGGCGCAGGTCGGCGCCGTAGTTGCGCTGGCCCAGCATCTCGCCGACGCCGGTGGACAGTTCGACGAAGGCGCCGTGCGCCACCTGGTTCTCGAATACGAAGCCGGTGAGGCGGTTCATGATCGTCAACAGACTCTAACCCAGCTTTTCCTTGAGCAGGCGATTGAGCGTGTCCGGGTTGGCCTTGCCCTGGGTCGCCTTCATCGCCTGGCCGACGAAGAAGCCGAACAGTTTGTCCTTGCCGGCGCGGTACTCGGCCAGCTGGCCGGGGTTTTTCGCCAGGATCTCGTCGATGGCCTTGACGATGGCCGACTCGTCGGTGATCTGCACCAGGCCCCTGGCCTTGATGATGCTGTCGGCTTCGCCTTCGCCGGCGAGCATGGCCTCGAACACTTCCTTGGCGATCTTGCCGGAAATGGTCTTGTCGGCGATGCGCTTGAGCAGCCCGGCCAGGCCCGCCGCGCTGACCGGCGAGCTGCCGATGTCATTGCCGGCCTTGTTCAGCGCGCCGAGCAGGTCGGTGGCGACCCAGTTGGCGCACAGCTTGGGTTCGGCGCCGGAGGCCTGCACCACCGCCTCGTAGTAGGCCGCCAGCTCGCGCGAGCTGGTCAGCGTCCTGGCGTCATAGGCCGACAGGGCGTAGTCCTTCTCGAAGCGCGCGCGCTTGGCTTCCGGCAGTTCCGGCAGGGTGCCGCGGATGGCGGCGATGTAGTCGGCGCTGCACACGATCGGCAGCAGGTCCGGATCGGGGAAGTAGCGGTAATCGTTGGCGTCTTCCTTGGTGCGCATGGCGCGGGTTTCGCCGGTGTCCGGGTTGAACAGGCGCGTTTCCTGCACGATCCTGCCGCCGCCCTCGAGCACCTCGATCTGCCGCTCGATCTCGTACTCGATGGCCTTCTCGACGTAGCGGAACGAGTTGACGTTCTTGGTCTCGGTGCGGGTGCCGAACTTGCTTTCGCCCTTGCGCCGCACCGACACGTTGGCATCGCAGCGGAAGCTGCCTTCCTGCATGTTGCCGTCGCAGACGCCCAGGTACACCACCAGCTGGTGCAGCTTCTTCAGATAGGCCACCGCTTCCGCCGCGCTGCGGATGTCGGGCTCGGACACGATCTCGATCAGCGGCGTGCCGGCGCGGTTCAGGTCGATGCCGGTCTGGCCGCTGAAATTCTCGTGCAGCGACTTGCCGGCGTCCTCTTCCATGTGGACGCGGGTGATGCCGATGGTCTTGTGCGCCACGCCGCCGTGGCCGTCGTCCAGCTCGATCTCCAGCTTGCCCTGGTAGACGATCGGCAGCTCGTACTGCGAGATCTGGTAACCCTTGGGCAGGTCCGGATAGAAGTAGTGCTTGCGCGCGAACACGCAGCGCTCGGCGATCTGCGCCTCGACCGCCAGGCCGAAAGTCACCGCCATGCGCACTGCTTCGCCGTTGAGCACCGGCAGCACGCCGGGAAAGCCCAGCGTCACGCCGTCGGCCTGGGTGTTGGGCTCGGCGCCGTAGGCGGTGGCCGCGCCGGAAAAGATTTTCGATCTGGTCAGCAGCTGGCAGTGCACTTCCAGGCCGATGACGGCTTCCCAATTGTCGTGGGCCATAATTATGCAAACCCCTTCGGCCGCCGCTTATGGAAGTCGGTGGCCTGCTGGTACTGGTGGGCCGCGTTGAGCATGCGGCCCTCGTCGAAGAAATTGCCCATCAGCTGCAGGCCCACCGGCAGCTCCTGGTGGAAGCCGCAGGGCAGGCTCATGGCCGGGATGCCGGCCAGGTTGGCGGCGATGGTGTAGATGTCGTTGAGGTACATCGCCACCGGATCGTCGGTCTTGTCGCCGAGCTTGAAGGCCACGCTCTGCGCGGTCGGCCCCAGGATCAGGTCGACCTCGCCGAAGGCGCGGCGGAAGTCGTCGTAGATCAGGCGGCGCACTTTCTGCGCCTTCAGGTAATAGGCGTCGTAATAGCCGTGGCTCAGCACGTAGGTGCCGATCATGATGCGGCGCTGCACCTCGGCGCCGAAGCCTTCGCCGCGGCTGCGCTCGTACAGGTCCTTGAGGTTTTTCGGCCCGGCGGCGCGGTGGCCGTAGCGCACGCCGTCGAAGCGCGCCAGGTTGCTGGAGGCCTCGGCCGGGGCCACCACGTAATAGGTCGGCACCGACAGCGGCGCGTTGGGCAGCGACACCTCGCGCACGCTGGCGCCCAGGCCCTCGAACACCTTGATCGCCGCTTCGATGCAGGCGCGCGAGCCGGGGTCCAGGCCCTCGGCGAAGTACTCCTTGGGCAGGCCGATGCGCAGGCCCTTGATCGAGGCGCCGAGGGCGGCGGCGTAGTCGTCCACCGGGCGCTCGACGCTGGTCGAGTCGAGCGGGTCGAAGCCGGACATGGCCTGCAGCACCACCGCGGCGTCCTCCGCGCTGCGCGCCACCACGCCGGCCTGGTCCAGGCTGGAGGCGAAAGCGATCATGCCGTAGCGCGAGACGCGGCCAGAGGTCGGCTTGATGGCGGGCCGGGTGGGCATCGCGGCGGGCTGGCGGTTCGAGCCCCCGGTGTCCGTGGCAGTGGCCACCGGCGCCAGGCCGGCCGCGACCGCGGCCACCGAACCGCCGGAGGAGCCGCCCGGTACGCGGCTGGTGTCCCAGGGGTTCTTCACCGGCCCGTAGTAAGAGGTTTCGTTGGACGAGCCCATGGCGAACTCGTCCATGTTGGTCTTGCCCAGCATCACCATGCCGGCGCCGTCGAGTTTCTGCACGATGGTGGCGTCGTAGGGGGCGATGAACTTGTCCAGCATCTTCGAGCCGCAGGAGGTCTTCACCCCGTGGGTGCAGAAGATGTCCTTCTGCGCCAGCGGGATGCCGGTGAGGGCGCCGCCCTGGCCGGCGGCCAGCCGGGCGTCGGCGGCGTCGGCCTGGGCCAGCGCGCGCTCGGCGGTGACGGTGATGTAGCTGTTCAGCGTCGCATCGTGCGTGGCGATGCGGTCGAGGAAGTGCCGCGTCAGTTCGCGGCTGCTGAAGCGCTTGGCCTTGAGGCCGTCGGACAGCTCTTTGAGGGATAGTGTGTGCATTTTGCTTAATTCGGGAATCGGGAATGGAGAATCGGGAATCGTGGAAACCGGGTCGCCGAACGATTCCCGATTCTCCATTCCCGATTCCCGGCCGTCATTCGATGACCTTCGGTACCAGGTACAGCCCGTTTTCCACCGCCGGCGCGATCGCCTGGTAGTCCTCGCGGCGGTTCGGCTCGGTCACCGCGTCGGGGCGCAGGCGCTGCACCATGTCCAGCGGATGCGCCATCGGCTGCACCGTATCGGTCCGGGCGCTGGACAATTGGCCCACCATGTCGAGAATATTGGACAGCTGGCGCGCGTAAGGCTCGACCTTTTCGGGCGGCAGCGACAGCCGCGCAAGGAGCGCGACCTGCTTGATTTGTTCCGGGCTCAGGCTCATGGACGAATCAGTCGGAAGGAATGGGCTGGATTGACGGTTGTGCGGGCTGCCACGGGCTGGTCGGCGACTGCGCAAACAACAGCCAAACGGCAGACTTTCACGGATGAAAATGCGCTATCATGAAATGATAAACGATTTGCAAGTTCCCTATGCCTGCCGCCTTGCGCCAGGGCCCGCCCCGGCGGTGTCCGCAGCGTCCCGGCAAAAAATGATGCTTCCAGAATAAAGCCTCATTCTCCCTAAGCTTTTTTCACAAAATCCGGATTCCCACAACACGATGTTCGACGCCGTCCGCCGCCTTTTCGTAAACGACCTCTCCATCGACCTCGGCACCGCCAACACGCTCGTCTACGTACGGGACGAGGGCATCGTTCTCAACGAGCCTTCGGTAGTGGCCATCCGCCTGGATTCGCGCGGCAGCAAGAAGATCGAGGCGGTGGGCCTCGACGCCAAGCGCATGCTCGGCCGCACGCCCACCAACATCTCCACCATCCGCCCGCTGCGCGACGGCGTCATCGCCGACTACACCGTCACGGAAAAGATGCTGCAGCACTTCATCCGCAAGGTGCAGAAGGGCCGCGTCATGCGCCCGATGACCCGCGTGGTGGTGTGCGTGCCTTACGGCTCGACCCAGGTGGAGCGCCGCGCCATCCGCGAGTCGGTGGAAAACGCCGGCGCCCGCAAGGTGTTCGTCATCGAGGAGCCCATCGCCGCCGCGCTGGGCGCCGGCATCCCGATCTCCGAGGCGCGCGGCTCGATGGTGGTCGACATCGGCGGCGGCACCTCCGAAGTGGCGGTGATCTCGCTCAACGGCATCGTCTACGCCGAGAGCGTGCGCATCGGCGGCGACAAGTTCGACGAGGCCATCGTCAGCTACGTGCGCCGCCAGTACAACATGCTGATCGGCGAGGCCACCGCCGAGCGCATCAAGCAGGAGATCGGCACCGCCTTCCCGGGGCCGGAAGTGCAGGAAATCGACGTCGTCGGCCGCCACCTGGCCGCCGGCGTGCCGCGCAACTTCACCATGAACTCCAACGAGATCCTCGACGCGCTGCAGGAGCCGCTGGCCGGCATCGTCAAGGCGGTGAAGCAGGCGCTGGAGCGCACCCCGCCGGAACTGGGCTCGGACGTGGCCGAGCGCGGCATCGTGCTGACCGGCGGCGGCGCCCTGCTGCGCGACCTCGACAAGCTGATCTCCGAGGAGACCGGCCTGCCGGTGATCATCGCCGACGACCCGCTGACCTGCGTGGCGCGCGGCGGCGGCATGCTGCTCGACATGCTCGACCGCCAGGGTGACATCTACCTGATGGATTGAGCGCAGCAACGGCCGCCACGGGCCTCTCCGCGGCGGCTTTGCACAGCCCGCGCCGGCCCCGCCGGCCGCCACCGCCGCGGCGGTTGTCGGCGGGCTCCGCTCGCCCTATCCTTGACCGAATGTCCGGGCGGCCCGCAGCCCAGCTGCCGGCCGCTCAATCCACCCGTCACGGCCCTTGAACACGCTTAGCGACGCCGCCCGCAAAACACTGTTTCCCCGCGGCCCCGCTCTGGGGTTGAAGTTCCTGCTCTTCGTCACCCTGTCGGTCGCACTGATGATCGCCGACAACCATGGCGAGGCGCGGCTGCGCCCGGTGCGCGAGTGGACCGCCCGGGTACTGCAGCCGCTGCTGTGGCTGACCTCGATTCCGCAGGCCACCTTCGACTTCGGCGACCATTTCCGCAGCCGCGAGGACCTGCTCAGCGAGAACCTGGCGCTGCACCAGAAGCAGCTGGAGATGGAGGCGCGGGTACTGCGCATGGACGCCCTCGAGGCGGAGAACGCGCGCATCCGCGAGCTGCTGTCCTCCGCCGCCTCGCTGCAGACCCGCGTGCTGATCGCCGAAATCCTCAAGGTGGACAGCGATCCCTACCGCCAGATCGTGCTCAACAAGGGCGAGCGCGACGGCGTCTACAAGGGCCAGGCGGTGGTCGACGCCGAGGGCATCATGGGGCAGGTGATCGAGGTCAACCCGGGCAGCTGCGTCGCCATGCTCATCACCGGCCTGGACGGCAGCGTGCCGGTGGAGGTCAACCGTACCGGGCTGCAGACCATCGCCCGCGGCCGCGGCGACGGCCAGTCGCTGTCGCTGCCGTTCCTGCCCGGCAATGCCGACGTCAAGGTCGGCGACCTGCTGGTGTCTTCCGGTCTGGGCGGGCGCTTCCCGCCAGGCTATCCGGTGGGCAAGATCAGCGAGTTGCGCCACCCCGCCGGGGAGAGCTTCATGGAAGGCATCGCCTATCCCAGCGCCCGCCTCAACCAGGGCCATCAGGCGCTGCTGGTATGGGCTGAGCGCCCGGCGCAGTCGGCCGCGCCCGACAATGCCGCCGATACGGCCGACAGCGGCAGCAGCGCCATCCAGAACCGGCCGGACGCGCCGCCATCGCGCAAGGCCGCACCGCCGCCGCCGAAAAAGCCGCCGGCGGCCAAGCCCGAGGCGGCGGCCAGCCCCGCCGCGGCGCCCAAGCCCGAAGCGGCGGCGCGTCCCGCCGCCGCCCCGGCCAAGCCGGAAGCGCTGCCCAAGCCCGCTTCCCCGGCCAAGCCTGCGGCCCCGCCCAAACCCGCTGCCGCGGCGCCGGTGCACCCGTGAACCGCGACAGCAATCCGCTCGGGTTCGTCCTCAGCCTGCTGCTGGCGCTGGCGCTGCAGGTGATCGCGCTGCCGGACGCTGTGGCGCAGTTCCGGCCGCTGGTGCTGGCCCTGACCGTGGCCTACTGGGCGGTGTACGCGCCGGAAATGCCGGCCCTGCTCGCCGCCTGGCTGCTCGGCCTGTGCTGCGATGTGCTGTACGGCGCCCCGCTGGGCCAGTATGCGCTGGGCCTGGTGACCGTGGCCTACGCCGCGCGGCGCCTCAGCGGCACGCTGCTGGCCTTCCCGCTGTGGCAGGCGACGCTGACGCTGATTCCGGTGTGGGCGCTGTACATCTTCCTGATGTTCTGGATCGACGGCCTGACCCACCATCCGGCCGATCCCTTGCGCCGCTGGCTGCCGCTGATCGCCACCAGCCTGCTGTGGCCGCTGATCGCCGGCCTGCTCGGCGACGTGCGCAGCCGCCGCAGCCGCCGCGGCATCCTGCCATGACCGTCAACGTCAGCGTCATCAGCTCGGCCCCCAAGCCGGTCAACAACTGGAGCACCTGGTTCGCGCGCTGGCACTTCGACCTGGTGCTCGGGCTGCTGTTGCTGGCGGTGTCGGCGCTGGGTCTGTTCGTGCTGTACTCCGCCTCCGGCCAGTCGCTGGGCATGGTGCTGAGCCAGGCGCAGCGCCTGCTGCTCGGCCTGGTGGTGATGGTGGTGCTGGCGCAAGCGCCGCCGGAGTTCTACCGCGCCGCCGCGCCCTGGTTCTACGGATTCTCGCTGCTGCTGCTGCTGGCGGTGGCGGCGCTCGGCCAGCACGCCAAGGGCGCGCAACGCTGGCTCGACCTGGGGGTGATGCGCTTCCAGCCGTCGGAGCTGATGAAGCTGGCGGCGCCGATCGCCGTGGCGGCGTACCTGCAGAGCCGGCATCTGCCGCCTAGCTTCCTGACCCTGCTGGTCAGCCTGGCCCTGATCATGCTGCCGACCGGCCTGATCGCCATCCAGCCCGACCTCGGCACCGCCCTGCTGGTGGTCACCGCCGGCGTGCTGGCGCTGTTCTTCGGCGGTTTGCGCTGGCGCTGGATCTTCCTCGCCGTGGGCGGCGTGGCGGCGGCGGCGCCGCTGCTCTGGCTGAAGCTGCACGACTACCAGCGCAACCGGCTTCTGACCTTCCTCGACCCGGAGCGCGACCCGCTCGGCGCCGGCTACCACATCACGCAGAGCAAGATCGCCATCGGTTCCGGCGGCCTGTTCGGCAAGGGCTGGCTGATGGGCACCCAGGCCAATCTCGACTTCCTGCCGGAAGCGCACACCGATTTCATCTTCGCGGTGTATTCCGAGGAGCTGGGCCTGATCGGCGTGCTGCTGCTGTTGCTGCTATACAGCGCCATCGTGGTGCGCTGCCTGGTCATCGCGCTGCGCGGCCAGGACACGTTCCAGCGCCTGCTGGCCGGCAGCCTGGGCCTGACTTTCTTCATCTACGTCTTCATCAACTGCGGCATGGTCATCGGCCTGGTGCCGGTGGTGGGCGTGCCGCTGCCCCTGGTCAGCTACGGTGGCACCTCGGCGGTGACGCTGCTGGCCGGCTTCGGCATCCTGATGTCGGTGCAGACGCACCGCAAGCTGTTGGCGAGCTAGCCATGCGCGTCCTCATCGCCGCCCTGCTGGGCCTGTGCACCGCGTGCGCTTGCGCCGACTACAGCGGCAATGCCAAGACGCCGCTGCTGCTGCAGACCCTGAAAACCCGCTATGCCTTCTCGGCCGAGCAGCTGGACGGGGTCAAGGCTTCGCTGAAGCAAGCGCAGCTGCTGCCGCAGCTGATCCGCAGCGAGCAGACCAACAAGGAGAAGACCCTCAGCTGGGAGGACTACAAGCCGTTGCACGTCACTCCCGCCAATATCGCCAACGGCCTGCGCTTCATGCAGGAGCAGAAGAAGTGGCTGGACAAGGCGCAGCAGCAGTACGGCGTGCCGCCCGAGGTGGTGACCGCCCTGCTCGGCGTGGAAACCAAGTACGGCAGCTTCACCGGCCGGTACCGGGTGCTGGATTCGCTGGCCACCCTGGGCTTCGACCACCCGACGCGGGCGCCGTTCTTCTTCGACCAGCTGGCACAGTTCTTCGTGCTGTGCCGCGACGACGGCTTCCGGCCGGACGACCTGCGCGGCTCCTATGCCGGGGCCATGGGCATGGCGCAGTTCATGCCGGGCAACTACCGCACGCTGGCGGTGGACTTCGACGGCGATGGCCGCGCCGACCTGTGGTCCCCGGCGGACGCCATCGGCAGCGTCGCCAACTACCTGGTGAATTACGACCCGCAGCGCAGCTGGCACCGTGGCCAGGCCCTGCTGGCGGGGGTCGATACCGCCGCGCCGCCGCCGGACAGCGTGCCGCGCAACGCCAAGCTGCCGCCGCAGACCGTGGCCGCTCTGCGCCAGGCCGGGGTGGCGGTGCCGGCGGCGCTGCCGGACGACATGCCGGCCGGGCTGCTCGAACTGAGCCACAACAGCGGCGCCCCGGAATACTGGATCGCGCTGCCGAACTTCTACGCGGTGATGTCCTATAACCCGCGTGTGTTCTATGCCATGGCGGTCAGCTCGCTGGCGTACGAGCTCAAATTGGCGGAAGATAGCCCGTGATCGGGCACGACGCCGCTGCCATGCGCAGCCTAGCCGCCATCGCGCTGTGTGGCCTCGCCGCCCTGCTCACGGGCTGCGGCGGGGGAGAGGCCGTGCGCCCCGCCGCCAACGGCACCCGGGTGACGCCCATCGCCTCCGCCGCGGCCAATCCCGCCCAGGACGGCCCGCCGGCAGCCAACGAGATCCCGGCCGATCTGGTCCAGGTGCCGGATGCCGTGCCGCAGGTCGAACCGCGCAGCAGCAGCGGCAATCCCGATTCCTATGAGGTCTACGGCGACCACTACGTGGTCCTCAAGGATGCGCGCGGATACAAGGAGCGCGGCTACGCCTCCTGGTACGGCAAGAAATTCCACGGCAAGCGCACCTCCAGCGGCGAGCCCTACGACATGTTCAAGATGACGGCGGCACACAAGACGCTGCCGATCCCCTGTTATGCGCGGGTCACCAACCTGGACAATGACAGGAGCGTGGTGGTGCGCATCAACGACCGCGGTCCGTTCCACTCCGGCCGCATCATCGACCTGTCCTACACCGCCGCGGTGAAGCTCGGCAGCCTGGGCAAGGGCTCGATCCCGGTGGAAGTGGAGGCGATCGACCCGAGCATGCCGACGCCGACCACCCTGTACGCCGGCACGCCCAAACCGCTGCCGGCGCCGCCACAGGCCCCCGCGGCGGCGGCGCTGCCGCCGCCGCGTCCGGCCGCGGCTCCGGCGATGGTGGCGCAGGCGCCGCC
>CAYVKA010000037.1:0-46256 GCA_964451925.1 uncultured Nevskia sp. | reverse complement strand
GAAATGCGTGCGCGCCGGCGGCAAGCACAACGACCTCGAAAACGTCGGCTACACCGCCCGCCATCACACCTTCTTCGAGATGCTGGGCAACTTCAGCTTCGGCGACTATTTCAAGGAAGACGCCATCCGCTTCGCCTGGGAATTCATCACCGGCAAGGATTGGCTCAACATTCCCGCCAGCCGGCTGATGGTCACGGTGTACCACAGCGACGACGAGGCCTTCGACCTCTGGCACAAGATGATCGGCCTGCCGGTCGAGCGCATCGCACGCATCGGCGACAAGCCGGGCGGCGGCTCGGACAATTTCTGGCAGATGGGCGATACCGGCCCCTGCGGCCCCTGTACCGAGATCTTCTACGACCACGATCCGGACGGCAGCAAGGGCATCCAGGGCGGACCGCCCGGCTCGCCCGACGACGACGGCGACCGCTGGATCGAGATCTGGAACCTGGTGTTCATGCAGTTCGACCGCGCTCCGGACGGCACCCTGAGCAAGCTGCCGGCGCCGTCAGTGGACACCGGCATGGGCCTGGAGCGCGTCGCCGCGGTGATGCAGGGCGTGCACAACAACTACGACATCGACCTGTTCAAGGCCCTGATCGGTGCGGTGGCGAAGCTGGCCAAAGTCGCCCCGGATTTCAGCCCCTCGCTGAAAGTCATCGCCGACCATATCCGCGCCACCAGTTTCCTGGTTTGCGACGGCGTGGTCCCCTCGAACGAAGGCCGCGGTTACGTGCTGCGCCGCATCATGCGCCGCGCCATCCGCCACGGCTACAAGCTGGGCTTGAACGAATCGTTCTTCTACAAGCTGGTCGGCCCGCTGGGTGAGGCCATGGGCGGCGCCTATCCCGAGCTGATCGACAAGCGCGCCGTGCTGGAGCGCGTCATCCGCCAGGAGGAAGAGGCGTTCGCCGCCACGCTGGACAAGGGCATGCGCCTGCTCGACGACGCCATCGCCAAGGCCGGCGGCGGCGTCATCGCCGGCGAGGCGGTGTTCAAGCTGTACGACACCTATGGCTTCCCGGTTGACCTCACCGCCGACATCGCGCGCGAGCGCGGCCTGACGCTGGACCTGGACGGCTACGAGCGTGAGATGAAGGCGCAGCAGGAGCGCAGCCGCGCCGGCGGCAACTTCACCGCCGACTATTCACAAGGCGCGGTGGACAACGTCCTGGGCGACGCCAAGACCGAATTCACCGGCTACGAGCATCACGCCAGCTCCGCCAAGGTGCTGGCCATCATCCGCAACGGCCAGGCAGCGGAGCGCATCGAAACCGGCGACGAGGCGGTGGTGTTTCTCGACCGCACGCCGTTCTACGCCGAGTCCGGCGGCCAGGTCGGCGACACCGGCGCGCTCAGTGCGCCGGGGGTGCGCTTCGCGGTCAGCGATACCCAGGCCCTCAATCCCAATGCACGCGGCCATATCGGCAAGCTGCAGAGCGGCGCGTTGCGCGTCGGCGACAACCTCAAGGCCGAGATTGACAGCGCCCGCCGCGACGCCATCCGCCGCAACCATTCCGCCACCCACCTGCTGCATGCGGCGTTGCGTACCGTGCTCGGCGCCCACGTGACGCAGAAGGGCTCGCTGGTGTCGCCGGAACGCCTGCGCTTCGACTTCTCACACGACCGCGCCATGAGCGCCGACGAAATCGCCGAAGTGGAGCGCCTGGTCAACCACGAGGTTCTGGCCAACGTGGCGGCGGATATCAGGCTCAGCTCCTACGACGAGGCCGTCGCCGCCGGCGCCATGGCGCTGTTCGGTGAAAAATACGGCGACGTGGTGCGGGTGCTCAAGTTCGGCGATTTTTCCACCGAGTTGTGCGGCGGTACCCATGTCGGCCGCACTGGCGACATCGGCCTGTTCAAGATCGTGGCCGAGTCCGGCGTTGCCGCCGGCATCCGCCGCGTCGAGGCCGTCACCGGCGAGAACGCGCTGCTCTATGTGCGCGAGCTGGACGGTCGCCTGCGCGATGCCGCGGCGGCGCTGCGCAGCGGCCGCGACGATATCGTCGACAAGGTGCAGCAGCTGCTGGAGCGCAATAAGCAGCTGGAGAAGGAGCTGGCCCAGCTCAAGGGCAAGCTGGCCTCCAGCGCCGGCAGCGACCTGGCCGGGCAGGCGCGCGACATCAAGGGCGTGAAGGTGCTGTCGGCGCGCGTCGACGGCGTCGAAGGCAACGACCTGCGCGCGCTTCTCGACCAATTGAAGAACAAGCTCGGTTCCGGCGTGGTGCTGCTCGGCTCCGCCAACGGCGCCAAGGTCAGCCTGATCGCCGGCGTCAGTGCCGACCTCACCGGCAAGGTCAAGGCGGGCGAGCTGGTCAACATGGCCGCCACCCAGGTCGGCGGCAAGGGCGGCGGCCGCCCGGATATGGCGCAGGCCGGCGGCAGCCAGCCCGAGCACCTGGACGCGGCCCTGCAATCGGCTTATGCCTGGGTCGAAAGCAAGCTGTAAAATGCCGCGCCCGCCGGGGTCATGATCAAGGCACCCACTGGCGCGGTCCCCAACTCGAAGCGGAAGACGATGGCACTCCTGGTACAGAAGTACGGCGGCACCTCGATGGGCTCGGTCGAGCGCATCGATCATGTGGCGTCCAAGGTGGCGGCTGCGCGCGAGCGCGGGCACCAGATCGTGGTGGTGGTCTCGGCCATGTCGGGCGAGACCGATCGCCTGATGAAACTGGCGAAAGGCATCAACCCGCGCCCGAATCCGCGCGAACTGGACCAGATGCTGGCCACTGGCGAGCAGGTCACCATCGCCCTGCTGGCGATGGCGCTGGAAAAGCGCGGCGTCAACGCGCGCTCCTACCTGGGTTCGCAAGTGGCTATCCGCACCGACCAGGCCTACAACAAGGCGCGCATCAAGAGCATCGACAGCGAGCGCCTGCTGGCCGACTGCAAGGCCGGCATCGTGCCGGTGGTGGCCGGCTTCCAGGGTGTGGACGACGACGGCAACATCACCACGCTCGGCCGCGGCGGCTCCGATACTACCGGCGTGGCCCTGGCGGCGGCGCTGAAGGCTGATGAGTGCCAGATCTATACCGATGTCGACGGCGTCTACACCACCGACCCGCGGGTCGAACCGAAGGCGCGCCGCCTCGATCGCGTGACCTTCGAGGAAATGCTGGAAATGGCCAGCCTCGGCTCCAAGGTGCTGCAGATCCGCTCCGTTGAATTCGCCGGCAAATACAAGGTGCCGTTGCGCGTGTTGTCGACCTTCCAGGAGGGTCCCGGCACGCTGATCACTTTCGAGGAAACCAAGATGGAAGATGCACTCATTTCCGGCATCGCCTTCAACCGCGATGAGGCCCAGCTGACCGTGTCCGGCGTGCCCGACCGGCCCGGCATCGCCGCCGCCATCCTCGGCCCGATCGGCGAAGCCAACATCGAAGTGGACATGATCGTGCAGAACGTGGCCGCCGACAGCACCACCGACTTCACCTTCACCGTGCACCGCAACGATTACGAGCGTGCCACCGAAATCTCCAAGAAGGTGGCGGAGGAACTCAAGGCCAAGGGCGTGCGCACCGCGCTGGACATCGTCAAGGTGTCCCTGGTTGGCGTCGGCATGCGTTCCCACGCCGGCATCGCCGCGCAGATGTTCCGCGTGCTGGCTGCCGAGGGCATCAACATCCGCATGATCTCCACCTCGGAAATCAAGATTTCGGTGGTGATCGAGGACAAGTACCTGGAACTGGCCGTTCGCGCGCTGCACAAGGCTTTCAAGCTGGACCAAGCCCCGGCAGGCTAGATGCGCCATTCGGGCCCGGGGCGGGGCGCCGGAGCGCTCCCCGCCGCCAGGCTGTTGGTCAGTAGTAAGTTTTTTCGGCTATACGGCGTCGGCCCACAGCATGAAACTGCAATTGCAAAGGAGAAACTTTCATGCTGATTCTGACAAGGCGTGTCGGTGAAACGGTCGTCATCGGAGACGAAGTCACGGTGACTGTCCTCGGTATCAAGGGCAACCAGGTGCGCATCGGCGTCAAGGCGCCGAAGAACGTCACCGTGCACCGCGAGGAAATCTTCGAGCGCATCCGTGTGGAGCGTGGCGAAGAAGTGACCATCTCCGGGTAATTATTAAAAATTTTCCCGATTTTTCCAAGATTTCCCTTTACCTGAGCGGCCTCCACCGCTATCCTATTGCGGCTTTATTGCTGCCTTGCTCTCGGCACGGAGAGATGGCCGAGTGGACGAAGGCGCTCCCCTGCTAAGGGAGTATAGGGTCAAAAGCCTTATCGCGGGTTCGAATCCCGCTCTCTCCGCCATTCAGGCAAGCGCGAGCAAGGCGAAGCGCAACGCGCCCGTAGCTCAGTTGGATAGAGCACCTGGCTACGAACTAGGGGGTCGGAGGTTCGAATCCTTCCGGGCGCACCATTCGCTTCAAGTTTCAGCGTATAGGCCCTGCACTGCAGGGCTTTGTCGTTTCTGCGCGATGGATTCTCACCTCCGACTGCGTCGGAGGTTGTCAGGCGCGTCCCTGCGCCTGACCCCGAGCTGGCGCTCGGGGCCCGCCTCGGCGGTCCAAATTCGTTCCGGGCGAATTTGTCGAATCCTTCCGGGCGCTGTTCAATCCAGCTTTTGGCGGATGCGTGCGATGGCCGCGGTGTAGACGTCGTTGTGCTTTTCGCGCTCGGCGGCCTGATAACTATCCAGCGCCTTGCTCCATTGGCTTTTCGTCTCGTAAATATGGGCGATGTTGTAGTACGAACTGGCGCGTACGCGAGGCGCGTCGCTGCCTGAAGCCAGCACGATGGCCTTGCGGTCGGCCCAGATGGCTTCAGCTTCACGCCCGGCCTTTTCGAATGTCAGGCCGAGGTTGCTGTAAGCCTGGCCAAAATCCGGATAGAGTTCGAGCGCCTGCTGGAACAGGTTGATCGCCACGTCGTAGTCCATTCTGTGGTAGGCCGATTCACCGTCGCGGTTGAGTTCGTACGCCCGGGCCTTTTCAGGGCCATCGGGGTGGTGGGTGGAGCTTGGCGAGGCGCTACTGAGCCGGTCGGACACCGCCGCAGCAACTGCCTCGGGGTGATCGACGTCGCTGTATTGATCGAGATCTTCGAGGTCGCCATCTGCGCCGATGGCAAATACGCTCCACAAATTACCCTTGCGGCCCGGATCGATGCTGTAGCTGCGCACCAAGGTCTGGCCAACGTAGACGCGCACCTGCGGCCGGCCCAGTTCCATGGAGTTGCTGCTGCTTGATTGCCGGTCGCTGTAGTCGTGCACGGCATAGATGTAGCGCTGACCCGGATGGCGGTTCTGGATCGTGATGGTTTCCGGGCCATAGCCGTTGGTGTGATCAACATCCAGTACGGCTTCGTCGCCTTGCTTGTTGTACCAGTAGACGTGCTGTCCGGGATAGATCAGATGCGCGTCGAGATCGAGCGGACTTGAGCCCCAATTCAGCACCACGCGCATGCCGTCAAGTTGCGGCATGACCGGGCTGATGGCGTAGGTCAGTTTGTTGCAGGGGCATTTCGCTACCAGGGTGGAGTATCCCGCCTTGCGGATGATGAGGGTGGCGGCGGGATCGTCTGCGGAGAATTGGGCGGTGTCGTGGAAATGACCGTCGGCGTCACTGTAGCCGTGAGCGCTTTGCTGGCCATTTTTCTGCACCAGCACCTCGGCGTCGCCAATCGCCTGGTCTTTGACGGTGGCGCTCAGCACCTGGATTTCAACCGGCTCGCCCAGGGCGGCGGTGCAGCACATCAGGCTTACGGCGGCGATCGTGGGTGGGACAAAACGGGCGATGCTGTGGTTCACGGTGTGCTCCCTGGAGCTGTGGTTGTCGTCGACCGCAAGTATCGGGAGCGGGCAAGCAGTGGATCGGGCCAAAGCATGCAGGCGCAGCGAAATTGCGTGCAGGTTTCATGCAAGGTGTTTGGCAGCCGGAAACCGCTGCTAAGCTCTTGCCAATCGCCCCAACAACGGGAGTATTGCTGTGACACGAAGCCTGGTGCTGCGACAATGGACGTCGGTACTGGCCTTGCTGGTGGGGGCGCTGAGCATGGGGGCCTCCAGCGGCGCGGTGCCGGCTGGACAGTACGGCACGCGGGGTGATTGCGATGGCTTTCCCGGAGTGGATCTGAAAGGCGCTCCCGGGCTTTGCGTTGGACTGGTTGCGGCGCATCTCGGCTTTGTCCGCGGCGTGGCGGCGATCGGAGCGGATGTCTATGTCGTCGATATGGGCGGCTGGCACCGCAATCGCGGGCGCATTCTGCGTCTGGGCGCCCATGGTCATGCCAAGCCGCAGGTGTTGATTGCCGGCCTGGACCAGCCCAACGGCCTGGTGTCGGGACCGGACGATACCCTCTACGTCGGCGTGTTGGGCAAGATCGTCCGCTTTGATCCCAGGGCTGCCGATCCGTCCGCTACGGTGAAGGATGTGGTGGTCGGATTGCCCGGCACCGGCCGGCACCCCCTGACCGCAATGGCGACGGCATCCGACGGCTCGCTGTTCGTCAACCTCGGTTCCGCCACCGACCATTGCGAGGGCGCCGCCGGCGCTGCGCCGGACCCGGCGCAGCCCTGCCCGGAAACCGTCGCGGCTCCGCCACGTGGCAGTATCCTGCATCTGACGCCGGGCGCCGCCCCGGTGGATGCGCGAAACCTCAAGCCCTATGCCGTCGGCCTGCGCAATAGCATGGCGCTGCTGGTGCTGCCTTCCGGACAACTGGTCGTCGCCAACAATGCCCGCGACTACATCAACCGCGCCGATCCGGCCTTGTCGGACGAGGAACTGCCGCACGAGCCGCTGGACTGGGTGGAGGCGGGGGCCGACTACGGCTGGCCCTATTGCTATGACAACAAGCTGTCCAGCCCGGAATATCCGAAATTCGATTGCAGTTCCCGGCGTGCGCCGACGCTGCTGCTGCCGGCGCACGCGGCGCCACTGGGCATGCTGCTCTATCACGGCGCCGCGCTGGCCGGTCTCGACCGGCATTTGCTCATCGCCTACCACGGCTATCGCGCCAAGGGGCATCGCATCGTCGGCCTGGCGCTGGACGGGCAGGGCCGGCCGCTGGGCCAGCCCGAAGACGTGGTCTCGGGCTGGGACTATGCCGAAGGTCAGCACCCGCAGGGCGCGCCCGTATCCTTGTGGCAGCAGGACGACGGCAGCGTGTTGATCAGCGAAGACCACAACGGCACCTTGCTGCGTCTGGCGGCGGCACATTGAGGCCTGTGCGCCGCACGGCGGGAGCCTGACCCGAGCGCACCGTGCGTCATGGCCTGGCCGAAGCGTATCCCCGGCGCCACGTGCGACAGCCCTGATGCCGGCCCATGTGATTGCTTGAATTTCACGGATCGGCGCCTAAAACAGGGTAAAATGGCCAACGGAGGCCTTCATGCCGTTTTACGAATACGTTTGCAGCAATTGCGGCGCCGCGACTGAGATCTTGCAGAAGATTTCCGATCCGCCGGCGACCACCTGTCCCAAGTGCCACGCTGAAGCGTTGAGCAAGCAGATTTCCGCGGCTGGATTCCGACTCAAGGGCGGCGGCTGGTACGAGACCGATTTCAAGTCTGGCGGCCAGCGAAATCTGGTCGGTTCCGGTGGCGATTCGGCCCCGGCCGAAGGTGCCAAGGCCGCGGCCCCGTCCGAGGGCAAGGCTGAGGTTCCGGCGGCCAAGGCGGCGGACAGCAAACCGGCGGAAAGCAAGAGCAGCGAGAGCAAGGCGGGCGAGAGCAAGGCCGGCGCGGCCAAGCCGGCGGTGACTCCGGCCCCATGATCCGCAAGTGGATCTTCGCCGGGTTGATGGTTTGGGTGCCGCTTGGCGCGACCCTGCTGGTGATCCGCTTCATCTACAACCTGCTGGATTCCAGTTTCCTGCTGCCGCCGGCCTGGCGCTTCCCCGGGTCCGGGGTGCTGTTGACGGCCGCGGTGTTGCTTGGCACCGGCGTGGTGGCGGCGAACTACCGCGGCGGCCAGTTCCTGGCCTGGGCCGAGCGGCTGCTGAACCATATTCCGCTGATCCGCTCGCTTTACGGCGGCACCAAGAAACTGGCTGAAACGCTGTTTTCCGAGAATTCCAGCGCTTTCCGCAAGGTGGTGCTGGTGGAATGGCCGCGCAAGGGTCTGTGGTCGGTCGGCTTCCAGGCCGGCGAGCCCCTGCACGAGGTGCGGGAGAAAACCGGGCATGAAATGCTCACTGTGTTCATTCCCACCACGCCCAACCCCACCTCCGGTTTCATCATGCAGGCCGGACGCGACGAGGTGGTGGTGCTGGACATGAGCGTGGAGGAGGGCATGCGCTACATCATCTCGCTGGGGGTGGTCACCCCCGGTCAGCCGGCGTCGATGCCGCTGCCGCCGGCCAGCGCAACCGTCAAATAGCCCGGAAACCGGCGGTTTGGCCTACACGGGCGGCCGCCCGCGAGGCTACAATCCACCTTTGGCTTGCTTCCTTTCCGATTCCTTCGAAGATGCGTACTCACTATTGCGGCCAGGTGACTGAAGCCCTGACCGGTCAGATCGTCAATGTCTGCGGCTGGGTGCACCGCCGCCGCGACCATGGCGGCGTGATTTTCATCGACCTGCGCGACCGCGAGGGACTGCTGCAGGTGGTGTTCGATCCGGACGCGGCGGAAGTGTTCGCCCAGGCCGAGCGCCTGCGCAGCGAGTACGTGGTGCGCATCACCGGCAAGGTGCGGCCGCGCCCGGCCGGCACCGAAAACGCCAACCTCGGCACCGGCAAGATCGAGGTCCTGGGCCAGCAGATCGAACTGCTGAACAAGGCCGAAACGCCGCCGTTCCAGCTCGACGACGACTCGGTGGGCGAGGAAACGCGCCTCAAGTACCGCTACGTCGACCTGCGCCGGCCGCTGATGCAGCAGAACCTGCGCCTGCGCCACGAAGTGATCCGCCGCGTCCGCAACTACATGGACGCGCAGGGCTTCATCGACGTCGAGACCCCGATCCTGACCCGTGCCACGCCGGAAGGCGCGCGCGATTATCTGGTGCCGAGCAGAACCCATCCGGGCCATTTCTTCGCGCTGCCGCAGTCGCCGCAGCTGTTCAAGCAGTTGCTGATGGTCGGCGGCCTGGACCGCTACTACCAGATCGCGCGCTGCTTCCGCGACGAGGATCTGCGCGCCGACCGCCAGCCGGAATTCACCCAGCTCGACGTTGAAACCTCGTTCCTCAGCATGGAACAGATCATGGCCCTGATCGAGGGCATGGTGCGCGAGCTGTTCCAGGAAGTGCTCAAGGTGGACCTCGGCACGCTGCCGCACATGAGTTACGCCGAGGCCATGGGCCGCTACGGCTCGGACAAGCCGGACCTGCGCAACCCGCTGCAGCTGGTCGAGATCAAGGACCTGGTGGCGGACAGCGAGTTCAAGGTCTTCGCCGCTCCGGCCAAGGACCCCAAGTGCCGCGTCACCGCGCTGCGCGTGCCCGGCGGCGGCAGGATTTCGCGCTCGGAGATCGACGCCTATACCGCCCTGGTCGGCCAGTTCGGCGCCCGCGGCCTGGCCTGGATCAAGGTCAACGAATCGGCCAAGGGCCGCGACGGTCTGCAGTCGCCGATCGTCAAGAACCTCAGCGATGCCGCACTGTCCGGCATCCTCGAGCGCACCGCGGCGCAGGACGGCGACCTGATCTTCTTCGGCGCCGACAAGTTCAAGGTGGTCAGCGACGCGCTCGGCGCCTTGCGCATCAAGCTCGGCACCGACCTGGGCCTGACCCGGCCGGGCTGGGCCGCGCTGTGGGTGGTGGACTGGCCCATGTTCGAGCGCGACGACAAGGAAGAGCGCTGGGTCGCGCTGCACCATCCGTTCACCGCGCCCAAGGTATTCGACGCCGCCATGGTCGAGAACGATCCGGGCGGTGTGCTGTCCCAGGGCTATGATCTGGTCCTCAACGGCATCGAAATCGGCGGCGGTTCGGTGCGTATCCACCGTGCCGACATCCAGCAGGCGGTATTCCGCCTGCTCGGCATCAGCGACGAGGAAGCGCAGGAAAAATTCGGCTTCCTGCTGGAAGCGCTGCGCTTCGGCGCGCCGCCCCACGGCGGCATTGCGCTCGGTATGGACCGCCTGGTCATGCTGATGACCGGCGCCAGCTCGATCCGCGAAGTGATCGCTTTCCCCAAGACGCAGACCGCGCACGACCCGCTGACCAACGCCCCCGGGACCGTGGACGCGCGCCAGCTGCGCGAGCTGTCGATCCGCAGCACCCTGCAGCCGCCCGCCACACCGACGGCGTAACGCCGGCTCCCATCGAGATTAGTGAATGAACCTGTCGTTCCGCGGTCCTGTCCGTTCCTGGCTCCGAATCCTGTTTACTGGCGTCGCCGTTTCCGCCGGGGCGGGGCTTGCCGCATGCCATGGCACGATCGGTTCGGGCAATTCGCCGCAGCGCGTGGTCATCGCCGCGCCCAGCACCACCATCGCGCTGCCCACGCTGCACATGTACGAATGCCTCACCAGCGGCCTGCGTGCGCTGCTTTATTTCAGCGATAACTCGGTGGGCGACTTCACCGCCCGCGTGGTGTGGAGCAGTTCCAATCCCGGTGCGGTCAAGGTCAGCAATGGCGACATCCAGATCCCGGGGACGAGCAGCTTTTACGCTGCCGGCGTGTTGATTCCCCAGGGCGCCGGCAACGCCATCATCACGGCCGACTACTTCGGCCTGATTTCGCAGACCGCAATCACCGTTGACGCGCCGCAGTCGGTCGACATCAAGGCGCTGATCGAGGGCGTTTATACCCCGCTGAACCGCGTCAACCTCAACAGCACCAGCTCGAGCACTGCGTTCACGCTCGGCGCCGGCACCGCGCTGCAGCTGGCCGCCACGGCCAAGCTCAACGGCGCCGAGACGGACGTCACCTCGTTCGCCACGTTCGGTTTCCAGAACCCCAACAACAGTGTCGCCACCATTGCCACGGGCGGCTCGACCATCAACGCCGTCGGCAATTCCACCGACGCCCTGGTCCCGGTGGTGAGCTTCCCCTCGTGCCCGCTGACCAATCTCGATTTCCCCACGCGCGCTGGTGTCAGCTTCACCGTGTCGCCGGTGCAGACGCTGAGCCTGGTGCCGGAGTTCCTGCCCGACCCCACCCAGCCGGCGTCGTCCAGCAATGCCTCGCCGCCGCTGGTGATCGGCACCACCGAGAAATTCACCGTGGTGGCGCAGCTTTCCAGCGGGGACCTGCAGGACGTCAGCGCGCAGTCGGCCTATGTCTCGTCCAGCAGCAACGCCGTATTCACCGGCGGGGTTGGCACGCTCGGCAACAACATCCTCAGCGTCACGGCGGTGGGGCCGTTGTTCGTCCAGGCCAACCTGACCGCCAATGGCCGGGTCATCAGCACCGGTTCGATGAGCGTACCGGCGGTCTCCCGCACGCTGTCCGCCATCAGCGCCTGTTGGACCGACGTCAACGTGGTGCTGCCCGCCGGACAGAACTGTCCGGCGAACCAGTCGACGCCGTCGGCGCAAGGCGGCAGCCTGACCCCGGTGCAGTTCCATGCGGTCGGCTTCTTCGGTTACGACAACGATGCCAACGGCAACCCGACCATTCCGTTCTATCAGGAGGTCACCCGGGCGACCACCTGGTCCACCGTCCCGGCCGGCGTGGCGAGCATCAGCAACACGCAGAGCACCGCCGGGCAGGCGCTCGGCACGGCCGCCAACGGCGGTTCGACCTTCGTCGAGGGCAACAATACCAATGCCCAGAACCTGTCGCAGACCAATACCCAGCTGATCGTGCTCCCGGTGGTGCAGGGGAATTGAGGCCGCAAACCGGCGGGGTGGGGCCGATCGGTTAAAATAGCGGTCTCCAGCCGCTGCCGGCGCTGTCGCGTCGAGGAAAGTAGGCCATGTCCGCCGTTTTGAAAATCGATCACTTCAATCTGCTCGCCGACGAGGATTGCGACGCCCGCATCCGCGCCGCCAAGCGCCTGCTGGGCAAGCGCCTGGCCATCCTGGGGCACCATTATCAGCGCGACGAAGTGTTCAAACACGCTGATTTCACAGGAGATTCCCTCAAGCTGTCGCAGCTGGCGGCGACCACCGATGCGGAATTCATCGTCTTCTGCGGCGTGCATTTCATGGCCGAGGTGGCGGATATCGTCACCGACGGCAAGCGCAGCGTGATCCTGCCGGACCTCGCCGCGGGTTGCTCGATGGCCGACATGGCCAACCTGGTCAAGGTCAGGAAATGCTGGAATGAAATTTCAGAAGTTCTTGATCCTGATGAAAAAATAACTCCGGTCACCTACATCAATTCGGCTGCCGACCTGAAAGCCTTCTGCGGCAGCCACGGTGGCATCGTCTGCACCTCTTCCAACGCCCGCGGCGTGCTGGAATGGTCGTTTTCGCGCCGCGAGAAGGTGCTGTTCTTTCCCGACCAGCATCTGGGCCGCAACACCGGCTACCGCATGGGCATCCCGCTGGACGAGATGGTGCTGTGGGACTTCACCAAGCCCCTGGGCGGACTTACCCCGGAGCAGATCCGCAAGGCGAAGATCATCCTGTGGAAGGGCTTCTGCTCGGTGCACCAGATGTTCCATCCGGCGCACATCGAGAAATTCCGCCGTGAAGTGCCGGGCGGCAAGGTCATCAGTCATCCCGAGAACGCTTTCGAGGTGTGTGAGCATTCCGATCACGTCGGCTCGACCGAATACATCCTGCGCACGGTTCGCGCCGCGGAGCCGGGCAGCCACTGGCTGGTCGGCACGGAACTGAACCTGGTCAACCGCCTCAAGGACGAGATGAAGCCCAGGGGCGTGACGGTGCAATTCATGTCGCCGATGGTGTGCATGTGCTCCACCATGTTCCGCACCGACCCGCAACACCTGGCCTGGACCCTGGACAACCTGGTCGCCGGCCAGGTGGTGAACCAGATCCGCGTGCCGCGCGAGATCGCCCAGCCGGCGCGCGCCGCGCTGGATTTGATGCTGGAAGTGGTTGATTGACCGCCTGGGAATCGAGAATGGGGAATCGGGAGTCGTAGATGCCCGGCCCCCCAACGATTCCCGATTCTCCATTCCCGATTCCCGATAAAGACCATGTGGACCAACGCCAAGAGCCTCGCCCAAGCCGACCCTGAGTTGAACCGCGCCATCGAAGCCGAGCGCGCACGGCAGGAGGCGCACATCGAACTGATCGCCTCCGAGAACTACGCCAGCCCGGCGGTGATGGAAGCGCAGGGTTCGGTGCTGACCAACAAGTACGCCGAGGGTTATCCCGGCAAGCGCTACTACGGCGGCTGCGAGCATGTCGATGTGGCCGAGAACCTGGCGCTGGAGCGCATCAAGCAGCTGTTCGATTGCGATTTCGCCAACGTGCAGCCGCATTCCGGTGCCCAGGCCAATGCCGCCATCTTCGCCGCGCTGCTGCAGCCGGGCGACACCATCATGGGCATGAACCTGGCCCACGGCGGTCATCTGACCCACGGTCATCCCGCCAACTTCTCCGGCAAGAACTACAAGGTGGTGGCCTACGGCCTCGACCCGGCCACCGGCCTGATCAACTACGACGAGATGGAGCGGGTGGCGCTGGAGCACAAGCCGAAGATGCTGATCGGCGGCTTCTCCGCCTATTCGCGCATCAAGGACTGGGCGCGCATGCGCGCCATCGCCGACAAGATCGGCGCCTGGTTCTGGGTCGACATGGCGCACATCGCCGGCCTGGTCGCCGCCGGGGTCTACCCGAGCCCGCTGCCGCACGCCCACGTCGTCACCAGCACCACCCACAAGACCCTGCGCGGCCCGCGCGGCGGCATCATCCTGGCCAAGGGCCAGCCCGAGGACTTCACCAAGAAGTTCAACTCGGCCGTGTTCCCCGGCATCCAGGGCGGCCCGCTGATGCACGTCATCGCCGCCAAGGCGGTGGCCTTCAAGGAAGCGCTGGCGCCGGAGTTCAAGATCTACCAGCAGCAGGTGGTGGCCAACGCCCGCGCCATGGCCCAGGTATTCCTCGACCGCGGCTACAAGGTGGTGTCCGGCGGCACTGACGACCACCTGTTCCTGCTCGACCTGTCGGCCCGCGACGTTACCGGCAAGGACGCCGAAGCGGCGCTGGGCCAGGCCCACATCACCGTCAACAAGAACGCGGTGCCGAACGATCCGCGCTCGGCCATGGTGACTTCGGGCTTGCGCATCGGCAGCCCGGCCAGCACCACCCGCGGCTTCAAGGAAATGCAGATGGCCGAGGTGGCAAGCTGGATCGCCGACATCCTCGACGCCCTGGCCGCCGGCAAGGACGTGGACGCCACCATCGCCCGCGTGCGTGGTCACGTCGGCGAACTGTGCGCCAGCTACCCGGTGTATCAGGCGGCGAAGAAGGCCGCGTGAGAGGACGGGAATCGGGAATGGAGAGTCGGGAATCGTCGGAAGCGGGCGGGGATTTCCTGTTCCCGCTTCCCGATCCCCGATTCCCGCGCTAAGACATGCAATGCCCGTTCTGCAAGGCGCCCGACACGCGCGTGATCGACTCGCGCCTGTACGAGGAAGGCACGCAGGTGCGCCGCCGCCGCGAGTGCCCGCATTGCGGCAACCGCTTCAGCACGTTCGAGAAGGCGCAGCTGTCGATGCCGTTCGTGCTCAAGAGCAGCGGCAAGCCGCAGCCGTTCGACGAGGACAAGCTGCGCCGCGGCTTCGAGAGCGCGGTCTACAAGCGCCCCGTGCCCCAGGAAGCGGTTGATCACGCGGTGGAGAACGTGATGCGCAAGCTGCGCGCCAGCGGCGAGCGTGAAGTGCCGTCGCGGCGCATCGGCGCCTGGGTGATGGAAGAACTGCGCGACCTCGACCACGTCGCCTACGTGCGCTTCGCCTCGATCTACCGCAGCTTCCAGGACGTCAATGCGTTCCGCGAGGAGATCGATCGCCTGGAGAAGCTGCCCAGTGCTGAATTGCGCCGCAGCCAGCTGACGCTGATCGATCCGCCGCCCGAAGAAAAGAAAGGCAGCAAAAAGGCCTGATGTCCACCGCCGACGAAGTCCTGGCCAAGAGCTTCATGGCCCGCGCGCTGCGCCTGGCGGAGCGGGGCAAGGCCAGCACCCACCCCAATCCGCGCGTCGGCTGCGTCATCGCCCGCGACGGCCTGATCGTGGGCGAGGGCTGGCACCAGCGCGCGGGCGAGCCACATGCCGAGGTACTGGCGCTGCGCGCCGCCGGCGACAAGGCGGCCGGCGCGGAGGTCTATGTCACGCTGGAGCCCTGCGCCCACCACGGCCGCACGCCGCCCTGCGCCGATGCCCTCATCGCCGCCAGGCCGAAGCGGGTGTGGGCGGCGATGCAGGACCCCAACCCGCTGGTCGCCGGTCAGGGCCTGGAGCGGCTGCGCCAGGCCGGCATCGAGGTCCACGTCGGCATCCTTGGCGAACTGGCGGCGCAGCTCAATCGCGGCTTCGTTGCGCGCATGACGCGCGGACGGCCCTGGGTGACGCTGAAGCTGGCGGCCAGCCTCGACGGCCGCACCGCCATGGCCTCCGGCGAAAGCCAGTGGATCACCGGCGAGGCGGCGCGTGCCGACGTGCACCGCCTGCGCGCCGAGGCCGGGGCGGTGATGACCAGCTCCGCCACGGTGCTGCAGGACGACCCGCAGCTCAACGTGCGGCTGGAGGGACAGTGGCGCCAGCCGGACCGCATCGTGCTCGATACCCATCACCGCGTGCCGTCCGGCGCCAGGGTCTGGGCGGAGGGCGTGCGCCGCCTGCTGCTCACCACCGATGCCGCGGCGGCCGCCCCCGCGCCCGGAGTCGAGGTGCTGGCCGTGCGCGCCGACTCCGCCGGACACGTCGAGCTGTGTTCCGCCCTGGACGCCCTGGGCCGCAGCCAGGTCAACGAAGTGCTGGTCGAGTGCGGGCCGCGCCTGGCCGGCGCTTTCCTGCAGGCCCGCCTGGTCGACGAGATCGTGGTCTACCTGGCGCCCTCGCTGCTGGGCCACGACGCCCAGCCGCTGGCGCACTTGCCGGGCATGGTGCGGCTGGAGCAGCGGGTGCGGCTGAAACCGCGCGACGTGCGCCTGGTGGGCGAGGACATCCGCGTCACCGCGGTGCTTGAATCGAAGGAGAAGTGCTGAATGTTTACCGGTATCGTCGAGGCCCTGGGCCGCATCGAAACGGTGGAGGAGATCAGCGGCGACCGCCGCATGAGCATCGTCACCGATGGCGCTTGCCTGGACGGTGTGCAGTCCGGCGACAGCATCGCCGTCAATGGCGTGTGCCTGACCGCGGTGACCCTGCTGCCGCGCGGCTTCACCGCCGACCTGTCGGTCGAAACCCTCAACGCCACCACCTCGGGCGCCTGGCAGGCCGGCACGGTGGTCAACCTGGAGCGCGCCCTGACTCCGGCCAAGCCGCTGGGCGGCCACATGATGTCCGGCCATGTCGACGGCGTCGGCCGCCTGGCCGAGAAGCACGAGGACGCCCGTTCCTGGCGGTTGACCTTCGAGGCGCCGCAGGCGCTGGCGCGCTATATCGCGCGCAAGGGCTCGATCGCCATCGACGGCATCAGCCTGACCGTTAACGAAGTGGATAAAAACCGTTTTGGCGTTAACATCATCCCGCAGACGTGGACCCACACCACGCTGGGCGGGCTGCGGGTGGGGGGATCGGTCAACCTGGAGGTGGACCTGATCGCCCGCTACCTGGAGCGCCTGATACAGGAGAGAGCTTCATGAGCGGCAGCAACAAGATCACCTCGATCGACGCCAAGCGCGATCGCAAGCTGGACACCATCGAGGACATCATCGCCGACATCAGGGCCGGCAAGATGGTCATCATGATGGACGACGAGGACCGCGAGAACGAAGGCGACCTGATCATGGCTGCCGAGAAGGCCACGCCGGAAGCGGTGGCTTTCATCGTGCGCCACTCCAGCGGCATCATCTGCCAGCCGATGACGCGTGAGCGCCTAGAAGAGCTGCGCCTGCCGCTGATGGTGGCGGAGAACACCGAGAGCCACCGCACCGCGTTCACCATTTCGGTCGACTACAAGCACGGCACCACCACCGGCATCTCGGCGCTGGACCGCGCCAAGACCATCCTGGCGCTGGCCGACCCGTCCACCAAGCCGGACGATTTCGCCCGCCCCGGGCATATCTTCCCGCTGCGCTGCGCCGAAGGCGGCGTGCTGGCCCGCGCCGGCCATACCGAGGCCGCGGTGGACCTGGTGCGCCTCGCCGGGCTGTCCTCACCGGCCGGCTTCATCTGCGAAATCGTCAACGACGACGGCACCATGAAGCGCGGCGCCGACCTGGTGGCTTTCGCCCGCGAGCACTCCCTGCGCATCGGCACCATCGCCGACCTGATCCGCTACCGCCTGGCCAACGAGCACAGCGTCGAGCGCGTGGCCGAGCAGCCGGTGCAGACCGAATTCGGCGAGTTCCGCATGGCGGTGTACGAGGACCGCATCGGCAAGACCGTGCATCTGGCTCTGGTACGGGGTGAGATCAAGGCTGACGAGCCGGTGCTGGTGCGCGTGCACCTGCGCAACATGCTGCAGGATGTGCTCGGCGTGAAGCACGGCGACTTCTCCTGGCCGCTGCGCCGCGCCATGCAGCGCGTGGCCGAGGAAGGCAAGGGCGTGGTGGTGCTGCTGCGCAAGCCGGAGTCGCCGCGCGACGTGGTGCAGCAGATCATCGGCCTCAACCAGCCGCATGCGCCGTCGCCCTCCGGCAGCGTGCCGCAGGCGCAGCCGGACGAAGGGCAGTCACTGCGTACCTACGGCGTCGGCGCGCAGATCCTGGTCGACCTCGGTGTGCGCAAGATGCGCGTGCTGTCGGCGCCGAAGAAAATGTACGCCTTGTCCGGCTTCGATCTGGAAGTGGTCGAATACGTCCACTGTGATTGAACGAGATTCCGAAGAGCACTCATTTGCCCACTCAAACTAAGAAAACCGTAAGCAAGACCCCCGGCAAGGCCGGCTACGCCGCTCCGCCCAAGCCGGGCAAGGGCGAGTTCGGCAAGGTGCGCGTCGCCCTGCTGGCGACGCGCTGGAACGTGGACGTGGTCGATGCGCTGCTGGCCGGCGCGCGCCGCTGCCTGGCCGACTGGGGGGTGAGCGACAAGCACATCGGCGAATTCCGCGCGCCCGGCGCGTTCGAACTGCCGCTGGCGACGAGCGCGCTGATGAAGAGCGGGCGCTACGACGCCGTCATCACGCTCGGCGCGGTGATCCGCGGCGACACGCCGCATTTCGACTTTGTCGCCGGCGAGTGCTCGCGCGGCCTGCGCGAGGCTTCGCAGAAGCACGGCGTGGCTCTGGGCTTCGGCGTGCTGACGGTGAACACGCCCCAGCAGGCGCTGGAGCGCACCGGTCCCGGTCCGGACAACAAGGGCTACGAGGCCGCCGCCGCCGCGCTGGAGATGGTCCGCCTGCTGTGGGCCGTCCATGACTGACAACGCTCCAACCAGCCGCCGCGGTCTGGCGCGCCGCCTGACGCTGCAGGCGCTGTACCAGTGGCTGGTCAACGAGACGTCGCCGGAATCGCTGCTGCGCCAGTTCGCCGAGCAGCCCGAAGGCCTGGGGCGTGCCGACCCGGATTATTTCGCCGAGCTGCTGCACGGCGTGGTGCAGTTCCGCGCCGAGCTGACCGCGGCGGTGACGCCGTACCTGGACCGCCCGCTGGAGCAGCTCGACCCGGTGGAGCACGCCGTGCTGCTGCTGGGTGCCTATGAGCTGATGCACAAGCCGGAAGTGCCGTGGAAGGTGGTCGTCAACGAGTCGGTGAACCTGACCAAGGTGTTCGGCGCCGAGGAGGGCTACAAGTTCGTCAACGGCGTGCTCGACAAGCTGGCGCGCGGGCGCCGTGGCGGCGAGATCGGCGCAGGCCTGTAGGCACTAACAGGCGCGATGCCCGCCATGGATGAGTTCGCACTGATCCGCAGGCATTTCCGGGGGCTGGCGCCCGGGGCTTCGGATGTGGTGCTGGGCATCGGCGATGATTGCGCGCTGCTGCAGCCGGCGGCGGGCGAGGAGCTGGCCGTCACCACCGATACGCTGGTCGCCGGCCGCCATTTCGACCCGCAGGCGCGGCCCGAGGACATCGGCTGGAAGTCCCTTGCGGTCAGCCTGTCCGATCTGGCCGCGATGGGCGCGCGACCGCGCTGGTTCCTGCTGGCGCTGACCCTGGAGCAGGCCGACGAGGCCTGGCTGGCGGCGTTCGCGCAGGGGCTCAAGGCGCTGGCCAACCCCTCGGGCGTCGCCCTGGTGGGGGGTGACACCACGCGCGGCCCGCTGTCCATCACCATCACCGCCATCGGCGGCGTGCCTGCAGGCAAGGCGATGCGGCGCAGCTGCGCCAAGCCCGGCGACGCGGTCTGCGTGACCGGCACGCTGGGCGATGCGGCGCTGGCGCTCGAACTCGGCCTGGCGACCCGCTGCGCGCGCTTCGACGCCGACCGCGAATTCCTCAAGCAGCGTCTCAACCGGCCGGCGCCGCGCGTGGCCGCCGGCCACAACCTGCGCGGCCTGGCGCATGCGGCGCTGGACCTGTCGGACGGCCTCGCCGGCGACCTGCAGCACATCCTCGAAGCGAGCTGGGTGGGGGCCGAGATCCGCGTCGACCAGCTGCCCGCCTCCGAAGCCTTCCGGCGCCTCGCGCCCGAGACCTCGCGCCTGGCGCTGCAGGCCGCAGGCGGAGACGACTACGAGCTGTGCGTGTGCATTCCGCCGCAGCGGCTGGAAGAGGCGCGCCGCAAGCTCGACCTGCCGCTGAGCGAGATCGGCCGCATCACGCGCGAGCCCGGCCTGCGCTGGCTCGATGTCGGCGGCCGGCCCATCGCGGTGGAGTTGCGCGGCTACAATCACTTCCCCCTGAATACGGCGTCCGGATTGCATGAGCGGTCTCCATGAGTAACGCCCCCATCGGCGTGTTCGACTCCGGCGTCGGCGGCCTGTCGGTACTGCGCGAGATGGTGCGGCGCCTGCCGCAGGAAAACTTCATCTACGTCGCCGACAGCGGCCATTGCCCCTACGGCGGCAAATCGCAGCAGCAGATCATCGCGCGGGCGGTGGCCATCACCGATTTTTTACTCGGGCGCGGTGCCAAGCTGATCGTCGTCGCCTGCAACACCGCCACGGTGGCGGCGGTGGAGTACCTGCGCGCCAACTATTCCAGCGGCTTCGTCGGCATGGAGCCGGCGGTGAAGCCCGCGGTAGCCCTGACGCGCAGCGGCGTGGTCGGCGTGCTGGCCACGGTGGCCACGCTGTCGGGCGACAAGCTGCATCGCCTGATCGACCGCCACGCCGGCAGCGTGCGTATCATCACCCAGCCTTGCCCGGGGCTGCCGGAGCGGGTCGAGGCGGGCGAGCTGGACGGCGCGGACACGCGCGTGCTGGTGGAGCGCTACACCTCGCCGCTGCTGGCCGGCGGCGCCGACGTGGTGGTGCTGGGCAGCACCCACTATCCGTTTCTGCGCCCGCTGATCCAGCGCGTGGTCGGTCCCGGTGTGACCCTGCTCGACACCGGTGAAGCGGTGGCACGCCGCGTGGGGCAGGTGCTGGCCGGCGACGGCAATGGCGAAGACCTGCGTGCCGACCGCGTCGAGGCGGGCACGGTGGAATGGTTCAGCAGCGGCGCGCCGCAGCACTTGAACAATATCGGTTCGCGCCTGTGGGGCCTGCCGATCGCCGCGCAGGCGCTGCCGGCATGAGCGAGCCGAAGCGCGACAAGAATTCACTGCGGGTGCCGGCGGCCACGGTATTCCGCTCGCCGGTGCACCTGCTGGCCTTCTGGCTCGGCTCCGGCCTGTCGCCGAAGGCGCCCGGAACCGCCGGCACCGTGGCGGCGATCCCGCTGTGGCTGCTGCTGCAACCGTTGCACCTGTCGCTGCCGGCCTATCTCGGCCTGCTGCTGGTGTTGTTCGCGTTTGGCTGCTGGGTTTGCGGCGAGAGCGCCAGGCAACTCGGGGTGCACGACTACGGCGGCATCGTGTTCGACGAGGTGGTCGGCTTCCTCATCACCTGCATCCCGCTGCTGCCGGCGCTGGGCTGGGTGGCGCATCCGGGCTGGTGGTGGGTGCTGGCCGCCTTCGCGCTGTTTCGCCTGTTCGACATCTGGAAGCCATGGCCCATCGCCTGGTTCGACCGCCGCGTCGGCGGTGGTCTCGGCATCATGGTCGACGACGTTCTGGCTGCCGTCTATGCCGCCGCGCTGCTCGCCCTGGCGCTTCGTTTCGGATAAGTCGGTAATCTATATTCTTGTAGCACCGTATTGCGTCCTGAGGCAAGCTAGGAAACCGCGCCGCGCCGGCGCGATCCGCTTCGGACTCCTTCAAGGACATGAAGAATATGGCCAATTCAGCGAAAACCGTGCGCATCGGCTGCGCCTCCGCCTTCTGGGGTGACACGAACACTGCGGCGGCGCAGTTGGTGCTAAAGGGTAATATTGATTACCTTGTTTTCGACTACCTCGCCGAAATCACCATGTCGATCCTCGCCGCCAAGCGCATGAAGGATCCCAACGACGGCTACGCCACCGATTTTGTCGAGCATGTGATGGCGCCGCTGCTGGGCGAGATCAAGGCCCGCGGCATCAAGGTGGTGGCCAATGCCGGCGGCGTCAACCCGCTGGCCTGCAAGAAGGCACTGGAGGAGGTGGCCGCCAAGGCCGGCGTGGCGATCCAGGTCGGCGTGGTGCTGGGCGACGACCTGCTGCCGCGCAAGAAGGAGTTCGCCGACTGCGCCGAGCTGGACAGCGGCAAGCCGCTGCCGCCGACGCTGGTGTCGATGAACGCCTACCTCGGCGCCATTCCCATCGCCCGCGCGCTGGATGCCGGCGCCGAAATCGTCATCACCGGGCGTTGCGTCGATTCCGCCGTGGTGCTCGGCCCGCTGATGTATGAGTTCGGCTGGCGGGAGGATGAATATGACAAGCTCGCTGCCGGTTCGGTGGCGGGCCACATCATCGAGTGCGGCGCGCAATGCACCGGCGGCAATTTCACCGATTGGGAGCTGGTGGCCGAAGGCTTTGCCGACATGGGCTTCCCCATCGTTGAGGTGGAGTCGGGCGGGGAGTTCGTCGTCACCAAGCCGGAGGGTAGCGGCGGCCTGGTGTCGGTGCATTCGGTGCTGGAGCAGATGCTGTACGAGATCGGCGACCCACGCGCCTACCTGTTGCCCGACGTGGTGTGCGATTTCACCGCGGTGAAGCTGGAGCAGGCCGGCGACAACCGGGTACGCGTCAGCGGCGCCAGGGGTTATGCGCCCACCGCCACCTACAAGGTCAGCGCCACCTATCCGTCCGGCATGCGCTGCGCCGCGCTGTTCATGATCGGCGGCATCGACGCGGCCAGGAAAGGGCGCGCTTCGGCCGGCGCCGTGGTGGAGAAGGTACGGCGCCAGCTGCTGCAGGCAGGCTGGGGCGACTTCACCGGGGTTGACATCCACTGCATCGGCGCCGAGGAAACCTACGGGCCGCACGCGCGCGCGGGCGCGGCGGCGACGCGCGAGGTGGTGGTGAAGATCGCCGTACACCATCCCAATCCCAAGGCGCTGAAGCTGTTCGCGCGCGAGATCGTGCAAGCCGCGACCGCCATGGCGCCGGGCTTCACCGGCTACTTCGGCGGCGGGCGGCCGGAGCCGAGCATGATCCCGCGGCTGTTCTCCACGCTGGTGCCGAAGGATCGGGTGGCGATCGAGGCGGTGGTGGGCGAGCGGCGCTTCGCCGTGGCGGTGCCGACGCGGGGCGGTTTCGAGCCGCCGCCGGCCGAGGCCGAGGACCTGCCGCTGCTGTCGCTGCACGAGCCGGTGCAGGTGCCGCTGATCCGGCTGGCGGTGGCCCGCTCCGGCGACAAGGGCGACCATTCCAACATCGGCGTGGCGGCGCGCAAGGCGGAGTACCTGCCGTACATCAAGGCGGCGCTGAGCGCGGCCAACGTCCGCGCCTGGTTTGCGCACGTGCTGGCGGGCGGCGCGCAGGGGCGGGTGGAGCGTTGGGAGCTGCACGGCAGCCACAGCCTCAATTTCCTGCTCTACAACGCCCTGGGCAGCGGCGGCGCCGCATCGCTGCGCACCGATCCGCAGGGCAAGGCCTTCGCGCAGATGCTGCTCGACTATCCGGTGTCGGTGCCGGCCCGCCTGGCCGCCGCCTTGGCCGATTTTTCGGCGGGCTGATGCCCTCCGGCCAGTCGCCAAATGTGCCCGAGACGTTAAAATAGACGGCTAGCCCCGTTTAAAACCGCCCCGGGCGCCGCCGCGCGCCGAGTCAAGAGCACGAAAATGAGCGTTGAACGCGATGTAATGGAGTACGACGTCCTGGTGGTCGGCGGAGGCCCTGCCGGTCTGTCGGCGGCCTGCCGGATCAAGCAGAAGGCGGCCGAGGCGGGCAAGGAGATTTCGGTGTGCCTGGTGGAAAAGGGCTCCGAGGTCGGCGCCCACATCCTGTCCGGCGCGGTATTCGAGCCGCGCGCGCTCAACGAACTGTTCCCCAACTGGAAGGAACTGGGCGCGCCGCTGAGCACCCCGGTCAAGCGCGACGAGGTGTGGTTCTTCACCAGCCCGGAAAGCGGCATCAAGACCCCCGGCCCGTTCGTGCCGCACACCATGCACAACGAGGGCAACTACATCATCTCGCTGGGCAACCTGTGCCGCTGGCTGGCACAGCAGGCCGAGAGCCTGGGGGTGGAGATCTACCCCGGCTTCGCCGCCCAGGAAGTGCTGATCGACGAAAAGAACATCGTGCGCGGCGTGCAGATCGGCGACATGGGCGTCGACCACAGCGGCAAGCACAAGGAAGGCGTCTACACCCCCGGCATCGAACTGCGCGCCAAGTACACCCTGTTCGCCGAAGGCTGCCGCGGCCACCTGGGCAAGCGCCTGCTCAAGCACTACAAGCTGGACCAGCAATCCGACGTCCAGCACTACGGCATCGGCCTGAAGGAACTGTGGACCATCGCCCCGGAAAAGCACGAACAGGGCCTGGTCATCCACGGCACCGGCTGGCCGCTCAACGGCGCCAACCCCGGCGGCTTCTTCCTCTACCACCTGGAAAACCACCAGGTCTACGTCGGCCTGATCGTCGACCTGGCCTACAGCAACCCCTACCTGTCGCCGTTCGATGAACTGCAGCGCATCAAGCACCACCCGGTGCTGAAGAAATACCTGGAAGGCGGCAAGCGCGTCTCCTACGGCGCCCGCGCCATCACCAAGGGCGGCTTCAACTGCCTGCCCAAGATGGTGTTCCCCGGCGGCGCCCTCATCGGCTGCGACCTGGGCACCCTCAACTTCTCCAAGATTAAGGGCAGCCACACCGCCATGAAGTCCGGTATGCTGGCGGCCGATGCCGCCGCCGCCGCGCTGATCGGCGGGGCGGTGGGCGGCGACGAACTCGCCGCCTACCCCGAGAACTTCAAGGCCAGCTGGCTCTACGACGAGCTCTACCGTGACCGCAACTTCGGCCCGGCCATGCACAAGTTCGGCGTGCTCGGCGGCGCCGCGTTCAACTACATCGACCAGAACTGGTTCCGCGGCAAGCTCCCGTTCACCCTGCACGACACCACGCCGGACCACACCACGCTCAAGCCGGCGGCGCAGAGCGCCAGGATCGCCTATCCCAAGCCGGACGGCGTGATCAGCTTCGACAAGCTGTCCTCGGTGTTCCTGTCCAGCACCAACCACGAGGAAGACCAGCCGGTCCACCTCAAGCTGACCGACCCGTCCATCCCCATCAGCAAGAACCTGCCGCTGTATGACGAGCCGGCGCAGCGCTACTGCCCGGCCGGCGTGTACGAGGTGATCGACGCCGCCGACGGCGGCAAGAAGTTCCAGATCAATGCGCAGAACTGCGTGCACTGCAAAACCTGCGACATCAAGGATCCGGCGCAGAACATCACCTGGGTCGCGCCGGAAGGTTCCGGCGGGCCGAATTATCCGAACATGTAGCATGGGCGTCCGGCCCGGCAGCCCCGCGCGGCCGGGCCACCGCGCGCCGCCAGCCCGCTCCGACCCCGAGGACTCAGTGACCGCCGCTCTCGATCATCTGCTGCAGAGACACCGCTCCTGGGCATTGCGCACCGAAGTGGAGCGCCCCGGCTTCTTTGCGGCGCTGGCTAAACAGCAATCGCCGGAGTTCCTGTGGATCGGCTGCGCCGACAGCCGCGTGCCGGCCAACGAGATCATCGATCTGCCGCCGGGCGAGGTGTTCGTCCATCGCAATATCGCCAACGTGGTGTCGCACTCGGACCTCAACTGCCTGTCGGTGCTGCAATTCGCGGTGGACGTGCTGAAGGTCAAGCACATTATCGTGGTCGGGCACTACGGCTGCAGCGGTGTGCAGGCCGCGCTGGAGCGCCGGCGCATCGGCCTGGCCGACAACTGGCTGCAGCATGTGCGCGACGTTGCCGACCATCACCGCCACGAGCTGTCAACCATCGAGCGCGACGAGGCGCGTCATGACCGCCTGTGCGAGCTCAACGCGGTGGAACAGGCCTGCCACGTCTGCGAAACCACCATCGTGCGCGATGCCTGGCTGCGCGGCCAGGAGTTGTGTGTGCACGCCTGGGTTTACGGCCTCAAGGACGGCCGCGCGCGCGATCTGGACTTTTCCGCCGGTAGTGCGGCAGAGTTCACCCGCCACCGCGAGCAGTGGGTCAGCCGCAAGGTGGCCAGGATTTAGTCTCTGGTTCGAGTAGTCCGGGCACGGAGGCCCGGTGGTCCGGACAGGATGTCTACAGTTTCCATTACAGGAAGAAAGCATGAAAGCATTGGTGAGCGTCAAACGCGTGGTGGACTACAACGTGCGCATCCAGGTGAAGCCGGACGGGTCCGGCGTGGTCACGGACGGCGTGAAATTCAGCGTCAACCCGTTTGACGAAATCGCCATGGAAGAAGCGGTGCGGCTGCGGGAGAAAGGCAAGATCAGCGAGATCGTGGCCGTGACCATCGGCGGCGCCAAGTGCGAAGAAACCCTGCGCACCGCCCTGGCTTTCGGCGCTGACCGCGCCGTGCACGTCAAGGAAGAAGGCGAAGTGCAGCCGCTGACCGCCGCCCAGGCCCTGGCCGCCGTGTTCAAGAAAGAAGGCGCCAACCTGTTCCTTTTGGGTAAGCAGGCCATCGACGACGACGCCAACCAGACCGGCCAGATGGTCGCCGCCCTGCTCGACCTGCCGCAGGCCACCTTCGCCTCCAAAGTCGAACTGGAAGCCAGCAAAGCCACCGTCACCCGCGAAGTCGACGCCGGCCTGGAAACCCTGGAAATCGACCTGCCCGCCGTCGTCACCACCGACCTGCGCCTGAACGAGCCGCGCTACCTCAAATTGCCGGACATCATGAAGGCCAAGAAAAAGCCCATTGAAGCCGTCAGCCTGGCCGACCTGGGCGTCAGCGCCGGCGCCGGCCTCAAGGCCACCAAGACCGCCGCTCCGCCCAAGCGCAGCAAGGGCATCGTGGTCAAGACCGTCGACGACCTCATCGCCGCGCTGAAAGGCAAAGGCCTGATTTAAGGAATATCGCAACCATGTCTAAAATTCTGATCATCGGCCAGCAGGCCGACGGCAAGCTGAGCAGCAGCATCGCCAAGGTCGTCACCGCCGCCAAACTGGTCGGCGGCGCCATCGAAGTCGCCCTGTTCGCGAAGGACGGCAGTAGCGCCGCCGCCGAAGCCGCCAAGCTCGACGGCGTCACCAAAGTGCTGCAGATCGACCGCCCTGAAAACGACCACGGCCTGGCCGCCATCGTCGCCCCCCAGGTGGTCGAACTGGCCAAGCAGGGCTACAGCCACGTCTTCGCCCCCGGCACCACCTTCGGCAAAGACCTGCTGCCGCGCGTCGCCGCCAAGCTCGGCGTGCAGCAGGTGTCCGACGTCATGGCCGTGCACGGCCCCACCAGCTTCGACCGCCCGATCTACGCCGGCAACGCCATCCTCACCGTCGAAGCCCCGGCCGCCCCGGCCGTGGTCGCCACCATCCGCCTGGCCAGCTTCAGCGCCGTCGGCAGCACCGGCGCCGCCCCGGTGGAGAAGATCTCCATCGACGTCGCCCTGCCGACCCACACCCGCTTCGTCAAGCTCGAAGCGCAGAAGTCCGAGCGCCCGGAACTGCAGTCCGCCAGCCGTGTCGTCTCCGGCGGCCGCGCCCTGGGCAGCTCGGAGAACTTCAAGGTGATCTACGCCCTGGCCGACAAGCTCAAGGCCGGCGTCGGCGCCTCGCGCGCCGCGGTCGACTCCGGCTACGTGCCCAACGACATGCAGGTGGGCCAGACCGGCAAGATCATCGCCCCGGAACTGTATTTCGCCATCGGCATCTCCGGCGCCATCCAGCACCTGGCTGGCATCAAGGACGCCCGTACCATCGTCGCCATCAACAAGGACGCCGAGGCGCCGATCTTCGAAGTCGCCGACTTCGGCCTGGTCGCCGACCTGTTTACGGCGGTGCCGGAACTGACCTCGAAGCTGTGATCGCTGGCTTGAACAGTCCGGGCCGGGAGGCCCGGCGGCTTGGACAGCATGTCCAATGAGTAGATGAACAAGGCCGGGTTTCCCGGCCTTGTTTTTTTGTGGAGGAAGAAAACATGTATTACCGTTCCGTATTCCATCCAGGCCTGTTCGCCGGGCAGAACATCATCGTCACCGGCGGCGGCTCCGGCATCGGCCGCTGCACCGCGCACGAACTGGCCGCGCTCGGCGCCCACGTGGTGCTGGTCGGACGCAAGCCGGAGAAGCTGGAAGCGGTGGCGGCCGAGATCCGCGAGGATGGCGGCGTGTGCTCGCTGCAGGCCTTCGACATCCGTGACGAGGATGCGGTGAAGCAGGCGGTCAAGGCCATCGTTGCCGAGCGCGGCGTCATCCATGGCCTGGTCAACAACGCCGGCGGCCAGTTCCCGGCGCCGCTGATGGCGATCAGCAAGAAGGGTTGGGAGGCAGTAGTCAACAACAACCTCACCGGCGGCTTCCTGATGGCGCGCGAGGTGTTCAACCAGTCGATGCGCAAGACCGGTGGTGCCATCGTCAACATGCTGGCCGACATGTGGGGCGGCATGCCGGGGATGGGCCACTCCGGCGCGGCGCGCGCCGGCATGCTCAACTTCACCGAGACGGCGGCGGTGGAGTGGGCCCATGCCGGCGTGCGCGTCAATGCGGTGGCGCCCGGCTGGGTCGCCTCCAGCGGCCTGGACAACTATGACGAGAGCTTCCAGAAGGAGTTCATTCCCAAGCTGCGCGGCGCGGTGCCCCTGCAGCGCCTGGCCGAAGAAGCGGAGATCTCGGCGCCGATCGTGTTCCTGCTGACGCCGGCGGCCGGCTTCATCACCGGCGTGTGCATCGCCATCGACGGCGGCGCCTCGCGCAATACCAAGCTGTTCCCGTTGCAGGGCGGCAAGAACTCCAAGGCCTATGATGGCTTCCATCGCGCGGTGAGACCCAAGGTGCTGGAGAAGTATTGAAACGGGTGCGCCGGGATGTGGCAGCGCGGGCAAGGCGCCGGTCTTCCGGCGCTTTCGCCGGGATTTCCGCGCAGTCCTGCAATCCAAATGCCTTTGCCGTGAAAGCGGTAATTAATATTGTTCGTGAAATAGCTCTGAAATACTGATAAAAATAGGCTGTTCCCAGACGAACATCGAGATAACGGAAATGCCGATTATCGAGTCTAAGGTCGATACCAACAGCCCGCAGTATCAACAGAGCCGCGAGGAGATGCTGGCCCGCGTCGCCGAATTCCGCGCCATCGAGGAGAAAGGGCGCAAGGAGGAGGAGAGCAAGCGCGAGCGGTTCCACAAGCGCGGCCAGATGCTTCCGCGCGAGCGTGTGCACCTGATGCTGGACCGCGGCAGCCCCTGGCTGGAGCTGCAAACGCTGTGCGGCTACAAGATGCACGACGACAAGGACGGTTCGCTGGCCGGCGGCAACACCATCATGGGGATCGGCTACGTCGCCGGCACCCGCTGCATGGTCACCGCCAGCAACTTCGCCATCAAGGGCGGCACCATGACACCCTGGGGCGTGCAGAAGACGCTGCGCATCCAGGAGATCTGCATGGAGCAGAAGCTGCCGGCGGTGTCGATGATCGAGTCCGGCGGCGCCAACCTGCTGTACCAGGCCGAACTGTTCATTCCCGGTGGCAAGACCTTCGCCAATCAGGCGCGCGCATCCGCCATGGGTCTGCCGCAGGTTACGGTGGTGCACGGCTCGTCCACCGCCGGCGGCGCCTACATGCCGGGCCTGTCCGACTACGTGGTGATGATCCGCAAGAACGCCAAGGTGTTCCTGGCCGGCCCGCCGCTGCTCAGGGCCGCCACCGGCGAGATCGCCAAGGACGAGGACCTGGGCGGGGCCGAGATGCACACGCAGATCGCCGGTACCGCCGAGTTCCTGGCCGAGAACGATGCCGACGGCATCCGCATCGCGCGCGACATCGTGCGCAACCTGGACTGGAACCGCAACCGCCCGCAACTGGTGCTGCGCGAAGTGCGCGCGCCGCTGTACGACATCGACGAGTTATGCGGCGTGGTGCCGGCCGACTACCGCAAGCCCTACGATTGCCGCGAAGTGGTGGCGCGCCTGGCCGACGGCAGCGAGTTCCTCGAGTTCAAGAACGAATACGACCAGCAGACCATCTGCGGCCGCGCCGTGATCCACGGCCACCAGGTCGGCATCATCGGCAACAACGGCCCGATCACCACCCGCGGCGCCACCAAGGCCGGCCAGTTCATCCAGCTGTGCTGCCAGGCCGACATCCCTATCGTCTATCTGATGAACACCACCGGTTACATGGTGGGCACGGAGAGCGAGCAGGGCGGCATCGTCAAGCACGGCAGCAAGATGATCCAGGCGGTGGCCAATGCCACCGTGCCGCAGATCACCATCGTCATGGGCGGCTCCTTCGGCGCCGGCAACTACGGCATGTGCGGCCGCGGCTTCGGTCCCGACTTCATCTTCGCCTGGCCCAACTCGCGCACGTCGGTGATGGGCGGCGAGCAGGCCGCCGGCGTGATGGAGATCATCACCCGCGAAAAATGGCTGAAGGAGGGCAAGACGCTGAGCGAGACCGACGAAAAGATGCTCGCCGCCATCCGCCAGAACATCGTCAAGCAATTCGAGCGTGAGTCCGACGCCTTCGCCGCCAGTGCGCGCCTGTTCGACGACGGCCTGATCGACCCGCGCGACACGCGCAAGGTGCTGGGCTACACGCTGTCGATCTGCGCCGAAGGACGCGCCCGCAAGGTGCATCCGAACAGTTTCGGCGTGGCCCGGCTGTAGGTGGTGCGTCATTCCCGCGAAGGCGGGAATCCAGTTTTGCGAGGGTTGGACAGTAGTGCGTGATGGCCATGGAGAAGCATTTTTTCGTATACATCATGGCCAGCGCCAGAAATGGCGTTTTATACGTTGGAGTGACGTCGAATCTTCCTCAACGGATCTGGCAGCACAAGAACGACGAGATCGATGGGTTCACCAAGAAGTATCAAGTCCACAAGCTCGTCTGGTTCGAGCAACACGAGAACGCAGTATCCGCCATCACTCGCGAGAAGCAGGTCAAGAAATGGAATCGTATGTGGAAGATCAGGGAAATCGAAATACTGAATCCCACTTGGAGAGACCTGTATGAAGATGCTGCGGCGTAAAAACTGGATTCCCGCCTTCGCGGGAATGACGTGTTGAATTGAGGGCTGCTATGACTCTTCCCGAAACCCACAACCTGCTGTTGCATCTCGATGGCGGCGTGTTGCACCTGACCCTCAACCGCCCGGAATCGCGCAATGCGATGAACCGCGGCATGGTCGAGGAGATCAATGCGGTGTTCGATGCGGTGCGCGAGGCGCCGCAGGTGCGCGCCATCGTCATGCGCGGCGCCGGCGGCCATTTCTGCGCCGGCGGCGACCTGAAGGAGATGATGGGCGGCGGACTGAAGGCGCCGCCCCCGGGCGAGGCCGATCCGGTGGTGCTGTTCTCGCGCGCCTTCGGCGGCATGCTGCGCAAGGTGGGGCAGGCGCCGCAAGTGGTGGTGGCGGTGCTGGAGGGGGCGGTGCTGGCCGGCGGCTTCGGCCTGGCCTGCGTGTCGGACATCGCATTGGCCCATGTCGAGGCCAGGTTCGGCGTGCCGGAGACCACGCGCGGGCTGCCGCCGGCGCAGATCGCGCCATTCATTGTCGAGCGCATCGGCCTGACCCAGGCGCGCAAGCTGTGTCTGACCGGGGCGCAGTTCAAGGGGGCGGAGGCGCTGCGCCTGGGCCTGGTGCATGAAACCTTCAGCGACGACGCGCAGCTGCAAACGCAGCTCGGCGCCACGCTCAGGCAGGTCCTCGGCTGCGCGCCGCTGGCCAACGCCATGACCAAGGAGATCGTGCTCAACGCCGGGCGCATGGATATGGACGCGGTGCTCGACGACGCGGCGCGCAAGTTCGCGGCCGCCGTGCGCGGCAGCGAAGCGCCGGAAGGCATCAGCGCCTTCCTGCAGAAGCGGGCGCCGCAGTGGGCGCAATGAGCGCCGGGGACGGCGTAATGCCGGCCGATGCCGGCGCCGGCCTGAGCAGCGAACGACTGCTGCTGCGCCGCTTCACGCCGGCAGACCTGCCGCTGCTGAGCGAGCTCAATGCCGATCCCGAAGTGATGCGCCACCTCGGCGGCGCCGTCGACAGCGAGCGCACGCGCGCCATGCTGGACACGCGCATCCTGCGCTATTACGAGGAAAACCCCGGCCTGGGCATCTGGGCCACCGTGCTGCGCGACGGCGGCGAATGTATCGGCTTCCACCTGCTCAACCATATCCAGGGCGAGAGCCTGATCCAGGTGGGTTATCGCCTGTTCGTGCGGCACTGGGGCAAGGGCTACGCCACCGAGATGAGCGTGACTCTGCTGGACTACGGCTACCGCCAGCTGCGGCTGCCGCGCATCGTCGCCATCGCCGACCTGGGCAACCACGCCTCGCAGCGGGTGCTGCTCAAGGCGGGCCTGCGGCGCTGCGGCGAGCGCAGCTTCACGCACCCGGCCTACGCCGCCTTTGGAGCATTGGCCTTCTTCGAACGCGCCGCCGACGACTGGCTGGCGCAATACCCGAGAGCACAACCGTGAGCAACACCCGAGCAAGCTATTCCGGTCGTTTCAGCAAGGTGCTGGTGGCCAACCGCGGCGAGATCGCGGTGCGCGTGATCCGCGGCGCCCGGCAGCAGGGCTACCGCACGGTGGCGGTGTACAGCGACGCCGACCGCGATGCGCTGCACGTGCGCGAGGCGGACGAGGCGGTGCGGATCGGCCCAGCGCCGGCGAAGGATTCGTATCTGGTGATCGAGCGCATCATCGAAGCGGCGCGCACCGCCGGGGCGCAGGCCATCCACCCGGGCTACGGCTTCCTGTCCGAGCGCGCCGACTTCGCCCGCGCGGTGCAGGACGCCGGCCTGGTCTTCATCGGCCCGGACCCGGCCTCGATCGAGGCCATGGGCAACAAAAGCGCCTCGAAGATCCGCATGCTCGCCGCCGGGGTGCCGTGCGTGCCGGGCTACCAGGGCGACGACCAGTCCGACGAAACGCTGCGCGCCGAAGCGCTCAAGGCCGGTCTGCCGGTGATGGTCAAGGCCGCGGCGGGCGGCGGCGGCCGCGGCATGCGCCTGGTACACGAGCCGGGGGCGCTGCTGGAAAACATCTGCTCGGCGCGCTCCGAGGCGGCCAATGCCTTCGGCAGCGGCCAGCTGCTGATCGAGAAAGCGGTGGTCGACGCGCGCCATGTCGAGATCCAGGTGTTCGGCGACCGCCACGGCAACGTCATCCACCTGGGTGAGCGCGACTGCTCGATCCAGCGCCGCAACCAGAAGGTGGTGGAGGAGGCTCCGAGTCCGGCGGTGGACCAGGCGCTGCGCCAGAAAATGGGTGCGGCGGCGGTGGCCGCGGCCAGGGCGGTGGACTATGTCGGTGCCGGCACCGTCGAGTTCCTGCTCGGCGCCGATGGCGGCTTCTATTTCCTGGAGAAGAACACGCGCCATCAGGACGAGCACCCCGTGACCGAGCTGGTCTACGGCGTCGATCTGGTGGACTGGCAGCTGCGCATCGCCCAGGGCGAGAAGCTGCCGCTGAGCCAGGAGGAAGTCCTCGACAACCGCTTCGGCCACGCCATCGAGGTGCGGCTGTGCGCCGAAGACCCGCGGCAGAACTACCTGCCGCAGACCGGCCCGGTGCTGCGCTGGCGCGCGCCGGCCGGCGAAGGTGTGCGCGTCGACACCTATCTGGAGGACGGCCGCAGCATCAGCCCGTACTACGACTCGATGCAGGCCAAGATCATCGCCTGGGGCGAAGACCGCGAGACGGCGCGCACGCGTCTGCTCAAGGCGCTGGACCAGACCGAGCTGCTGGGTGTGGTGAGCAACCGCGACTATCTGCGCGCGGTGCTGGCTACCGAAGCCTTCGCCTCGGGCCTCTTCAGCACCGCTTTCGTCGGCCGGCATTTTCCGCAGCAGACGCTTGCCGCCGTTGCGCCCACGGCGCTGCAGCTGCTGCTGGCCGCGGCGGCGCTGTACCTGGACGATGGCTGGCGCCTGGCCGCCGTGCACGGCCTGCAGCCGGAGATGATCGGCTGGCACAGCTCGCATGACTCGCCGGCGGACTTCAAGCTGAAATGGCAACAGCGCGACTATGAACTGGAGGTCTGCGCCCGTGGCGGCCGCGTGTTCAGCGCGCAGATCGACGGCGCGCCGGTCGAGCTGGAAGTGGTCGGCGGCAACGCCGGCGCATTCCGTTATGTGGCCGCGGGCGTGCAGGGCCTGGCCCGCTATGCGCGCGAGCAGGACGCGCTATGGCTGGACGCGGCCGGCGCCATCGAATGCTTCATCGACCGCAGCTACGCGCCGGCGCAAGCCGCGGCGGCCGGCTCGGATGGGCGCATTCTGGCGCACAGCGACGGCAAGATCGTCGCGGTGCATGTCAAGCCGGGCGACACGGTCGAGAAAGGCCAGACGCTGGTGGTGCTGGAGGCGATGAAGATGGAGTTCCAGCTCGCCGCGCCGCTGGCCGGCACGGTGGAATCGCTCAGCGTCGCCGCCGGCGCCCAGGTCAAGGGCCGGCAGCTGCTGGTGCAGCTGAAGCCCGCGCAGTAGTAGCGCCGGACCAATAAAAAGGCGCCGGAGTTTCCTCCGGCGCCTCAATGCTGCTTCAGGAAATCCGGGCCTCGCGGCCCGGATCAGCCGGCCTTACTGCTGGCTGGAAGGAGCGGCCGCTGCCGGCGCCGCCTTCTTCTTGTGGTGCTTCTTCACCGTCTTCGGCTGCTGGTTCTGCAGCGCGGCGTCGGTGGAGGCGGCGGTCGCGCCCTGGTTGATCACCTTGACGTGAGCCGGCGCGTTGGTCACTTCGAACTCCACGCGGCGGTTCTGCGCCCGACCCTCGGCGGTGTCGTTGCTGGCGATCGGCTTGGTCTTGCCGTAACCCTTGGCGGTCAGCTCGGAGGCGTTGACGCCCTTGCTCACCAGGTAGGCCTTGACCGCGTCGGCGCGCTTCTGCGACAGCTTCAGGTTGTACGGCGCCGAACCGACGGAGTCGGTGTGGCCCTCGATCTCGACGTTCAGATCCGGCTGCGCCGCCAGGGCAGTGGCCACGCCGTCCAGCGTCTGCTGCGCCGGTCCGGTCAGCTGCGCCGAATTGAACTCGAAGTCCACCGCGCGGATGATCACCGACTGCTCGATGATGTGGCAGTTGGCGTCAACCTTGAAGCCGGCCGGCGGCGTGCACGGAGGCGGCGGGGGGGGAGGCGGAGGCGGCGGCGGGGGAGGCGGAGGCGGCGGAGGCGGCGGGGCCGCCGGCTCTTCGCCGAAGGAGTAGCGCACGCCGAGCATGGCGGTCTGCGCGCGGTAGCGCGCGCTGATCGGCGTGGCGAGGCCGACGTTGAAGTTGCCGCGGTTGCTTTCCAGGTAGCGGTAGTCGGCTGACAGCGTCAGGTGCGGAGTGACGTCGAAGCCGACGCCGGCGCCGCCCTGGTAGCCGAAACGGGTATCGAAGGCGTTGGGCACACCGGCACCCAGGCCGGGGCTGGTGAGGCCGCGGTTGGCGAAGCGCACGCCGCCGACACCGGCGCCGATGTACGGATGCGCCACGCTGAAGAAGCCGCTCGGAGCCTTGAAGTCATACCACAGGTTGGCCATCGCGCTGTCGGCGTTCTCGAAGCCCGACACGTTGTTGCCGAGAGCGTCGCCCTGCAGCGAGTTGCGGCGATGGTCCAGTTCCAGTTCCGGCCGGAAGCCGTTGGTGAAGGAATAGCCGCCCACCAGGCCGGCAGCCCAGCCGGTGTTGAAGTGGAGGCTGTCGCCCGTGGGGTTGAGGTTCTGCGAACTCTCGAAATTGGCGCCACCTTCGGCGCCGATGTAGGGACCATCACCGGCATACGCCATCAGCGGCGTGGAGGCGAGAAACGCCGCCGCGACCGCCAGACGCAAAGGATGACGCTTGAATTGCTTCATGACTTGCTCCTGTTTTGTTAGTGAAAAACCACTCTGTTACGCCGGGGGCATCGGCGCAGGGTGTTTACAGCCTTGCAACGCTCGACAAACAACGCGGGATTTCACCACGGCACCTTTACAGCAGGGTTGCGCCGGGTGAACTGGATTCATTGAAGGATGTGAAGGATAAGGCGGGGCGCGATGCCGGCGTGCCGGCCGCCCCTGTCCCTGGAACTGCGTGCAGGATAGTGTGTCTCATGTGCTCTCCATCGCGGCGGACACCACGGCAGTACCCGCGCGGACGGATTCGAGCCTGTGCTCCGCCCCGCAACGGACACCCGACGTTCCTGGCAGCGGCCGAGCTGATCCGGCTCGGATATGCGCTTGGACCGGTATCAAAAAGCCTTGGTTCCAATGCCGCGTGCGCGGACAGCGCCCAGCGCGGCGGGGCCATTATAGCGGCCTGCGCCGCAGCCTGCTCAATAGCCGAGCTGCCGGGCCGCCAGGTCCTTCATGATCTCGGAGGCGCCGCCGCCGATGGACAGCACCTTGGTTTCGCGGAAGATGCGCTCCACCTTGGCGCCGCGCAGATAGCCGGCGCCGCCGAAGATCTGCACCGCCTCGCCGGCCACGTCCTCCAGCGTGCGGGTGGCCAGGTTCTTCAGCAGGCACACCTCGGCCACCGGCATCTGTTTGCCGGACACGCGCCAGCACAGGATGTCGAGCTGGGCTTTGACCGCGTCGATCTGCATCTTCATGTCCACCAGCTTGTGGCGGATCACCTGGCGCGACAGCAGCGGCTTGCCGAAGGTCTGGCGCTCGCGCGCGTAGGCCAGCGCCTCGTCGTAGCACAGCTGGGCGAAGGCCCAGGCCTGCGCCGCCAGCATGATGCGCTCGTTGTTGAAGTTGAGCATGATGGCCATGAAGCCGGCGTTCTCCGGGCCGATGCGGTTGGCCACTGGTACCCGGCAGTCCTCGAAATACAGCGTCGCCGTGTCCGAGCACCACCAGCCCATCTTGTCCAGCCTGCTGCGGGTGAAGCCGGGCGTGCCGGCCTCGATCACCAGCAGCGACACGCCGCCGAGGCCGGCGTCGCCGGTGCGCACCGCCACCGTCAGCAGGTCGGCGCGCATACCGGAGGTGATGAAGGTCTTGGCGCCGTTGACGATGTAGTGATCGCCGTCGCGTTTCGCCGCGGTGCGCAGGTTGGCCACGTCGGAGCCGCCGCCGGGCTCGGTGATGGCCAGCGCCGCGATGCTGTCGCCGGCCAGCACCGGCCTGAGGAAACGTTCCTTCTGCTCGGGCGTGCCGGCGTGCATCAGCGGCGGGCTGGCGATGCCGTGGCTCATCAGGCTGGCGATCAGGCCGCCGGAGCCGGCCCGCGCCAGCTCCTCGGTGAGCACCACGCCGTAGAACGCATCCGGCACCTCGATGCCGCCGTAGGCCTCGGGGAAGCCGACGCCGAGCACCCCGGCCTGCGCCGCCCGGCGGTGCAGTTCGCGCGGCAGCTCGCCGGCCGCTTCCCAGCACTCGATATGCGGCGACACTTCGCGCTCGACGAAACGCCGCACCTGGGCGCGGAACGTTTCATGGTCCTCGCCGTAGAAGGGGGAGCTCGCAGCGCGGCTGGAAACTGGCTTCATGGTAATCGAGATACCCTTGAAAAGTCCTTCCAGGAGACTCTAAACAGTCGGATCAACAGGCGCCACAACAATATTCATTACTGAATCGCCGGCCGGCCCGGTGCGCGCCGATGCGGCACGGATGCTGCGTCGCCGCTACAGCTGTGGCAGGCTCACCTCATGGCGCCGGGTCGGGCGCCGCGGATGCGAAATGTGAAGAGTGTTCCGATGACTGTTTCCCGCCGGATGGTACTGGCCCTGGCCTGCGGCACCGCCCTGGGCGCCCTGCTGCCTTTCGCCCAGCGCGCCAGCGGCCTGGAGGGCCTGGGCGGCGCGCTGCCGCTGGAAGAGCTGCATTCCTTCACCCAGGCGCTGGACCTGATCGGCCGGCGCTACGTCGACACGGTGCCGCCCGACAAGCTGATCGAGAACGCGCTGCGCGGCATGGTGGCCGGCCTGGAGCCGCACTCGCGCTACCTCGACAAGAAGGAATACGACGACTGGAACGTCAACACCTCCGGCAGTTATGCCGGCGTCGGCATCGAGGTGGAGATGCACAACGGCCAGCTGCGCGTAGTCTCGGCCATGGACCACACCCCCGCGGCCAAGGCCGGCATCCGCTCCGGCGACATCATCACGCTGATCGACGGCCAGCCGACCAGCGGCCTGGAGCTCGACCAGGCCATCGACCGCATGCGCGGCGAGCAGGGCACGCGCATCCGCCTCGGCGTGCTGCACGTAGGCACCGCCCGCACCACGGTGCTGGAGATGACGCGCGAGATGGTCAAGGTGGCCAGCGTGCATGCGCTGATGCTGCAGCCCGGCGTCGGCTACATGCGCATCACCAATTTCGCCGTCGACACCGGGGACTCCTTCACCGAAGAGCTGGAACAGCTGCAGAAGCAGGCCGACGGCGGCCTGCGCGGGCTGATCCTGGACCTGCGCAACAATCCGGGCGGCGTTGTCACCGCTGCGGTGCAGGTCAGCGACGACCTGCTGGAGAGCGGCCGCATCGTGGTGCAGCGCGGCCGTGCGCCGGGCGCCAGCCATGAGTACAACGCCACGCCGGGCGACCTGCTCCGCGGCAGGCCGCTGGTGGCGCTGGTCAACGGCGGCACCGCCTCCGCCGCCGAGATCGTCGCCGGCGCGCTGCAGGACCAGCGGCGTGCGGTGCTGGTGGGCGGCACCACTTTCGGCAAGGGGCTGGTGCAGAGCGTCACACCGCTGCAGGGCGGCGGCGCGCTGATCCTGACCATCGCCCGCTACTACACGCCCAGCGGCCGCTCGATCCAGGCCGAGGGCATCCATCCGGACGTCGTCATCGACCCGGTGCAGGTCAGCGCGGCCGAAGACGATACTCCGTTGCGCGAGGCGGACCTGAAGGGCAGTCTGCCCAACGAAAAGCCGGCGGCAGCGCCTGAGCCGCGCACCGAGATGGCCGGCACCGTGTTCGACCCGAAGCCGGGGCAGCTGGAGCAGCTGCCGCAGAGCGACTACGTGCTGTACAACGCGCTCAACGTGCTGCAGGGCCTGATCCGCGCCGGCGGCGATCACCCCGGCTGAGCGGGGCGGGCGCGCTTCAGGCCTGCTCGCGCAGCTGCGCCGCTTCCAGCGTGTTCTCCATCAGCATCGCCACGGTCATCGGGCCGACGCCGCCCGGAACCGGCGTGATCCAGCCGGCGCGCTCCCGCGCCACGGCGAAAGCGACGTCGCCGCACAGCTTGCCATCGGGCATGCGGTTGATGCCGATGTCGATGACAATGGCGCCGGGGCGGACCCAGTCGCCGTGCACGAAGCCGGGCTTGCCCACCGCCACCACCAGCACTTCGGCCCGCGCCACCTCCTGATCCAGCTCGCGGGTGAAGCGGTGCGCGATGGTGGTGGTGCAGCCGGCCAGCAGCAGCTCCAGGCCCATCGGCCGGCCGACATGGTTGCTGGCGCCGACCACCAGCGCGCGCATGCCGTGCAGGTCCTGGCCGGTGGATTTGAGCAGCTCGATCACGCCGTAGGGCGTGCACGGCCGCAGCGCCGGCAGGCGCTGCGCCAGCCGGCCGAGGTTGTAGGGGTGGAAACCGTCCACGTCCTTGTCCGGGCGGATGCGCTCGATCACCAGGGTGCTGTCGATATGCCTGGGCAGCGGCAGCTGCACCAGGATGCCGTCGATGCCGTCGTCGGCATTGAGCCGGTCGATCTCGGCCAGCAGCTCGGCCTGGCCGATGTCCGCGCCGAAGTGCACCGGCGTCGAGCGGATGCCCACCGCCTCGCAGCTGCGGCGCTTGTTGCGCACGTAGATTTCCGAAGCCGGATCGGCGCCGACCAGCACCGTGGCGAGCGCCGGCGCGCGCCTGCCGGCGGCGAGGCGGGACTGCACGGCGGCGGCAACGCGAGCCTGCACGCTGGCGGCGACGGCCTTGCCGTCAATCAGTTGGGCGCTCAAGCGGACGGCCTCCGGCCGGTCTAAAAACCCATTTTAGCTGCGCCGGCCGGCGCGGAACCAACAGACGCGCCGCAATGCCCCTAAAATGCGCGCTCCCATGCCCATCCCCAGCCTTCAAGTCCGCGACCTCGCCGTCGCCCGCGGCGACCGCAACGTGGTCGAAGGGCTGGGTTTCGACGTCTCGCCCGGCGAGGTGCTGCACATCCGCGGCCGCAACGGCGCCGGCAAGACTTCGCTGCTGGAAGTGCTGTGCGGCCTGCGCGAGCCGGCGGCGGGGCGGATCGACGGCCAGCCCGGCGCGGGCGAGCGGCACTGGCTCGGCCACAAGAATGCGCTCAACCCGGCGCTGAGCCCGGACGAGAACCTGCGCTTCTGGTGCGCGCTGGCCGGCCAAGCCGGCGCCGACCCCGGCCCGGCGCTGCTGCAACTGGGACTGAAGGCGCAGCGCCACCGTCCCTGCGGCCGGCTCTCCACCGGCCAGCGCCGCCGCGCCGCGCTGGCGCGCCTGCTGACGCTGCCGCGCCCCTGGTGGTTCCTCGACGAGCCGCTGGCAGGGCTGGACCACGCCGGCATCGACCTGCTGGCCGGCCTGCTCGACGCGCATACCCGTGGCGGCGGCGTTGCGCTGGTCACCAGCCACCAGCCATTGCCCGACGGCCTGGCCGGCCTGCGCACACTGGAGCTGAAACCATGAGCGCCGCGCTTGCCGTCTTCCGGCGTGAGCTGCTGCTGGCCGCCCGGCACCCGGCCGAATGGGCCCAGCCGCTGGTGTTCTACGCCATCATCGCGCTGCTGTTCCCGCTCGGCATCGAGGCGCACGACCCGGCGCTCAAGGTGTTCGCCCCGGCCATCGTCTGGGTCGGCGCGCTGCTGGCGGCGCTGCTCGGGGTGGAGCGCATCTTCCGCGGCGACCTGGAGGACGGCACGCTGGAGCAGCTGCTGCTGGCCGACGCGCCGGCGCCGCTGCTGGTGGCGGCCAAGCTCGGCGCCCACTGGCTGCTGACGGCGTTGCCGCTGGTGCTGGCCGCGCCGCTGCTGGGTGTGGCCCTCGGCCTGGAGCCGCTGGCGGTGAAGGTGCTGACCCTGAGTCTGCTGCTCGGCACGCCGACGCTGATGTTCACCGGCGGCTTCGCCGCGGCGCTGACGGTGGGAGCGCAGCGCGCCGGCATCCTGCTGCCGATCCTGGTGCTGCCGCTGATGACGCCGGCGGTGATTTTCGGCGGCGGCGCGGTGCGCGCCGCCGCTGTCGGGCTGCCATTCGAGGCGCCCTTGTACTTTTTGGGCGCCTTGCTGGCACTCACCGTGACCCTGCTCCCGTTCGCCGCCGCCGGAGCGCTCCGCAATGCCCTGGAATGAGCCATAATCAAGATCTTGCGACACTTCCGGCCGGCCACGCCGGCACTGATCCAGGTCAATACGCCCGGGTCGCCCGTTTCGTAGAGTGAGCAGCAGGCATCCGACCATGATCCGCCCCCTTTGCCGCCGCGCCGGCTGAATGCCCCCGACCATGTGGACCTGGTTTCACCAGCTGGCCTCGCCGCCGACCTTCTACCGCTTCGCCGACGTGCTGGCGCCCTGGCTGTTCGGCGTGTCGGCGGTGCTGCTCGGCGTGGCGATTTATGGCGGCCTGTTCCTGGCCCCGCCGGACTATCAGCAGGGCGACGCCTTCCGCATCATCTACGTGCATGTGCCGGCCGCGGCGCTGTCGCTGAGCATCTACGCGTTGATGGCGCTGGCCGGCGCCATCGCGCTGATCTGGCGCATGAAGCTGGCCGAGGTGGCGGTGGTCGCCGCCGCGCCGGTGGGCGCCAGCTTCACCGCGCTGGCCCTGATCACCGGCATGCTGTGGGGCAAGCCCACCTGGGGCGCCTACTGGGTGTGGGACGCGCGCCTGACCTCGGAGCTGGTGCTGCTGTTCCTCTATGCCGGCGTGATCGGCCTCAACCAGGCCTATGGCGACCCGCGCGCCGGGGCCCGCGCCTGCGCCTGGCTGGCGCTGGTCGGCGTGGTCAACGTACCGATCGTGCATTACTCGGTGACCTGGTGGAACTCGCTGCACCAGGGCTCCAGCATCCTCAGCGTCGAAGGCCTGCGCAATCCCAAGATCAGCGGCGACATGCTGTGGCCGCTGCTGCTGTCGCTGGCCGGCTTCTACCTGTTCTTCGGCGCGGTATGGCTGCGCCGCATGCAGAACGAAGTGCTGTGGCGCGAGCGCAACGCGCGCTGGGCGCAGCAGACGGTGGCGGCATGAGTCCCCCATGAATCCAAAGTACGCGCTGTTCATCTGGAGCAGCTACGCCCTGGCCCTGGCGGTGGTGTTGTGGAATGCTTTCACCCCCCATTTGCGGCGCAACGATTTGAAGCGCCGCCTGTCAGAGTCGGCCGAGCAGACTGAAGGGGAAGACGAGTGAGCAAGCGGCAGAAGCGCATGGTGGCGGTGGCGGCCCTGGTGCTCGGCGTGGGCCTGGCCGCGGCGCTGGGCTTCACCGCCTTCCGCAAGAACATGATGTACTTCTACACGCCGTCGGACCTGCTGTCCGGCAAGCTCGCCGCCGGCGCCGCGTTGCAGCTCGGCGGACTGGTGGAGAAGGGCAGCCTCAAGCGCGGCGCGGGCCTGCAGATCGAGTTCGTCATGAGCGACTGCCACAACGCGGTGCCGGTGCGCTACGAAGGCGTATTGCCGGACCTGTTCCGCGAGGGGCAGGGCGTCATCGCCACCGGCCACATGGACGGGTCCAACACCTTCGTCGCCAGCACCATCCTGGCCAAGCACGACGAGAACTACATGCCGCCCAACGTCGCCAAGGCGGTGGGCAATGTCGACGGCAAGCATTCCTGCGCGCCGTTCAAGTCGGTCACTACCAGCGAGAATCGGGAATCGGCAATCGGGAGAAAGCCGGATCGCCTCGCGCTTCTGCGATTCCCCATTCCCCATTCCCCATTCCCGTCCTGACCATGATTCCCGAACTCGGCCATTTCGCGGTGATCCTCGCCCTGGGCGTGGCGCTGCTGCAGGCATTGGTGCCGCTGCTCGGCTGGCGCCGGCGCGACGCGCGCCTGCTCGGCTTCGCCGCCTCGGCGGCGCAGGGCCAGTTCCTGTGCGTCGCGGCGGCCTACGCCTGCCTGACCTATGCCTTCATCACCAAGGACTTCTCGGTCGCCTACGTGATGGAGAACGACCACAGCCAGCTGCCGCTGATCTACCGCATCACCGCGGTGTGGGGCGCACACGAGGGCTCGCTGCTGCTGTGGGTGACGATCCTCGCCGGCTGGACGCTGGCAGTGTCGGTGTTCAACCGGCGCCTGCCGCTGGACATGAGCGCGCTGGTGCTGTCGGTGCTGGGCATGATCAGCTGCGGCTTCTACCTGTTCATCCTGCTCACTTCCAGCCCCTTCACCCGCCTGGTGCCGGGCGCGGCCGAAGGGCGCGACCTCAACCCGATTCTGCAGGACCCGGGCCTGGCGGTGCACCCGCCGATGCTCTACATGGGCTATGTCGGCTTCTCGGTGGCCTTCGCCTTTGCCATCGCCGCGCTGATCACCGGCCGGCTCGACGCCGCGTGGGCGCGCTGGACGCGGCCCTGGACCACCACCGCGTGGATGTTCCTGACGCTGGGCATCACCCTCGGCTCCTGGTGGGCCTACAAGGAGCTGGGCTGGGGCGGCTGGTGGTTCTGGGACCCGGTGGAGAACGCCTCCTTCATGCCCTGGCTGGCCGGCACCGCGCTGATCCACTCCCTCGCCGTCACCGAGAAGCGCGGCCTGCTGAAAAGCTGGACCGTGCTGCTGGCCATCCTGGCCTTCTCGCTGTCGCTGCTCGGCACCTTCCTGGTCCGCTCCGGCGTGCTGGTGTCGGTGCACGCTTTCGCCAGCGACCCTTCGCGCGGCTTGTTCATCCTGGCCTTCATGGGCGTGGTGGTCGGCGGCGCGCTGACGCTGTACGCCTGGCGCGCGCCCAGGCTGGTCACCAGCGGCGAGCTGAAGCTGTTTTCGCGCGAAGGCCTGCTGCTGCTCAACAACGTGTTCCTGGTGGCGGCCTGCGCCGCCGTGCTGCTCGGCACGCTCTACCCCCTTGCGCTGGACGCGATGGGCTTCGGCAAGATCTCGGTGGGGCCGCCGTATTTCAACGCCGTGTTCCTGCCCATGATCACGCCGCTGTTCCTGCTGGTCGGCCTGGCCGCGGTGGTGCCGTGGAAGCGCGGCGACTGGCGCGAGACCGTACGCCGCCTGCGCTGGCCGGCGGTGGTCGCGGTGATTCTCGGCGTGCTGCTGCCGTTCACCGTCTATGGCCGCAGCGCGCCGCTGGCGGCGGCGGGCGCGCTGCTCGGCAGCTGGGCCATCGTCGCCGCGGCGCAGGACGTGTGGCGCCGCGCGCGCACCAAGCCGGACCTGCGCAGCGGCCTGCTGTCGGTGCCGCGCGCGGTGTGGGGCATGACCCTGGCCCACATCGGCCTGGGCATCTGGGCGCTCGGCGTCAGCGGCGTGATCAGCTTCGGCGACGAGAGGGACGTGCGCCTGGCGCGCGGCGCCGAAACCGCGCTCGGCGGCTACACCTTCCGCTTCGAGGAAGCGGGCGAGCAGGCCGGCCCCAACTACAACGCCCAGCAGGCCACCGTGACGGTGGAGCGCAACGGCCATTTCGTCGCCACGCTGCACCCGCAGAAGCGCCTGTATCCCTCGCAGGGCCAGGTCATCACCCAGTCCTCGATCGACACCGGCCTGCTGCGCGACCTGTACGTGTCGCTGGGCGAAGGCTACGACGACGGCAGCTGGAGCCTGCGCGTGTACTACAAGCCGGTGATCCGCATGATCTGGCTGGGCGGCGTGTTCATGTTCTTCGGCGGCCTGCTCGCCGCCAGCGACCGGCGCTACCGCCTGGCGCGCGCGGCGGAGCGCAAGGCCGCCGCGGCCGTCGAGGCCGCGGTCGCCTGACCATCACTGAACCCTCCCTATGCGCTTCCTCATCCCGCTGCTGGTCCTGCTCGCGCTGATCGGCCTGTTCTACGTCGGCATGCACCGCGACCCCCACCTCGTTCCCAGCCCGCTGATCGGCAAGGCGGCCCCGGCCTTCGACCTGCCCACGCTGGATGGCAAGCCGCCGCGCATGACGCAGGCCGACCTGCAGGGCGCGCCGGTGCTGGTCAACTTCTTCGCCAGCTGGTGCGCCGGCTGCCAGGAGGAGCACCCCTACCTGATGCAGCTGACGCAGGCCGGCCAGGTCAAGCTGGTCGGCATCGACTACAAGGACGCCGAGAGCGACCTGCGTCCCTGGCTGGAGCACAAGGGCAATCCCTACGGCCTGATCCTCAGCGACCTGGAAGGCCGCGCCGGCATCGACTGGGGCGTCTACGGCGTGCCGGAAACCTTCGTGCTCGATGCCAAGGGCACCGTGCTCTACAAGCAGGTCGGGCCGATCACGCCGGACGTGTGGGAACATGACATCCGGCCGCTGCTGAAGGCGGCCTCCTGATGCCCTCGAATCCCAATACAGCGTCGTCCCCGCGCAGGCGGGGACCCAGGCTTGCTTTAGCTCCGCGCACGCTCCAGAACTGGATGCCCGCCTTCGCGGGGATGATCAACAGGCTGGGGGCGGCGCTGCTGCTCCTCACCGCCTTCACCGCCCACGCCGAAGTCGAAACGGTCAAGCCGCCGATCGAGCTCAGCGCGCAGCAGGAAACCTTGTACCGGAGCCTGCTGCCCGAGCTGCGCTGCCTGGTGTGCCAGAACGAATCCCTGGCCGAGTCGCAGGCCTCGCTCGCCGCCGACCTGCGCTACGAAGTTCGCGGCCTCGTCGCCAAGGGCGAGGACGAGGCGCAGATCAAGAAGTACCTGACCGACCGTTACGGCGACTTCGTGCTGTACAAGCCGCCGTTCGAGCGGCGCACCGCGCTGCTGTGGGCCGGACCCGGCCTGCTGGTCCTGATCGGTCTGCTGATGCTTGGGTCCTTTCTGCGCCGTTCGCGCGCTACGCCGGCCGCGGCGGCCAAGCCGGACGCGGCTGCACTGAAAAAACTTCTGGACGAGGCACCATGACCCAGTGGTTCCTGATGGCGGCGCTGCTCATCGCCGCCGCGGCGCTGATCACGCGCCCCTGGTGGCAGGGCGCTATCCGCACCACCCTCAAGCGCCGCGGCGCCAACATCGCCGCCTACAGAACGCGGCTGGCCGAGCTGGAGATCGAGCGCCAGGCCGGGCTGGTCTCGGCGCAGGACGTGGAAGCGCTGAAGGGCGAGCTGGCGGCGCGCCTGCTCGACGATGCCCAGGCCGAGGACCCGGCGATGCAGGGCGGCGGCCGCCGCTGGCAGCCGGTGGCGCTGGTCACGGTGCTGCTGCTGGTCTTCGCCGGCGGCTGGTATGGCATCAGCGGCAGCTGGAAGGCGCAGCAGGAGCTGGCGGCCGGCGCCACCCAGAGCGAGGAAGTCGCCGCCATGGTGCAGCGCCTGGCCGACCGCCTGCAGCAGCAGCCGGACGACCCCGAGGGCTGGGCCATGCTCGGCCGCTCCTATTTCGTGTCGCAACGCTTCGCCGATGCGGCCAAGGCCTACGGCGAGGCCAACACGCGCGCCGCGCAGCCCAATCCGGAGTGGCTGGCGGGTCAGGGCGAGGCGCTGGCCTTCGCCCGCGACCGCGACCTGCAGGGCACGCCGGCGCAGCTGTTCGAGCGTGCGCTGTCGGTGGCCCCGGACTATGGCAAGGCGCTGTGGTATTCCGGCATGGCCGCGGCCCAGGCCGGCGACCTGGCCGCCGCCAAGACCCGCTGGACGCGGCTGGCGGCCCAGCCGGACCTGCCGCCGCAGATGCGCGAGGTGCTGCAGGCGCACTTGCAGGAGCTGGACGGGCAGGGTGGCGCCGCCGGGCCGGCCGGGCCGGCGATGGCCGCGGCCGGCGCCGCGCCTGAGGCCGCGCCG
>CAYVKA010000036.1:0-47561 GCA_964451925.1 uncultured Nevskia sp. | reverse complement strand
GCAGGGGCCGGCGCGGTCAGCGCCGGCGCCGTCACGGCCGGCAGCTCGGGCAGCGGCGGCGCGGCCTCGGCCGCCACCGCTTGCGGCGCCGGCTGCTCGACCGCGGTGGCGGCTTCCACCACGCGGAAGTCCAGCCGGGCGATGTAGTTTTCCAGGTCGTCGAGAATGCGGCCCGGCTCGGGCAGGCCGTCGCGCAGCGCCTCCAGGTAAACCTCGACGCAGGAGATGGCGTCGGCGAAGCGCTCGAACTCGGCGTGGTTCTGCTGTCCGCCGAGCAGCGTGCCCAGGCGCACGTAGCTCTCCAGCTTGCGCAGCTGGGTGCTGGCGCGGGCACGGTCGAGGATCAGCAGTCCGGCCGCCACTTCATTGAGCATGCGCGGCGCGTCGGCGAAGGCCGAGCCGTCGCCGTTCTTCAGGTAGGTATCGAAGCCGGCCTTGAGGTGCGCCAGGTCGACCAGCGATTCGCGCAGCAGCGCCTTGGTGCTTTCGCGCAAGTCCTGCGCATGCGGCACTTCGGCCTCGATCTCGGCATACGGCCGCGCCGGCTCGGCGCCGTGGCGGCCGAGCGCGCGGAACAGCGCCTCCTCCAGGCTGTGCTCGACGCGCAGGATGGCGGTGGCGACGTCCATCCAGGCCATCACGTCCTGCTGCGGCGGATGCTCCAGCAGCCGCGCCTGGTTGAGCAGCGCCTGCTGCGGCGCCGGCAGGCCCAGCGCGCCGAGCGTGTTGGCCAGGCGCTGCAGGCGCTCGCGCGTCAGCGCCAGGTCGCCGGTGCTGCGGCCGCCGGTGCGCACCGCCAGGTCGATGCCGTCCTTGACCTGGGCGAAGTCGCGGCCGATCTCGGTGTAGACACGGGCCAGGATCGAGGTGTTGGGGCCGCGCAGGCGCCGGCGCAGCTCGTCCATCTGCTCCAGCGCCGGCAGCAGCTCGTCGATGCGGCGGCTGCTGATCAGGGCATGCGAGCGGTCAGTCTGGCGGCTGGCGCGGGCGATGTGGAACAGCAGCTGCTGCGGCGTGTCGCCGACGTCGGCGCCGGCCGCCGCCTCGCCGGCGTCGACCAGCTTCTTCAGATGCTGCCCGGCACGGCCGAACAGGCGTTTCAGGTCGAGCGAGTCGAACTGCAGGTCGCCGCGCAGGCATTCCGCCAGCACGGCGTAGCCGGACCACATCTCGCGCAGGCTGGCGTCGGCGGTGTTGACCGCGACAGCGTCGGCGATCTTGCCCATGCGGGTCATCGCCGCGTCGCTGTTCTGGCCGCGGAACCATTGCACGAACGCGGTCTGGAACGTGGCCAGCTCGCGCCGCGCGATGTTCTGCACCGCCTCGCCGCCGCGCGGACGCAGCTCCTCCGGAATCTCCGGCGGCGACTCCTGCTGCGCGCGCAGCTGCGCGGCGAACAGCTCGGCCTCGGTCAGCAGCGGCTTGCCGCGCGCCAGGCGCAGCTCGTTGATGCCCGGCTGCAGCACCACGGCGCGGTCGCTCTCGCCGTGGGCCAGCAGGTCGACGTAATCGGACAGGTGCAGCGTGGCCCCGGTCAGCGCCGACAGCGGCTCCAGGTTCTGCCCCGGCGCGGTGTGCCGCAGCTCCTGCAGCAGCAGCAGCATTTCCTCGGCCAGCGCGGCGGCGCCGAAGCACTGGATCATGCCGACCGTGCCGCGCACCAGGCGCAGCTCCTCGGCCGCCACGTCCAGGTGCTGCGTCTCCTCGGGCGCTTCGAGATACTGCTCGAGCGCGCCGCGGGCGCGGTTCAGGCTCTGCTCGATCTCGCCCCGCACCCAGTGCAGGCCGTTGGCGATTTGCGGGCGTTGTCCGACCATCAGGCGGTCCTCATGGCTCAGACCCCCGCCACGGTGAACGACTGGCTGGCGGTCAGCTTGTGCAGCGACAGCACCAGCCAGTTGCGGCCCTCGCGCGAGAAGCCGCCGAGCAGGTAGGACTCCAGCTCGCCGCTGCCCTGCGCCAGCTCATGGCGCTGGTCGGACGGTGCGAACTGGCGGTAGCCGGCGACTTCATCGACCAGCACGCCGGCCGGCACGCGGTCCGAATTGAACACCAGCACGCGCTGGTCGCGATGCTCGGGCAGGCGCGACTCGCCCAGCATCTGCCCCAGGTCGGTCACCGGCAGCAGGCTGCCGCGCACATTGGCCACGCCCAGCAGCCAGGGCTTGGCGCCCGGCACGCGGGTGACCTTGGGCACGGTGATGACTTCGCGCACGTCCTCGCGCGGCGCCACCAGCCAGTGCTGGCGCAGGCGGAAGCCCAGCCCGGTCCAGGACTGGGTCTGGCCGGCGGCGATATCCAGGCGCGCGGCGCGCAGTCGGTTTTCCAGGGCGTAAAGCAGCTCGAACGGCTGCCCGGCGAGGGCGTGCAGCTCGGCGGCGCTTGGGTGAGCGGCGGTCATAGGCGGACTTCAGCCAGCTTCAGCCGGCTTTCTTCCCCAGGTGCGCGCGCACCGCACCGATCAGCTCGTCCTTGGTGAACGGCTTGGTCAGGTACTCGTCGGAGCCGACGATGCGGCCGCGCGCGCGGTCGAACAGGCCGTCCTTGGAGGACAGCATGATCACCGGCGTCTTGGCGTAACGCGCGTTGTTCTTGATCAGGGCGCAGGCCTGGTACCCGTCCAGGCGCGGCATCATGATGTCGATGAATATCAGGTCGGGCTCGTGATCCGCGACCTTGGCCAAGGCCTCGAAGCCATCCGCCGCGGTGATGACCGCGTAGCCTTCCTTGACCAGCAGGGTCTCTGCTGTCTTGCGGATGGTCTGGCTGTCGTCGATGACCATGATTTTGGCCAAGGCGACGGCGTTATCGGTTCCTGCACCGGCTGCTGCTGTGGACATGACCCCCCTCGTGCATGCTCATCCCGGGCCGCCCCAACGATCCTGTGGGCTGCGCGGCTCCGGGTTGCGCAAAAATATGTTTTGCCTGCAATTTGTAGCACAACGGAGCAGCCCTGCCTATTTGTCCGCCGGGCGGCTGCAGACCCGCCCCGCGCGGCAATGAGTTACCCTATCGGTCTCGCATTCCAACGGGCGCCCTCATGCACGATGCCGTCCCCAATCTGACCACTGCACAAACCGCGCCACTGCTGCGCTTCGAATCGCTGCTGCTGGAACGCGCACCCGACATCGAGGCCTGGTTCCGGCGGCAATGGCTGCGCACCGCACCGCCATTCTACGGCTCGGTGGACCTGCGCAACGCCGGCTTCAAGCTGGCGCCGGTGGACACCAACCTGTTCCCGGCCGGCTTCAACAATCTCAACCCGGCGTTCGAAGCCCTGTGCGTGCAGGCCATGCAGGCGGCGCTCGACCGCGTCATGCCCAGCGCCTGCGGCGTGCTGCTGGTACCGGAAAACCATACGCGCAACCTGTTCTACCTGGAAAACGTGGCAGTGCTGCGCGACCTGCTGCACAAGGCCGGCTACAAGGTGCGCATCGGCTCGCTGCGTCCCGAGCTGCACGCGCCGGAAACGCTGCAGCTGCCCTCGGGACGCGAGCTGCTGCAGGAGCCGCTGCGCCGCAACGGCGACAAGGTCGGCGTCGACGGCTTCGAGCCCTGCGTGGTACTGCTCAACAACGATCTGTCGGCGGGCCGCCCGGCGATCCTGGAAAACCTGGCCCAGCCGGTGATCCCGCCGCTCGGCGTGGGCTGGAGCACGCGCCTGAAGACGCACCACTTCGGCATCTACCGCGAGGTGGCGCGCGAATTCGGCGCGCTGCTGGAGATCGACCCCTGGCTGGTCGACCCGCTGTTCCGCAACTGCGGCCAGATCAACTTCAAGACGCGCGAGGGCGAGGACTGCCTGGCCGGCAACGTCGAGCTGCTGCTCGAGGAAATCCGCACCAAGTACGAGGAGTACGGCGTCAAGGAAGAGCCGTTCGTCATCGTCAAGGCCGACGCCGGAACCTACGGCATGGGCGTGATGACGGTGCGCAGCCCCGACGAGATCCGCAACCTCAACCGCGACGCGCGCAAGAAGATGGCGGCGACCAAGGAAGGCAAGGAAGTCACCGGCGCCATCATCCAGGAAGGCGTCTACACCTTCGAGCGCTGGGGCGAGGCCTCGTCCGCGAGCGGCGCGGCCGGCGAGCCGGCGGGCGCCACCGCCGAACCGGTGGTGTACATGATCGACCACTACGTGGTCGGCGGCTTCTACCGCGTCCACGGCGGCCGCTCCAACCAGGAAAACCTCAACGCCCCCGGCTCCAGCTTCAAGCCGCTGGCCTTCGCCGAGCCGTGCAGCCACCCGGACTGCTCCAAGGCCCCGGACGCGCAACCCAACCGCTTCTACGCCTACGGCGTGGTGGCGCGCCTGGCGCTGCTGGCCGCGGCGCGCGAAGTCGCCCTGGCGCGCGAGCAGGAAGGCGGCGTGACGCGCGCGGCGGTCGCCGCCTGACACCAGGAGCGGCGGCATGCCGACCCGCTGGCAGAGCGCCAGGGAACTGGCGCTGTCCCTGCCCGAAGCGCAGGAACAGCCGCATTTCGACAAGCCCTCGTTCCGCGTCCGCGGCAGGATTTTCGCCACGCTGTCGGAAAGCGACGCCCGGGTCACGCTGAAGCTCGCGCCGGCCGACCAGCTGGCCTTGAACACCCTGTACGGCGACGCCATCCGCGCCGTCGAAGGCTACTGGGGGCAGCAGGGCTGGACCGTGGTTGAACTGGACCGCATCGCCGCCGGTCCACTACAGCAACTGCTGCTGCAATCGTGGCGGCAGGTGGCGCCCAAGCGGCTGATCGCCATGACTGAACCTGCCGACCCGCATGGCGGCGCCGTGTCGCCACCGAAAGCGGCGCCGGGCCGGCGGCGACGCGCCGCTGCTGGCCGGCAGGCTGCAGATTCCAAACCAACGAAATCATGAACACCAATAAAATACTCGGCGTGGTGATGGACCCGATCGCCACCATCAAACCGTACAAGGACACCACCCTGGCGCTGATGCTGGCGGCGCAGAGCCGCGGCTGGCAGCTGCGCTATTTCGAGCAGCACGACCTGTGGCTGCGCGACGGCATGGCCTATGGCCGCGGCCGTGACATCAAGGTGTTCGACGACAAGCACCACTGGTTCGAGCTGGGCGAGACCCACACCATCCGGCTGGGCGAGCTGAGCGTGATCCTGATGCGCAAGGATCCGCCGTTCGACCTGGAGTACGTGACCAGCACCTATATCTTGGAACGCGCCGAGTCGCAGGGCGCGCTGGTGGTGAACAAGCCGGCGGCGCTGCGCGACTGCAACGAGAAGGCCTTCACCGCCTGGTTCCCGCAGTGCACGCCGCCGACGCTGTTCTCGCGCGACATGCCGACGCTGTTCGCCTTCCATGCCGAGCATCGCGACGTCATCTACAAGCCGCTGGACGGCATGGGCGGGGCCGGCGTGTTCCGCGTCGGCGCCGACGGCATGAACCTGGGCTCGGTGATCGAGCAGCTCAGCGGGCACGGCCGCCGCACCATCGTCGCGCAACGCTACCTGCCGGAGATCAAGGACGGCGACAAGCGCATCCTGATGGTCGACGGCGAGCCGGTGCTGTACTGCCTGGCGCGCATCCCCCAGGCCGGGGAAACCCGCGGCAACCTGGCCGCCGGCGGCCGCGGCGAGGCCCGCCCGCTGTCGGCGCGCGACCTGTGGATCGCCGAACAGGTCGGCCCGGAACTGAAGCGGCGCGGCCTGCTGTTCGTCGGCCTGGACGTCATCGGCGACTATCTGACCGAGATCAACGTCACCAGCCCCACCTGCGCGCGCGAAATCGACGCGGCTTTCCACACCGACATCGGCGGCCGCTTCATGGAGGCCCTCGAAAGGCGGCTGTGGCCGGGCCGGATGGGGACGTATTGACGGCCACAGCCCGATTCAGGCGAAATCCGGGCCAGATTTCGCGGTTTCACCGGCTTGTAATGGCCGCAGCAGCCCCGGATACTAGGCACATGGCCGATGAAAGCTATCTCAGCAATCAATTCCTGGTGGCCATGCCGGGGCTGGAAGACAGTAATTTCAGCCATTCGGTCACCCTCCTGTGCGAGCACTCCGACAAGGGGGCCCTCGGCCTGATCATCAATCGCCCCACCGATCTGCGCCTGAGCGAGATGCTCGACCAGATGGGGATGGAGCGCGGTCAGCTGTCGGGCGATCCGATCGTCTACTGGGGCGGCCCGGTACAGCCGGAGCGCGGCTTCGTGGTGCACTGCGGGCCCGGCACCTGGGATTCCACGCTGAAGCTCGACGAAGACCTCTACATCACCACTTCACGCGACGTGCTCGGCGCCATCGGCCGCGGCGAGGGCCCGCAGCGCTACATCGTGGCGCTGGGCTACGCCGGCTGGGGCGAAGGGCAGCTGGAAAGCGAGATCATGAGCAATTCCTGGCTCAACACCCCGGTGGACCGCAGCGTGCTGTTCGGCACCCCGGCGCCGGAGCGCTGGCTCGCCGCCACCCGCCTGCTCGGCGTCGATGTCAGCCACCTGGCCAGCGTGGCTGGTCACGCATGACAGCCCAGCCGAAGGGCTCCATCTATCTCGGGTTCGACTACGGCGCCAAGCGCATCGGCCTCGCCGTGGGCGATGCCGTCACCGGCTCGGCGCGGCCGCTGCCGACGCTGGCCAACGGCCGCCAGCCGGACTGGGACAAGCTGGGCAAGGCATTGAAGGAGTGGCGCCCGGCCGGCTGCGTGGTCGGCCTGCCGGTGGACCTGGACGGCAACGACCAGGCCATCACCACCCAGGCGCGCGCGTTCGCCGAGCAGCTGCGCAGCCGCTACGGCGTGCCGGTGTACCTGTGCGACGAGCGCCTGTCCTCGCGCGCCGCCGACGACGAATTGCGCAACGCCCGCGCCGACGGCCGCAAGACCCGGCGGGTGCGCAGCGGCGACCGCGACGGCGTGGCCGCGCGGCTGATCCTGGAACAATGGCTGGCCAGCCCCGCCGCCCGCGAAGCCGCCACCGCCGCATGAATACGCAACTGCAGATCGGGCGCGACGGCCGCCTGCGGCATCTGCTGACCATGGAAGGGCTGCCGCGCGCGCTGCTGCTGCAGATCCTCGACCGGGCCGAGCGCTACGCCGATGGCGGCCACGGCGACAAGAAGCACCCGCTGCTGCACGGCAAGACCGTGGTCAACCTGTTCTTCGAGGCCTCCACCCGCACCCGCACCACGTTCGAGCTGGCGGCCAAGCGCCTGGCCGCCGACGTGGTCAACCTGCAGGTCAGCGCCAGCAGCACCAGCAAGGGCGAAACCCTGCTGGACACGCTCAAGACGCTGGAAGCGATGCAGGTGGACCTGTTCGTGATCCGCCACGAGGCCTCCGGCGCGGCGCACTTCTTCGCCCGGCACGCGGCGCCCGGGGTGGCCATCCTCAACGCCGGCGACGGCCGCCACGCGCACCCGACGCAGGCGCTGCTGGACATGTTCACCATCCGCCGCCACAAGCCCGACTTCGGCGCGCTGAGCGTGGCCATCGTCGGCGACGCGCTGCATTCGCGCGTGGCGCGCTCGGACATTCACGCGCTGCGCACGCTGGGCACGCGCGACATCCGCCTGGTGGCGCCGCGGCCGCTGGTGCCGACCGGCATCGAGCAGTTCGGCGTGCGCGTGTTCCATGACCTGGAGGCGGGCCTGGACGGCGTCGACGTGGTGATCCTGCTGCGCCTGCAGAAAGAGCGCATGCTGGGCGCCTTCCTGCCCTCCACCGCAGAGTTCCACCGCGACTTCGGCCTGACCCGCGAGCGCCTGGCCCGGCTCAAGCCGGACGTGCTGGTGATGCACCCCGGGCCGATCAACCGCGGCGTGGAGATCGAGGGCGATGTCGCCTACGGCGAGCGTTCGGTGATCCTGGAGCAGGTGGCCCACGGCGTGGCGGTGCGCATGGCGGTGATGGCGATGATTCTCGGTGAAGCCGGGAGTGGGGAATCGGGAATCGGGGATCACAAAAGCACATCGGGCGGTGCAGCGTGAGCCCGCCTTCCGATTCCCGATTCCCGATTCCCGATTCCCGCCGCGGCGTCCTCATCAAATCCGCCCGCATCCTCGATGCCGCCGCCGGCAGCGACACCGTCGGCTGCCTCGGCTTCCGCGCCGGCCGCATCGACTACCGCGGCGACAAGGCGCCGAAGGCCGCCTACGACGAGGTGATCGAAGCCGGCGGCCTGTGGCTGATGCCGGGCATCGTCGATCTTTGCGCGCGCATGCGCGAGCCGGGGCAGACGCAAAAGGCCACCATGCGCTCGGAAGCCGCCGCCGCGCTGGCCGCCGGCATCACCGCGGTATGCCTGCCGCCGGACACCCGGCCGGTGATCGACAACACCGCGGTGGTCAACCGCGTCAACCGCATCGCCAAGGCCGCTGCCGGCACTTACGTCTACATGCTCGGCGCGCTGACCAAGGGCCTGGAAGGCCAGGCGCTGTCGGAGATGAGCGCGCTGAAGCAGGCCGGCTGCGTCGGCGTCAGCAACGGCCTGGCACCGGTGGCCAACAGCCTGATCGCGCGGCGCGCGCTGGAGTACGCCTCCAGCCTGGGCATCACCGTGCACGTGGTGCCGCTGGACCCGGCGCTGGCCAACGGCGGCTGCGCCCACGAGGGCGCCATGGCCACCAAGCTGGGGCTGACGCCGATCCCGGTGTCGGCCGAGACGGCGGCGATGCGCCAATGGATCTCGCTGGTGGAGGACACCGGCGCGCGGGTGCATTTCGGCCGCCTCAGCAGCGCCCGCGGCGTGGCGCTGCTGGAATCGGCGCAGGCGCGCGGCCTGCCGGTGACGGCGGACGTGGCGGCGCACCAGCTGTTCCTCAGTGACGCCGATCTCGACGGCTTCAACGCCATGGCGCACCTGATGCCGCCGCTGCGCGATGCGCGCGACCGCGACGCGCTGCGCGCGGCGGTGAAGAGCGGCGCCATCGGCACCATCTGCTCCGATCATCAGCCGCACGAGGCCGACGCCAAGATCAATCCGCTGCCGCTGACCGAGCCCGGCGCCTCGGCGCTGGAAACGCTGCTGCCGCTGGGCCTGCGCCTGGTGCAGGAAGGCCTGCTCGAGCCGCTGCAGATGGTGGCACGGCTTTCGCTTGGTCCCGCCGGGGTACTGGGCATCCGCCGCGGCGAGCTGTCGCCGGGCGCCGCGGCGGACCTGACCCTGATCGATCCGTCAGCGGCCTGGCGGCTCGATCCTGCCGGGATGCTCAGCCGCGGCCGCAACACGCCCTTTGCCGGAGCCGCTTTCAGCGGGCGCGCAGTACGCGCCTGGCCCGGCCTTGCGTGAAGTCTTCCGGCCGCGTGGCCTTGGTTTATAGTAAAGCGCGCAAACTACAACAATGGGCGCGATTTCACGGAAGTTATAGGGAGAGGGAACAGCATGGCACGCGTGATGGTGGTGGACGATTCGCCCACCGACAAGGCATATCTCAAGCAGATGCTGGAGCGTGCCGGCTATGAAGTACTGGAAGCCAACTCCGGGCAGGATGCCATCGACCTGGCCAGGAGCCAGCTGCCCGCCTGCATCGTCATGGACGTGGTGATGCCGGGCATGAACGGCTTCCAGGCCACCCGCAACCTGTCCAAGGACCCGGCCACGGCCGCGATCCCGATCCTGGTGGTGAGCAGCAAGAACCAGGAAACCGATCGCCTGTGGGCCCTGCGCCAGGGAGCCCGGGAATACATCACCAAGCCGGTCAAGGAAGCCGATCTGATCGGCAAGATCAAGGCCGTGCTCGGCGGCTGAAGGTCGGCCGACCCGCCGCAGTGGCCTTAAACGCATAATTTGGGGGTAGAGATGGCTGATTCAGCCTATAGCCGACAGTCCGGTTCGCGTCGCCAGTTCCTGCCGCTGGTGTTCGCCATCGTGCTGATCCTGATCGCCGGCGCCGCGTTCGGCTGGATTCAGCTGACCGGAAACCGCGATCGCACCTGGAACGAGCTGGCGCGCCAGTTTCCGGCGGACGCCGAGACCCTGGTCAACGCCGGCCGCTCGGCGCAGCCGGACTTCGCCACGCTCAGCGCGCTGTCCGGCAACTTCGACGACAACATCCAGGCCCTGCGCCAGGGCGACAGCGTCGCCGGCATCGTCGCCGCGCCGTCCTCGGTGCAGCCGCAGGTGGAAGCGCTGGCCAAGTCCTGGGGCGTCATGCGCCAGTCGATCCGCGACATGCTGGCCAACGAGAAGGCGTTCAAGCACATCGCCGACAGCATCGACACGATCAACGCCGCCGCCGACGCCAGCAGCGCCGACTACGACCAGGTGACCGCGCGCCTCGGCACCAAGGGCGCGGGCGCGGCCACCGTGCTCGCCGCCAGCCAGATGGTGAAGCTGGAGAAGATCAAGTCCAGCGTGGCGCGCATCGTCTACTCGCCGCGCAGCGCCCAGGGCACGCCGGACAGCCTGTCGCGCCTGGCGACCGAGTTCAGCGACTACAACAAGCAGCTGCAGGACAGCGCCGGCGCCGACGCCACGGTCGACGCGGCGCTGCGCAAGGCCGCCGCCGACTTCGCCCCGATCACCGCCGCCATCGGCGGACTGGGCCAGGACTCGGCCTCCCTGGGCAAGCTGCAGCAGGCCGCCGCCGGCCTGCAGGCCAACGCCACCGACGTCATCTCCGCGTCCAAGGCGCTGGAGCAGGCGCTGCTCGACGAGACCGGCAAGCGCAGCAAAGCGCTGCCCTACGTGGTGTACATCAGCGCCATCCTGGCGGTGCTGGCGCTGGTCGCCTTCATCGCGCTGTTCTACGCCGGCCTGCGCTCGCGCGTGGGTGAAGCCGAGGAAAAGGACGCCAAGCAGCAGCAGGCCATTCTGAACCTGCTCGACGAGATCACCAACCTGGCCAACGGCGACCTGACGGTGGACGTCACCGTGACCGAGGACTTCACCGGCGCCATCGCCGACTCGATCAACTACACCGTGCAGACCTTGCGCGGCCTGGTCGGCACCATCAACCACACCTCGGAGCAGATCGTCAGCTCCGCGGCCAACACCCGCGACACCGCCACGCGCATGAGCCAGGCCTCGGACCGCCAGGCGCGCGAGGTGGTGGCGGCCGCCAACTCCATCACCGCCACCAGCCAGCAGCTGCAGGACGTGGCCGGCCGCGCCGAGCGCATCGCGGTGCAGGCGCAGACCTCGGTGCAGATCGCGCACAACGGCGCCAGCACCGTGGGCCGCACCATCCAGAACATGGCGGTGCTGCGCGAGCAGATCCAGGACACTGCCAAGCGCATCAAGCGCCTGGGCGAGTCGTCGCAGGAAATCGGCAACATCATCGAGTTCATCAACGACATCGCCGAGCAGACCAATACCCTGGCCCTCAACGCCTCGATCCAGGCCGCCATGGCCGGCGAGGCGGGCCGCGGCTTCGCGGTGGTGGCGGACGAAGTGCAGCGCCTGGCCGAGCGCGCCGGCTCGGCCACGCGCCAGATCGAAAACCTGGTCAAGACCATTCAGGCCGACACCAACGAGGCCATCGTCTCGATGGAGCGCTCCACCTCCAACGTTGTGGCCGGCGCCAAGTCGGCCGAAGAAGCCGGCCAGGCCCTGACCCGCATCGAGGCCTCCTCGCAGGAACTGGCCAAGGGCGTGCAGGAAATCTCCGGCGCCGCGCGCACCCAGTCGGCCGAAGCCACCAAGATCGCCGGCACCATGCAGGGCATCCGCGAAATCGCGGTGCAGACCTCCGGCTCGGCCAACACCACGGCGCAGGCCATCGGTGAACTGAACAGCCTGTCGGACAAGCTGCGCGAATCGGTGGCGGGCTTCAAGCTGCCGGAAGGCGCGGGCGCCTGATCCGGAGCCGCGGCGCGGCGGCCTGGAACGCCGCGCCGCAAAGCCCGTGCAGGGCGGCCCCGGCGGCGCATGGCACTAGCAAAAAATAGGCGCCATAACCAGCGCCAGCGCGACATAAGCGTCCGTTTGGCGGCTTTCCGGGGGAACTTGCCGAAATTTTCGGAGTCTTCAAGTAAAATATGCCCCTGCGTCCGCACCAGCCGGACCATACTTTCTTTTCCAAACGACGCGAGTTCCCGTAAACCTCATGGCTATCGCTAAAGCTTCCGCTCCGAATTTCCAGGCCGATCTGGAGAAACTGCTGGGTCTTACGTCGGTTTCCTACCAGTACGAACTGAGCAAGGAAGAGCTGTTCCACGAGGCCATCGCTCATGACCGCGGCCGCGTGCGCCGCGACGGCGGCAGCAACGAGCAGAAGGCGTTCCCGACCAAGCTGGGCGTGAAGGGCCCGCTGGTGTACTACACCGATCCGGACTGCACCGGCCGCCGCACCAAGGACACCTACGCGGTGAAGTGGCCGGAAGTGGCCGACGAGATCTGGTTCAAGGCCGACCTCAACCCGTACGACCCGGAGAAGTACCAGGGCCTGCTGCAGCGCGTGATCAAGCACCTCAACGACAAGAAGGCGACGCTGTACGTGAAGGACGTGTTCATGGGCAGCGACGCGGACTTCGCCGTGCCCTACCGCTTCGTCGGCGAGTACGCCACGCACGCCATGTTCGTGCACAACATGTTCCCCAAGAACCTGCAGGGCGTGAAGGACGTGGACGCGCGCCGCTGGACCATGCTCAACGTGCCCAGCTTCGTCTGCGAGCCGGAGCGTGACGGCTGCCGCGCCGAAGTCGCGGTGATCATCGACGCACGCAACAAGATCTGCCTGGTGGCCGGCCGCGCCGACTACTGCGGCGTCAACAAGAAGACCATCTTCACCGTCGGCAACTACCTGCTGCCGAAGGACGGCCGTCTGTCGATGCACTGCTCGGCCAACGTCGGCGCCAAGAACGACGCCGCCATCCTGTTCGGCCTGTCCGGCACCGGCAAGACCACGCTGTCGGCCGACGCCGCGCGCCGCCTGATCGGCGACGACGAAACCATCTGGTCCGACAACGGCCTGTGCAACCTGGAAGACGGCTGCTACGCCAAGCTGATCAACCTGGACAAGGAAGCCGAGCCGGTCATCGCCGCCGCCCTGTCCAAGCCCGGCACCATCATCGAGAACGTGCCGCCGCTGCCGGGCAAGAAGATGGAGGAATGCCATCCGGACGAGCTGGACCTGAACGACGACTCGATCGCCGAGAACACGCGTTTCAGCTACCCGCTGGAAGCCAACCCCAACGTCATGCCCCACGGCCAGGGCCCGCACCCGCAGACCATCGTGCTGCTCACCGCCGACGCCTTCGCCGTGCTGCCGCCGATCTCGATCCTGGAGCCGAAGGACGTGATGTATCACTTCGTCTCCGGCTTCACCGCGCGCGTCGCCGGCACCGAGGTGGGCATTACCGAGCCGACCCCGACTTTCTCGGCCTGCTTCGGCGGCCCCTTCATGGCACACAAGCCCAACGTCTACGCCAAGCTGCTGGCGGACAAGATGCAGCACCACAAGGCGCGCTGCATCCTGCTCAACACCGGCTGGAGCGGCGGCCCGCACGGCGTCGGCAAGCGCATGTCGATCAAGCTGACCCGCGCCCTGCTCAACGCGGCGCTGAACGGTGAGCTGGACGAGGTCGAGACCGAGGTGCATCCGATCCTCAAGCTGAAGATGCCCAAGTCCTGCCCGGGCGTGCCCAGCGACGTGCTCAACCCGCGCAACACCTGGGCCGACAAGGCGGCTTACGACGAGCAGGCGCTGAAGCTGCGCGACATGTTCCGCCAGAATTTCAACAACAAGGGCTTCGCGGCGTTCGGCATCGAAGAGCGCATCTAAGCGCCGCCTCGCGGCATTGCGGTACAGTAAAACGGCCGCCGGGCAACCGGCGGCCGTTTTCGTTTGTGAGCGGCCTGGTTCAAGGTCCGCAGGCAACGGGGCGGGATGCCCAACGGAGGAGGCATGAAAGCGACGCTGGTCAACCGCGTGCATTCGACCATCGACCCGGCCGATGACCATCCCTACCTCAACGGCGCCTGGACGCCGATGACCGAGGAGTGGGACGCCGACGACCTTACCGTCGAGGGCAGCCTGCCGCGCGACCTCAACGGGGTTTACCTGCGCAACAGCGAGAACCCGGTGCATCAGCCGCTGGGCAAGTACCATCCTTTCGACGGCGACGGGCTGCTGCACTCGATCCATTTCCACGACGGCAGGGCCGGCTACCGCAACCGCTTCGTGCGCACCGCCGGCTTCCTCGCCGAGCAGGCCGCGGGCCGCGCCCTGTGGTCCGGCCTGGCGGAGATGCCGCCGCGCTCGGAGCGCCCGGGCTGGGGCGCGCAGGGCGCGCTGAAGGACTCGTCGAGCACCGACGTGGTGGTCCATGCCGGCCGCGCCCTCAGCTCCTTCTACCAGTGCGGCGCGCTGTACCAGCTCGACCCGGTGACGCTGCAGCAATTCGGCCCGGCCGGATGGAACGGCGCGTTCCCGGCCGAGGGCGTGTCGGCGCACGCCAAGGTCGATCCGCGCACCGGCGAACTGCTGTTCTTCAACTACTCCAAGCAGGCGCCGTACATGCACTGCGGCGTGGTCGACGCCGCCGGCCGGCTGGTGCACTACCGGCCGGTGCCGCTGCCCGGGCCGCGCCTGCCGCACGACATGGCCTATACGCGCCGCTTCATGATCCTCAACGACCTGCCGCTGTTCTGGGATGCCAGCCTGTTCGGCAAGGGCCTGCACGTGGCGCGCATGCACGACCTGCCCTCGCGCTTCGCCCTGGTGCCGCGTCCCGGAACGGAGGCAGAGGAGGCCATCCGCTGGTTCGAGGCCGATCCCACCTACGTGCTGCACTTCGTCAACGCCTGGGAAGAAGGCGAGGAAGTGGTGCTGGACGGCTACCGCCAGCGCACCCCGATGCCGCCGCCGCTGGCCGGCGCGCCGCGCGCCTACGCCATGCTGCTGGCCTACACCGACCTGCACTCGCTCAAGCCGCAGCTGTGGCGCTGGCGCTTCAACCTGCGCGACGGCAGCACGCGCGAAGAGCCGCTGGACGAGGGCATCAGCGAGTTCGGCAGCTACGACCACCGCCGCTCGGCCCAGCCCAACCGCTATGTCTACAGCGCGCTGGGCGAGCCGGGCCGCTTCCTGTTCAACGGCCTGCGCAAGCACGACCTGCGCGAGCAGACCCATCAGGACATCACCTTCGGCAGCGGTGTCTACGGCAGCGAGGCGCCGTTCGCGCCGCGTGACGGCGGCACCGAGGAGGACGACGGCTACGTCGTCAGCTTCATCACCGACCTCAACCGCGACTGCTCGGAATGCTGGGTCTACGCCGCGCAGGACCTGGGCGCCGGCCCGCTGGCGAAGCTGCGCCTGCCGGCGCGCATCCCCAGCGGCACGCATTCCTGCTGGGCCCCGGCGAAGGAGTTGCGCGGCTCCTGAATCCGTCGTCCGGCATCGGAACCCGATGCTTCGCTTGCGCCCGGGAAGACAGACCCTATCCTTTCATCAAGTCCATCGAATCGATCCATGAACATCAAGCGCATCTTCTGCATCGGCCGCAACTACGCCGAGCACATCAAGGAACTGGGCAACACGCCGGACGAGGCCTTCGTGCTGTTCATGAAGCCGCCCTCTTGCGTGGTGCCGATCGGGCAGGCGGTGAGCCTGCCGCGCGGCCGCGGCAGCGTGCATCATGAAGCCGAACTGGTGGTGGCGCTGACCGGCGGCGGCGCCGACATCGCCGAAGAGGTGGCGCTGAGCCACATCAGCCACTTCACCCTCGGCCTGGACCTGACCCTGCGCGACCTGCAGAACGAACTGAAGAAGAAAGGCGCGCCGTGGGAGCTGAGCAAGGCCTTCGACCAGGCCGCGCCGCTGGGTGAGTGGAAGCCCTATCACGACCAGAACCTGCAGGCGCTGGAATTCAGCTGCCAGGTCAACGGCGAGCTGCGCCAGCACGGCAATACGGCGGACATGCTGTTCCCGATTGCGCGGCAGATCCACATCCTGTCGAAAACCTGGGCGCTGCAGGACGGTGACATCATCTATACCGGCACACCTGCCGGCGTCGGCCCGTTGCAACCGGGCGACCGGGTGCTGCTGGAAAGCGCGGCGATCGGCCGCTTCGAATGGAATTGCGTTTGATGACGGGATTGGGGATACGGGAATAGGGAATCGTCAGGAAGCCAGTTACCTTCCCCATTCCCCATTCCCCCATTCCCGATTCCCGATTCCCGTTCCCAACTTCAATGCAGGTGGCGCAGCTTGTCCGGGTTGCGCATGGAATAGATGCGGGCGATGCGGCCGTCCTGCACCTGCACCGCCAGGGTCTGCACCACCACACCGTCGATCCGCACCACCAGTCCGGGCAGTCCGTTGATCCGCACCAGGCGGTACTGGGCCTTGTACGGCGTGTAGAACTTGCGCATCACGCCGTGCAGGAAGCGGGCCACGCGCCGGGTGCCCAGCAGCGGCTGCCGCGCCGCCGACGCACGGCCGCCGCCGTCGGAATAGAACACCACGTCCTCGGCCAGCGTGCGCACCAGGCCCGCCATGTCGCCGCTGCCGAGCGCGGCGGTGAAGGCGGCGAACACCTTGGCCTCCTCCTCCGGCGAGGGCTTGAAGCGCGGCTTGTCCTGCCGCACATGGCCGCGCGCCCGCGCGGCCAGCTGGCGGCAGGCGGCCGGCTCGCGGCCGAGGGCCTCGGCCACCTGCTCGAAGCTCATGTCGAACACGTCATGCAGCAAGAACGCGGCGCGCTCCAGCGGCGACAGGCGCTCCAGCGTCAGCAGCAGGGCCACCGACAGGTCATTGGCATACTCGCCGGCGCTTTCCACCGATAGCGCGCCCTCATCCAACACCGGCTCCGGCAGCCAGGGGCCGATGTAGTCCTCGCGCTGCACCCGCGCCGACTTGAGATGGTCCAGGCACAGGCGCGTGACCGCCTTGGACAGAAAGGCGCGCGGCTCGCGCACCGCGGCGCGGTCGGCGCCATGCCAGCGCAGGTAGGCTTCCTGCACGATGTCCTCGGCCTCGGCGCGCGAACCGAGCATACGGTAGGCCAATCCGGTGAGCATGCCGCGCAGCGGCTCGAAGCTCGCTGCGGCATCGTCAACCGGCGCTGCGGACATACCCGCGCCTCAGGCCGGCGCCGCGGCGGAGACCGGCAGGTCGATGCCGCCGACGCGCACGCGCATACAGCTGTGGCCGTGGCCCAGGGCGTATTTCAGCGTCGGGAACACGCGCGCCGCGCTGAGCGCGAAAGCCAGCGACACCAGCGCGCGCGGCCCCCAGCGGCGCAGCACTTCCTGGCGCAGTTCGTCGGCCTGCGCGTCGTGCGCCAGAACCGCCGTGGCGAAGCGGAACGCCAGCGCGGCGTCGGCCGTCATCGCCGCCACGTCGCGCCGCAGGATGGCGCGGATCTGCTCGGCCTCGACTCCCTCGCGCTCCTCCATGCCGGCGACCAGCTGGGTGCAGGGCCCGCAGTCCTCGCCCAGCGTGCCCACCAGCTTGGCCGCGTACCAGGCCGGCGCCGGCACGTCCTGCCGGTACTGGGCAAAGCCCATGATGCGGTTGAAGCGCATCAGGGCCCGCGGGCTGGCGTCGAGGATCTGGCGGGCGTAGCCCATGTCGTAGTGGTGCTCGCGCTCGAACGCGGCGATGCGCGAGCGGATCAGCGACTTCAGGGGATTCATGCGATCAGCCTCCTCGGTCTTGTCAGGCGGGCTGGTGCCGCGGCCAGGCCAGCCACAGGGCCCAGAGCGCGAGGATGATGACCAGCACGGTGTCGATGGCGAAGTGCGCCGGCTCCTCACGGCCGGCCAGCAGATCCCAGACGTGGGTCAGCGCGTGCAGGCCCAGGAACAGCGCGCCGATCAGCGCCGCCGGCCAGGCGCGCGCGTCGCGTGCCAGCCACAGCAGGCCGGCGCCGGCGGCGGCGAAGGCACAGCCGATGTCGCGCACGAAATGCGGGTTGAACGGGCCGGTGCCCGGCACGGTCGGTATGGTGTGGTACCAAAGCTCCGGCGCCAGCAGCATGAACAGACCGTTCAGCAGCTGCAGCAGGCCCAGCAGCACGGCTGAGCCGATCACCAGCGGACTGCGCATCGCCATCTCCTCATTTCGTTCCGCTATACAGACGAGCTAGCATGCCCGGGTGTGACATGCCCCTGTGTTATACCAGCGTACCCCCGCCCGGCCCCAAGCCCATGAGCCAAACGCCCGCCCCCGCCAGCGCCGCCGAGTGGACCGCGCGCTCCGCGCTGGCCTTCGTGCTGCTGTTCGGCGTGGTCAGCCTGTTCGCTGACTTTGCCTATGAGGGCGCACGCAGCGTCAACGGCCCGTTCCTCGGCACCCTCGGCGCCAGCGGCTTGGCGGTGGGGGTGATCGCCGGGGCCGGCGAACTGGTCGGTTATACGCTGCGCCTGCTGTCCGGGCGCGCCGCCGACAGCACCCGCCTGTACTGGCCGATCACCATCGCCGGCTATCTGCTGCAGATGCTGGCGGTGCCGGCGCTGGCGCTGGCCGGCAGCTGGCAGGCCGCCGCCTTGCTGATCGTGCTGGAGCGCGCCGGCAAGGCGATCCGCAAGCCTGCCACCGGGGTGATGCTGTCCGGCGCCGGCCAGTCGATCGGCCGCGGCTGGGCCTTCGGCCTGAACGAGGCGCTGGACCAGTTCGGCGCCCTGCTCGGGCCGCTGCTGATGGCGCTGGTGCTGGCGCGCCGGCACGAGGACTACCGCCTCGGCTACGCCTGGCTCGGCGTGCCGGCGCTGGTCACCCTGCTGCTGGTGCTGGCGGCGCGCCTGCGCTACCCGGGCGCCGGAGCGGTACAGCGCCGGTCCGCCGCCGCCGCAACAGGGGGGTATGCGCCGGCATTCTGGTGGTACCTGGCGGGCAGCGCGCTGGTGGGCTTCGGCTTCGCCGACTATCCGCTGATCGCCTACCACTTCACCCGCACCGGCACCGTGGATGCGGTGTGGGTGCCGCTGTTCTACGCTGCCGCCATGGGCGCCGGCGGCGCCGCGGCGCTGCTGTTCGGCAAACTCTATGACCGCGTCGGCCTGGTGGTGCTGGCGCCGCTGACGCTGCTGCTGGCGGCCGTGGCGCCGCTGGTGTTCTACGGCGGTTTCGGCGCCGCGCTGGCCGGCGCGCTGCTCTGGGGCATCGGCCTGGGCGTGCATGAGTCGATGATGTCCGCCGTGGTCGCCGACCTGGTGCCGGCGCAGCGCCTGGGCTCGGCCTACGGCCTGTTCACGGCGCTGTTCGGCCTGGCCTGGTTCGCCGGCAGCGCCGCGCTGGGCGCGCTGTACGATCTGTCGATCGCGGCCGCGGTGACGCTGGCCGTGGCGGCACAGTTGCTGGCCGTGCCGCCGCTGCTGCTGGCGGCGCGCCAGCTGCGCCGCGCATGAACTACCTGGCGCACCTGTGGCTGAGCGAGCAGGCCGGGCTGCCGCTGCCCGGCGCGATCCTCGGCGACCTGGTGCACGGCCGCCTCGAAGGCCGCGGCTTCGCACCCGCGCTGGAGCGCTCGATCCGCCTGCACCGGCGCATCGACGTGGTCACCGACGCGCATCCGCTGCTGCAAGCCGCGCGCGGTCGCTATGCCCCCGGCGCGCGGCGCTATGCCGGCATCGTGCTGGACATCGTCCACGATCACTGCCTGGCGCTCGACTGGGCGCGCTACAGCGCCGAGAGCCTGGCCGACTTCAGCCGGCGCGCGGCGCAGCAGCTGGCGCTGGAGAAGGACGGCTTCGCCCTGGCCGGCAGGAGCGCGCCCTCGGCCTGGCGCATGCGCCGCCTGCTGCTGTCCTACGCCGGGGAGCGCGGCATCGACCGCGCCATCCGGCGTACCGCATCGTGGCTGAAACGTCCCGAGGGCCTGCTCGAAGCGGGGCGCGACTGGCGCGAACAGCTGGCGGCGTCGCGCGCCGCGCTGCCGCGGTTGCTGGAGGATCTGCGCGCCGCCGCGCTGGATTTCGCAGCGGAAGCCGCTCAGCGGCCGTAGCTCTGCGCCAGGGTCTGATGCAGGGAATAGGTCATGGCGCCGAGGAAAGCGACCAGTCCCAGATAGCAAATACCGTAGTTGATACGCACTTGTGCCGGCACGTCGTAGTAAGCGGCGTTTTCCTGCGGCGTGCCGCTCCAGGCCTGACGCAGTTTGGGCCAGGCCAGGATAGCGATGAGCAGATACATCGGGCTCGGGTGCAGCACAAACAGCACCACCAGCACCGGCACGCCGAACAGCCAGATGCGCGGCGAGATCACCGCGGTGATGCGGCCGCCGTCCAGCGGCGATACCGGAATCAGATTGAACAGGTTGATCATGCAGCCGGCGTAGGCCAGCGCCAGAAGCAGGCCGTTGCCGGTCTCCCGCGCCGCAAAATAGCAGGCCAACGAAGCCACGGTGCCGGCCACTGGACCGGCGATGCCCACATAGGCCTCGGTCTCGGCATCGTGCGGCATCTGCTTGAGCTGAATCCAGGCACCGACGAAGGGGATGAAGGTCGGCGCCCCTACGTCCAGCCCGCGCCGGCGCGCCGCCAGGTAGTGCCCCATCTCGTGAAACAGGATCAGCAACACGAAGCCGGCCGCATAGGCCCAGCCGAAGATGAAGGAATACACCACGACCGACAACAGCATGGTGCCGGCGGTCAGCGCCACCTTGCCGAACTTGGCGCCCTTGAGCAGCAGCAACAGCGCGCTGATCATTGTCGCACCCGACTCAGGCCGCGCCCGCTTCCGCCAGCAGCTGGCCGATGCGCCGGTCCTTCTCGCTCCACAGCTGCGCGATCCAGTCCTGGAAGCGCTTGCGGAACGCCGGGTCGTCCTCGTAGCTGCCGCTGTAGAACTCGTGCGGAATGGTCAGGCTGCGCACTTCCACCACCACCCGGTGCACGCGGCCGGCGAGGAAGTCCCAGAAGCCGCGGGCGCCTTCCGGGTAGACGATGGTGACGTCGAGCAGTGAATTGATCTTCTCGCCCAGGGCCGCCAGGCTCAGCGCCATGCCGCCGGCCTTGGGCTTGAGCAGGAAGCGGTAGGGCGATTCCTGGCGGTCGTGCTTGGCGCTGGTGAAGCGGGTGCCCTCAAGAAAGTTGAGGATGGTCACCGGCACGTTGCGGTAGTGCTCGCAGGCGGCGCGGGTGGTCTCCAGGTCCTTGCCGCGCAGTTCCGGATGCCGGGCCAGCTTGGTGGCGGAGTAGCGCTTCATGAACGGGTAGTCCAGCCCCCACCAGGCCAGGCCCAGCAGCGGCACCCAGATCAGCTGCTGCTTGATGAAGAACTTGAAGAACGGCGCGCGCCGGTCGAAAGCCCACATCAGCACGAAAATGTCATTCCAGCTCTGGTGATTGGAGCACACCAGGTACTGCCCTCTCGGGTCCAGCTTCTCCACGCCGCGGACATCCCAGCGCGTGGGCAGCAGGCGGTTGCTGAGCCAGACGTTGACGCTGGCCCAGTTCTGCGCCCCCCAGGCCACCCAGCGCGACACGGTATCGCGCACCCGTCCCTTGGGCGCGAACAGCTTGATCAGCGTGGTGGTGTAGACCGGCACCACCCAGAACAGGGTGTTGAGCAGCAGCAGCAGCGCCATGACGGTGCCGAGCAGCGGCCCGGGGAGGAATTGCAGCATCAGTGCTTCTCATCCGCGGCGGGCTTCAGCTCGCCGTCGGCCGGATGCGCCGACCAGTGGATGTGCTCGATGGTCCAGCTGCCGCCGCTGCGCTGCAGCACCATGCTCTCGGTACCGACCAGGTTGATGGCGTGCCCCTGGAAATTGCCCTTGGTGCTGGTCTTGGAGACGACGCAGGCCGCGTTGTCGCCGAGCCAGATGATGCGGCGTTCCAGCACCTGCAGCTCGGTGCCCTGGGCGAAAGCCGAATCGGCGGCGATGTGGGCGCCGGCGTAATCGGCGCGCGTCTGGTCGACGAAGCCCTGCTCGTAGATGCTGACGCTGACCGACAGCAGTTTCAGCGCCGAGGTGGCGTCCCCCGTTTTGAGCGCGGCGTGGAACGCGTCGACCACGGCCACCGGCCCGGGCGTGGCATCGCCGGAGGTGGCAGCCCTGGCGGGCATGGCCAGGGCGGACACGGCGACAGCGAAGGACAGCAGCAGATTCTTCACCACAAGGGCACCCCGGAGCTTCGAGCGGATGGGACCCAAGCTTACTGCACTGCGGCAACGGCGTCCGCCCGCCCCAGCAGGCTGCCGGCCGGATCGCGCAGTTCCACCGCCCGCACGCTGCTCCCCTGGGGCAGCGCCACCAGCACGCAGGGGCTGGTCACCACCTGCGCCGTCACCTGCCCCGGGTCCGGGCTGAACAGGCTGGCATTGAGATGCGCCACGCCGCCATCCAGCCGGGCGTCGCGGCTGACCGCCACGCCATAGCCGGCGCTCAGGCGCACGCCCATCTCGACCAGCACGTAAGCGCTGGCCGCGGGCAGCGGATCGACACCGATCAGGTCGACGTTATGGCCGTGCTGCCAGGCCCGCACCGCCTCGCGGTCGGCGAGCAGCGACAGGCGCGCCTGCGGCCCGTCGCTGTTGCAGCTGAGCAGGCGGCGCACTTCGGAAACCTGGATCGGCTCGCCGTCCGGCAGCATTGCGGACAAGGCCGCGCACCCGCCCAGCAGAGACGACAACAGCACCGCGGCGAGCCGCGGCCATTCCCCCGGTTGAAACATTCAGTCCTCGATCTGGCTATTTTTCAGCCATCGCCTCGGCGGCGGCCTGTGCTTGCGCATAGTCTGGCACGCCCAAGGCGAGGGACGCATCCTGCAGGATCAGGTCGGCCGCGCGCTCGGCGATCATGGTGGTGGGGGCGTTGGTGTTGCCGCCGACCAGCGTGGGCATGATCGAGGCGTCCACCACGCGCAGGCCGGCGAGGCCGTGTACGCGCAGGCGCGGGTCGACCACTGCCTGGGCGTCACGCCCCATCTTGCAGGTACCGACCGGGTGGTACACCGTCTCGGCGCGGCGGCGGATGTAGTCGCGGATCTGCTCGTCGCTCTGCACCGCGGCGCCCGGCTCCATCTCCTCCACCCGGTGCGGCGCGAAGGCCGGCTGCGCCAGCACCTGCCGCGCCAGCTTCAGCCCGCGCACCAGGGCCTCCATGTCGCGCGGCGTGGCCAGGTAGTTGGCGTCGATCCGCGGCGGCGCCAGCGGGTCGGCGCTGGCCAGCCGCACGCTGCCGCGGCTCTCCGGGCGCAGGAAGCAGGTCATCAGGGTGAAGGCGTAGTGCTTGAACAACGGCGTCAGGTTCTGGCCGTGGTCCGAGTAGATGAACGGCACCAGGTGCCACTGCAGGTCCGGAATCGGCTGCGCCGCATCGCTCTTGAGGAAGCCGCCGGCCTGGGCCAGATTGCTGGTCAGCTCGCCGCGCCGTCCGAACAGGTACTGCAGCAGGGCCTTGAACGTGCGCCACAGCGAAGTCCAGTGCAGCGTGACGCTGTGCCGCGTCTTCTCGCGCCAGGTGACGTGGATATCGAGGTGGTCCTGCAGGTTTTCACCGACGCCCGGCAGCTCGTGCACCGGCTGGATGCCGTGCGGCTCGATCTGCTGGCGCGGGCCGACGCCGGACAGCAGCAGCAGCTGCGGCGAACCGATGGCACCGGCGCTGAGGATCACGTCCTGGCGCGCCAGCGCTTCGGCGTAACGCCCCTGCTCCAGGTAGCGCACGCCGACGGCGCGCTTGCCCTCGAACAGCACCCGCGCGGCGTGGGCGCCGGGGATCACCTTGAGGTTGGGGCGGCCCAGCGCCGGCGCCAGGAAGGCGCGCGCATTGCTGCAGCGCTCGCCGCCCTTCTGCATCACGTGGTAGTAGCCCACGCCCTCCTGCTGCGCGCCGTTGAAGTCCGTGGTGCGCGGATGGCCCGCCTGCTGCGCCGCCTCGACGAAGGCGTGCATCAGCGGGTTGACGTAGCGGGGCTCGGCGACATTGAGCGGGCCGCCGCCGCCGTGGTACTGCGCCGCACCCGGCAGCTGGCCGAGCGGCTCGAAATTCTCCATCTTGCGGAAGTACGGCAGCACGTCCTGGTAGGACCAGCCCTCGTTGCCGAGGCTGGCCCAGTGGTCGTAGTCCCAAGCGTTGCCGCGGATGTAGCACATGGCGTTGATGGAGGAGCTGCCGCCGAGGGTGCGGCCGCGCGGCCAGAACATCGGCCGGCCGGCGCAGGCCGGCTGCGGCGTGGTCCAGAACTTCCAGTTCAGCGTATTGCTGCGGATCACCGGGATGATGCCGGCGGGCATGTGGATGAAGGGGCTGCTGTCGGCCGGCCCGGCCTCCAGCAGCAGCACCTGCCATCTGCCGCTGGCGGACAGGCGATTGGCCAGCACGCAGCCGGCGGAACCGCCGCCGACGATGATGAAGTCGTAGCTGTTCATCACTGCTCCTCCTGCCGTTATGCGGATTCCGCCGGCACGGCGGTAACGCGGATATCCGTGGCGATGTACTTGAACGCACGTTCAGTTGGGCCAGTGTACTCCCGCCGGCCGGTGTCTGCGAGCCGCTCCGGCGCGGCGCTGCGCCGCGCTTTTTGGTGATAACTTAGACCGATGAACCAAGCCGTGCCGCCGCCGCGCAGCGAGAAGATCCGCGATCACGCCCTGAGCCTGGCCGAGGTGCTGGAAGGCCTGGTCAGCGACGGGCTGCTGCTGCCCGAGCAGCTGTCGACGCTGCAGCGGCGCTCGAAGGAGTGGACCGAGAATCGCCATCCGCTGCTGCGCGTGGCCGAGTGCGAGCTGGACCATGCGCAACAGCCCGGCAAACGCCTGACGCTGGAGGTGCTGGTGCAGTGGCTGGCCGGCAGGACCGGCCTGCCCTACCTGCGCATCGACCCGCTGTCGATCGAGGTCGGCAAGGTCACCACGGTAGTGTCCTACGCCTACGCCGCGCGGCTGAAGATCCTGCCGGTGAAGGTGACGCTGGACGAGCTCACTGTCGCCACCGCCGAGCCCTGGCTGCGCGAATGGGAGGACGACCTCGGCAGCGTGCTCAAGCTGCGCATCAAGCGCGTGCTGGCCAATCCGCTGGACATCGAGCGCTATCTGGTGGAGTTCTACGCGCTGGCCAAGTCGGTCAAGGCCAGCAGCGAGGAACGCGCCAAGTTCGGCAGCTTCGGCAACACGCGCACGCTGGAGCAGCTGGTGGAGCTGGGCCGCACCGGCAAACTCGACGCCAACGACCAGCACGTGGTCAACATCGTCGACTGGCTGCTGCAATACGCCTTCGACTCGCGCGCCAGCGACATCCACCTGGAGCCGCGCCGCGAGCACGGCAAGGTGCGCTTCCGCATCGACGGCGTGCTGCACGAGGTCTACCAGATTCCCGCCGCGGTGATGACCGCGGTGACCAGCCGCATCAAGATCATCGCGCGCATGGACGTGGCGGAGAAGCGCCGGCCGCAGGACGGGCGCATCAAGACGCGCTCGCCCGAAGGCAAGGAGGTGGAGCTGCGCGCCGCCTGCCTGCCCACCGCGTTCGGCGAGAAACTGGTGCTGCGCATCTTCGACCCCGAGGTGCTGGTGCGCGACTTCGGCCAGCTCGGCTTCTCCGAGGACGAGGCGCGCAAGTGGCAGGAGATGATCGGCCAGCCGCACGGCATCGTGCTGGTCACCGGCCCCACCGGCTCGGGCAAGACCACCACGCTGTATTCCTCGCTGCGCCAGCTGGCCACGCCGCAGGTCAACGTCTGCACCATCGAAGACCCGATCGAGATGGTCGATCCGGCCTTCAACCAGATGCAGGTGCAGTCCAACATCGACCTCAATTTCGCCGAGGGGATCCGCGCGCTGATGCGCCAGGACCCGGACATCATCATGGTCGGCGAGATCCGCGACCTGGAGACCGCGGAAGTTGCGGTGCAGGCGGCGCTGACCGGCCACCTGGTGCTGTCCACGCTGCACACCAACGACGCCCCTTCCGCGGTGACGCGCCTGCTCGACCTGGGCGTGCCCAGCTTCATGATCAAGGCGGTGGTGATCGGCGTGGTGGCGCAGCGTCTGGTGCGGCGCCTGTGCCCGCACTGCAAGCACCCGATCGAGCTGGACCCCGACCGCTGGTACGACATCACCGGCGGCGCGCCGATGCTGCCGCCGGAAAACGCATTCGAGCCGGTCGGCTGCCTGGAGTGCCGCGAGACCGGCTACCTCGGCCGCGTCGGCATCTACGAAATCATGCCGCTCAGTGCCACGCTGACGGCGCAGATCCACGACCAGACCGACGGCGCCGCGCTGCGCAGCCAGGCGATCCGCGAAGGCATGACACCGCTGCGCCTGGCGGGCTGCCGCAAGATCGCCGAGGGCCTGACCAGCGTCGAGGAAGTGCTCGGCGCGGCGGGGCTGGAGCGGGCCTGACGCGGCGCGCGGCGCTGCCGCGGCCTCTTGATCCAGGTCGCGCCGCCCCCAGATTCAAAAGAGGAAACATCACCGGCCAGAGGGCCGCGCTGGTGTTTTCATAGTGGCGCCGGCAGGTTGGCCCCGGCATGCGCACCGCTCTTCACCGGGCGCCCTTCGCCTCTGGCATATCCCAAAGTCCGCTTCGCCACGCAGGGCCTGTGCTCGCGTGCACGGTGACAGGCGCTGTAGACAAATTCACTACACGCGCCGAATCGGCGGCCACACCACTTGAACCCCGCGGCGGCATCCCTAACATCCGTTGGCAAGGGCGTTGAGCCCCGAATCATCAAGTGCCATATGGAGATTTAGGACATGACGACTCTGCTGCGCTATCAACCCTGGTCCGTGCACCGGGAGCTGCTGAACGAATTCAACCGCTACTTCGACCGCGCCGCGGGCGGCGACACCGCCAACGGCGCCAGCGCCGAATGGACCCCGGCGGTGGACATCGCGGAATACGCCGACAGGTTCGTGCTGTTCGCCGACGTGCCCGGCGTCGACCTGAAGAGCATCGAAGTGACGCTGGAGAAAGGCGTGCTGACGCTGAGCGGCGGCCGCGACAAAGCGGTCGAGAATGCCGGCGTCGAAGCCCGCCGCGTCGAACGCGCCAGCGGCCGCTTCCTGCGCCGCTTCACGCTGCCGGACACGGTCGACGGCGAAGCCGTCAGCGCCAAGGGCGGCAACGGCGTGCTCGAAGTGGTGATTCCGAAGCGCCCGGCGGCGCAGCCGCGCAAGATCGCGGTCAGCCACTGACGCACTTCACGCGGCCCCGTTGCTCCGGCGCGAAGCGAAAGGCGCGCCGGAACATCGCCGGCCCGCCGAGTTGGTAAAGTAACGGGGCGCTTTCCGGCGCCCCGTTGCCGTTTCCCGTCCAGAACTTTTCGGAACCCGTCGAACAGTGGAATACAAGGATTACTACAAGATTCTCGGCGTCCCGCGCACGGCCGATGCGGCCGAGATCAAGCGCGCCTATCGCAAGCTGGCGCGGCAATACCATCCGGACAAGAACAAGGCCAAGGGCGCGGAAGACAAGTTCAAGGAGATCAACGAGGCCAACGACGTGCTGAGCGACGCCAAGAAGCGCCAGGCCTACGACCAGCTCGGCGCCAACTGGCGCGCCGGCGAGAATTTCACGCCGCCGCCGGGCTGGAACTTCGAGGCTGGCGGCTTCGGCCGGGGCCGCCGCGCCGGCCCCGGCGGCGCCGCCGGCTTCGGCGGTGCCGGGCCAGCCGGCGGCGCCAATTTCTCCGACTTCTTCTCCAGCCTGTTCGGCGGCGCGGCCGGCGGCTTCGATGGCGCTGAAGGCGGCTTCGACAATGCCGCCCAGGACCAGCGCGCCAAGCTGGCCATCGCGCTGGAAGACTCCTACAGCGGCGCCACCCGCAACATCACGCTGGGCCACCGCACCCTCAGCGTGCGCATCCCCAAGGGTGTCACCGCCGGCCAAACCATCCGCCTCGCCGGCCAGGGCGCCCACGGCGGCAACCTGCTGCTCGAGGTGGAGTTCGCCCCGCACAAGCAGTTCCAGGTGGACGGGCGCGACATCCAGGTCAGCCTGCCGGTGGCCCCGTGGGAGGCGGCGCTGGGCGGCAAGGTGGCGGTACCGACGCTGGGCGGCACGGTGGAACTGAACCTGCCCGCCGGCAGCCAGGGCGGCAAGAAGCTGCGCCTGAAAGGCCGCGGACTGCCCGGCACCACGCCAGGTGACGAGATCGTCACCCTCCAGCTGGTCACGCCGCCGGCCAAGACCGACGAGGACCGGGCGCTCTACGAGAGCATGAAGAAGCATTTCGCCTTCGATCCGCGCGGCGGCTGATCTGCGCGCGCCGTATCGCCACATCCCCACCCCGGGGATGTGCACGGCGTCACAGATCGACCGGCGGAGCCATTCCCCTGAAGCCATACTTGTTGGTATGTTAGGCACGGGAGCGCCCGCAGCATGCCCGCCTGAAGCCGGGAGCGCGGGCGGACGATGCGCCCGCGACCGGGCGCCTGGTAGGGGACGACAATGAATCTTCGCGGTGTAATGCTGGCAACGGCCTTCGGCCTGATCACGGCCGCGGCCGGGGCGGACGGCACTCCGACCATCGATTTCTTCAAGCATCCGCAGTACGGCAACATCAAGATTTCGCCCAAGGGCGACTATCTGGCCGTGACGGTGCCAGAGGAAAGGCGGGCACGGCTGGCGATTATCAAGCTTTCGAACATGTCGGTCAGCACGGTATTCGACATTCCAGACGGACAATACGCATACGACTACTTCTGGCTGAACGATCACCGCGTGGTTTTTGACAGTACCAAGCGGGTCCCTGTTCTGAGCGGGGCGCTGGAACAGCCAAGATTGAGCGGCATTATCTATGCGGGCAATGTCGATGGTTCTCATGGCATTGCATTGGGCAATGTCGATGATTTTCATGACATTGCATCGGACAAGGGACCGTATTTCCTGTGGGAGAGCATCCCGCACAGCGACAATTCGGTGTTGTTCGGGAAGTACGATCAGGAGGACTACACCTCCGGCAGCATCCGCTACTATCGAATGAGCATCAATCGGCTCAATGTCGATTCACTGCACATTGAGCAGATCGCCGCGCCGCCCTACCGGTCATTCAATTTCCTGTCGGATGCCGATGGCCAGGTCCGTTACATGGTCGCGGAAGATGAGAACGATCACCTCATTACTCTCTATCGCGACAGCAATAACGATGCATGGACCACGCTCAGCACCGAACCGGCACTCGGCGAACACACCCAACCCTTGGGCTTCAGCGCGGACAAGAGCCATGTCTTCCTCGGCAACGGCCAAGGTGTGTTCCTGGTCGATCTGAAAACCAAGGAACGCAAATTAGTGTCGCACGCTATTGACGTTACTGAAAGACACACCATCATGGCGACCGACATGCACACACCTATCGGGGTTGCCGTCGACACCGATTATCCAACCATCGAACTGTTCGATCCTGTCGCGCCGGAATCACAGTTGATCCGGACGCTGCAAAAAACCTTTGAAGGCAGCCGCATCTCACCGACGAGTTTTACCAGCGATGGCAAGCTTGGAGTAGTCAAGGTATCGAGCGACGTCAACCCCGGCGAGTTCTTCCTGGTCAATCTCAAGGACAATTCCGTCAGCCCCCTGCTCAAGACCATGCCTTGGATCGATCCGGCCAAGATGACGCCGATGGAAGCCATCAAGGTCACGGCTCGTGACGGTACTGTGTTGCACGGATATCTCACCGTCCCGCGCGGCGCACCGGAACATGGCTTGCCGATGGTGGTTCTGGTTCATGGGGGGCCACACGGTATCCGCGATCTTTGGGGCTTCGATCCTGAAGTGCAATTCCTCGCCAGCCACGGCTACGCAGTGCTGCAAATCAACTATCGGGGTTCCAGCGGGTACGGTCACGCTTTCGAGTCGGCGGGCTATAAGCACTGGGGCACGACCATGCAGAACGACGTCACCGATGCGACGCTCTGGGCCATCAAGGACGGGGTCGCCGACCCGAAGCGCATCTGCATCGCGGGGGGAAGCTACGGCGGCTACTCCGCGATGATGGGTGTAATCAGGGAACCCGATCTCTATCGTTGCGCCTTTGGATATGACGGCGTCTATGATCTGGAAATGATGTTCAAGAATGGCGACATCCAGGAGTCTATGGAAGGCCTCAATTACCTGACGGATGTTCTTGGTACTGATAGCGCTGACCTACACAACCGCTCCCCGGTCAACAACGTCGAAAAAATCAAGGTGCCGCTTTTCCTCGCCCACGGCGAAGCCGATGAGCGGGCACCCTTCGCACAGTTCCGCGCATTGACCGCCGCACTGGACAAGGCAGGAAAGCCGTACGAAAAGCTGGTCAAGTCCCAGGAGGAGCACGGCTTCTACAACGAGAAGAACCGCGCCGAACTGTATGACCGGCTGGCGGCTTTCCTCGACAAGAACATCGGCGCTGGCGCCGCCGCCACGCCGGCACAACCCGCTGCGGCCCCGCCCTCCGCCGGCACCCGCTGATCCCGCGGGCAGCTCGGCCCGCTACAGCGCCGGGCGGCGCTGCGCCCAGGGACTGGCCTGCTCCAGCTGCGCCGCCAGGCGCAGCAAGGTCGCCTCCTCGCCGAAGCGGGCGACGAATTGCACGCCCACCGGCAGCTCGGGGCCGCCGGCTTCGGCCGCGGCCCAGTGCAGCGGCACGGACATGCTGGGCGTGCCGGTCAGGTTGGACAGCTGCGTGAACGGCACGCGCTTGAGGCTCTCGTCCACCAGCTGCCTGACAATGCCGCTGTTGAGCAGCAGCTTGCCCACGCCCAGGCGCAGGATCAGCTTCAGCGCCGCCTGCTGCGCCGCCGGCATGGCCAGCTCGCCGATGCGCGACGGCGGCATCGCCGTGCTGGGGACCAGGTACAGGTCGTAGTTCTGGTGGAAACGGCCCAGCGCGCGCGCGAAGTCGTTCCACTGCTTGCGGCTGGAGACGTACTCGCCGGCGCTGAGCGCCTTGCCGAACATGCCCAGCGCGCGCGTGTCGAGCTCGAAGTCGCTGTCGGCGGCGCCGGTGGCGCGCCTGGCCTCGTCGATGCTGGCGGCGACCTGGCCGAAGTACATGTTGATGAAGCAGCGCGCCAGGGCCTTGCCATCGACTTCCGGCTCGGCTTCCTCGACATGGTGGCCCAGCTGTTCGAGCAGCCGCGCCGCCTGGCGCACCGCCTCGACGCAGGCCGCGTCGACCGGGGTGCCGATCGGCGAGCGGGTACAGAAGCCGATGCGCAGGCGCTCCGGCGGCAGCGCGATCTCCTCGGCATAGGAGCGGTGCGGCCGGGCGATGACGAAGGGCGCGCCGATGTCGGCGCCGGCGATGGCGTCGAGCATGCGCGCCGAGTCACGCACGCTGCGCGTCAGCACGTGCTCGCTGGAGGCTCCATCCCAGAACTCGCCGTGCATCGGCCCCGGCGGCACGCGCCCGCGCGAGGGACGCAAACCGAACAGCCCGCAGTAGGCGGCCGGGATGCGGATCGAGCCGCCGCCGTCGGAGGCGCCCGCCATCGGCACGATGCCGGCGGCCACCGCGGCCGCCGCGCCGCCGGAGGAGCCGCCGGGGGTGCGCGACAAATCCCAGGGATTGCGCGTGGCGCCCCACAGCTCGGTCTCGGTCAGCGCCTTGAGGGCGAACTCGGGGGTGGCGGTCTTGCCGAAGATCACCAGGCCGGCGCCGAGGAAGCGCTTGACGATCTCGGCATGCGCGGCGGGGGTCCAGTTGCGCAGCGCGCGGCTGCCGGAAGTGGTCGGCACGCCGGCGTAGTCCTGGGCGATGTCCTTGATCAGGAACGGCACGCCGGCGAACGGCCCGCCCAGCGCCTCGCCGGCGCGGGCGCGGCCGATTTCCAGCATCGGGATATTGATGGCATTGAGGCGCGGATTGACCGCCTCGGCGCGGGCGATGGCCGCCTCCAGCAATTCCGCCGGCTTCACCTCGCCGGCCGTCACCAGTCCGGCCAGGCCGGTGGCGTCGTAATTGCCGTATTCCTTGAACATCGGGTCCTCCGCTGCAATGGTTGTAATGGCTGTTCGCCGCACGGCGCGGCCGGCGCATGCGCGCGGCCGCGTGCCGGGTTTTGATCCGCTAGTGTAGTCGGCCGGCGACGCGCGTTGCCGCGGGCGCGGCGCCGGCTCAGGCGGCCTGCAGCAAGGCCAGCACCGTGGCGCGGTCCAGGCGCGGATACGGCACTGGCTCGTCCGGCTGCGCCGGCGGCGGCTGCAGGCGCAGCGCCCACCAGCCCACGTCATGCCAGGCGCCGGACTTGTAGCCGACCTGGCGGTACACCCCCACCGGCACAAAGCCCAGCGCCTCGTGCAGCCCGACGCTGGCCGCGTTGGGCAGGCTCACGCCGGCATAGGCATTGACGTAACCCTGCCGGCGCAGCAGGCCGAACAGCGCGGCGTAGAGCCGGCGGCCGAGACCGCGCCGGTGCGCATCGGCGGCGAGGTAGATGGCGACATCGACATCCCAGCGGTAGGCGGCGCGGCTGCGGTGCTCGCCGGCATAGGCGTAGCCCTGCACGCGCCCGCCCTGTTCGGCCAGCAGCCAGGGATGGCGCTCGCCGACCGCGGCGAGGCGGCGGCGCATCTCCGCCTCGTCGGGCGGCACGGCCTCGAAGGAAATCACCGTGTCGCGCACATAGGGCGCGTAGACCGCGGCCAGCGCCGCGGCGTCCGGCGCCGCCGCCTCACGGATCCGTACCGTTGCGTCCATCTTCCTCTCCGCCGCATCAACCCGGCGCTGCGGCATGCAAGAACCCGGCCCGCAGGCGGCCGGCCACCGTGCCCCGCCCGACCGGTGATGGGTGTAAATTTGCCGCAATCCCATTGCCCGACGCCTGCCATGCCGCCGACCATCGACAGCCGCCAGTTTCCGCACCGGTCCGCGCCGCGCCGGCGGGCGCCATGAGCGCATCGTGGAAGCATCATTTCTCGCGCTTCCTCGGCGCCGGCTCCTGGCTGCACGCGGCGGCGCACAGCCACCATCCCTGGCCGGACATCAGCTTCGAGGCGCAGCAGCAGGCCTGGCTCGACGCCGCGGAGCTGATCGACGGCAAGTGGGACCTGATCTTCAGCGAAGTGCTGCCACAGGCGCAGCGCCATCTGGCGCGGCGGCTCAACCTGCCCGCGCCGCAGAGCCTGTGCTTCGCCGGCAACACCCATGAATTCCTGCTGCGCCTGCTGTCCTGCATCGAGCATCAGCCGGTGCGCGTGCTCAGCACCGACGGCGAGTTCCACAGCTTCTCGCGCCAGCTGCGCCGCCTGGAACAGGCCGGCATGGCGCAGGTGCAGCGCATCGCCACCGAGCCGTTCGACAGTTTCGGCCAGCGCTTCGCCCAGGCCGCGGCACGCGGCGGGCACGACCTGGTCTACTTCAGCCAGTGCTTCTTCAACAGCGGCTTCCTGGTGCAGGACCTGGCCGGACTGGTGCGGGCGGTGCCCGAACCGCGCACCCTGGTGGTGATCGACGGCTACCACGGCTTCATGGCGGTGCCCACCGACCTCGCCGCCGTGGCCGGCCGCGCCTTCTATCTCGGCGGCGGCTACAAGTACGCCATGGCCGGCGAGGGCTGCGCCTATCTGCACTGCCCGCCCGGCTACGGCGAGCGGCCCGTCAATACCGGCTGGTTCGCCGGCTTCGGCGCGCTGAGCCAGGGCGCGGAGGACATTCCCTACGGCGCCGATGGCCAGCGCTTCATGGGCGCCACCTTCGATCCGGTGGGGCTGTACCGTTTCAACGCCGTGATGAACTGGCTCGACGCGCATCGCCTGACGCCGGCGCTGATCCACAGCCATGTGGAAACGCTGCAGCTGCGCTTCCTGCACGGGCTGGAAGCCCTGCGACTGGACGCGCTCAACCGCGAACGCCTGCTGCCGCAAGCCGGATTGCCGCGCGGCAACTTCCTCTGCTTCCGCCATCCGCGCGCGGCTGATTGCCACGCCGCGCTGCAGAAGCAGGCTGTCATCACCGACTACCGCGAGGACCGCCTGCGCATCGGTTTCGGCATCTACCACGATGCCGCCGACATCGACGAACTGCTGCAACGCTGCGCCAAAGCGCTGGAGTAACGCGATGTGCAGGTCGGACCCGACATTCGGCCGCTGTCGGGTCCGCTGCGCTTGACCCGACACCACGCTGAACTAATAAGCCGCTTATTTGAACAGTCCGGGCCAAGGGTTCAGCGACGCGCTTGCGGACCGCAGGTCCGCGCGTCGCTGAACGGGCACGCCACGGATGGCGTGCCCGGGCTTGCCGGCGAAGCACGATGCGCAGCCGAGCAAGGCCCGGTGCTTGTCAGGACGACATGCCGCTCAGAACGGTATCCAGGTCTTCTTTTCCGTATAGCTCAGGTAGCCGACGTTGGCGCCGGCGCGCAGCCCGACGCCGGTGCGGATCGGCGCCAGCGTGATGTTGTTGGCGCGCTGGTAATTGAGGCCGACACCGGCCACCAGGTAGAGGCTGCCGTCGACGCCGGGGAAGCGCTGGAACAGGTCGCGCGTCCAGTGCAGGTTGTAGACCAGCGTGAACACCTTGGACGCGTTGCCCCCGAAGTCCCAGCCGACCGAGGGGCCCTGCCAGTAGACCTTCATCGAGCCGCCGCCCTTGTAGTACAGCGTGCCCTCGCCGTAGCGTAGCCCCACCAGCACCGCGCCGGAGCCTTCGCTGCCGGTGATGTAGGCGTTGGGCTTGCCGTTCTCGGAGAAGGCCTTCTCGATCGCCTTGGCCAGGCCCTCGGTGGTGCCGCCGAAGAACTTCTTGGCGGCGTCCAGCGTTTCATCCTGCGAGTAGGTCTGCGGACCGACTTCACCGCTCTGCGGCACCGGCTGGTTGGCCGGTGCGCTGCCCTGCACCGGCGGCGCTGCGGCGGGCGCGTCGCCCGGCTGCTCGCCGATCTGCGACGGCGGCGGATTGCTGCTTTCCTGCGCACTGGCCTGGGGCAGCGCGGCCAGCGCTGCGGCAAAAGCCACGGCCAAGCCGGCGGAGGCCAGCATGGCCTTCCGGTATTTCTGTTGCATCGGTTTTTTCTCCGGGGTCGCGTTGAGGCGCTTATATGACCGCATAACGCGCCCCGGGTTCAACTGCGTGCGCGCCGCCGGCCGGCGGCGGCTAGGCGCGCGCCGCGCGCGGCGCTTGCAGCGGCAGGTGCAGGCGGCGGTAGACGAAAGCCAGCAGCCACAGCGGCCCGATCAGCAGGAACTGCAGATCCTTGAAGAACGAGGGCTTGGCGCCCTCCACCTGGTGGCCGACGAACTGGCCGATCCAAGCCAGCACGAACACCGCGACCATCGCCGGCAGGTGCAGCCGGCCCAGCTGCTGAAACGACAGGTCCGCGCCCCAGTACAGCAGCGCCAGCACCGCGGCGGCGCCGAGCGCCAGGCGCCATGACAGCGCCAGGTAATAGGCCAGCGCCAGCAGCGCGGCGATGGCGGCGGCGTTGAACGGGCCCGCCGGCACGGCGCGCAGCAAGCCAAGCAGTGAAAACACGATCGGCGGGATGCAGATCCAGTGCAAAGTCTTGTTGACCGGGTTGAGGTGGCTGAGGGAATACTCGTCCAGCCACTGCGCAATCGGCTTCATGCCACCGGCTCCGGAAAGATTGAGGGGTTACGCGGATACAACTTGCGTGGCGCAGTATGCTGGGGAATGATTGAGGGGGGCGATAGTAAATCCGCCCCCGGGGCGATCCGCCGGCAGGGCTTTTTTTCCGCGATCGCCGCCATGTTGCCGGCCGGCGCCACCGGCGGCCGCTGGCAATTGCAGGGAAATTTCAGCGCCCGCGCATTGAAACGGCAAGCAGCGGGATTGAACCAGCGTGTTGCCGGCCTGTCTGAAGCAGGCCCGCACGGAGGATCGCTGCCGCTTCAACCGGGTTTGAGGAGAGGCATGCAGGAATTGAAACCATCCAGTCCGACCGACGAGGTGGACCGCTACATCGGCCGCCTCTACCGTTCGGCGCTGAGTGTGCCTCCGGAAGGCTTCCGCGCCTGGGCGCTCAACGAGCTGCAGCAGGTGGTGCGCTTCGACGGCGCGCTGTGGGGCAGCGGCTCGCTGCCGCGCTGGCAGTTCCATACCGTGGCCATGGTCGGCCTGCCGGACGAATTCCCGCGCACGCTGGAGCGCACGCACGACATCAACCCCATCGTACCGCGCATCCTGGCCAACCTCGGCGCGCCGGTGGACATGCGCAGCGTGATGCCGGACGCGCGCTTCTTCCGCTCCGACATCTACGAGCAGTGCTTCAAGCGCTACGACATCAGCCGCATCCTCAGCACCGCGCACCTGGATCCGCGCAGCGGCCTGTACTCGCTGCTGACGCTATACCGCAAGGATCGCAAGCAGGTGTTCTCCGAGCAGGACCGCATGCGCCAGCAGCGCGCCACGTTCCACCTGTTCAACGCCGCCTCGCACGCCTTCTTCCTGCACCTGATGCGCACTCCCACCGACCGCCCGGCGGAAAGCGCCGCGGCGGCGATCGACCGCGAGGGCATGTTCCACGAGGCGCAGCCGCGCTTCCTGGAAATGCTGGAGAAGTACTTCCCCGGGCGCACGCCCTACACCCTGCCCTTCGAGCTGCCGCAGAAGGGCGAGACCACGGTGGTCAACGGCCTGTGCATCCGCTGCGAGCCGCTGGCCGACTTCAACTACGTCTTCATCTGGCCGGCCGGGGCGCTGGACCGCCTGACCCAGCGCGAGCGCGAGATCGTCTACGCCGTGGCCCACGGCCTGAGCTTCAAGCAGGCGGCGCGGCGCATCGGCATCGCCCCGTCCACCGTGGCCAACCACCTGTATCGCATCTACCGCAAGCTGGGCGTGTGCAGCCGCAGCGAACTGGCCGGGCTGGTGTATCCGACGGCGCCGTGACGGGAGACGGGAATGGGGAATGGGGAATGGGGAATGGGGAATGGGGAATCGTTGCAAGCTTTTCTTTCGATTCCCGATTCTCCATTCCCGATTCCCGTCTCCCCAACAAACCTTAACCCTGCTTAACCACCCGCTATGCTAGGCTTTCGGCCCATTCTGCAAGGCCCGAAAAGCCCCCAGGCAAGCCCATGCGCAATCTCTCCCCGCAAGAACTCAAGCCCCTGCTCGACCAGGGCCAGGCGCGCCTGCTTGACGTGCGGCAGCCCGAGGAACTGGAAATCGCCCGCATCGAAGGGGCGCTGCACATCCCCCTCAACGAGCTGCCGGCGCGGCTGTCGGAACTCGACCCGGCGCAGCCGATCGTGGCCCTGTGCCACCACGGCGTGCGCAGCGAAATGGCCGGCCGTCTGCTGGAACGCAACGGTTTTACCCATGTCGCGCATCTAAGCGGGGGGATCGATGCCTGGTCACAGGACATCGACCCCGGCATTCCGCGTTACTGAGCGCCGGCGGGACAGTCACAAAGCCCGCCGCACAGGGACGCTTATCGCTAATTCAACCGTCCGGTCATGGATGGCCGGGGCTTGTACCGGGACGTACACCACGAGGGATCGCATGCGCCGACTGATTTTGGGGGCTTTGTCGTTTTCAGCGCCGACCATGGCCGGAGCCAACGGCCTGCTCGACGCCTATCACCTGGCGCAGCAGCAGGACCAGACCTTCCAGGCAGCCCTGCACCAGCGCGACGCCAGCATCGAGGCGCGGCCTCAGGCCTGGTCGGCGCTGCTGCCACAGGTCACCGCGCAGGGCACCGAGCAGCGCGACCGCCTGCACGTGCTGCAAAGCGGCGGCAGCCAGATCAACACCACCGGCAGCACGCCGACGCGGGACGTGGAGTGGTACAGCTCGCGCAACTACTCCCTGAACCTGACCCAGGTGATCTTCGACTGGTCGGCGTTCCAGACCGTGGCGCAGTCGGACAAGCAGGTGGCCGAGGCCGAAGCCACCTACCGCTCGGCCGAGCAGAGCCTGATCACGCGCACCGCCGCCGCCTATTTCGCGGTGCTCAGCGCCCAGGACACGCTGCGCGCCGACCTCGACGCGCAAACCTCGTTCAAGCAGCAGCTGGAGCAGGCGCAGAAGAAATTCGACGTCGGCCTGGCCGCCATCACCGATGTGCGCAACGCCCAGGCCTCGTACGACACCGCCACCGCGCTGGTCATCACCGACCGCACCGCGATGGACAATGCCAAGCGTGCGCTCGGCCTGATCATCGGACAGCCGGTGGACGCCATCGCCAACCTGCAGCCGGACATCCCGCTGGTGCCGCCCGTCCCGGCGGTGCCGGCCGACTGGAGCAAGGCCGCGGGCCAGGACAACCCGGACCTGATGAGCGCCTTCTACGCCGCCGAGGTGGCGCGCAAGCAGGTGTCGATCTATCGCGGCAAGTACCTGCCCACGGTCGGCGCCACCGGCGGACTGAACCGCTCCGACTCGCATTCCAAGTTCGGCAGCGACTCGCTGGATGACTCCGTGGCCCTGACCCTGACCTGGAACATCTTCCAGGGCGGCCTGGTCACCTCGCAGGTGCGGCAGGCGGCGGCCAGCTACCAGCAGAGCCAGGCGCTCTACGAATTGCAGCGCCGCACCGTCGATCAGAACACGCGCAACGACTTTGAAGGCGTGGTCAGCGGCATCGCCGGCGTCAAGGCCAACAAGCAGGCGGTGATCTCCAACCAGACCAGCCTGGACGCGACCCTGGTCGGCCTCAAGGTCGGCACCCGCACCGAAATCGACGTGCTCAACGCGCGGCAGCTGCTGGCCGCCGCGCAGAAGAGCTACTACCAGTCGCGCTACACCTATCTCAACAGCTTCCTGGCGCTGAAACAGGATGCCGGGCGGCTGGGTGAAAACGACCTGGCCGAGATCGACCGGCTGGTGGCCGACACGGTCACGCCGCCGCCACCGCTGTCGGCGGGTGAGAGCAGCGTGCCCGACTCGATGCCGGCGCCGCCGGTGTCGGCTACACCGGTCAAGCCCTGATCGGGCGCCGGCCGCGCCCGGGCGGGGGCGGCCGGTCGCCGGGGGGGGAACTGAGCCCGCCTCAGGCCCGCTGCAGGCGCGCCAGCCAGCGGTACAGGGCGGCCACGGTCAGCGCGAACGCGGCCATGCCGATCCACTGCGCCGGCCCGGCGAAGCTGTCGCCGACCAGCGCCAGCGGCGCAGTGTTGCCATGGCCGAAGAACACCACCACGGCGGCCAGCAGCACGCCGATGAGGCTTTCACCGACAATCAGGCCGGAGGCCAGCAGCACGCCGAGCTGCTTGGCGCCTTCGGCCCCGGGCTGGCGCTCGGCGCGCCGCTCGTAGGCCCAGCCGACGATGGCGCCGACCACGATCATCAGCGTCACCACCAGCGGCAGGTACATGCCCAGGCCCACCGCCAGCGGCGGGATGCGCAGGCGCCCGCTGCGCGCCAGCAGCGCGTCGACCACGATGACGCCGAGGCCGATGGCGATGCCGCCCTCGATCAGGCTCCAGTCGAGCTGGCCTTCGATCACGCCCTTGGCCAGGGCCGAGATCAGCGCCGCCTGCGGCGCAGCCAGCGCGTTCTTGGGATCGGCGCCGGGCACACCGGCGAAGCCGTAAGCCTGGTTGAGCAGGTCCAGCACGGGCGGAATCACCAGGGCGCCGGCGATGACGCCGATGATCAGCGCCGCCTGCTGCTTCCACGGCGTGGCGTCGACCAGCTGGCCGGTCTTCAGATCCTGCAGGTTGTTGTTGGCGATGGTGGCCACCGCGAACACCACCGAGGTGACGAACAGGGCGAACGCCACCAGCGCCGGCCCGCCGTTGCCGCCGAGCAGCGGCTTGACCCAGAACACCAGCAGCAGCGCCGCGCCGATCACCGCCAGGATGCCGATGCCTGACAGCGGGCTGTTGGACGAGCCGATCAGCCCGGCCATGTAACCGCACACCGCCGAGACCAGGAAGCTCATCACCACCACGAAGATCACCCCGCCCAGCACCAGCGGCAGGGCATGGTCGCCGATGCCGCCGGCGACGGCGAAGTGGTGCAGCAGCCAGGCGATCGGCCCCAGGCAGGCCAGCGTGATCAGCCCGACGATGCCGATCGGGATGTCCTGCTCGGTGCGTGGCAGGCTGGCGCCCTGGCCGGCCTTGCGCACGCGCGAGGCGGCCATGGCCGAGGCCAGGCCGCTGATCACCGGGCGCACCAGCTTGATCAGCGTCCACACCGAGGCGATGCCGATGGTGCCGGCGCCGATGAAGCGCGCCTGGTGGCGCCACACGTCCGCCGCCACGTCGGCGGCGGCGCCGGCGGCCGGATGGGCCACCGTCAGCCAGGGCATCAGCCCGCCCCAGACGATGAGCGAGCCGACCAGCATGGCGACGCCGACCGACAGGCCGACCAGATGGCCGACGCCGAACAGCGCCAGCGACAGGCCGAAGTCATAGCCGGTGACGGCATTGGTGCCGCGGATGCGGAAGTAGTCGACGAAATCCGAGGCGAACACCTGGGTCGCCTCGATCAGCGCGAACAGCGCCGAAGCCACCGAGCCGACGATCACCGTGAGCAGGCCGGCGCGGCCGGCCTCGGCCGCCGCGGCGGCGCCCGCACCCTCGGCGCCGACACCGACCTTGAGCACCTCGGCGCAGGCCACGCCTTCCGGGTACGGCAGGTCGGAGTTGGTGACCAGCGCGCGGCGCAGCGGGATCGAGTACATCACGCCGAGGATGCCGCCGAGCGCGCAGATCCAGAACGATACCCAGTAGGGAAAGCCGTTCCACCAGCCAACCATGATCAGGCCGGGCAGCACGAAGATGATGGAGGACAAGGTGCCGGCCGCCGAGGCGACGGTCTGCACCACGTTGTTCTCCTGGATGGTGACGTTGCGGAAGTGGCGCAGGATGGCCATGGAAATCACCGCCGCCGGGATCGACGAGGTGAAGGTCAGGCCGGCGCGCAGGCCGAAGTAGACGTTGGCGGCGGTGAAGATGAAAGTGATCAGCGCGCCCAGGATCAGGCCGCGGACGGTCAGTTCTGAGCGCGGTTGCGCCTCAGGCAGCTTGGTAGCAGACACCAGGATGTTCTCCAAAGATCGTTATTGGCGCGGGCGTTGCCGGCTCCCCCCACAATGGCCGTGGCGGCGCCCGCCGGTTGGGCCGAGTATAGCGGCGTGCATTGCGAAAGCCGTACCATGCCGGCACTCGCGACGGCCCCGCGCCGTGTCGCACCCCATTCGAGGAGCACCGCATGAGATTGCCCCGGCTAGCCGCCGCCCTGACCCTGTTCTTGCCCATGACCACCTTCACCGCCGAAGCCACCCCGGCCAACCGCCCCTTCACCGCGCATGACCTGGTGATGCTGGACCGCGTTTCCGATCCGCAGGCCTCGCCCGACGGCAAGACCCTGGCCTTCGCCCTGCGCGAGACCGACCTGGCCGCCAACAAGGGCCTGCGCAGCATCTGGCGCCTGTCGCTGCAGGAGCGCGATGCCCAGCCCGAGCGCCTCACCGCCAAGGGCAGCAACGCCGACACGCCGCGCTGGTCGCCGGACGGCAAGACCCTGTACTTCCTGTCGTCGCGCTCCGGCACCACCCAGGTCTGGCGCCTGGATGCCGGGCTGGGCGAGGCGCGCCAGGTCACCAGCCTGCCGCTGGAGGTGAACAATTTCGTCATCGCGCCGGACGGCCGGCGCCTGGCGCTGTCCCTCGACGTGTTCCCCGACTGCGCCGACCTCGCCTGCACCAAGAAGCGCCTGGACGACCGCGCGGCGAACAAGGCCAGCGGCACGCTGTACGACAGGCTGTTCATCCGCCATTGGGACAGCTGGGCCGACGGCCGCCGCTCGCAGCTGTTCATCGCCGAGCTCGACGCCGGCGGCGCGGTCAGCGCCGAACCGCGCTGGATCACCCGCGGCATCGACGGCGACATTCCTTCCAAGCCCTTCGGCGACGAGACCGAATACTGCTTCTCACCGGACGGCAAGACGGTGTATTTCGGTGCGCGCATCGCCGGCAGCAGCGAGCCCTGGTCGACCAACTTCGACCTCTATGCCGTGCCCGCCGACGGCGGCGCCGCGCCGCGCAACCTGACGCCGGACAACCCGGCCTGGGACGCCTGGCCGGTGCTGTCGAAGGACGGCACCCGGCTCTACTACCTGGCGATGAAGCGCCCGGGCTTCGAGGCCGACCGCTTCGGCATCATGGAGCTGGACCTGGCCAGCGGCAGCCGGCGCGAGATCGATCCGCAGTGGGACCGCTCCGCCGGCGCCATCCGCCTGTCGCCGGACGGCCGCAGCCTGTACACGCTGGCGGAGGACCAGGGCGAGCGGGCCCTGTTCCGCGTCGACATCCACAGCGGCAAGGTCAGCCGGCTGGCGGGCGAAGGCAACATCAGCGCCTACACCCTGGCCGGCGACAGCATCGTCTTCAGCCGCGACACGCTGAAATCGCCGGCCGACCTGTTCCGGCTGGAGGACGGCAAAACCAGCCGCCTGACCGCGTTCAACAACGAGCGGCTGAAGGACGTCGCCTTCGGCGACTACGAGTTCTTCCAGTTCAAGGGCTGGAACGACGACACGGTTCAGGGCTACGTGGTCAAGCCGGCCAACTACCAGCCCGGCAGGAAATACCCGGTGGCCTTCCTGATCCACGGCGGCCCGCAGGGCTCCTGGCTCAACGACTTCCACTACCGCTGGAACCCGCAGACCTACGCCGGCGCCGGCTTCGCCGTGGTCACCATCGACTTCCACGGTTCCACCGGCTATGGCCAGGCCTTCACCGACGCCATCTCCGGGCACTGGGGCGACCGCCCGCTGGAAGACCTGCAGAAAGGCTGGGCCGCGGCGCTGGCCCGCTATGCCTTCCTCGACGGCGACCGCGCCTGTGCCCTCGGCGCCAGCTACGGCGGCTATATGATCAACTGGATCGCCGGCAACTGGAATGCGCCGTGGAAGTGCCTGGTCGGCCATGACGGCGTGTTCGACAACCGCATGATGGCCTACTCCACCGAAGAGCTATGGTTCGACGAATGGGAGAACCAGGGCACGCAGTGGCAGAAGCCGGAGAACTACGAACGCTTCAACCCGGTCAACCACGTGGCGCAGTGGAAGGTGCCGATGCTGGTGATCCATAGCGGCAACGATTTCCGCATCCCGCTGGAGCAGGGCATCGGCGCCTTCACCGTGCTGCAGCGGCGCGGCATCCCCAGCCAGTTCCTGACCTTCCCCGACGAGAACCACTGGGTGATGAAGCCGCAGAACAGCCTGCAGTGGCACGACACCGTCGAAGCCTGGATCAAGAAGTGGACGGCGCCCCAGTAGGGGCGCGGCGCCGCATCAGGCGCCCTTGAGAATCCTGCTTTAAGGGCCGCGGCATCGGCCAGTGCTGAGCTGGCCGATGCCGCCATCCCACCCCCTGCATGCGGGCAGGGGGCCTTCCGGTCCAAGGGCTCGCCGGCATCCGCCGGCGAGGGACAGGACCGCTGCGAGCTAACGCCGGTAAGCGCTGGCGAAGCTCCAGATGATGCCGGTGGCGTCGAGATTCTGCGTGGTCTTGCCGACCACCTGGGTGTAGCCGTTGGGCCAGGCGTGGCCGCCGTTGTCCACCGTGTACAGCCGCAGATCGCCGCCAGTGCAGCCGGTGTAGTCGGTCAGCTGCACCGTGGTGCCGTCGTTGACCAGCGTCGGCAGCATGCTGCCGACGGTGCCGCCGCAATGCTGCAAGCCGGACCAGAAGGCCATGCTGGCGGCGGCCGAATCCAGGCCCAGGGTGCCGTTGTACGGCACGATGTTGTCGCTGTTGCCGAGGATGTACAGCTTGGGCCGCTGCACCGCCGGCTTGCAGTAGCTGGGCGAATTGGAGATCACCGTGGCGGCGTCAATGCCGAAGGCGGCGATCTTGTCCGACATCTCGCAGGCCAGCCGTTCGGCCATGAATCCGCCGTCCGAATAGCCGGCGGCATAGATGCGCGTCGCGTCCACGCCCTGGCTGACCAGGGTGCCGATCAGCGCGGCAATGAAGCTGGTGTCGTCGCTGCCGGTGCGGCTGATGTCGTCCTGCCACTGGCCATTGACCGCGGCCGGCAGCACCACCCAGAAATTCTGCGTGGCGACGAAGTTGGTCACCTTGGTCAGGTTGGCGGTCTGCACCGGCGAGGTGTTCAGCGGGTGCAGCAGGATCAGCAACGGCGCCGGGCCGGAGGCCGCCACCGGCCGCATCACCACATAGCTGCGCGACACGCCGTTGACGCTGAGCGTGGCGCTGTAGGCGGTGGTGCCGGAAGCCACCGCGATATAGGCGCCGCTGATCTGCGGGAAGCTGTAGCTGAGGCTGCCGCTGGTGGTCAGCATGCCATTGACCGGATTGATGGTGCCGCTCACCGCCGCGGCCTTGGTAGCCGCAGTGGCCGGTACCGCGAAGGACAGGCCAGCCAGGGCCGCCAGGATGACATGGGCAAATTTCACTACACTCCCTCCGCTTTGGTTGGTGCGCTACCGGCTTGACACAGGCTATCCGGATACTGGACGGATTGCGTTTCCGCGGGATGAACGGCGAGTGACGGGCGACAAAGCCTCTGCCGCAATGCAGCAAGCGAGGCGCTGCTTTCAGGCCTTTCTTGAGGCGTTTTATGATGGGTGCAGCAAAGCAGCCGGGACGGTCATGAGCCAGACGCAGGTGCAGGAATTCCGCGACGACTACCGCGGCCGCCATATCGGCCGGCGCTACAGCGGCATTGCCCATCTGTGCTTCACCAGCGGCGCCTGCATCGCGGCGCTGGTCTTCTGCGCCAGCCGCCTGCACGAGGTGCGCTGGTGGGAATGGCTGACGGTGCCGGTGACCTTCCTGTTCGCCAACCTGGTGGAGCACGCCGGCCATCGCGGGCCGATGCACCACCCGCGGCGCGGGCTGGGCCTGGTGTTCGAGCGCCACACGCGCCAGCACCACCGCTTCTTCACGCCGCAGCACATGGCCTTCGACGGCACGCGGGACTTCAAGGCCGTGCTGTTCCCGCCGGTGCTGCTGCTGTTCTTCTTCGGCGGCTTCGCCATTCCGGTGGGCATTCCGCTGGCGCTGCTGACCACGCCCAACATCGGCTGGCTGTTCGCCCTCACCGCGGTCGGCTACTTCCTCAACTACGAGTGGCTGCACTTCGCCTACCACACGCCGCAGGACTCCTGGGTGGCGCAGCTGCCGGGCGTGGCGCTGCTGCGGCGGCACCACACGCTGCACCACGACCACACGCTGATGTCGCACTACAACTTCAACATCACCTACCCGATCGCCGACCGGCTGCTCGGCACGCTGTACCGCGAGCCGAAGGCCGACGTGGCGCCGGCGCAAGCGGAAACCCCGGGACGCCGCGCCTAGCGCGGATCAGCAGCCCGGCGCGGCCGCCGTCGTCATCGCTTCCGCTCGGCGTCCCTCAGGCTGCCGGCCCAGCGCTCCGCCCAGCGGCTGATCGGGCTGAACAGCTCGAACAGCTCGCGGCCTTCGGCCGTGAGGGCGTAGCCATCCTCCCCGGCTTGCAGCAGGCGCGCCTGGCGCAGTTCGGCCAGGCGGGTATTGAGCACGGAGGGCGAAATACCGCAGCGGGACTGCAGCTCGCGGAACACCAGGGGGCCGTCGCGCAATTCCCACACCACGCGCAGGGTCCAGCGGCGGCCAAGCAGGTCGAGCAGGGCCATCACCGGGCGGCCGCTGGTGGAGCCGCGCACGCGCGCGCCGGGATGCGGCGGCCGGGTTGCGCTTGCCTTCTTCGTGACCATGTCTTGCGCTACCAATTCAGAAGCACTATGCTTCGATTATAGTAGCACAGGAGCCCGTCATGTCCGCACCGCGCATTCCCCTGGTCGATCCGCCCTATGCCGAATCCCTGCAGCAGGATTTCGACCGCGTCATGCGCGGCCTGCCGCCGCTGAACATCTTCCGCACCGTGGCGCACAATCCGCGCGTGCTATCGCGCATGGTGGCGGGCGGCCTGCTCGACAAGGGCAGCATCAGCCTGCGTCAGCGCGAACTGGTGATCCTGCGCACCTGTGCGCAGTGCAACGCAGAGTACGAATGGGGCGTGCATGTCGCCGCGTACGGCGCCAAGGCGCAGTTCACGCCGCAGCAGGTCGCGGCCACGGCGCGGGACGAGGCCGCGGCCGGCGGATGGAGCGGCGAGGAAATGCTGCTGATCCGCCTGTGCGATGCGCTGGCGCAGCGGCACGATGTCGACGACGCGCTGTGGTCGGAACTGCGCGCCGCGTTCAGCGAGGCGCAACTGATCGAGTTGCTGATGCTCGCCGGCTTCTATCAGATGGTGTCCTGCGTGGTAAACGGCGCGCGCATCGAACACCAGGCCGGGACGCCGCGCTTTCCGGCGCCGCGGCAGGAGCACTCAGGCCACCCTGATTGAGCAGGGCCTGACCGACCGGGGTTTGCCTATGGGGCCTGCCTAATCGTCGCGCCGCGCCAGTTGCAGGAAATCGTCGCGGTGCTGCTGCCGGGAGGCCAGCACCGGCCTGGCCGGGGTGGCGGCGACCCCGGCATCCATCGGCTCCTGCAGCGTGCCCGCCATGTTCCTGGCCGCCGTCATGGCGGCGTACAACAGCAGGGCAATGGTGGCGCCGGCCAGCACCGCTTCGCTCAGTCGTGTCACGGCAAGGCCCCTGCCGGCGGTAACCGCATCGTGCTTTCCATGGCTCCCCTCTACCTCCCCTGTCACCCGGCTGCGGGCACCGCAGCGGCTGTGGACCGCGCCGACTTTAGGAGGCCCGCCGCCGCGGTACTGCGCCGCAGTTCACGCGGCGGGCGGCAAATGCCCGCCGCCTGTGACGGACTTCAAAAAACCCTTCAGGAGCGCGCGCGCTCGATGATGCTGGTGGTGGAATAACCGGCGTAGAAGTCGAGGATCACCACCTGGCCGCCGGCGGCGGTGACTTCCTCGAAACCGGCGACCTCCTGCGGCTTGTAGTCGCCGCCCTTGACCAGCAGGTCCGGCAGCACCTTGCCCACCAGGCGCCGCGGCGTGTCCTCCGAAAACGGCACCACCCAGTCGACGCACTTCAGCGCGGCCAGCATGCGCATGCGGTCGGCGACCTGGTTGAGCGGGCGGGCCGGACCTTTCAGGCGCCGCACCGAATCGTCGTCGTTGACGGCGACGATCAGCGCGTCGCCGAGCTTGCGCGCCGCTTCCAGGTAGCGCACATGGCCGACGTGCAGCAGGTCGAAGCAGCCGTTGGTCATCACCACCACCTGCCCCTGGGCACGCGCCGCGGCGACGCGCTCCAGCAGCGCGTCCTCGGCCAGCACGCCGCTGTCGTCCTCGTGCTCGCGGCGCGCGGCGCGCGCCAGCTCGGCGGTGCTGACGGTGGCGGTGCCCAGCTTGCCGACGACGATGCCGGCGGCGAGGTTGGCCACGCGGGCGGCGTGGGCGAAATCATGGCCGGCGGCCAGCGCCGCGCCGAAGGTGGCGATGACGGTGTCACCGGCGCCGGTGACGTCGTAGACCTCGCGCGCCTCGGTCGGCAGGTGCAGCGGCTCGTGCCCGGGCAGCAGCAGGGTCATGCCCTGCTCGCTGCGCGTCACCAGCAGGGCTTCCAGGCCCAGCTCGTCGCGCAGCTTGCTGCCCTTGGCGACGATGCTGGCCTGGTCCGGGCAAGGGCCGACCACGGCCTCCAGCTCGGACAGGTTCGGGGTGATCAGCGTGGCGCCACGGTACGGCCGCCAGTCGCTGCCCTTGGGGTCGACCAGCACGGCGCGGCCGGCGGCGCGCGCCGCGGCCACCAGTTCGGCGGCATCGGCCAGGGTGCCCTTGCCGTAGTCGGACAGGATCACCACCTGGGCGTCGGCCAGCGCGATCCGGTAACGCAGCAGGTAAGCGGCACGGTCGAAGGCGCCGACCTGCGACAGCGACTCCTCGAAGTCGAGCCGG
>CAYVKA010000035.1:12908-47779 GCA_964451925.1 uncultured Nevskia sp. | reverse complement strand
AGTCCGGCATGGAGCGCTTCACCAAGGCGCGCAGCCTCAATGCCATCCTCGACGCAGCGATGGCGTTGGCCCCCGCGGCCGCACCGGCCGCAGCAGCGGCGGCGCCGATGCCGCCTGTGGCGGTGGCTGCAGTCCCGGCTCTGGACCGCGCCGGAATGCAGGCGCAATTGCTCGGCATCGTCGCCGAGCGCACCGGCTATCCCACCGACATGCTCGGTCTGGATCAGGACCTGGAAGCGGAGCTGGGCATCGACTCGATCAAGCGGGTCGAAATCCTCGGCGCCCTGCAGAAGACCCTGCCTGCCGCCACCGCCGAGGCGATGCAGTCCGGCATGGAGCGCTTCACCAAGGCGCGCAGCCTCAATGCCATCCTCGCCGCGGCGATGGCGCTGGCCGCCACGTCGGCGCCCGCCGCAGCCACGGCACCGACGTCAGCGGCGTCGGGCGCGCCGGTTCAGCCGGCAACGGCGACGGCCGCGGCCCGCACTCCGCGCTTCGCGCCGCGGGCGCAGGCGGCGCCGCTATCACAACAGCGCCATGCCGTCAGCGGCACCTATCTGCTCAGCAGCGACCACGAGGGCGTGGCCGAGCGCCTGGCGGACCGCATCGTCGGCGTCGGCGGCCAGGCGGTGATCCTGTCCGCCGAAACCTGCGCCGACGCGCAGGCGCTGGCTGCCGCCGTGGAGCGCATCCGCGCCAGCGGACCGGTGCAGGGCATCGTGCACCTGGCCGGCCTGCAAGCGGCGGCGCCCGACCTGCCAGGTTGGAAAGCGCAGACCGCGGCGCAGGCCAAGACCCTGTTCCGCCTGCTGCAGCTGTGCGGCCCGGACCTGTCGAGCCGTGACGCGGTGGCCCTGGCCGTCGGCCGCCTCGGCGGCAGCCTGGGCCGCGATGCCGCGGGACGCGGCGGTGCCGCCGCCGGTGCGGCGGTGGGCCTGTTCAACTGCGCCAGCGCCGAGTGGCCGAAGCTGCGCGCGCGCATGATCGATTTCGAGGACACGGCGCAGGCCGACCAGATCGCCGACGCCTTGCTCGACGAACTGGCGGTGGCTGATACGCGCACCGAAGTCGGCTACCTGCATGCCAATGGCGCCGCCGAACCCAGCCGCATCGGCTTCGTGCACATGCCGGAAAGCGTCAGCGATCATCCCTTCGCCCCGCACCTGCAACCCGACGGCGACTGGGTCACCCTGGTCACCGGCGGGGCGCGCGGCATTACCGCCGAGATCGCCGAGGAACTGGCGCGCCCCGGCATGCGCCTGGTATTGCTCGGACGTACCCCGCTGCCCGGCGTGGAGAACCCGGCCACCGCCGCGCTGAGCGAAGGCGCGGCGCTGAAGAAGACGCTGCTCGACGCCGCGCTGTCCGCCGGCCGCCGGCCGACGCCGGCCGAACTGGAGCGCGAGTACCGCGCCCTGCTCGCCGACCGCGAGATCCGCACCAACCTGACGCGGCTCGCCGCCACCGGCGCTAAGGTCGAATACCGCAGCTGCGACGTGCGCGACCCCAGCGCCTTCGCCTCGACCATCGACGCGCTCTACGACCAGTACGGCCGCATCGACGCGGTACTGCACGGCGCCGGCGTGATCGAGGACAAGCGTATCGCCGACAAGACCGCCGAGTCCTTCGACCGCGTCTACGACACCAAGGTGGACAGCGCCTATGTGCTGAGCCGCCGCCTGCGTCCGGACTCGCTCAAGCTGCTGGCCTTCTTCACCAGCGTCGCCGGCCGTTTCGGCAACGTCGGCCAGGGCGACTACGGCGCCGCCAACGAGACCCTCAATCGCCTGGCCTGGCAGCTGCACCGCGAATGGCCTGGCGTGCGCGTGGTCTCGATCAACTGGGGCCCGTGGGACGCCGGCATGGCCACCGACGCGGTGCGCGCCGGATTCCGCGCGCGCGGCGTGGAGCCGATCCCGGTGCCGTCCGGCCGCCGCTTCTTCCTCGATGAGCTGGCCTACGGCTCGCGCAAGGACGTGGAACTGGTGGCCGGCATCGGCCCCTGGCAGCACCAGGCGCCGGCCGCCGCGCCCGCCGCCGCCACGCCCGAGGGCGCCGGCATGGGCGGCGGCGATGCGGCGGGCCGGCTGCCGCTGATCCGCCGGCCGCTGCGCATCGGCGCCGGCGGCGCGGTGACCCTGGACCACCTGCTCAGCATCGACGAGGACCATTACCTTGCCGATCACGTCATGGACGGCAAGGCGGTGCTGCCGGCCGCCGCCGCGCTCGAGTACATGGCGCAGTTCGTCGCCGCCGGCTGGCCGGAATGGCAGGTGGCGGAGCTGCGTGACGTGCGCGCCCTCAACGGCATCGTGCTGGAGGGCGGCCAGGGCCGCGAGCTGATGTTCCGCGCCCGCGCCTCGACCCACTCCGAGCCGGGCCAGCAGGCGGTGACCATCGAGCTGCTCGACCCGCATCGCAAAGCCGCATGCTACCGCGCCACCGCGGTGCTGATGGCGCAGCTGCCGGAGATGCCGGCGGCGCGCATCGAAACGATGCCCGGCGCGCTGCCGATGGAGGCCAGCCGCGCCTACAACGAGTTGCTGTTCCACGGCCAGCGCTTCCGCCTGGCGCAACGCATCAGCGGCATCGGCCCGGCCGGCATCGATGCCGACGTCATGCCGTCCACGCCGCGGGCCTTCCTCGGCGAGTCCTCGCACAACGCCAGCTGGCTGTTCGACCCGGGCCTGCTCGACCTCCCGCCGCAGCTGGCCTGGGTGTGGGCGCGCGTGCACCGCGACATGGGCGCCCTGCCCGCGCGCTTCGGCCAGGTGACGCGCTTCGGCGTGGCGCCGCTGCATGGCCCGCTGTCGCTGGCCATGCGCCTGAAGCCCTCGCCGAACGAGTACACGCTGATCTATGACGCGCAGATCATCGACGCTTCCGGCAATGTGCGGGTGATGATCGTCGACGGCGAGAGCACCATGAGCGCCGCGCTGAACCGGCTGTCGCCCGGCGCGGCGGCGATGGCGGCGGGCCTGATCGCGTGAGCAAGACGCTGGATATCGCCATCATCGGCCTCGCCGGCTGCTATGCCGGCGCGCGCGACGTGCGCGCCTACTGGCAGAACATCCTCGACAAGGTCGACGCGGTGGCCGAGGCCGACGCCGAATGGGCCGGCCCGTACGTGGACGTGGCCAACTGCGCCAAGCGCAACGACCGCATCTACACCACCATGGGCGGCTTCCTGCGCGAGCTGGCGGAAGTCGATCCGGCCGAGTTCGGCGTGATGCCGAGCATGGCCGACGGCGGCGACCCCGACCATCTGATCGCCCTCAAGCACGCGCGCGATGCGCTGGCCGACGCCGGCTACCTGCAGGCGCCGTTCAACCGCGAGCGCGCCGGCATCGTGCTCGGCCGCGGCACCTATTCCAACCGCGGCCAGGCCAACGTGCTGTTCCACGGCATGTTCATGGACCAGGCCATGGACATCGTGCGCAAGGTGCGGCCGGACCTGAAGGATGACGAACTGGAGGCGCTGCGCGCCGCCTTCAAGAAGCAGCTGCCGCCGTACAGCGGCGAGATGGTCGGACCGCTGACGCCCAACGTCATCACCGGCATGATCGCCAACCGCCTCGACCTGATGGGGCCGAACTACATCGTTGACGCCGCCTGCGCCTCCTCGCTGATCGCCGTCAACCAGGCGGTGCAGGAGCTGGTCTCCGGCCGCTGCGACCTGATGCTCACCGGCGGCGTGCACGCGCAAACGCCGCCGCAGCTGTACATCCAGTTCTGCCAGATCCAGGCGCTGTCGCATGGCAAGATCCGGCCGTTCCAGAAAGGCGCCAACGGCACGCTGCTGGGTGAAGGCGTCGGCGTGATGGCGCTGAAGCGCCTGGAAGACGCCGAACGCGACGGCGACCGCATCTACGCCGTGATCAAGGGCGTCGGCATCGCCTCCGACGGCAAGGCCAAGGGCCTGCTGACGCCGCGCCTGGAAGGCGAAGTGCTGGCGTTGAAGCGCGCCTACGAAAGCAGCGGCATCGACCCGGCCACCATCGGCCTGATCGAGGCGCACGGCACCGGCACCGCGGTCGGCGACCGCACCGAGATTCAGTCCCTCACCACCCTGTTCGGGCCGCGCAGCGGCAAGCTGCCGGACATCGCCATCGGCACGGTCAAATCGATGATCAGCCACTGCCTGCCGGCGGCCGGCTCGGCGGCGATGATCAAGGCGGCGCTGGCGCTGCATCACAAGATCCTGCCGCCGACGCTGTGCGACGAGCCTGATCCGGACCTGGAGCTGGAACGCACGCCGTTCTACATCAACAACGAAGCGCGCCCCTGGATCCACGGCGCCGAGCACCCGCGCCGCGCCGGCGTCAACGCCTTCGGCTTCGGCGGCATCAACGCCCACGTCATCCTCGAGGAGTACCGCCGGCCGCTGCGCAGCCAGGTGTCGGTGCTGCACGCACCGAGCGGCTCCGAGCTGGTGGTGTTTGCCGCCGACAGCGCCGCCGCGCTGGCGGATTCGGCCGAGCGCATCCTGACCCGCCTGCGCGGCAATGCGCCGCCGAGCCTGGCCGAAGTGGCCAAGGCTGCCACCCTGCAGGCCAGGGGCGAGCACCGCCTGGCGCTGGTCTGCGGCAGCGTACAGGACCTCACCACCAAGCTGGAGCAGTCCGCCGCCAAGCTGCGGCGCCCCGATGCGGCGCCGTTCAAGACCCGTTCCGGCATGTACTACGGCCACGGCCTGGCGCCGGGCCGCGTCTGCTTCCTGTTTCCCGGCGAAGGCTCGCAGTACCCGAACATGCTGGCCGACCTGTGCATGAACTTCCCGCAGGTGCGCGACTGGTTCGACTTCGTCGAGGAGGCGGCGCGCAAGCGCGGCTCGATGGCGCGCGCGCCGATCCTCAGTCCGCCGCCGACCGCGGTGGATGCGGCCACGCTGAAGGATCTGGACCAGAAGCTGTACGACATGGACGTGGCGGCCGAGCTGGTGTTCGCCGCAAGCATGGGCCTGCAGGCGATCTTCGACGAGCTGGGCCTGCGCGCCGACGCCATGCTCGGCCACAGCACCGGCGAGAACACCGCCATCACCGTCAGCGGTGTGCGCCGCTTCGCCCGGCGCGAGGAGATTGCCGAAGCGGTCAGCGAGCTGAACCGCATCTTCCACAAGCTCGACGATGCCGGGCAGATCGCCCAGGGCACCCTGCTGACCATCGGCGCGCTGCGTCCGGAGGCGCGCAGGCAACTGCTGGCGCGCATCGCCGACGGCAGCTGCCCTATGCTGCTGGCGATGGACAACTGTCCCAATCAGCTGGTGCTGTACGGCGCGGCCGCCCAGGCGCACACGCTGCGCGAGCAGCTGGCGGCCGAGGGCGCGGTGTGCGCCGAATTGCCGTTCGGCCGGCCCTACCACACGGCGCAGTTCAAGCCGGTGGCGGACGCCTATCGCGCCTACTACGGCAAGCTCGACTTCGGCCCCGGCCGCGCCCAGCTGTACAGCGCCTGCAGCACCGCGCCGTTCCCGCAGGACAGCGCGGCGATCCGCGAGCTGGCGACGGCGCAGTGGGACCATCCGGTGCGCTTCGTCGAAACCATCGAGCGGCTCTACGCCGACGGCGTGCGCGTGTTCGTCGAGGTGGGACCGAGCGGCAACCTCACCTCCTTCGTCTCCGATACGCTGCGCGACCGCGACGACGTGGTGGCGGTGGCCAGCAACAGCCGCCGCCGTTCCGGCATCGCGCAGCTGCACCATACCCTGGCCCAGATTTACGCCGCCGGCGTGGCGCTGCGCCCGGAAGCGCTGTACGCGCATCGCGACATCGCCGATGTCGATCTGGCCGCGGTGCCGCGCCTGCCGGCGCGTCCGAAATACCGTCTCAAGCTGCAGATGCCCGGCATACGCATTCCGGACGGCTGGAACAAGCCGCTGCCGGCGGCGGAGCCGGGTGCCGGCAAGGTGGTGCGCCTAGAGCGTCCCGCCGCGCCGCCGCCCGCCGCGTCCGTGCCGGCGCCCCCCGCCGTGATGGCACAGCCGCTGCCGTCGCCGCCGCCGCCCGCCGCGGTGCCGCCGCCGGCCGACCCGCGGCTGCAGGCGCTGCAAACCCATTTCAGCCTGATGCAGGATTTCCTCGACAGCCAGTCGCGGGTGCTCTCCAGCCTGGGGCTGGCACCGGCCGCGACAGGCGCAACGCCCGAGGCGCCGGCGGGCGCGCCGGGCGAGATGCCCGATGCGCAGTATCCGCTGCTCGGCCGCGTGGTCGAACGCAGCGGCGACAGGCTGGTGCTGGAGTGCAGCTACAACCCGGATACGCAGCTGTTCCTGCGCGACCATGCCATCGGCCCGACGCCTTCGGCGCAGCAGCCCGGCCTGCGCTCGCTGATCGTGATGCCGTTCACGCTGAGCATGGAGATCCTGGCCGAGGCCGCCTCCAGCCTCGCCGGCTCCGCGCTGAAGGTGACCGGCATCGAGAACACCCGCGGCAGCCGCTGGCTCGGCGCCGAGGACGGCCCGCTGCGCCTGCGCGTCGTCGCCGAGAAGCAGCCCGCCACCGCGCCCGGCGAGACGCGGGTGATGGTGCGCCTGTTCCTGCACGAAGACGGCCGCGGGCCGGCGCAGGGCGTGGCGGTGTTCGAAGGCCTGGTGACGCTGGCCGCGGCATTCCCGGCGGCGCCGGCGGTGCGCCCCTGGCACGGTGCCGGCGAGCGCGGCGCGATCAACAACCCGGTGGGCGAGCTGTACAGCCACGGCATGTTCCACGGGCCGCGGCTGCAGGGCGTGAAGCACCTGCGGCGCTGGTCGGAAGCGGCGATCGAGGCCGACATGCAGGTGATCCCCACCGAGGATTACTTCGCCTTCACCACCCGGCCGGTGATGCGCATGGATGGCGCGCTGCTCGACGCCGTGGGCCAGCTCGCCGCCTACTGGCTGACCGAGAAATATTCCTGGGACTGGACCTGCTTCCCGTTCCAGGTGGGCCACTACACGCAATATGCCGATCCACCGGCGCCCGGCACGCCGCTGATCTGCCGCGGCGACGTGACGCACAAGGACGGCGTGCGCATCGAAGCGCATTTTGACGTGTTCGACCAGCAGGGCCGCCTGATCATACGCGCCGCCCACTGGGGCAGCCGCACCTTCACCATCGCCCGCAACCTGCACCACTTCCGCATCGACCCGGTGACCCGCTTCATGTCGGATCACTGGATGCCGCAGCAGCTGGCGGCGCGCGGCATGGCGGCGCGCCTGCTGCAGCCGTTCGCCGAGGGTTATCTCGACCAGGGCGGCGGACTGTGGCAGCGCATGATCGCCAACCTGGTGCTCAACGCCGACGAGCGCCGCGTGTTCTACCGCGAGCTGCCGGCGCTGGGGCCGCGCCGCGAAGAGTGGCTGGTGGGCCGCATCGCCGCCAAGGAGGCGGTGCGCGACTGGCTGGCGCAGCAGCATGGTCTGCGCCTGGCCAGCGCCGACATCGAGATCGCCAATGCGCCCGGCGGCCAGCCCTACGTGTCGCGCGCCTGGGGCCTGCCGCCCGGCGTGCTGCCACCGGTGCTGTCGATCAGCCACAGCGGCCGCGGCGCCCTGGCCGCCTGTGCCCCGGCCGGCACGCAGCTGGGCGTGGACTACCAGCGGCCGCAGGCGCTGGCCGGCGCGGACCTGATCAAGGCCGGCTTCAGCCCGGCCGAGGCGCAGCTGTACCTGCACAGCCTTCCGCCGCCGCAGCGGCAGCACGCCGCGGTGGCGCTGTGGTGCGCCAAGGAAGCGGCGGCCAAGGCCGCCGGCGCAGGCCCCGAAACACGGCCGCGCGACTGGAACGTCATCACGGTGGAAGGTGGCGGCGCCGGCCAGATGCTGGTCCGGCTGCGCCACGGCGGCGCCGAATACCGGGTCGAGCTGCACAGCGCCGAATCCGAGGTCTTCGCCCTGTGCCGCATCGAGCCTGGCGCGGGCGCCACTGCCTTGCAGGCGCGAGCCTGAAACCATGGCCAGCCATTCAATGAATCCCATCAGACCGGACGAAAGCATCAGATGAGCACCAAGACCCTCTTCATCGGCATGGACGGCTGCACCTTCACCGTGCTCAACGAGATGACGCGCGACCTGCCCGGCGAAGGCGTGGCGATGCCGTTCCTGGCCAGCCTGATGGCCAAGGGCGTGCGCGCCAAGCTGCGCTCCACGCCCAACCCGCTGACGCCGCCGGCCTGGACCAGCATCATGACCGGCAAGGGCCCGGGCGAGCACGGCGTGTTCGACTTCATCCGCGCCGAGGACAAGGGCGGCGAGGTCTACTGGACGCTGTACGACAGCCGCGACGTGGACGCCGAGATGATCTGGTCGATCGCCTCGCGCGCCGGCAAGAAGATCGCCGCGCTCAACTTTCCGCTGACCGCGCCGCCGCCCAAGGACACCAACGGCGCCATCGTGCCGGGCTTCATCCCGGCCAAGCACCTGCGCCGCAACTCGCATCCGCAAGGCCTGTTCGAGCGCATCAAGCAGGCCATTCCCGGCTTTGACCCGAAGGAACTGGCCTGGGATTTCGACAAGGAAAAGCAGGCCATGGAAACCCTGTCGGACGCCGACATGGAGAACTGGGTGCGCTATCACCTGCCGCGCGAGGAGCAGTGGTTCCATATCGCCGAATACATCCTGGCTAACGACCAGCCGGACCTGATGGCCGTGATGTTCGACGGCACCGACAAGATCCAGCACCAGGCCTGGCAGTTCCTCGACCCCAACCTGATTCCGGCCGAGCGCAGCGAGCTGTACAACCGCGTGCGCGGCGTGTGCCGCGAATACTTCGGCAACGTCGACCGCTACATCAAGCGCCTGGTGGAACTGGCCGGACCCGAGGCGCAGGTGTTCTTCGCTTCCGACCACGGCTTCACCGCCACGGTGGAAGTGTTGCGCATCAACAGCTACCTGGAGGACCTGGGCTACCTGAAGTGGGCGGTGAGCGACGGCAGCGAGCAGGCCCTGCGCCGCGAAGCCTCCGACTTCGCCAACCTTGACTGGAGCCAGACGGTCGCCTACTGCCGCACGCCCTCCTCCAACGGCATCTACATCCGCGTCGCCGAGAAGCCGGGCGACCCGGGCATCCCGAAGAAGGACTACAACCGCGTGCGCGACAAGCTGATCGAGGACCTCAAGCAGCTACGTAACGAGGACGGCGAGCCGGTGATCGTCGACGTGCTCAAGCGCGAGGACTGGTTCCAGGGCGCGCACATGAAGGACGCCTGCGACCTGACCCTGGTGCTGCGCGACAACGGCTTCGTCTCGATCCGCAACGTCAAGCCGGCGGTGGTCAAGCGCCCCAATCCGATCGGCACCCACCACCCGGACGGCATCTTCATGGCCTGCGGCGCCGGCATCAGCGCCGAGGGCATGGTCGGCAAGCGCAAGATCGTCGATGTCGCCCCGACCCTGCTGCACAGCCTGGGCTTGCCCACGCCCTCGGATTTCGAGGGCAAGGTGGCGGCCACCTTCTTCGAGGAGTCCTGGCTGGCGCAGCACCCGGTCAGCATCGGCGCGCCGACCCAGCGCGGCGGCGAGCGGGAGAAGTCCGAGGAAATGGACGACAACGAGAAGAAGCAGATCATCGAGCAGTTGCAGATGCTCGGTTACATGGAATGACGCAGCGAGTAGACTGAAGAAATGGCCAACGACCTATCCACCGCTCCAGCCGGCAGGCTCACCAGCGAACAGCTGGTGGGCAAGCTCGCCGCCCTGCTCGAAGACTTCACCCAGGACTGGGACCACGAGTTCGAAGGCCAGATGAACCGCAGCACCACGCTGCTGGCGGACCTGGGCTTCGAGTCGATCGACATCATCCAGCTGGTGGTGGCGATCGAGGAGGACATCACCCACAAGAAGGTGGCCTTCGACAAGCTGCTGATGAAGGACGGGCGCTATGTCGATGACCTGTCGATCGGGCAGATCGCGGATTTCCTGGCGGCGCAGCTCTGAGGCCGCGCAGCCTTGAAGCCGCGCCGCTTCAGACCCGGCGCCGCCGCTTCATTCGACACCATCCCCGCGCCGGCGGGGACCCGGTCTTGAACCGGCGCCACTGTCCCGACCATCGTCATCGCGGCGAATGCCGGACCAATGGGGCTGTGCAGGCCCATGGCTGAAGCTCATCTCAACGGCGTCGACATCGCCTACCAGCAGATGGGCGAAGGCCCGGACCTGGTGCTGGTGCACGGCCTGGCGGCCAGCCGCGCGTTCTGGTTCCTGCACTACGCGGTGCCGCTGTCGCGGCACTTCCGCGTCACGCTGTTCGATCTGCGCGGCCACGGCTACAGCGGCGTGCCGGCCTCCGGCTACGACGCGCCGACCATGGCCGGCGACCTCGCCGCCCTGCTCGATCATCTCGGCATCACCAGCTGTGTGCTGGCCGGCCACAGCTACGGCGGCGGCGTGGCGCTGGAATACGCCGCGCGCCATCCGCAACGCGTGTCCAGGCTGGTGATCATGGACACCAAGGTCAACCGCCTGCAGCCGGAGCAGAAGCTGTCGGACTGCCCGCACCTGTCGCCGTTCGAGATCGAGGTCGCGGCCCGATCCGGCCACGACTGGGACAACGAGAAGCAGGTCGGCCTGCTGTTCCTCGAAGTGCTGGCCCGCTGGCGCCTGCAGGGTGGCGAGTCCACCGCGCGCGACGCCTTCACCCCCTTCGGCGAGGGCCGCGGCGCGCAGCGCGCAGCGAAGCAATGGCTGGCCTTGCTGGACGGCAGCGGTGCCGCCGCCGAATTTGTCAAGCCCGGCGTGGAAGCGGAGGCGATCGCCGCGCTGCCGATGCCGCTGCTGCTGCTCTACGGCGAGCACTCGCGCTGCATGCCGAGTTGCCGCGCGCTGCAACAGCTGCTGCCGCGGGCCGAATTGGAGCTGATCCCGCAGGGCGGGCACTTCTTCCCCATCAGCCATGCCGCCACGGTGCGCCGCAGGCTGGCGCAGTTCCTGGATCTGCCCTGGCCGGCAGCCGAAGCCGCCACGGCATCTTCCTGACATCCAATCCGGCGAGAATGTGCCGATGAACGAGACCCCGCGCAAGACCATCCTTATCACCGGCGGCGGCGGCGGCATCGGCAGCGTCGCCGCCGCCGCTTTCGCCGGCCACGGCTACCGCGTGGCGGTATGCGACGTGCGCCTCGATGCGGCGCAGGCCACGGTGGACGCGGTACGCGCCGTCGGCGGCGTCGCCGACGCCTTCGGCGCGGATATTGCCGACGCTGCCCAGGTCGCGGCGCTGTTCGAGCAGCTGGCGCAGCAGTACGGCCGCCTCGATGCCGCGTTCAACAACGCCGGTCTCGGCGGCGGCGGCGTGCCGCTGGCGGACATCAGCGAGGAGGACTGGGAGCGCAACGTGCGCGTCAACCTGAGCGGCACCTGGCGCTGCATGAAGCACGAGATCCGCATGATGCTGGCGCAGGGCGGCGGCGCCATTGTCAACAACTGCTCGATCCTCGGCCTCAACGGCGGCGCCAATGCCTCGTACACCGCCACCAAGCACGGCATCGCCGGCCTGACCAAGTCCGCCGCGATCAGTTACGCCAGCCAGGGCGTGCGGGTCAACGCGGTGTGCCCCGGACTGATCGAGGCCGGCCTCGGCCTCAACGTGATCAAGCGCGGCGAAGACGCGCTGCGCAAGTTCATCTCCCTGCATCCGGTGGGCCGCCCCGGCACCGCGATGGAAGTGGTCAAGGCGGTGCTGTGGCTGTGCTCGGACGAGGCCTCCTTCATCCACGGCCACATGCTGCCGGTGGACGGCGGCTATAGCAGCCACTGAGCCGCCGCCTGATGAGCCCCGGGTGAAGAGGCTCACCCACCCGGGCCTCCTCAGGGCTTGAGCACCCGGTCGAGAAAGCCCAGGGCCGGGTCCATCGCCGCCTCGGTGGCGCCGGCGTGACCCACGCCGCGGATCACGTCCAGCTCCACCGGCGCGCCGGCCTGGGCCAGCGCGGCGCGCAGCGCCAGCGCCTGCTGCAGCGGCACCTCGGCATCCTCGTCGCCGTGGTACAGGAACACCGGTGGCGCCTGCTCCGACACCTGGTACAGCGGCGAAGCGTGGTGATACAAGGCCGGGTTCTGCGCCGCGGACACGCCGAACAGGGCCATGCCGTCCACCGGGTTGAAATGCTCCAGGTCGGTCGGCGTGCCGCCGCCCACCACGGCGGCGATGTGCGGCACCGCCGCGCCCCAGGGATCCTGGGGTGGAAGCATGGCCAGCATGGCGCCGATATGCGCGCCGGAGGAGAAGCCCCAGACCCCCATTCGATCCGGGTCCGCGTGCAACTGGGCGGCGTGCGCCTGCACCCATAGCGCCGCCTGCTGCGCATCACGCAGCTGGGCCGGGAAATGCGCCTGCGGCGCCAGCTGGTAGGACACGGTGACGGCGACATAGCCGCGGCGCGCCAGCGTGGTGGCGATCGGCTCCATCAGATGGCGGCGGCCGAACTGCCAGTGTCCGCCATGCAGCAGCAGCACCACCGGACTGGGTCCGTCGCGCTGCGGGGTGAATACGTCGAGCTGCATCGGATGCGGCCAGTCGGGCGGCGTGTAGTAGGTGATGTCGCGCTGCACGCAGTAGCCGTAGTTGCGCACCGCCAGCTGCGCCGACAGGTCGCCCTTCAGCGGGCCGGTGCAGGCCTGGTCGGCGAGCGTCGTCTCTGCGCCGGTGTTGAGCGAGGTGAACTTGCTGGTGGCGATCCAGGTGGTGAGGGTGTAGTCCCAGACGAGCCCCATGAAGATCGCCGCGCCGAAACCGTGGTTGTTGAGAAAGGCCTTGATGTAGTCGGCGCGGGCGCCGCTGCGCGTCAGGCGCTGCTGATACAGCACAAAACCGGTCGCTGCCACCAGGCCCAATCCGAACAGCACCCCGCGCTCGGCCTGCACGCCGACCACGGCCAGCAGCGCGATCGCCGCCAACTGCAGCAGCCCGGCGACGATGCGCGGGCGCCGTCCCGGCTCAATGGCGGCGGTGGCGGCGCTGCCGTACAGCGCGTGACTCGGCGCACCGGCCACACTGTAGGCGTTGTAGGCCAGCACCCAGCACAGGTTGGCAGCCATCAGAACGCCGGCCTGCTCCCAGGGCACGACGTCGAGGACCGCAGCGTAGGCCATCGGGATGGCCAGGCAGAACACGATGCCCAGGTGCGAGCGCGACAATCCGAAGAAGCGGCCGCTGACCAGGTTGGCGGCGGCGAGCAGCACGGCCGGCACGAACAGCCACAGCGCGGCGCGGTTGAGCTTGCCCAGGATCACCAGCACCGACGCGAACGGCGCGGCAAACAGCAGCAGACCCTCCCAGAAGCTGACGCGCACGGCGGCCGCGGCGGCGTCACGCGGCGCCGGCGCCTTGCCGAAAGTGGACGCGGCATAACGGGCCGAGCGCATCAGCACCGTCCCGAACAGGAAAGCCAGCAGCACGTCCAACGGCGGCGTGCCGCGGGCGGCGAGCCACAGCGCCCACAGCTGCGGCCACAGCAGCAGCCACAGCCCGATCGGCTGGTGCAGCCGCATCAATCTCCAGTAATCCCTCAGACGCCGCCACATCGTCATTGCGGATTTCGCCCCATGCCATGCCGCCGGTGCCCTGCTGCGGCCGGACGCCGCGCCGGGCGCCCCGCCATCCGGCAGCGTGTGCGCCTGCGCGCACCGCCGCCCAGTGACAAGAAGTGTAAAGAAACCCTGCGGGGCGCTTCCGGCCGGGGCTGCGATTGACTAGCATCGGGGCGTCGCGCGGGCTTGCACACTATAACCTTGCGGCGCAGGGGAAGCGGTAACCAGGGAAGTTTTATGTCAACAAACGGATTGTGTGCCGACACAACGGCCCAACTCTTGATGCGGGTCCGGCCGGGACGCTTCCGCGATATCCTCTTTTTCGTCCGCCACCTCGTCCTCGGCGCGCGCGCACGCCACTTTTCCGAAGCCTTCCTGCAACCGGCGGAACAGCTGCTGATGGTGAAAACCTGCTGCGCCGCGATCCTGCGCAACCTGGCGTTGCTGCCCCGGCGCGTCGGCGGCAGGCGTTTCCTGGTGGCCCGGCTCGGCGGCCGCACCGTCGGCGCAGCGCTGATCGAGACCAGTCCGGATCGGCACAAGCCGGGCGAATACCTGGTGGTGCTGAGCTACCTGGTGGTGGCACCCGAGGCACGGCGCCAGGGCGCCGCCTCGGCGCTGGTCCGGCGCATGATCACCGACGCGCCGGCGCCGGCCAGAGTCGTGTGCGCCTGCGCGCCGGCCTCCAGGGGGATGATGAAGCTGCTGTCCGGCCTGCGCTTCCAGCCCGGCAACCGCGCCGCCGAATTGCCCGGCATGATCGCGCCGCGCCTGTTCCAGTACCGCAAGAGCGCGCCGCCGGCGCCCCGCCGGCCCTGAACTACCAGCGGCTGCTGCGCTTGCCGCGAAAATAGCCACCGCTGGGGCCATCGTCCGGCAGCATCGCCAGGTAGACCACGCGCCCGGCGCCGGTCTCCACCGAATCCTTCCCCAGGTCACCGGCCAGACGCGTCTTGACCCAGCCGGGGCGCACGGCGTTGATCTTGACGCAATCCGGCGCGGCCTGGGCCAGCTTGACCGTCAGCGCATTCAGCGCCGCCTTGGAAATGGCGTAGCAGGGATGACCGAGCAGGCCGCGGCTGAAGGTGCCGAGCCCCGAGCTGACCATCACCACCCGCCCCCACTGCCGCTCGACCATGCCCGGGATGAAGGCCTGGCTGCACCACAAGGCGCCAAGCGTATTGGTGCGGAACACCTGCATGAAGGTCTCGGTCTGCAGCTCCAGGATGGGCGTGCGGTCGTAGATGCCGGCATTGTTGACCAGGATGTCGACCGCGACCCGCGCCTTCTTCAGGCGCCGGGCGCAGTCGTGCACCGATTCCTCGTCGGACACGTCGAGCGGCTCGACGCGTACCCGCAGGCCGGCGGCGAGCAGCGGCTGCGCCGCCTCCTCGCCCAGCTTGCGGTCACGCGCGGCCAGCACGATGGCGCACCCCGCCGCGCCAAGCTGGCGCGCGGTTTCCAGGCCGATGCCGCGATTGGCACCGGTGACCAGGGCGGTCTTGGTCGACCAGTCGATGCGGGCGCCTTTGGCGGAGGATTTGGGCTTGGCTTTGGCTGGGGTTTTCTTGGCGGCAGTCATCGGGGAAACCTTTGATGGAGGCGACACGTCGGATTGCTCGTCCCTGCGCAGCGGCGGCAGCAGCGGCTCAGCGGTAGCCGTAGCCGCGCGCCAGCGCGACCACCTCGGCGGCCAGCGGCTTGCCGTCGCCGCGCCACTCGGCCGGACCTTCCAGGCCCAGCCGCGGCCGCAAGCGGCCGCTGAATTCCGGCGCCTCGTGGAACTCCGGCTCCAGGCCATACGGCGCCTCGGCGCCGCCGACGCGGGCGTAGGGGCTGTCCTCGGGATGCAGCATGCGCTCCAGCGCACTCTCGCCGCAGGGCAGGCCCAGCCATTGGCACAGGCCGCGCAGAGTGTCGTCCGGGGCCGCGAACAGATCCTCCACCGGCAGCCGGCGGTACTGCGCGGCGGGCAGCGCCGCGGCCGCCTGCTCGATATTGCGGTTGACGCGATACCAGGCCAGCTGCGGATCGATCACCGCCGGGTCGACGCCGTAATCCTTGTAATCCGGCGGCACGAACAGCGGCCCGTGCAGACGCGCGGCGACCTCGGCGCATTGCCGGCGCGGATGGCGCACCACCTGCAGCAGGCGCACGTCGGGCACCCGCGCCAGCCAGTCCTGCAGGTCATGCGGACGCCAGGCCAGCGCGCTCTCGGCCAGCACCGGCAGGCGCGGCGCCAGGCGCCGGGCCAGTTCGTCCAGCAGGTCCATGCTGGGCCAATCGCCGCGGCGGCGCAGCCATTCGCGGGCGGCGGCGATGGCGGGCGCGCCCTGACCGCCGCAGTACAGCTGCGCCACGCTGCGCAGCAACCCGTCCTGCTCGTTGCCCTGGCTGATGTGGAACACCGACAGCAGGCCCTCCAGCGTCGGCGCCAGATGCAGATTCAGCTCCGGCAGGCCGTAGGCCTCGGGATGGCGGCCGAGCATGGCGGCCACGCGCGAAGCCTCGGCACCGGGCGCGGACAGCACCAGCAAAGGCGCTGCCGGGATCAAGCGCGCTGGTCCTGGCCGCGGCCGAGGAACACCTCGCAGCCGCCGCGCGGATTGTCGACGTAGATCCAGCGCCCGTCGCGGCGGATCGCCACGGTGGGACCGAAGGGATTGGCGGTGCCGACGAACAGGCCGTGCTGCGTCGACACGATGTTGCGGATGCCCCAGTTGTACTTGTTGCCGAAGCCGGAACGCGTCACCGGCTCCCAGCGCACGCCGTCGCGCGAGCGGTACAGCGAGCAGCCGCCGTAACGGCGCACCATCTCCTCCTTGCCCCAGCGGCGCATCAGCACCAGCATCTCCTCCGGCCACATCTCGACATGCAGGTAGGGGATGACGTTGGCCCAGGACATGGTGCCGGCGTAGAGCCAGTCGCCATGCACGCCCATGCGCCAGACGTAGCCGTTGAAGAAGTTGTCGAAGCCGCCGGAGTAGCCGGACAGCGGCACCTTGAGCCCGTCCGGGGTCAGGCGCGAATAACCCATCAGCAGTTCCCAGCTGTCGTCCGGCCACACGCGCAGCAGCTCCGGCGCCGCCGGGCCGATGCGCAATGTGCGGTGATAGCCGCCGTTGACGATGCCGGTACCGACGTAGAGCGCCCCCTTGAACACGCACAGGCTGCCGCAGACCTCGTTCAGCGGGCCGCGCCAGGCGCCGTGCTGCAGCACGCGCTTCCAGGTATAGGGCGGCCCGCCCTCGCCGGTGGTCTTCCACAGCTGGAAGCCCTGGTCGGCGTTGACGGTGCCGGCATAGAGGTGGCCGTTGAACTCGGCCATCTCGAACACGGTGAGATTGCCCGGGTCGCCGAAGCCGTCCTGGCTGGCCGGCACCCAGCGCGCGGTCTGCATGTCGTCGGTGCAGTACACCGCGGACTCGGAGGCGACGCATTCCTGCGACTGGCCCTGCCCGCCGCTGGATCCGGTGGGGCTGGTGTGCACGCGCCCCTGGAACACCTGCAGCGTGCGGAACGAGCGCACCGTCACATCCCAGGGCGGGCGCGGCACGTTGGCGAAGGTCACGCCGTCCTCGGAGCGCAGGATGTCCGGCGGCTCGGCCTGCTGCGGCGCCCAGGTGGAAACATACAGGCAGGGCTTGGAATCGCTCGGCCCCTGGAACACGGTCATGCCGCGCAGGCCGATGTAACGCGGCACCACCGGCTTGGTGCGGCCCTTGACGTACGGCGCCTGGAACACCCGCACCCAGCTGTCGGTCTCCGGGGAGTAGGCCCAGATCTCGGCGCGGCGGTCGACCTCGTAGACATCGTCCGGGCACTCGGTCGGCCAGGGCTTGAGGTCCGGCGTCGGCTTGTTGACCTTGGTCATGGCCCAGGTGCCGCGCGTGGTGCCGACATACAGCCGGCCCTCGAACCAGGCCATGCTGTGCGCGTAGTTGTTGAGACCGTCGCCGAAGCCGCTCTGGTTGATCAGACGGAAATCGCATTCGCGCAGGCCGCCGCCAGCGACGGCCGCAAGTGCGGCCGTGCGCGGCGGCTCGCCGGGCACCACGCCCGGCAGTTCTCCTAGGGGAGCCAAGACCAGATCTCGACCAGGAAGAAGCGCACCAGCGGCCGGGTGAAGGCCACGATCAGCGGATAAGTGGCGGCGTTGACCTTGGCGTAGCCGGTCATTTCCGGCTTGATGCGCCCGTCGATCCGGTCCAGCTGCATCAGCACCCGCACCACTCGGCCATCGGGCGTGATGTCGGCGCTCGGCGCGACCTGCGTCACCGTGCCGCCGTAGCATTCGAACGGCACGCCCCAGGCCTTGGCGCAGGCATGATCACCCACGGCGATCTCGCCGATGGCGCTTTCCGGCAGGCGGATCTCCACCTGCAGGCGGTCGCTGTCCTGGATGCGCGCCAGCAGCGCGCCACGTTCCAGGTAGTCGCCCACTGCGAACAGCAGCGTGCCGGACACCACATGGCCGCCGATCGGCGCGCGGATGCGGGTGTATTCCAGCTCCTGCGTGTGATACTGCAGCTGCGCCTGCGCGCTGGCGATCTCGGCGCGCACCTCATCCAGCTTTTCCGGGCGCGCGGCGCCGCTGATCAGGTCCAAGTGGCGCTTGGCTTCGAGCAGCTGCTGCTGGCTGACCTGCGCCTCGGACAGGAAGTGCTGGTATTGCTGCTCGCTCACCGCCTTCTGCCGGAACGCCTTTTCCTGGCGCAGGGCTTCGGCTTCGGCGTAGTCGTGCTTCTCCTGCGCCGTGGCCACTTCCTGCCTGGCCAGCTCGACCTCCTCCGGCCGCGCGCCCAGCTTCAGCAGCTGCAGCTGTGCGTAGAGCCGGGCGATGTCGGCCTTGCTGGTCGCCACCGCCGCCTGCTCCTCGTCGTCGGCCAGCTCGGCGACCACGTCACCGGCCTTGACCACGTCGCCTTCCTTGACCAGCACCTTGCGCACGTCGCCGGCGATCAGCGCGCGCACGTCGGCGCGGTTGTAGGGCAGCACGGTGAAGTCGCCGCTCGGCTCGTACGGCCAGGGGAACAAGGCCACCGCAACGATGGCGCCGATGACCAGCCAGTCGATGCGGTTGGGCGGCGCCACCACGATCTCGCCGCCGATGGTGGCGCGCTGCGACAGCGAGCGGCTGATCTGCAGGTAGGCGTAATAGCCCACCGCCACCAGGAACACGATGACGCCGGCCGGGCCCCAGCCGCCGGCCAGCCACTCGCCCGGGAACAGCACCAGCCACACCAGCACCCAGGCCAGGTAGGCCAGGCACAGCACGCCGTAGGTGTACAACGTGCCCTGCGGCAAGCGGCGCGTGTCGAGCCAGGGCTTGCGGTAGCCGAACAGGGCCATCAGCGCCTGCTCGCGCAGGTCGGGCGCCTGCATCAGGTTGGCCAGCACGTGGTAGCCGTCGCGCTTGGCCAGCGGATTGGCCAGGATGAAAACCCAGATCATGGCGACGATGGCCAGGCCGATGAAGAACACCGGCAGCAGGCCGTGCTGCCGGTGGAATGCGAACCAGGCGCCGACCGCCAGCACTTCCAGCGTCAGCGTCGCCACCAGCGCGGCGCCGACGATGCGCATGCGGGTGGCGCGGTTGACGCTCTCCGCCGGGCCGGAGGTGTCGGTCTTGAAGTACGGGATCAGGCCGACGCCGAGCTGGATGCCGAAGCGCGGCACCACGCCGGTGGCGCTGCGCACAGCCGCCGCCCGCGCCACCTCGCCGACGAATTCGAGCAGGCCCAGGCAGAACAACCCCATCAGCGTAAACGTCAGCGGGTGCACCAGCTGCGCCACGTCGGCGGCGACCGCCACGCGATTGACCCACAGCGCGAACGCCGCGCCAAAGGACAGCGCGATCAGGCCCCACACCAGCAGGCTGGAATACAGCGCCCAGTTGAACAGGCTGCCCAGCCACAGGAACGGCCGCAGCGGGAAGCCGAAGCTGAGCGGATCGGACTGGCCGCGGAAAGCGCCCCACAGCGAGGTCAGCGTGCCCATGCGTCCGCCGCCACTGAGCGAGCCGGCGACGGTGGAAGGCGCCGCCACTTCCGGGCCCGGTGCCGCGCGCTGGCCCAGCCAGCCGGCGGCGGCCGCTTCCTCGTCGCTCTGCGGCGGCACCGGCAGCGGCTCCTGCGTGCCGGGCAGCAGCAACCCGGCGAGCGCCAGCTCGTTGGCGAACTGCTCCAGCTCCGGCGCGCTGAACTCGCGTCCGCTCAGGCGCCCGGCGCTCTGGCGGATCTCGGCGCTGCTGCGATCGCCGTCGAACAGGCGCGCCAGCTCGAACTCCGCCGGCTCCAGGCGGAACGGGCGGCCGTGCCGCGGGCTGCTGACCGAGTAGTAGCCGGCCGCGGTGCGGGCGGCGGCGGCGAAGACGAACTTGCGATAAGGGTGGCGCGGCGTTTCCATCTCGGGTGATCCCTGAGTCTTGTGCTTACTGCTGCAACCAGCGGTTGATGGACAGCAGGTCGGTGTGGCTCAGCGCCCCGGCCGACTGCTTCAGCTTGAGGAAATTGACGATGTAGCCATAGCGCGCCTGGGCGTAGTCGCGCTCGGCCTTGTAGCGGCCGCGCACCGCCAGCAGCACGTCGGAATAGGTCTTGGTGCCGACGTTGTAGCCGACCTCGGCCGCATCCTCGGCGGCGGCGGCGGACTGCACCGCCTGCTGCAGCGCGCTGATGTGGCTCAGCCCGGCGGTGGTGTTGAGGAACGCCACCTGGGCGCCATGGCGCGCGTCATTGCGCGCCGCCGCCTCCTCGTACTGCGCCCGTTCGACGCCGGCCTCGGCGCCGCGCACGGCGGAGCTGATGGCGCCGCCGGTGTAGATCGGCACCTTGAGGTTGAGATAGACGCTTTCGTCCAGCGCATGGTTGTTGCCAGCGGCGATGCCGTTGCTGATGCCGCCGTCGGCGTAGGCGTAGGCGCGCTTGGCGCTGGCGTCCAGCGTCGGCAGGCGCGCGGCCTTCTGCCGCTCCACTTCCTTCTGCGCGATCTCGGTGCCGTAGTGCTTGTCCTGCAGGTTCAGGTTCTGCGTCTGCGCCCGCTCCAGCCAGATGTCCAGCTTGTCCGGGTCCGGCAGCTGCGGCTGGAACGCCGGGCCCAGCGGCTTGAGCTTGGAATAGACTTGGCCGCCGGTGAGCAATTGCAGCTGGCTCAGGTCCACGTCGAGCGTGTTGCGCGCATCGATCAGCTGCGCATCGGACAGGTCGTACTCGGCCTGCGCCTGCTTCACTTCGACGTCGGTGACGATGCCGCTGGACAGCTTGCTCTTGGCCTGGTCCAGCAGCTGGCCCACGGCATCCTTCTCGGCCGTGGCGAAGCGCACGCCGTCCTGGTCGCTGAGCACATCGAAATAGGACTGGGCGATCTGCAGGCGCAGACCGTCGAGCGCCTCGTACACTTTGACGCCGGCCTGGCCCACCTTGAGCTCGGCCTGGTCGTAAGTCTTGAACAGCCCCCAGTCGAATAGCACCTGGGTCAGTCCGACCTCGTAGCCAACGCTGTAGAACTGGTCGCGGTGATTGACATTGATGCCGTCGCCGCTGGCGTTGGCGGTGTTCAGGATGCCCTTGAAGAACTGGCCGCTGACCGCCTGCTCCAGCGCGCCGGCGCCGACGCCGGCGCCGACCTGCGGCAGCAGCTTGGCCAGCGCCTGCGGCTTGGCCTCGGCGGCCTCGCGGAAACCGGCGACCGCCGCCTGGTATTGCGGATTGGCGTCGAGCGCCTTGACGTAGACGGTGAGCAGGTCGGCCGGCGCCGCCGACCCTTCCGCCGCGGCCAGCAACGGGAACAACGCAGCAGCCAGGAACAGGGTCCGGGCACGAGTGACGGGCAGCCGTTGCTTGAACGGCGGCAGGCGCGACGGAATCATCGATGACTCACCCTATGCGATATGCGCCTGAGCAGCGCTTCTGGATCTGGTTCAACCCCCGGCCGATTATGGACCAGCCCAATGAAACAGTCACTTAGGTTTTTCTGTTAAGTGCAGCGGCGGGCATGGCGGCCACTGTCAAAATGCCGTGCTAGGCTGGCCGCGGGCAAGCCGAAAACACACGTGGAGAAAGGGCAAGTGGCGAATCCGACACTGAGCGGCAAGACCGCGTTGGTCACCGGGGCCTCCTCCGGCCTGGGGGTGGACTTCGCCCGCGAACTGGCCGGGCTGGGTTGCAATCTGGTACTGGTGGCGCGGCGCGAGGACCTGCTCAAGCAGGTGCAGGCGGAACTGCTGCAGCGCGGCGTCAAGGTCAGCATCGTCACGCTCGACCTCGGCTCCGAAGGCGCGCCGCAGGCCCTCTACGATCTGCTGCGGCAGCAGGGCCTGGATATCGAAGTACTGGTCAACAACGCCGGCTTCGGCCTGTTCGGCCGTGACCTGGAGATTCCCTGGAACAAGACGCGGCAGATGCTGCAGCTCAACATGCTGGCGCTGACCGAGCTCACCCGCCTGTTCGCGCGCGAGATGGTGCGGCGCGGCTCCGGCTACATCATGCAGATCGCCTCTACCGGCGCCTATCAGCCCAGCCCGCTGTATGCCGCCTACGCCGCCACCAAGGCCTACGTGCTCAGCTACGGCGAGGCGCTGAACCACGAACTGCACGGCACCGGTGTCTCCTGCACGGTGATTTCCCCCGGCGTGACCGCCACCGAATTCCTGCAGGTCTCCGGCCAGAAACCCACCTGGTACCACCGCCTAACCATGATGAGCAGCGCCGAGGTGGCCCGTGCCGGCGTGCGCAGGATGCTGGCACGGCGCGGCAGCGCGGTGATCGGCTGGATCAACTGGCTGGCCGCGTTCAGCGTGCGCTTCACGCCGCGGCCGCTGGCGGCGGCGCTCGGCTACCAGTTGATGAAGAACGAATAAGGCCTGCCGCGCCCGGGGGCCAGGATTCAGGGCGTTCCCGGCAGCAGGGATTTGAGATCCGCCGGCACCTGATCCGGTGTATGGCTGCGGCTGAAGCAGGCCAGCTGCACACGCGCGCCGGCCAGGTCCGAAGCGTCGCGCAAGCGGCGGATGCTGTCCAGCCACTCGGCATCGGCATCGCCACCGGGCGCGGGCCGCGCCGGCAGCGAGGCGCAGGGATCAGCCATTCGCGCGCGGGCGGCCAGGTTCGAAGCGGGAGCGGGAGCCGCAGCCGGCATGTCCGGCGCCATGGGCACTGACGCCGGCGCCGCGATCGCGGCGGCAGCGCCCGCATCCGCCTGCTGCGCGCCGGGGGCGGAGGTCCGCCGTTCGGGGGCTTGGTCGTAGACAGCTGCAGCCCCGTCAACCGGTGTGGCCGGAGCGGGCGCGGCGAACCGCGCCGGCTGCTGTTCGAGCCTTTCCCGCGCTGGCGGTACCGCAGGGCCCTGCGCTTGCCGGCGCGCCTTGGCCATCGCCGCTGCCTCCGAAGCCGGTGCGGATGCCGGCGCCTGCTGCGGCAGCGCCTGCTCGCTCCTGGCCTGCTCGCTCCTGGCCTGCACCGTCCGGGGCACGCCCAGCGCCGGCGCGCCGGCCTCGATCGATGCAGGCGCGGCAGGCCCGGGCTGCGTCAGCGGCCGCTGCTGCGCCACCCAGGCCAGGCTCACCACCAATACCACCGAGGCCGCCAGGGCCAGCGGCCGGCCCCAACGCTGCCAGCGCTGCGGCGGCAGGTGTTGCAGTTCGGCGCGCGCCAGATGCAGTACCGGCGCGTCGAGCCCCGGCGGCGCCCCCTCGCCTTCGGCGTCGGTGCGGTAGCGCTGCGACAGTTCGCTGCGCCGCGCCAGGAACTGCTCCAGTTCGCGGTCATCGGGCGGCATCGGCGTCGGCTCAGTCATGGCCCAGCGCCTCGCGCAACTTGGCCAGGCCGTAGCGCAGCCGGCTCTTCACGGTTTCGCGTCCCACTCCACTCACTTCGGCGATTTCCTCCAGGCTCAGGCCGGCTTCCTCGTGCAGCAGAAATGCTTCGCGCTGCTCCGCCGGCAGGGCGGCCAGGGCCCGGCGCAGGCGCGCAGCGCTCTCCCGCGCCAGGGCCTGGGCCTCGGGCCGCTCGTGCTCGGCCGCCGCCGGGATCATCTCATCCTCCAGCGGCAACGGCGCGCGCGGCAGCTGGCGCAGGTGATCGATCAGGCGGTTGTGCGCCATGCGGTACAGCCAGGTGCTGAACCTGGCCCGCGGCTGGTAACTGCCGCGCACCCGGATCAGGCTGGCCCACACGTCCTGGAACAGCTCCGCTGCCACATCCGGCCGGGCGCAGCCGCGCAGCAGGTAGCGGTACAGGGGATCCTTGTGGCGGCGATACAGCGTCTCGAACGCCGCCAGCGTCCCGTCCCGGTACTGCATCATCAAGTCTTCGTCGCTCGGAGCGGCGGCCGCAGCCAGCCGTCCGGCCGTGAGGCTTGCTTCCAGACCTTACTCCTTTGCTTGCACCATGGGGCCACCTCGAATCCTGTGCCTGCTTGCCTGGATATGAACGTCGCCGGCCCGCCAACGGGGTTAACCGGCGTGCGCCGCCTGCTCCAGCACCAGCTGGCGCAATTGCTGCAGGGCTGGCGCCGCGCGCTCGCGGATGCGATGGCGCACCAGATGCGAAACCTCGCTCGAGCCGGGATTGATCTCAGCCGTCGGGATGCCCTTACGGGCGGCGGCGATCACCGGCTGGGCGATATAGGGGAACACGCTGGTGGTGCCGATGCTGATCACCAGGTCCACGCCTTGCTCCACCACCCGGTGCAGGCGCTGCAACTCGCGTTCCGGCAGCGCCTCGCCGAACAGCACCACCGCCGGCCGCACCAGGCCGGCGCAGTACGGGCAGGACGGCGGGATCGCCAGCCCGGCGTAGTCCTCGACCTCCTGCTCGTAGGGGCAGAAAACGCAGTGCAGGCGGCGCAGGTTGCCATGGATTTCGATCAGGTCGGCGCTGCCGGCGCGGCGGTGGAAGCCGTCGACATTCTGCGTCAGCACGGTGAATTGCCGGTAGCGCGGCGCCAGCGCCGCCAGCGCCTCGTGCCCGCTGTTGGGCTTGCGGCCGCGGCAGGCGTGCTCGATCTCGGCGAGGTATTTCCAGCACAGTTCCGGCCGCGTCCGCAGCATGTCGCCGGACAGGGCCTCCTCGATGGTGACACCGTCCACGGTGGTGCCGCTGTCGTACAGGCCGCCGACACCGCGGTAGGTGGGCAGGCCGGAGTCGGCGGACAGCCCGGCACCGGTGATGACCAGCACCCGCCGCGCCAGCACCAGCTCCCGGGCCAGCGCGCGCAGCGGCTGGTAAACGCTCATCCGGCCTGCCCCGGCGTCATCGCCGCGAGCGCCTGCGCGGCGCTGTCGGCGCTGCGCTGCAGGGCGCCGGCGATGGTCTGCCGTTCCTGCGCGGTGCGCTCCTGGCTCAACTTCCAGCGTGCCTCCAGCCGCGTCACCGCGATGTCGAAGGCGACAATGCCATCCAGCTTCAGCGCCAGGAACTCCGCCGGCAGGCTGGCCAGCTGCTCGAGGTAGGCCGGGTCGTGGTCGGATACCAGCTGGCGCAGCAGGCCGAGCTTGTCCCCGGCCCCCTCCATGACCCTGAGGCGGCCGTAGGCATGCACCGCCGCGTAGTTCCAGGTGGGGACGCTGGGATGGCGCTGGTACAGGCTGGGCGAGATGTAGGCATGCGGCCCCTGGAAGATCACCAGGGCCTCGCCGCCGGCGACATGCGCGCTCTGCGGATTGGCCCGGGCCAGGTGCGCCAGCAGGCGCAGCGCGCCATCCCGCTCCGCCACCGTGAACGGCAGATGGGTGGCGCGCAGGCCGCCGGGATCGCTTGTCACCAGCGTGGCAAAGCTATACTGGCGCATGAACGCCAATTGCTCCGCGCGGTCGTCCATGCGGTTCTGGGATGGCACGTACATATCTGCTTCGCGCTGCCTCCTGCCGGTCGAGACGCCCATCATCGCAAATGCCGCGTAAGCCCGCCCACCAGCAGATCGACACCCTCAAGGCGATCCAGGACAGCGCCTTCGAGCTGTTCGCCCGCTACGGCTACGACGGCGTTTCGATCGGCGACATCGCCCGCGCCACCGGCCTGAGCAAGGGCGCGCTGTACTGGCACTACACCGGCAAGGAGGCGCTGTACCTGGACTGCCTGCAGCGCCTGCACGCCCTGTTCGACCTGTACATATTCACGCCGATGAGCGCCGAGATCGACGGCGCGCGGGCGGTGCTGGCCCTGTTCCACGGCCTGGAGAAGCTGCTGGGCGACCCGCGCGTGCTCAACGGCGTGGCCGGCTACTGGCTGGTACCGTCGGGCCCGGAAACCCAGGAACTGTCCGGCGCGCAGCGCGCCTTCGAGCAGCGCTCGTGGAAAGTGATCGAGGCGGCGCTGCACCGCGGCGTCGAGCAGGGCCAGTTCGACCTGGGCGGAGACCTGGAGGAATTCGCCCGGGCCGTGATGTCGCTGGGCGAGGCGGTGATCCTGCCGCTGCGCCATCAGACACCGGACGAGGTGCGCCAGATCCTCGGTGTGCTGGCCCGCACCCTGTTCCGCGCCTACGCCCGCCAAGCCCCCCTGCCGCAGTTCTGAGAAGAGCCCCAGCCACCATGACCGCGCCCAAACCGTTCGCGATGATCCGCGAGTTCCACCTGGCCGACTGGTTCACCCTGGGCAACGCGGTGAGCGGCGTGGGCGCCCTGTTCTCGATGATGACCTACCTGCAGGTTGGCGAGCCGATGCACGTCTACTACGCCTGCGCCCTGGTGGTGGCGGCGCTGGTGTTCGACGTGCTGGACGGGCGCATCGCCCGCTGGCGCCAGAAAAGCTCGGCCCTGGGGCGCGAGCTGGACTCCCTTGCCGACGTGATCTCGTTCGGCGTGGTGCCGGCGGTGATCGGCTACGGCTGCGGCATGCAGGGCCTGATCGACCGGCTGGTGCTGGGTTACTTCGTCGCCTGCGGCGTATCGCGCCTGGCGCGCTACAACGTCACCGCCGAATCCCTGTCCGAGGGCACCGGCAAGGTCAAATACTTCGAGGGCACGCCCATCCCCACCTCCCTGCTGCTGGTGGTGGTGCTGTGGGTGGCGACCTCGCACGGCGCCATCGGCGACGGGCTGTGGTTCGGCGCGCTCAAGCTGTTCGGCGTCACGCTGCATCCGCTGGCGCTGATGTTCGCCGTGTCCGGCTCGCTAATGATCAGCCGCATCCGCATTCCCAAGCTCTGAAGCACAAGCCATGCTGGGCGCGGCCCCCGCCCCCGCCAGCTGGCGCCTTGCCGCCGGGACACGGCCCGGTGTTTTTCGCAAGCAGTTGCCGAATTGAACAAAACCGCTTTAACTGGCGACTAACTACCGGCAACTGAACACTTTTTCGGAGAGGCGCGGTGCCCATAACCGCGGACGGGATACTACGGGCGGTGATTCCGCTGATTTACGGGCGGCGCTGGCTGACTTTCAGCCTGCTGATGGCGCTGACCCTGTTCCTCGGCTTCCACGCGCTGAAGCTGCGGCCGGATGCCGGCTTCGAGAAGCAGATCCCGCTGGATCACCCGTACATGAAGGTGTTCAAGAAGTACGAGCAGGCCTTCGGCGGCGCCAACCTGATCTCGGTGGCGCTGATGCGCAAGGACGGCAAGGCCGCCGGCACCGGCAACGGTGCCGGTCCAACGGATATTTACGACGCCGATTATCTCGACAAGCTGAAGAAGCTGACCGACGCCACCTTCTTCCTGCCGGGCGTGGACCGCGCCCATGTCACCTCGCTGTTCACCCCGGACCTGACCTACCTGGAGATCGTCGAGGACGGCATCAACCTGGGCACGGTGATCCCGGCCAACTACGCGCCCACGCCGGAGATGATCGCCCGGGTGCGCGAGCACGTGGGCAAGGCCGACGCGGTGATCGGCCGCTTCGTCTCGCTCGACCAGCGCGGCGCCATGGTGGTGGCCTCACTGCTGGAGCGGCACCCGGTCACCGGCGCCCGGCTGGACTACGACCGCCTCGCCGGGCAGCTGGAGGACCAGCTGCGCGGGCGCATCCAGAACCCGGTGGAGTACCAGTACCGGCTGAAGGCCGACCGGCCGCCGTACAAGGCCGGCGACGTGGTCTGGACCGGCTATACCGACTACGGCTGGAAGCTGCGCTGGCAGACCTTCGAGGCGGCGCAGAAGGACGACAACGGCGAGGCCATCCTGGTCGCGGGCCGCGACGTCAGCGTGTCGCAGCAGCCAAACCCGGATTACTCGCCCAACTACTCGGTGAGCATCATCGGCTTCGCCAAGGTGATCGGCGACGTCACCGACGCCAGCATCGAGGTGATCGGTTTCTTCTTCATCGCCATGCTGCTGGTGGTGCTGCTGCTGTGGCTGTTCTGCGGCTCGTTCCGGCTGTCGCTGCTGCCGCTGTCGGCGGCAGTGACGGCGGTGGTGTGGGAACTGGGCCTGCTGCAGCTGTGCGGCTTCGGCCTGGACCCCTTCGCCATCCTGGTGCCGTTCCTGATCATGTCGATCGGCGTGTCACACGGCGTGCAGTACATCAACGCCTGGGGCAACGAGGTATCCGAGCACGGCGTCAACGCCTTCGACGCCTCGATGACCAGCTTCCGCCGCCTGTTCCTGCCCGGCACCGTGGCCATCGTCACCAACGTGCTGGGCTTCGCCACGCTGGCCTTCATCCACATCGAGATCGTGCGCGAGATGGCGATCAACGCGGCGCTGGGCATGGCGGCGGTGATCGTCACCAACAAGATGATGCTGCCGATCGTGCTGACCTGGGTGCGGCTGCCGGATATCGAGAAATTCAAGCAGCGCATGGCCACGCGCGACCGCTGGGGCGACCAGCTGTGGCGCCGCGTCGCCGCGCTGACCGAGGCGCGCTGGGCGCTGCTGGCGCTGGGCGTGGTGGCCGCCAGCCTGGCCTGGGCCTTCTGGATGTACCCACGGCTGATCATCGGCGACACCCAGGCCGGCGTGCCGGAGCTGAAGCCGGACAGCCGCTACAACCGCGACTCGGCGCTGATCGCCGGCAATTTCGCCATCGGCGTGGACATCCTCAAGGTGATCGCCCAGGCCAAGCCCTATGGCTGCCTCGACGGGCGCGTGATGGAGACTGTTGACCGCTTCACCTGGCACATGCAGAACACGCCCGGGGTGCTCTCCGCCATCTCGCTGCCGGTGCTGGCGCGGCAGGCGCGCAGCCTGTGGAACGAGGGCTCGCCGAAGTGGGCGGTGCTGCCGCGCAACCAGGCGGCCCTGTCGCAACTCACCGGGCGCATCCCCTCCGGCACCGGCCTGCAGAACGCCGACTGCTCGGCCATGCCGGTGCTGGTGTTCACCACCGACCATCGCGCCGCCACGCTGTCCGGCATCGTCGACGCGGTCAAGCGCTACAACCTCGACAACCTCAGCAGCGGCACCAATTTCGCGCTGGCCTCGGGCAACGTGGGGGTGATGGCGGCGACCAACGAGGAGATCGAGTCGCGCGAGATCCTGGTGATCCTGTGGGTGCATCTGACCCTGCTGGTATTCGTGTGGGTCTCGTTCCGCTCCTGGGCCAGCGTGGTGTGCATCATCGCGCCGCTGGTCAGCTGCTCGCTGCTGACCTACGGCTTCATGGCGCTGATGGGCATCGGCATGAAGAGCGCCACGCTGCCGGTGGCGGCCTTCGGCGTCGGCATCGGCGTGGACGACGGCATCTACCTGTGGGGCGCCCTGACCCGCTACCTGGGCCAGGGCGACAGCATCCGCGAGGCCTTCCGCCACGCCCTGCGCGCCGCCGGCAAGGCCACCACCTTCACTTCGCTGGCGCTGATGGTCAGCGTCGGCACCTGGCTGTTTTCGGGGCTGCAGTTCCAGGCCGATATGGGCCTGCTGCTGCTGTTCATGTTCACCACCAACCTGTTCGGCGCCATCCTGATGATGCCGGCGCTCGGCTGGCTGTGCCATCTGGTCAGCCCCTTGCAATCAAAGACCGGATTGCTGGTCAAATAGGGGAGACGGGAATCGGGAATGGGGAATCGGGAATCGTAAAAAAGCGATGCTTTCCCACGATTCCCGATTCCCCATTCCCGATTCCCGAAAAAAAAGAGGAACTACCGATGAACCAGACGCTGACCGCATTCCTGCTGGGCGCCCTGCTGCTGCCACTGGCGGCGCTGGCCAAGGTCGGCGCGGACGAGGCGGCCAAGCTCGGCACCACGCTGACCCCGGTGGGCGCGGAGAAGGCCGGCAACGCCGCGGGCACTATCCCGGCCTGGGATGGCGGCCTGCCGGTGCAGCCGATGAAGCGCGGCGACAACCCGTTTGCGGCGGACAAGCCGCTGTACACCATCACCGCCGCCAACTACAAGCAGTACGCCGGGCAGCTGGCTGATGGCTACAAGGCCTTGTTCCAGACCTTCCCCGACTACAAGATGCTGGTCTACCCGACGCGCCGCAGCGCCGCCTACCCGCAGTGGTTCTACGACGCCACCCGGAAGAACGCCAGCACGGTGGAGCTCACCGACAACGGCTACGGCTTCTGCTGCGCCGCCCAGGGCTATCCCTTCCCGATCCCCAAGAACGGCACCGAGCTGATGTGGAACCACATCATGCGCTACAACACCAAGGGCTATCGCGGCTACACCAACGCGGCCGAGATGCAGCCGGACGGCAGTTACGTGCTGGAGCGCGCCTACGGCGAGATCACCTTCATCTACAACAACCCCAAGACCACGCTGGACAGCCTCAAGAACCAGAATCTCTACGCCATGGTCAAGACCCTGGCGCCGCCCAACAAGGCCGGCACCGCCGACCTGCTGCACGTGCCGGTCGACCGCATCAGCGAGCAGACCGGGGTGTGGGAGTTCAACCCGGCGCTGGGGCGGGTGCGGCGCATCGGCGAGGTAGGCTACGACAACCCGCTGTTCGACGGTCTGATGACCCACGACCAGCTGGACATGTTCAACGGCCCCTTCGACCGCTACACGGTGAAGCTGATCGGCAAGAAGGAGATGCTGGTCCCCTACAACGACTACCTGCTGTACAGCGACAAGCTCAAGTACAAGGACATCGTCCACGGCGGCCACATCAACCAGGACCTGGCGCGCTACGAGCTGCACCGCGTCTGGGTGATGGAGGCGGAGCTGAAGCCCGGCTTCAGCCACATCTACAAGAAGCGCGTGTTCTACCTCGACGAGGACAGCTGGCTGGTGCTGGCCGAGGACATCTACGACAACCGCGACCAGTTCTGGCGCTTCGCCGAGGCCCACGCCATCAGCTTCGCCAACGTGCCGGTGGTGGTCAACGGCGTGCAGGTGCATTACGACCTGCAGTCGCGCCGTTACGTGGCGGTCAACCTGTTCAACGAGGAGCCGCAGCAGATCGAGTACGACTGGGAGCAGTCGCCGGCCTATTTCACGCCACAGCAGCTGCAGAAGTTCGCCACCGCCGGCAAGTGAAGCGGAAGCTGTGGAAAAGGCCGGCAGACCTGTCGCCCGCCGGGCGGCGGCGGGGCTCCGCCCGGTGGCGCAAGCCACGGAAAGACATAGGTAAAGACCTCCCTAATTCAGCCCCAATTCAGCTTGCCAGCGTAGATTGACCGGTGAAGCGCGCCACCTCGCGGTGCGCGGACCGGAGAAGCATCCATGAACAAGCGTCTGGTGGGGCGGAATATCGGCAGGTTGCTGGTCGCGGCGGGCGCGCTCGGCGCCTGCTCGGCCGCGCTGGCCCAGCCCTATGGCTACGAAAGCGGCTATGAAGGCGGCTATCCGGGCAGCTATGCCCCGCCCCCCGGCCAGGCCTATGCCGAGGTGCTGAACAGCACCCCGGTGTACCAGCAGGTCAACGTGGCGATCCCGCGCCAGCAGTGCTACGACCAGCAGGTGGTGTACCGCGACAGCGGCGCCACGGTCGGCGGCACGCTGCTCGGCGGCCTGGCCGGCGGCCTGCTCGGCCACTCCATCGGCGGCGGTTCCGGCAAGGCCTGGGCCACCGGCATCGGCGCGGTGGTCGGCGCCGGCATCGGCAACAACATCGCCAGCGCCAACAGCCCGGCGCGCGTCGGCTACCAGCAGCAGTGCACCACGGTGAACGACTACCAGGTGCAGCAGCAGCTGGCAGGCTATGACGTGACTTACCGCTACGGCGGCCAGGTCTACCGCACCCACCTCGGCTACGATCCGGGCCCGCAGATGCTGGTCAATGTAAACGTGGCGCCGGCGGGCTATTAATCCGCACTGCCGACAGCCTAAAGTACGATCATGCGCACCCGACTCGCGACCCTGCTGCTCCTGGCGGGACTGGCCTTGCAGCCAGCCCTGGCCGGGGGCTGGGGCCACCGCGAGGAACGGCGTCCGCCACCGCCGCCGCCGCGCCAGCAGTTCCGCCCGCCGGAGCCGCAGCGTCAGCCGCAGATGTACGCGCCGCAGCAGCAGCCGCGGCCGCAGAACTTCCAGCAGCAGCGCCCGGTGTCGCGCGACGAGGCGATCCGCCGGGCGCAGCAGATGAATGGCGGCGGCCGGGTGCTGGCCGCGGACCCGGCCGAAAGCGGCTACCGTGTCCGCGTGCTCAAGGACGGCGAGGTACGCTCGGTCTACGTTCCCGGCCAGTAAGGCCACGCCGCACTCCCACAACAATTCCAACCCACCCATACTCCTAACCATGCGCGCACTGGTCATCGAAGACGACCCGCAACTGCGGGCGCAGGTCAGCCAATATCTCAGCGAGGAAGGCTACGCGGTCGACTCCGCCGGCGACGGCGACGAGGGCCAGTTCATGGCCCTGGAATACCCCATCGACCTGGCCGTGGTGGACCTGGGCCTGCCCAAGACCCCCGGCATCGCCATCATCAAGGCGGTGCGCAAGGCCGGGCGCAAGTTCCCGATCCTGATCCTCACCGCCCGCGACGGCTGGCAGAGCAAGGTCGAGGGTCTGGAGGCCGGCGCCGACGACTATCTGGTCAAGCCGTTCCACCGTGAGGAGCTGCTGGCCCGCGCCCGCGCGCTGGTGCGGCGCAGCGGCGGCTGGAGCCAGTCGCTGCTGGAGTGCGGCCCGATCACGCTGGACACCACGGCGCGCAACGTCAGCCTGGCCGGCAAGCCGGTGGAGCTGACCGCCTATGAATACCGGGTGCTGGAATACCTGGTGCTGCACGCCGGCGAGGTGGTGTCGAAGAGCACGCTGACCGAGCACCTCTACAACGAGGACGAGGAGCGCGACAGCAACGTCATCGAGGTGTTCGTGCGGCGCCTGCGCACCAAGCTCGATCCGGAGGGGCAGCTCAACCCGATCACCACGCTGCGCGGCAGCGGCTACCGCTGGGACCTGCCGCGCAATCCCTGACCGGTTCGCGCCCGCGGGCCCGCCCAAGCCTTAGACTCCGCGCATGAGATCGCTGCGCGCCCGCCTGCTGCTTGCCGCCACGCTGGTGCTGGTGGTGTTCATGCTGCTGTCCGGCGCGGCGCTGGAGCAGGCCTTCCGCAGCAGCGCGCAGCAGGCGCAGCGGGACAAGATGCAGGCGCTGATCTACTTCCTGCTGGGCTCCGCCGAGAACGGCGAAAACGACATCCTGACCATTCCGCCCAACGCCCAGCTCGACCCGCGCCTGGGGCGCGTGCGCTCCGGGCTGGCGGCGCTGATCTTCGACGCCAAGGGCAAGGTGATCTGGCGTTCGGCCAGCCTGGAAAGCCCGGTACCGGACCTGCAGGCGCCCAAGGTCGGCGACAGCCTGTTTACCGAATTCGACGACCAGTTCGCGCTCAGCTACGGCGTGAACTGGGCGGCCGACACCGGCTCGCACCTGTTCACCTCGCCCAAGCCGCGGCGCTATACCATCGCCGTGCTGGAGGACAAGACGCCATATCGCACCCAGCTGGGCGTGTTTCGCCGCACGTTATGGATCGGCCTGGGCTTCGCCGCCAGCGCGCTGCTGCTGCTTCAGCTGCTGGTGCTGCGCTGGGGCCTGGCGCCGCTGCGGCGGCTGGCGCGGGAGCTGCGCCTGGTGGAGAGCGGCGAGCAGGCCCGCATCGAATCGAGCTACCCGGACGAGCTGATGCCGCTGGCTTCCGGCCTGAATACCATGATCCAGGGCGAGCGCAACCAGCAGTCGCGCTACCGCAACGCGCTCGACGACCTGGCGCACAGCCTGAAAACGCCGCTGGCGGTGCTGCGCGGCCTGGCCGAGGACAAGGCCGCCGACGCGGCGCTGCGCGAGCGCCTGCGCGATCCGGTCGGCCGCATCCAGGAAATCACCGACCACCAGCTGCGCAAGGCCGCCACCGCCGGCCGCCGCACCTTCGCCGAGCCGGTGCGGCTGCAGCCGCTGGTGGAGAAGATCGCCGGCGCGCTGAGCAAGGTCTACGCCGACAAGCAGCCCGAATTCACCTTCGCCATCGACGAACGCCTGCGCGCCCGCGCCGACGAGGGCGACCTCTACGAAATGCTCGGCAACCTGATGGACAACGCCGGCAAGTGGTGCCGCAAGCGCATCCGCGTCAGCGCCCTCTACGCCGAGCGCAAGCTGCAGCTGATCGTGGAGGACGACGGCCCCGGCTTCCCGGCCGAGGCCGACACGCTGCTGCAGCGCGGCGTGCGCGCCGACAGCCTCACCCCCGGCCAGGGCATCGGGCTGGGGGCGGTGGCGGAGATGGTGCGCGCCTATGACGGCAGCATCGCGCTGGGCCGCTCGGAGCTGGGCGGCGGCAGGGTGGACGTGGCCCTGTCGGTCTGAGCCGCGCCGCGTTCCTTGCTGCAGCGCACACCGGCTATGCTTGATGCAGGTCAATGCGCAAACCCTGGCCGGGAGCCAGAATCCGCGTCAATGGCGGCTTTCCGCGCGCCATACGCGGCCCGGAGTCCGGCCGTGTCGCCATCGTCAACCGTTGGAGCCGCGAACATGCCCGACCTGCAGCAGATGCTGAAGCTGATGATCGACCGTGGGGCATCGGATGTCTTCCTGACCTGCGGCGCCACCCCGCGCATCAAGGTCGAGGGCGTGAGCCACTCCGTAGACCTGCCGGTGCTCAAGCGCGGCGAAGTGCGCGACATGGCCTACGGCATCATGAACGAACGGCAGAAGGCGGCCTTCGAGGAGACCATGGAAGCCAACCTGGCCTACTCCTTCGGCGATGTCGGCCGCTTCCGCGTCAACGTGTTCCAGCAGCGCGGCGAAGTCGGCATGGTGATCCGCCAGATCAAGTCCGATGTGCCCTCGTTCCAGCAGCTCGGCCTGCCGCCGCAATGCGCCAACTTCGCCATGCTCAAGCGCGGGCTGGTGCTGTTCGTCGGCGCGGCGGGCTCCGGCAAGAGCACCTCCCTGGCGGCGATGATCGGCTACCGGGCGGTCAACGCCGACGGCCATATCCTGACCATCGAGGATCCGATCGAATTCCTGTTCCGCCACAGCCGCGCGCTGGTCGACCAGCGCGAAGTCGCGGTGGACACGCGCAGCTTCGGCGACGCGCTGCGCAAC
>CAYVKA010000035.1:0-12898 GCA_964451925.1 uncultured Nevskia sp. | reverse complement strand
CGCGAGGCGCCGGACGTGATCATGATCGGCGAGATCCGCGACCAGGAGACCGCCCGCCACGCCATCGCCTATGCCGAAACCGGCCACCTGTGCCTGTCGACGCTGCACGCCAGCAACGCCGATCAGGCGATCGACCGCATGGTCAATTTCTTTCCGGAGCCATCGCACAATCAGGTGCTGATGGACCTGTCGCTGAATCTCAAGGCCGTGGTGTCGCAGCGCCTGCTCCCCGCCACCGACGGCAAGCTGGCACTGGCCACCGAGGTGATGGTGTCGACCCTGCAAATCGCCGAGCTGATCCGCGAAGGGCGCATCAACGCGCTCAAGGACGCCATCAGCAAGGGCAACGAAAGCGGCATGTACACCTTCGACCAGTCGCTCTACACGTTGTACAAGGCCGGGCGCATCACCCTCGACGAGGCCCTGCGCAACGCCGACTCGCGCACCGACCTGAGCCTGCGCATCCGCCTGTCCGGTAGCCATACCGTGGCGGAAGCGCCAAATCTGAGCATGGTGGACTTCGAAGCCCGCGCCAAGGCCGAGGCCGAGGCTGCCAACCCCGGGGTCTTCTACCCGGGCAGGTGAGGGCCGCGCGGTTTCGCGCCGGAGACCAGCCGGCGCCGGGCGCCGTCGTGGCTGCAGCGGCCGTGGCGGCCGCGCCGCATCAAACGCCCTGGGTCGGAATCCTCAGGAAATGCTCGCGGTAGTAGCGCAGCTCGGCGATCGAATCCTTGACGTCGTCCATCGCCAGGTGGCGCGAGTCCTTACTGTAGCCGCGTGCCACCATGGGCGCCCAGCGCTGGCACAGTTCCTTGAGGGTGCTGACGTCGAGATTGCGGTAGTGGAAATGCTTCTCCAGCTGCGGCATCCAGTTGGCCAGGAAGCGGCGGTCCTGGCAGATCGAATTGCCGCACATCGGTGAGCGCCCGGACGGCACCCACTGGCGCAGGAATTCCAGCGTTCGGCGCTCGGCTTCGGCCTCGCCGATCAGGCTGTCGCGCACCCGCTGGCTGAGCCCGGAACGGCCATGCTGGGTGGTGTTCCATTCGTCCATGGCCTGCAACTCGGCTTCCGCCTGCTGCACCGCGATGACCGGGCCCTCGGCCAGGACGTTGAGGTTCTGGTCGGTGACCAGCGTGGCGATCTCGATAATGCGGTGGCGCTCGGGCACCAGGCCGGTCATTTCGAGGTCGACCCAGATCAGATTCGTCGGGTTGGAATTCATGGCCCGGATAGCCTAGCAGGTCACCGCGGCGCAGTACCCCGAAGGGCCGGCGCGGAAGCCCGCGGACATGGCCCCTGTCCGGCCGGAGCCACCCCGGTTGCCGTGCTAGGCTGGCGCCATCCGGGCCCAAAGCCCGACAAACTTTCTGGAGGGATTCATGCCGCGCGACGGCTCCGTGCTGAACACCATCGGCAACACGCCGCTGGTCGAACTGAAGAACCTGGACAGCGGCCTGTGCCGGCTGTTCGTCAAGCTGGAAAACCAGAACCCCACCGGGTCGATCAAGGACCGCATCGGCCTGTCGATGGTCGAAGCGGCGGAACGCGAGGGCCGGATCAAGCCCGGCGGCACGCTGATCGAGGCCACCGCCGGCAACACCGGCCTGGGCCTGGCTCTGGTGGCGGCGCAGAAAGGCTACCGCCTGATCCTGGTGATTCCGGACAAGATGGCGCAGGAAAAGGTGCTGCACCTGCGCGCCCTCGGCGCCGAAATCCACCTGACCCGCTCCGACGTGGGCAAGGGCCACCCGGACTATTACCAGGACATCGCCGAACGCCTGTCGCACGAGATTCCCGACAGCTTCTACGTCAACCAGTTCGCCAACCCGGCCAATCCCCTGGCGCATGAGGCGACCACCGGACCGGAGATCTGGGCGCAGAGCGGCCAGATGCTGGACGCGGTGGTGGCCGGCGTCGGCTCCGGCGGCACCCTCACCGGCCTGTCGCGCTACTTCGCCCGCGTGGCTCCGCACGTGGAGATGGTGCTGGCCGATCCCAAGGGCTCGATCCTGGCCGACGTGGTCCGCACCGGCAAGATCCAGAAGGAAGCCGGCAGTTGGCTGATCGAAGGCATCGGCGAGGACTTCATCCCGCCCAACTGCGACCTGTCACGGGTCCGCCAGGCTTACGAGATCAGCGACGCCGAGAGCTTTTTCACCGCGCGCGAGCTGCTGCGCAAGGAAGGCATCCTCGGCGGCTCCTCCACCGGCACCCTGGTGGCGGCTGCGCTGCGTTACTGCCGCGAGCAGACCGCGCCCAAGCGCGTGGTGACCCTGGTCTGCGACAGCGGCAACAAGTACCTGACCAAGATGTACAACGACTACTGGATGTTCGAGCAGGGCCTGCTCGACCGGCCACGGCAGGGCAACCTGCTCGACCTGATCGTGCGCCGCTACCAGGAAGGCGGCGCGGTGACCTTGGCGCCGACCGACAACCTGCTGCTGGCTTACCGCCGCATGAAGCTGTTCGACGTGTCGCAGATTCCGGTGATGCAGGGCGAGAAGGTCGTCGGCATCCTCGACGAATCGGACCTGCTGCTGCACGTGCACGCCAATCCGGCCCGCTTCAAGGATGCGGTGGCCACGGCCATGGTCAACAACGTCGAGACCATCGCGCCGGATGCGCCGGTCTCCAGCCTGCTGCCGATCTTCCAGCGCGATCACGTCGCGGTGGTGGCCGACGGCGGGCGCTTCGTCGGGCTGATCACCAAGATCGACCTGTTGAACTATCTCCGGCAGCAGATCGGCTGAAGGGACCGCGCAAGACTCCACCCTGTCATGCCGGGCGCGGTGGCAGGGGGGAACCAGACGCCATACCGGCGATCGGACCGCACATGTCAGTGAAGAGCAAAGCCAATACTAGTACCGTGACCCACCAGTTTGGGAACAAAAGATCGGAGTCGCGTTTGGCCGCTGGCAAGCCGGCGCGACGAGGCATGGTGTGCGCCATGGTGAGGAGCGCCGGCGCCGCCAGCGGTCAAACGCGGCCCGAGACTTGTTTCCAAACTGGTGGGGCGCGGTACTAGGATGGCCGGCAGTTCCCGCCTGTCGCGCCACCCCGTTCTCATCGCCCTGCTGCTGGTACTGGGCGTGCTGGTGGTGGCGCTGGCGCGCGAGGCGCGCACCGCCTGGACCATCGGCGTGGCCTACCGCTACGCGCTGCCGCTGTACGAGGTGATGCGCCTGCGCTACATGACGGTGTTCGACGCGGCCAACCCGCACCGCGTGGCGATCAACAGCTTCGCCCACAAGCGCCAGCTGGCCGGCGCCGGCGACCGCCTGGTGACGATGCCGAACAACGACACGCTGTACTCGCTGGCGGTGCTGGACCTGTCGGCCGGCCCGGTGCGGCTGGAGGTGCCGGACACGGCGGACCGCTACTACTCGGTGGCGCTGCTCGACGCCTACTCCAACAACTTCAGCATCATCGGCCGGCGCACCACCGGCACCCACGCCGGCAGCTTCCTCATCGCCGGACCGGGCTGGCAGGGTGAAACGCCGCCCGACGGCGCGCAGATGATCCATGCGCCGACCAGCACCGCGCTGCTGCTGCTGCGCATCCTGGTCGACGGCCCCGACGACGTGCCGGCGGTGGCGGACCTGCAGGAGCAGTTCCGGCTCAGCGCGCCGCGCACGGCGCGCGCCGACGCGCTGGTGGCCATCGCCCCGCGCCCCGACAATGCCGCCAACTTCGTCGAAGTCGTCAACCGCGCGCTGGCGGAGAACCCGCCGCCGGCCGACGATGCGCCGATGCTGGCGCGCATCGCCAAGGTCGGCATCGCGCCCGGCACGCAGTCGCCGGATCGCTCCACGCTGAATGACTGGAACGCCGACTTCCACCTGGCGCAGAAGTTGCTGGCGCGGGCGGTGGCGCGCCCGCGCCGCCTGCTGCAGGGCTGGAACTACCTGCCGGCCGACATCGGCAATTTCGGCACCGATTACGACGTGCGCGCCGCCGTGGCGCTGCTCGGCCTGCTGGCCCTGCCGCAGGAGGAAGCGATGTACGCCAACGGCTTCAAGGACGCCCAGGGCCGCGCCTTCGACGGCGCGCACCGCTACCGCCTGCACCTGCCGCCCGGCGGCGTGCCGGCCGATGCCTTCTGGTCACTGAGCCTGTATTCGGCCGAAGCCGACGGCCGCGCCTACTTCGTCGACAACCCGCTGCACCGCTATGCCATCGGCGACCGCACGCCGGGTCTGCGCAGGAACGACGACGGCAGTCTCGACATCCTGATCCAACGCCTGGCCCCGGAGCAGGCGCAGCAGGCCAACTGGCTGCCGGCGCCTGTCGGGCCGTTCCGCCTGACCCTGCGCGCCTACCAGCCGCGGCGAGAACTGCTGGACGGCCGCTTCCGCTATCCGGCGGTGCAGCGCGTCGAGGGGAATTGACCCCGTTTCACCCCTTGCTCCGTTAGTACGCTGAGCGGGCATCCAGGCGGTGTCGCCGCCGAGCGGAGCCGTCACCCGCTTGTGCGCCAAGTCCGCATCCTTCGCTGCACTGCGGATGACAGGGGCGGCGCAGCGGCTAGACTAACCAATACCTTCAACGGACCAGAACATGGGCAGCAAGACCAGCACGCCGCAGCATTTCGCCACCCGCGCCATCCACGCCGGCCAGTCGCCCGACCCGACCACCGGCGCGGTGATGCAGCCGATCTATGCCACCTCTACCTATGTGCAGAGCAGCCCCGGCGTGCACCAGGGCTACGAATACTCGCGTACGCAGAACCCGACGCGCTTCGCCTACGAGCGCTGCGTCGCCGACCTCGAAGGTGGTAAGCATGGGTACGCTTTCGCCTCCGGCCTGGCGGCCACCGCCACGCTGCTCGACACGCTCGGGCCCGGCGCGCATGTCATCGCCAGCGACGACATGTACGGCGGCACCTACCGCCTCTTCGCCCGCGTGCGCGAGCAGTCGGCCGGGCTGAAATTCAGCTACGTCGACATGCGCGAGCCGGCGAACGTGGAAGCGGCGATCCGCCCGGAGACGCGCCTGATCTGGGTGGAGACGCCGACCAACCCGATGCTCAAGCTGGTGGACCTGGCGGCCATCGCCGCCATCGCGCGCCGGCACAAGCTGCTCGCCGCCGCCGACAACACCTTCGCCAGCCCCTATCTGCAACGACCGCTGGAGCACGGCTTCGGCCTGGTGATGCACTCGGCCACCAAGTACCTCAACGGCCACTCCGACGTGGTCAACGGCATGCTGGTGGTGGGCGACGACGCCGAACTGGCCGAGCGCCTGACGTTCCTGCAGAACGCCGTGGGCGCGGTGGCCGGCCCGTTCGATTCCTTCCTGGTGCTGCGCGGCCTGAAAACGCTGGCGGTGCGCATGCAGCGCCATTGCGAGAACGCGCTGGAGCTGGCGCAGTGGCTGGAGCGGCACCCCAAGGTGTCCCGGGTGCACTATCCCGGCCTGCCCTCGCACCCGCAGCACGCCCTCGCCGGCCGGCAGATGACGCGGGGCTACGGCGGCATGATCTCGATCGAGCTGAAGGGCACGCTTGAAGATTCAAGGCGGTTCCTCGAACGCTGCCGCATCTTCGCGCTGGCCGAATCGCTGGGCGGCGTGGAGAGCCTGATCGAGCACCCGGCGATCATGACCCATGCCAGCGTGCCGGCTGAGGCGCGCGCCCGGCTGGGCATCTCCGACGCGCTGTGCCGGCTGTCGGTGGGCATCGAGGACGTGGCCGACCTCAGGGACGACCTCGACCAGGCCCTGGCCGGCTGATCGGGAAAACACCAAGCGGATCGACCAGGAGTGACCATGCGTAAACCGTCGGCGCTGTCCCTGTTCGCGGCGGCACTGCTGGCCTTGTGCGTGCCGCGGGGTAGCGCGGCGCCGCTGCCGGAGTCGCAGGTGCCAGCGCCGCTCAAGCCCTGGATCGCCTGGGCGCTGCATGACCAGGACCAGCGCGGCTGCCCGACGCCGTACAACGACGCCGGCGGCCGCGACTGCGACTGGCCGTCGCGGCTGCGCCTGGACCTGAACGCGCGCGGCGGCCGTTTCGAGTTGCAGCTGCGGCTCGACGCGCCGGGCTGGGCCGCGCTCCCCGGCAGCGCCGGGCTGTGGCCGCAGGACCTGCGCCTGGACGGCAAGCCGGCGCCGGTGGCGCTGCATGAGGACAAGCCGGCGCTGTATCTGCCGGCCGGCAGTTACACCCTGGCCGGCGTGTTCGAATGGACGCACCTGCCGGAGTCGCTGCCGCTGCCGCCGGGCCTGGGCCTGGTGTCGCTCAGCGTCGACGGCGCCGAGCGCGCCCATCCGGCGCGCGATGCCGACGGCGTCTGGCTCGGCCGCGGCACGCAGCCGGGCGCGGAGGGCGACCGCCTCGCCCTGCAGGTGTACCGGCTGGTGGACGACGACATCCCGCTGCGCGTCACCACCCACATCAGTGTCGAGGCCGCCGGCGAGGTGCGCGAGGCGCGGCTCGGCCCGGTGCTGCCGGCCGGCATGCGGCCGCTGAGCATCGACTCGCCGTTGCCGGCGCGGCTCGACGACGACGGCATGCTGCGCGTGCAGCTGCGCCCCGGCGTGTGGAACATCGACGTCACCGCACGCGCGCCAGGGCCGGTGGCCGAGCTGGCACTGCCGCAACTGGCCGGGCCCTGGCCGGAGGAGGAGGTGTGGTCCTTCGCCGCGCACAACGAACTGCGCATCGTCGAGGTCAGCGGCGCGCCGCCGGTGGACCCGCAGCAGACGCAGGTGCCGCCGCCGTGGCGCGCCTACCCGGCCTTTGCACTGAAGGCCGGCGACGCGCTGCATTTCGCCGAGAAGCAGCGCGGCGACCCGCAGCCGCAGCCCGGCCGCCTCAGCCTGCGGCGGCGGCTGTGGCTGGATTTCGACGGGCGTGGCTATACGGTGCAGGACACGCTGCAGGGCCAGCTCAACGACCAGTGGCGCCTGGGCACCGTGCCGCCGCTGCGGCTGGGCAGCGCGCAGCTCGACGGCGAGCCGCAGCCCATCACCAGCCTCGGCGGCGTCGACGGCGGCGGCGTGCAAGGCGTGGAAGTGCGCCACGGCACGCTCAACCTGCTCGCCGCCAGCCGCATCGACGGCGTCATCGCACGTCTGCCGGTGAGCGGCTGGGACCACGAGTTCCAGAGCGTCAGCACCGAGCTGAACCTGCCCCCCGGCTGGCGCCTGCTGGCCGCTTCCGGCGTCGACAACGTGCCGCAGACCTGGGTCGGCCGCTGGAGCCTGCTCGACCTGTTCGCGGTGCTGGTCGCCGCCATCGCCGCGCTGCGCCTGTTCGGACCGCGCTGGGGCGGGCTGATGCTGCTGACCCTGGCGCTGAGCTGGCAGGAACCGGCTGCGCCGCGCTGGTCCTGGCTCAATCTGCTGGCTGCAGCAGCGCTGCTGCGCGCATTGCCGGCCTCGTTCAAGGACGGGCGCCTGGCGCTGTGGCTGAGCCGCTACCGCCTGCTGGCGGCGGTGCTGGTGGTGCTGCTGGCCATCCCCTTCGCCTTGCAGCAGGCGCGCAACGCGCTGCATCCGCAACTCGAACAGGAGTCGATCGTCGCCGCACTGCCGTCGCTGTCGCTGATGCAGCAGGGCGATGCGGAAAAGGTCGAAGTCGTCGGCGCGCTGGAAGCCGCGCCGGCACCGGAGCAGGCCGCCGACAATGCACCGCTCTCCGGCGAAGCCCGTCCGGATGTCGCGGCGGCAGCCCCGGCGGCGATGCCGCCACCGCCGCCCAAGGCCAAATTTGCGGCCTACGCCGCGGCGGGCAGCGTCGCATTGTCCAGACAATCGGTGCGCCGCATCGACCCCGGCGCGCTCACACCGACCGGTCCGGGTCTGCCCGGCTGGAGCTGGCGGGCGGCGGAGCTGGGCTGGTCCGGCCCGATCGAAGCCGGCCAGGATTTCCGCCTGTGGCTGCTGCCACCATGGCTGACCCGGCTGCTGGAAGTGCTGTCCATCGTGCTGCTGGCGGCAATGCTGGGACGCTGCGCCGAGCTGGGACGCCTGCCCCCGCCGCCGCGCGCGACCGCTGGCGCCGCGGCACTGCTGCTGGCCCTGCTGCTCGGCGGCGCCCTGCCACAGCCGGCGCGCGCCGACGAAGCCGCGGCGCCGCCCGAAGCACCGCCAGCGCCGCCGCCGGCCCTGCTGGAAGAGCTGCGCCAGCGCCTGCTGGCGCCGCCGGACTGCGCGCCGGACTGCGTGCAGGCGCCGCGGCTGGCGCTGACCCTGGCGGCCGACGACACGCTGAGCCTGCGCCTGACGCTGGATGCGCAGGCGCCGACCGCGGTGCCCTTGCCGGTACCGACGCTGGCCGGCGGCGAACAAGGCGGCGTATGGCAGCCGCAGCACGTGCTGCTCGACGGCAGCGAGGCGGCGCTGCGCCGCGCCGACGACGGCGGCTTGTGGGTGCGGCTCGGCGCCGGCCGGCACGAGCTGCTGCTGAGCGGTAGCGTCGCCGGGCTGAGCCAGCTGCAGCTGCCCCTGCCACTGAAGCCGCACAGCGTCAGCGCACAGCTGCAGGGCTGGCTGCTCAGCGGTGTCGACGACCAGGGCCAGGCCGCCGGCGCGTTGCAGCTGCAGCGCCAGTCGGGCGGCAAAGGCGCCGCGGCCGGCGGCGCCGGGCAGGCGCTGCCGCCGCTGCTGGTGGTGACGCGCAACCTGCACCTGGGCCTGGACTGGCAGGTACAGACCACGGTGCAGCGCCTCGGCGTGCCGTACACCGCGGTCAACACCGGCATTCCGCTGCTGGCCGGTGAGGCGGTGACCAGCGCCGACGTGCACAGCAAGGATGGCGCGGTGCAGCTGAGCCTGGCGCCAGGCCAGACGGAAGCGCAGTGGAGCTCGCGCCTGACGCCGGGCGCCAGCCTGGAACTGCGGGCGCCGCAGCGCGACGACCTGGTGGAGGTGTGGCGCTTCGACGTGGCGCCGATCTGGCACGCCGGCTTCAAGGGCCTGGCGCCGGTGCATCATCAGGAAAACAGCTGGTGGTTGCCCACCTTCCAGCCCTGGCCCGGAGAATCGCTGCAGCTGCAGCTGAGCCGTCCGCAGTCCCTGCCCGGCCAGACGCTGACGCTGGACGGCGCGCGACTGGCGCTCAGTCCGGGCCAGCACGCCAGCGAGGACACGCTGGAGCTGAACCTGCGCACCAGCCAGGGCGGGCCCTATGCGCTGCCGCTGCCCGCCGGCTTCAGCGTCATCGGCCTGGCGCTGAACGGCCGCACGCAGCCGCCACGCATCGAAAACGGCCGCCTGGTGCTGAACCTGCAGCCCGGCGCCCAGCAGCTGCACCTGGACTTGCGCAGCGACGCCGGCATGGCGGCACTGCTGCGCACCCCGGCGCTGCAGCTGGGCGCCGCCGGCGCCAACGCGCGCATCGACCTGGAACTGCCGCAAGACCGTTGGGTACTGGCTGCCGGCGGCCCGCGGCTGGGACCGGCGGTGCTGTTCTGGGGCGTGCTGGCGGTGCTGTTCGCACTGGCCTTCGGGCTGGGGCGGCTGCGCATCGCGCCGCTGCGCGGCCGGCACTGGGCCCTGCTGTTCATCGGCTTGTCGCAGGTGCCGGTATGGGCCGCAGCGGTGGTGGTGGCCTGGTTCGCGGCGCTGACCTGGCGCGGCCGCCTCGGCCAGCAACTGTCGAACCGGCGCTTCAGGATCGCCCAGGTGGCGCTGGCCTTGCTGACCGCGCTGACGCTGGCCCTGCTGTTCCGGGCGGTGGCGGCCGGCCTGCTCGGGCAGCCGGAAATGCAGATCGCCGGCAATGGCTCCTCCGGCCACAGCCTGCACTGGTACCAGGACCGCTTCGACCCAGCGCTGCCGCAGGCCTGGGTGCTTTCGGCGCCGCTGTGGCTGTACCGGCTGCTGATGCTGTTATGGGCGCTGTGGCTGGCGAACGCCCTGCTCGGCTGGCTGCGCTGGGGCTGGGAGCAGTTCAGCGCCGGCGGCCTGTGGCGGCAGCCGGCGCCGAAGACCGCCGCGCCGGCACCCGCACCCCCGCCCACGTCCCCGCCGGTACAATGAGCGCCATCCCACTTTGGAGGAATTCCCCATGAGCGAACTGGCGCAGAAGCGCTGCATTCCCTGCGAAGGCGGCGGCAAGCCGCTGACCAAGAAGCAGGCCGAGGCGCTGCTCAAGCAGCTCGATCCGCGCTGGAAGCTGATCGACGGCGGCAACAAGATCGAGGCCGGCTTCGAGTTCAAGAACTATTTCCGCACACTGGCTTTCGTCAACGCCGCCGCCTATATCTTCATCAACGAAGACCACCATCCGGACGTCAGCTTCGGCTACAAGACCGCCACCGTCACTTTCTGGACGCACGCGGTCGACGGCCTGTCCGAAAACGACTTCATCTGCGCGGCGAAAATCGACGGCCTGCTCGCTTGAACAGTCCGGCCACGGCGGTGTCCAGTACCGGCCGGGACTGAAGCGCAATGGCATCGGCGTTGCGCGCTTACCTGAGCGACGCCTTCCGCTGGCGCGGCGGGCGGCAGCGCAGCGGCTACGAGCGCATGCTGCTGGCGCAGGGCTGGCTGCCGCTGCCGTTCGACCTGTATCTGCTGCGCTTTCCCGCCGGCAGTGAAGTCCGCACGCATACCGACCGCGTCGAGTCCGGCGACCACTACCGGCTGAACATCATCCTCAGGCCGGCCCGGCGCGGCGGCGAATTCCGCTGCGCGGATCCGATCTTCGTCAGCCGGCGCATCAAGCTGTTCCGGCCGGACCGCTCGGAGCACTCGGTGACGCGCATCGAGTCCGGCACGCGTTATGTGCTGAGCCTGGGCTGGGTGCTGCGCGGCCAGGGCGGCGCGAAACCGGCGGCCTGAGCGCGCCGCCGGTCCGCGCCGATGCGCGCCCGGCCATGATAAGGATTCCGCCGCGCGCCCGGTACGCCGGGATCCTGGCAGGCGCTCAGCGCTTGCGCGCCAGCGTGACGCCGTCGGCGATCGGCACCAGGCAGAAATCGACGCGCTGGTCGGCGTGGACATGCCGGTTGAATTCACGGATCGCCACGGTATCGGCATCGCGCTTGCGCGGATCGGCGACGCTGCCGGACCACAGCGTGTTGTCCACCGCGATCAGCCCGCCGGGCCGCAGCAGGCGCAGGCAGTGCTCGTAGTAGTCGAGGTAGCCGGTTTTATCGGCGTCGATGAAGGCGAAGTCGTAGCTGCCCTCGCCGGCCGCGGCCAGCTCGGCATCGAGCGTCTGCAGGGCCGGCGCCAGCTCCAGGCGGATGCGCTGCGCCACACCGGCTTCGGCCCAGTAGCGGCGCGCGATGGCGGTGGTTTCGGGGTTGATGTCGCAGGCCAGCAGGCGGCCGTCCGCCGGCAGCGCCAGCGCGGTGACCAGGCTGCTGTAGCCGGTATACACCCCCACCTCGACGCAGCGCCGCGCGCCGCTGAGGCGGATCAGCAAGTCGAGGAACTGCCCCTCCTCGGCGGCGATCTGCATCTGCGCGCCGGGCAGCCGCGCCGTCTCCTGGCGCAGCCGCGCCAGCAAGGGCGCCTCGCGCACGCCGACCCCGGTGTAGTAGGCGGCCAGCTGCGGCGGGAACAGGAACGATTCGGACATCGGTGCACTCCGCTGCAGTCGTGGGCGCCGCACAGCCGGCGCGTTGCCGCCCCTCAGACCAGCGTACGGCCCGAGAAGGCGTGCGACAGCGTACCGCTGTCGACGTATTCCAACTCGCCCCCCATCGGCACGCCATGGGCGATGCGCGTCACCTTGACGCCGTTGGCGCGCGCCATCTCGGCCAGGTAATAGGCCGTGGCCTCGCCTTCGACGCTGGGATTGGTGGCGATGATCATTTCCTGCGCCTGGCCGGCGGCGAGCTGGCGTCCGAGCAGGTCCAGGCCGAGCTGTTCCGGGCCGATGCCGTCGAGCGGCGACAGCCGCCCCATCAACACGAAGTAGCGGCCGCGGTAGGAGGTTCCGCCGTCGATCGCCATCAGGTCGGCCGGACTCTCCACCACGCAGATCTGCCCGCTGGCGCCGCGCGCCTCGGTGCAATAGGCGCACTTGCCGTCCTCGCAGAACATGCGGCAGCTGGGGCAGCGCGTGACGCCCTGCAGCGCCTCGGCCAGCGTGTTGCGCAGGTACTCGGCGCCGGTGCGGTCGCGGTCCAGCAGGTGGAAGGCCATGCGCTGCGCCGACTTCGGCCCCACGCCGGGCAAGCGGCGCAGCGCTTCGATCAGGCGCGACAGGCGTGGGGAATACGCGGCCATCAGCCCCCGAGGTTGAAGCCGGCCGGCAGGTTCAGGCCGCCGGCGACCTTGGCCATCTTCTCGGAGGCGTTGCGCTCGAGCTTCTGCGAAGCGTCGTTGATGGCGGCGGCAACCAGGTCCTCGAGGAAGTCCTTGGACTCCTGCAGCGCGTCGGCGGCGATCTCCACCTTCTTGGCTTCGTGCTTGCCGTTGAGAGTGATCTTGACCATGCCGCCGCCGGACTCGCCGGTGATCTCGGTGCGGGCGATCTCATCCTGCGCGCGCTTCATCGCTTCCTGCGCCTGCTGCGCCTGGCGCATGATTTGTCCGAGGGGGCCTTTCATTGGAACGTTCTCCGGATGTCTTGTGTGATCAGGTGCCGTCGACCGGCTGGATCGAGCCCGGCCGCACGGTGGCGCCGAAAGCCTCCCTGAAGGCGCGCACTTCGGGGTCGCCTTCGATGGCGGCCTCGGCGGCGCGCTGCCGCTCGATGATGCGTTTTTCCTCCGCCGCGGCCGGGCTCAGCGCCTCGGTGGCGGCGCCGATGTCGATGCTCAGCGGCGCCTCGTGTCCAGCCTGCGCGCCGAGCGCGCGCTGGATCGCCAGGCGGCGCTCCTCGGTCAGCAGGTGCTTGGCGCGCGTCTCCAGCGACAAGCGCACGGCGCCGCCGGACTCGCCGACCCAGGCGCAATGGCGCGCCAGCTGGCGCGTCATGCCGTCCAGGCCGAGGGAC
>CAYVKA010000034.1:0-48367 GCA_964451925.1 uncultured Nevskia sp. | reverse complement strand
CGCCCATCAGCCGCATCCCGGTGAACAACGTGTCGAACCTCAACACCTAGAGCAGGGCCTCCAACTCCGGAACATAAGGCGCATACGCGCGCCAGCGCTCGATCGAGCGGCTGTAGATCGGTTGGCGCGCCTGCCAGGCGCTGGACGTGGTGATGACATGGGTGCCCGCGGCCGGTGCCGCCAGCGGATCGAAATCATCCAGCCCCAGGAAGCGGCCCAATTCGCCGAAAGCCTGTTCCGGGGCCTCGATCAGCTTCTCGTATTCCACTTCGTGCAGCGGCAAGGGCAGGCTGCGGCTCCAATGCCGCATCAGCTGCTCGCAGCTGTCGGCGAACGCCGCGATGTCGGCGAAATCATAGGCATAGCCATTGTCGTCGCCGCGGGCAAAGAACTGATTCCAGATTGACAGGGCGTTGTCACGCCGGTTGCGGCGGCAATAGATGATGCGCGACTGCGGCAGCACCGCGGCGATCAGGCTGAGGAAACGGAAATTGAGCGGATTCTTGTCCAGGTAGAACTGCGCCGGGGCATCGTCCTGCACCAGCTGGGCCGAGGCGAAGCGCGATACTTCGCGCAGCAGCTTCGGGTTTTGCGCCTGGCCGCTGCCGCTGACCCAGCGATCCAGGTAGGGGACCAGGTTCAACTCGCCGCGGTTGCGCAGGCGCGGATGGCGCCCGAGGCGATCCGCCACCAGGGTGGTGCCACTGCGCGGCAGGCCGACGACGAACACCGGGGTGAAGCTGCCGTCGGCCGGCTGCTGCGCCGGATAGCGTGCCGCCATGAGCTGCTGCACCGTGGTGTTCCAGTTGGCGCGGGTCCAGCTGAGCGTGCCGCGTACCAGCGCGTTGCCCGCCCGCAAAGCCGCCGCCGCGGCGGCAAAGTTGCCGACATCGTCATAGGCCTTGCCCAGTGCGAAGCGGATCGAAGCCTGCGCCAGCGCCGAGTAGCCGGGCCGCTCCAGATGGCTCTCGAACAGCGCGAAGTCGGGATGGGCGGCATCGGTGTAGCGCTGGGTGCCGGACAAGGCCTGCAGCACGAAGTGGCTGTTCAGGTCGATGCCGGATTCCAGCGCGTCGAAGTAGTGGCGGCGCGCGACGTCGAAACGCCCCAAGGCAAGCGCCATGCGCCCGGCGAATTCCAGCAGGTGCGGGTGCCTCAAGCCGCGCGCCAGCTCGCGCTCGCACATTTCAGCGGCCAGCGGTTGCCGCTGGCAGCCGTTGATGAAGCGCAGCCGGCCGAGCGTGATTTCAGCATCCGCCGGGCGCTGCCGCAGCAGGTCGGCCATGGTGCCGGCCGCCTGGCTCAGCTTGCCCTGGTGCCGCAGGGCCGCCGCCAGATCGAGCACCGCCTCTTCGCGATCCGGCGTCGCCACTTGGCGCAGCACCGTTTCCGCGGCGGCATGATCTCCGAGCTTGGCCAGGGCCTGCCCCAGGTACAGGCGCAACGCGGGCTCTGCGGGCATCCGCATCACCGCACGCTCCAGCAATGCCACCGCAACCACGGCAGCCCCGCGTTGTTGCAGGCCGTTGGCGCAGGCCCGCCAGTACGGCGGGGCCGCTCCCGCCAGTGCGTCGCACAGATCGTTCAGTGCCAGCGGCGCCCCCGCGGCGGCGGAGCGACGGTCAAATTCGCGCAGCAGCTGCGCCGTGATTGCGTCCACGGGGCCATCAGTCGGCTCTGCCATGGCCGCAGCTCCTATGACCCGAACAGGTCCAGTTCCGGGATATAGGGCGCATACGCTCTCCAGCGCGCGACGGAGGAGCGGTAAACCGGCTGGCGTGCCTGCCAGACGCTGGAAGTGGCAATGGCGGTGTCGGCCTTGGATGGCGCGTGCAGCAATTCCTGCTGCGGCAGGCCAAGGAAGTCGCCCAGTTCGTGCAAGACCTGCTCCGGCTGTTCGACCAGCCGTTGGTAATCGACGGTATGCAGCGGCAGCCTGAGCGTCTGGCTCCAATGTGCCATCAGCGCCTTTTCACCGGCTGCAAAAGCCGCAATGTCGTGCCAGTCGTAGGCATAGTTGTTGTCCTGGTGTTCGAAGAACTGGCACCAGATGGATAGCGCCGTGTCGCGGCGGTCGCGGCTGCAGTAAATGACGCGCGCCTGCGGCAGCATGGCCGCGATCAGCCCGAGGTGGCGGAAGTTGAGCGGATTCTTGTCGATGTACCAGCGCGCCGGCGCATCGTCCTGCCGCAGGTGGGTGAGATACAGGTCCGCCGCCCGGCGCAGGGCTTCGGGCTTGCGCTGCGCGTTTTCCGCGGCGAGCCGCTGGTCGAGGAACGGAATCCAGCTGCGTTCGCCGCGATTGCACACCTGGGGATGGCGTCCGAGCAGCTCCGCGACCAGCGTTGTTCCCGAGCGCGGCAAGCCCACCACGAAAACCGGGATGACGGGCTCCTCGCCGCGCGCCTCCAGCTGCGGCAAAGCCGCGCCGCCGATCTGCGCCGCGACGAAGCGCTGCCAATCCTGCGCCGACCAGGTGTGGCGGCTGCGGGCGAGCGCATTGGCCTCGCGGAAGGCGGACGAGGCTTCGGGGTAGAGCCGCAGGTCATCAAAGGCTTTGCCGCTGGCGAATGCGGCGGACGCTCGCGCCGGCTCCGGCAGGCGCCTGTCATTCCAGGCGGAGCGGAAGCGTTCCAGATCGGCGTCGTCAGCTGCGCTGTAGCGCCGGGCGCTGGAGAGGAACAACCAGACACCACTCCACACGCTCACGTCGAGTCCGTGATCCAGCGCGGCGATCAGGCGTTGCCGCGCCAATGCGAAGTCGCCGAGCAGCAGGGCCATCTGTCCGGCGAAAAACAGCAGCTGTGGATCTTCCGCTGTCAGCAGCAGCTGCCGCTCGCACAGCTGCGCCGCCTGGGCGAAACGGCGGCAGCTTTCCAGGAATTGCACGCTGCGCAGCGTATTGGCGACGCTGGCCGGCAGCTGATCGTTGAGCTGCATCAGGGTGTCGGCGGCGGCTTCGAGGCGTCCGGCGTCACGCAGCATGTGCGCCAGTGCCAACCCCGCCTTGTCGTTGGCCCGATCGACCTCCAGCGCACTGCGGAAAGCGGCCTCCGCGCCGGCCAGATCGCCGCACATGCGCAAGGCGTTGCCCAGCCAGTAGAACAATTCCGCATCCCGCGGCCAGCGCAGGCAGGCGTCCTGCAGAATGGCCGCCACGATTCCGGGCAGTCCGCTGTCGAGGAAGGCCCTGGCGTAGTCCAGGGATATCTCACGGGACTGGGCGCGCAGCGCGGGGATCAGCTCGAGCAAAATCGCGTGCGGGTCGGCGCCCGCCTGGAGCAGTTGTCTCACTGAAGCGGCGTACGATGCGGGTGTTTCCGCTGTTGGGTTCTGAAGCATGGCTGGGTATCTGCGCTCGCATCCGGAGCCCTGGTGTTCAGGCCGGATGACAACAATTTGAGGGCAGCCTGAAAAGGCTGGATTTGGAACTTATTCTCCATCATCGACACCCGCAAGTCGCGCCCGGCGGTGGCGGCGACCCGGCTCGCAATCGGCCGCAAAATCTCCGCCACAGTTATTTGCTGCGATGCAACAAATATGTGATCCGGCACAACTCGTCACAAATCGTGTGCCGCACCGGAAATCTGCGCTACATTTGACAAGCGCCAGTTCCGCCTGGCCCATCTGGAGAGGTTCGGTCATGATCAAGATCACCCTTGTTGTGGCAGCGGGTTTCGGTATTTGCGCGGCGGCCGCGTTGGCTGACGGCACGGATACCGGCAAGCCCTACCATCTGGAACCCATAGCGCCGCTGGCCCCGTACGACAGCTCGCACTGTCTGCGTGAAACCGGCACCCGCATCGAAACCGTCAGCAGCAAGGACACGCCGTGCATCGCTACGAACGGCCGCGTGTACGAAACTTCGGATATCAATGCCACCGGTGCATTGACCCTCGGCGAAGTGCTGGCGCGCGATCCTTCGATTTCGGTGACGCATCGCTGAAATTGTTTCCGGCGTCCCGGCCAGGTTCCGGCGGCCGGGCCGTCGGCCAATCGCACGTATCCCGCGCAGGCGGTGCGGGTGAATGTTTACGCCCTGCGAACCTGGGCCTGGCCCGGCTACGCGGGTATTCTTGCGCGGTGAATTTTTCTGATCATCTGACAAAGCGGATGCCGGCTGAGTGAGGCTGCGGACGTGGGCGACGCTGCGACGGATTGGGCTCGTCCTCGGCTTGCTGGCTCTGACTGCGCCAGTTCACGCGCAATCCCGGCCGCTGCGGCTGGGCAACGGCCCCGAGCCCGAAACGCTTGATCCGCAACGCGCTGAAGGGGTTAGCACCGGCAACATCCTGCGCGATCTGTACGAGGGTCTCACTGCCGTGGGGCCGGGCGGCGTCGAGCCCGCCGCCGCCAGCTGGGAGACCAGCCCTGACGGCCTGAGCTATACCTTCCATCTGCGCGAAACGGCGCGCTGGTCCAACGGCGATCCCGTGCTCGCCGAGGATTTTGTCGCCGGCCTGCGTCGCAGCGCCGATCCCGCCACCGGCTCGCCCTACGCGCAGGTGCTGTCGCCGATCGTCAACGCCGCGGAGATCAGCGCCGGGCGTCTGCCGCCGGAGCGGCTCGGCGTCGAGGCGCTCGACGCCCACACCTTGCGCATCCACCTGCAAGGGCCTACGCCCTACTTCCCCGGACTGCTGGCGCATCCGGCCACGTTCCCGATCCACCGCGCCAGCCTGCTGCGTTACGGCCGCGACTTCGCCCGTCCCGGCCGCCTGGTCAGCAACGGCGCCTACCAGCTGCGCGACTGGGTGGTGCAATCGCAGGTCACCCTGGCGCGCAATCCGTACTACTGGGACGACGCGCACACCGCCGTCGACACCGTGGTCTACCTGCCCACCGAGGACCTCGCCTCGGAGCTGAAGCGTTACCGCGCCGGCGAGCTGGACTGCACCTACGCCATCCCGATGAGCCAGGCGCGCTGGGTGCGCCAGCAGTTTGGCGCCGAGCTGCACCTGGCGCCGTACCTGGGCAGCTATTGGTATGGCTACAACCTGGCGCGTCCGCCGTTCCAGGACAACCCGCAACTGCGCCAGGCGCTGAGCATGGCCATCGACCGCCAGGTGATCGCCGACAAGCTGCTGCAGGGCGCCGCCCTGCCGGCTTACGGCATGGTGCCACCCGGCACCTGGAACTACACGCCGCAGCTGCCGCCCTGGGCCGCCTGGCCGCGCGAACGGCGGCTGGCCGAGGCGCGCCGCCTCTACGCCGCCGCGGGATATTCAGCGGAGCATCCACTGCAGCTGGAGCTGCGCTACAACACCCAGGAGGATCACCGCCGCGTCGCCACGGTAATCGCCGCCATGTGGAAGCAGGGCCTGGGCGTGCAGACGCGGCTGACCAACGAGGAGTGGAAGGTGTTCCTGCAGAACCGCCGCCAGCGCCGGCTGACCCAGGTGTTCCGCGGCGCCTGGATCGGCGACTACGACGACGCCAGCGCCTTCCTCAACATCCTGCGCAGCTTCGACGGCAAGAACGACGAGGCTTACGCCAGTCCGCAGTACGACGCGCTGCTGGCGCAGGCGCAGCAGCAAGCGGACGCGGCGCAGCGCCGCGGCTTGCTGCAGCAGGCCGAAGGCCTGATGCTCGGCGATATGCCGATCCTGCCGATCTACACCTACGAGTCCAAGCACCTGGTGAAACCCTACGTCGCCGGCTGGCGCGACAACCCGCTGGACATCCACTACAGCAAGGACCTCAGGGTCCTGCCGCATTGAACCGCGCGCACACGTGCTGAACCACGCGCTGAAACGCCTGTTCGCCGCGCTGCCCACCCTGCTGCTGCTGGTGACGCTGGCCTTCTTCCTGATGCGCGCCGCGCCCGGCGGGCCGTTCGACCGCGAGCGCGCCCTGCCGCCGCAGATCGAAACGGCGCTGCAGGCCGAATACCACCTCGACCAGCCGCTGTGGCGGCAGTACCTGCACTACCTGGGCGGCTTGGCGCGCGGCGATCTCGGCCCCTCCTTCCAGTACAGCGGCTTCAGCGTCGCCGAGCTGATCGGCAGCGGCGCGCCGGTGTCGTTCCGGCTTGGCGCCTGCGCCATGGTGCTGGCGGTGCTGCTCGGCGGCCTGATCGGCTGTCTCGCCGCCTTGCGCCGCAACAGCGTCGCCGACCGCGCCCTGATGGGTCTGGCCATGCTGGGGATCTCGGTGCCGAACTACGTCGTGGCGCCGCTGCTGATCCTGCTGTTCGCCATCACGCTGGGCTGGCTGCCGGCCGGTGGCTGGAGCAGCCGCGGCGCGGCCGATGCGGTGCTGCCGGTGATTGCGCTGGCCCTGCCGCAGATCGCCACCATCGCGCGCCTGACCCGTGCCTCGATGATCGAGACGCTTGGCGCCAGCTTCATCCGCAGCGCCCGCGCCAAGGGTCTGCCGCTGCGCCTGATCGTCTGGCGCCACGCGCTCAGGCCCGCTGCGCTGCCGGTGCTGTCCTACCTCGGCCCGGCGGCGGCCGGCATCGTCACCGGCTCGGTGGTGATCGAGCAGGTGTTCGCCATCCCCGGCATCGGCCGCTATTTCGTGCAGGCGGCGCTGAACCGCGACTACACCCTGGTGCTGGGGGTGGTGATCTTCTATGGCGCGCTGATCATCCTGTTCAATTTCCTCGTCGACCTGCTGTATGGCGTGCTCGATCCGAGGCTGCGCCTGTGATGAATCTGCCCGGTGCCGATGCGGCGGCGGCGGCCGGACCCACCCGCGGGCAGGGCGGCGGCCAGGGCGGCGAGCAGGGCGGTGGATCCTGGGCGCCCGCCTGGCGGCGCCTGCGCCGCGATCGCATCGCCCGCATCGCCCTCGTCTTGCTGGCGCTGATCGTGCTGCTGGCCGTCGCCGGACCGTGGATCAGCCCGTGGCCGCCGGACGCGATCGACTTCGACGGCGACTGGGGCGCCGCGCCCGGATTGGCCGGTACGCACTGGCTCGGCACCGACGAACTGGGACGCGACCTGTTCGCGCGCAGCTGCGCCGGCGGGCGCATCTCCCTGCTGGTGGGCCTGGCGGCGACGCTGGTGTCGCTGCTCATCGGCGTCGCCTACGGCGCCGTGGCCGGCTACGCCGGCGGCCGGCTCGACGCGCTGATGATGCGCCTGGTCGACGTGCTGTACGCGCTGCCCTTCATGTTCTTCGTGATCCTGCTGACGGTGCTGTTCGGCCGCCATATCGTGCTGCTGTTCCTGGCCATCGGCGCGGTCAACTGGCTCGACATGGCGCGCATCGTGCGCGGCCAGACCCTGAGCCTGCGCCGGCGCGAGTTTGTCGACGCCGCCATCGTTGCCGGCGCCGGCACGTTCACGGTCCTGCGCCGTCATATCGTGCCCAACCTGCTCGGCGTGGTGGTGGTCTACGCCACGCTGGGCGTGCCGCAGGTGATCATGGTCGAATCCTTCCTCAGCTTCCTCGGCCTGGGCGTGCAGGAGCCGGCCACCAGCTGGGGCGCCCTGGTCAGCGACGGCGCCCACGCCATGGAGACGACACCCTGGGCGCTGGTGGTGCCCGCCACCTTCCTTGCCGTGACGCTGCTATGTCTCAATTTCCTCGGCGACGCCCTGCGCGACGCGCTCGATCCCAAGAGCGTGTAAGAGAATGAATCGCGCTTCCGCTCCTTTGGCAGCATGCAGTGACAGGCCTGAACATGGCTGAGCCGCTGCTTCAGGTGCACGACCTGGAGGTCTGGTTCGGCAGCGGCGCGGATGCGGCGCGCGCCGTCGGCGGACTGGGCTTTGAACTGGCGGCGGGGCAGACCCTGGGCATCGTCGGCGAGTCCGGCTCCGGCAAGAGCCAGACCGCGCTGGCCCTGCTCGGCCTGCAGGCGCCGCAGGCCCGGGTCCGCGGCAGCGTGCGCTTCGACGGCGCCGAGCTGCTCGGTCTGGGCGAGCGAGAGCTGAACCGGGTGCGTGGCCGGCGCATCGGCCTGGTGTTCCAGGATCCGATTACCAGCCTCAATCCTTACCTCAGCATCGGCACGCAGATGGCCGAAGTGCTGACCTGGCATCTGGGCCTGAGCCGCGCCGCCGCCCTGGCCGAGTGCGCGCGCATGCTCGACGCCGTGCGCATCGCCGACGCCGCCGGCCGGCTGCGGCAATACCCGCATGAATTCTCCGGCGGCATGCGCCAGCGCGTGCTGATCGCCAGCGCCCTGCTGTGCCGTCCGGCCCTGCTCATTGCCGACGAGCCGACCACCGCGCTCGACGTCACGGTGCAGGCCGAGATCCTGGACCTGCTGCGGCAGCTGCAACAGGATCTGGGCCTGGCCCTGCTGCTGATCTCGCACGACCTCGACGTGGTGGCGGCGCTGTGCCGCCGCGTGCTGGTGATGTACGCCGGCCGGGTGGTGGAGTCGGGGCCCGCGGCGCAGCTGCTGGCGGCGCCCAGGCACCCGTACAGCGCCGGCCTGCTGGCCTCCAGGCCGCGGCTGGACACGCCGCCCGGGGTGCCGCTGCGGCCCATCGCGGGACAGCCGCCGGACCCGGCGCGGCTGCCGTCCGGCTGCGCCTTCCACCCACGTTGTCCGCTTGCGCTGGCGGCCTGCGCGGCCGAAGTCCCGCCGCTGCGCGCGCTCACCGCGGATCGCGCCTGCGCCTGCCGCAGCCCGTTGGCGGACTGACGAAACGCCACCGTTTGTTGCACTGCGGTTGATTCTGCCGGGATACACGGTAAGCTGCGCGCGTGCGCGCGCGCCATGCGTCGCCGTACGGAAGCGTCAGGGCCGGCACGGCCGCGGGGACAATTCAAAAGTTCAAAGGGGTATTTTCGATGGTCAGCAGGGGCAGGGTGGGGCAGGCTTGGCGTGGTACCGGCGTGGCGGCGCGCATGTTGGCGCTGGCGGTGCTGTTGGGCGGCAGCGGCGCCGCGCACGCCATCAGCGAAACCTTCGCCGTGGGCGACGACCAGGTGAAGATGGTGCTGAACAACACCTTCACCGCCGGCGGCGCCATCCGCATGCAGGCGCCCAGCGCCAACCTGATCGGCAAGGGCGACCTCAACCGCAACGTCTGCGGCGTCCCCTACCAGTCGTGCCAGGGCGTGTTCCGCGACCAGATCTTCCCGGCGCAGCAACTGGCGCGGGCGCCCGGTATCGCCTCGATCAACACCGACGACGGCGACCTCAACTACGGCAAGTATCACTTCTTCCAGGCGGTGGCCAAGGAGACTTCGGACATCACCCTCTCCTACAAGGATTTCGGCATCTTTGCCCGCGCCTTGTACTTCTACGATTTCGTCAACAACGACTTCACCCAGACCCAGCCCAACGAGCTGACGGCGGCCAACAAGAACGACCCTGGCGTCGGCGTCAACACGCCCACGCCGCTGCTGCTGCCCTATCCGGGCGGCAGGACCTACGGCCCCGGCAAGCTGGTGCGGGAAAAGCGCACCGACGGCGAGGAACTGCGCCAGATCGGCACCAACCTGCAGTACCTGGACAGCTACTTCTACGGCAAGCTGCCGATCCCCTACACCGAGGACAAGAAGCTCAGCTTCAAGATTGGCCGGCAGACGGTGAACTGGGGTGAAAGCACCACGTTGGTGATCAACAGCATCAACCAGGCCAACCCGGTCAACGCCAACAACTTCAACCGCGTCGGCAACCAGGTCGAGGAGGATTTCGTCCCCATCAACATGGTCGACCTGAGCTTCGAGCCGCTGGAGAACACCACGGTCGAGAGCTTCTACCAGCTGGAGTGGAAGCCGGTGGAGATCGCCACCCCCGGCAGCTATTTCTCCGACATCGACCTGGGCACCAACAACACCGGCAAGACCGTCAACGTCAGCTTCGGCACCTCCGCCTACGACCCGGACCGGGTCGGCTCGCTGCAGTACAACCCGCTGGCGCTGCTGACCAACACCACGCTGACCATCCGCCGCAACCCGGACCGCGAGGCGCGCACCAGCGGCCAGTTCGGCGTCAAGCTGGACTACTACGCCGACTGGCTCAACAACGGCACCGACCTGTCGCTGTATTACATGCGCTACAACTCGCGCCTGCCGTACGCCAGCTTCATCTCGGCCAACGCCAGCTGCGCCCGCGCCGCCGGCAACTCCAGCCACACCGACGCCACCAACCTGGGCAGCTTCCTGCTCGACTGCCCCGGCGTTCCGCTGCTGCACCCCGCCGATCCGTCCAAGGCCACCAGCAGCGTGGCGGCGCTCGATTCGCCCACGGTGTTCCTCGAATACCCCAACGGCATCAACCTGATCGGCATGAGCTTCAACACCACCGTCGGCAGCTACTCGATCCAGGGCGAGGTGGCCTACCGTCCGGACCTGCCGCTGCAGGTGGACGAGCAGGACCTGGCGTTCGCCGCCTTCGGTCCCACTCTGACCAACTGCAGCGACCCCAAGATCAGCTGCAGCCACCTGCTCGACGCGCTGGCCGGCGGCGTGGGCTACAACGAGAAGGGCCAGGTGGTCGGTTACGCGCCCAGCGACTTCATCCCGGCCGGCGGGCAGAAAGGCTACACCGACACCATCAACGTCATCGAAGGCGCCCTGCCGGGCGTGGCCCGCGCCTTCCCCAACTTCATCATTCCGTATCGCGGCGGCGTCGTCGGCCAGAACCCGGCCAACAGCTACATCCGCGGCTACGAGCGCATGCAGGTGTACCAGTTCAACCTCGGCACCACCCGCGTGCTGGGCGCCACCGACAACCCCTTCGGCGCCGACCAGGTGCTGATCGTCGGCGAGCTGGGTGCTACCTATGTGCCCTATCTGCCGCCGCTGGACCGCCTGCAATTCGAGGCGCCGGGCACCTACTACGCCGCCAGCGCCGGCGCCGACGGTTCCGGCGCCAACGGCTCGCGCCTGGCCTGCTCCAGCACCCCGGACTGCTCGCTGGGCGCCGATGGCCTGCGCTTCAACCCGCACCAGCAGGACGCCACCGGCTATCCCGACAAGCTGTCCTGGGGCTACCGCCTGATCGGCATCTTCAAATACGAGAACGTGCTGCCCGGTGTCGGCCTGCAGCCCACCATCTACTACGCCCAGGACGTGCAGGGCACCTCGCCCGGCCCCGGCGGCAACTTCGTCGCCGGCCGCAAGCAGGTCAACACCCTGATCGAGACCCGCTACAAGCAGGCCCTGTCGTTCGATGTCGGCTACACCTGGTACTGGGGCGGCGGCGTGTTCAACACCCTGTCGGACCGCGACTTCGCCCAGTTCTTCGTCAAATACCAGTTCTGAAGTCCGCGGGTTCGGGTAATACGGCCGGTCACGGGCTTAAATCCGTGATCGGCCTTGTTTTTTCTATTGCAACCTGGGCTCTGCTGCGCTTTACTACCACCCCATAAGGCGGCTGCAGCGCAGTCGCTACAAAAAACATTTGGGACACGGGCCGCTCAGGGCCTGGAAGCGGAGGAGAAGAACGATGCGAAGCGTTCTGCGCTCGGGGGTTGTACGTGGCGGTCTGGTCGTGGCCGCGGGCATGCTGCCGCTGCAGGCGGTGCAGGCCATCGATTTCAGCATTCCGACTTTCGGCGACCATGAGAGCGTGAAAGGGGTGCTCAACACCACCTTCACCGCCGGCGTCGGCATCCGCATGCAGGCGCAAAGCCCCAACCTGGTCGGCAAGAGCGACCTCAATCCCGGAGTCTGCGGCGGCCCCAACGGCGCGTACCAGATCTGCCAGGGGCTGTTCAAGGACCAGGTCTACCCTTCGCAGGTGCTGGTCAACGCGCCCGGCGCCGCCTCGGTCAACGGCGACCAGGGCGACGTCAACTATTCGAAATACCACCTGTTCCAGGCGCCGGCCAAGGTCACCTCCGACCTGACCCTGACCTGGGGCAACTTCGGCGTGTTCGCCCGCGGGCTGTATTTCTACGACTTCGTCAACAACGATTTCACCGAAACCCATCCCAACGAGATCACGCCGCAGAACCGCCTGCTGGTCGGCCGCCACGTGCCCGGCCTGGCCGGCTCGCTCAGCGTGGCGTCCATCGCCACCTGCCTGGGCAATGCCGCGGCCGGCCTCAACCTGGTCAACGGCGTGCTCAGCGGCGTGCTGTGCCCGGCGCAGAGCGCCCTGCTCAACAACCGCGGTTACGGCCAGCCCGACGGCCACGGCAATTTCGTGGTCTACGGTCCCGGCGGCTACGTGCGCAGCAAGCGCACCGACGGCGAGACCCTGGCCCAGGCCGGCACCAACATGCAGTACCTGGACACCTACTTCTACGGCAAGCTGCATATCCCCTTCACCGAGGACAAGAGCCTGTCCTTCAAGATCGGCCGGCAGTTGGTCAACTGGGGCGAGAGCACCACGCTGGTGATCAACAGCATCAACCAGGCCAACCCGGTCAACGCCAACAACGTGTTCCGCATCGGCGGCCAGGTGGAGGAATTCTTCACCCCGATCAACATGGTCGACCTGAGCTTCGAGCCGCTGGAAAACACCACCGTCGAGGGGTTCTACCAGCTGGAATGGCAGCCGGTCGAGGTGCAGACGCCCGGCACCTACTTCTCCAGCCTGCCGGTGGGCACCAACAACGTCGGCAAGTACATCAACGCCAGCTTCGGCCAGGCGGCGCAGGACCCCAACAGCCTCGGCACGCCGCAGGACAATCCGCTGGCCGGCATCACCAACAGCACCTCCACCATCCAGCGCCTGGCCGACAAGGAAGCCCGCACCTGGGGCCAGTACGGCATCAAGCTGGACTACTACGCCGACTGGCTCAACAACGGCACCGACATTTCCGCCTACTACATGCACTACAACTCGCGCCTGCCTTACGCGAGCTTCTTCTCCACCTATCCGAGCTGCGCGCGCGCCGCCGGCAACCGAGCGGGCGTGGGCGGCGTGGGCATCGACGCCACCGGCCCGGTCACCTTCCTGGCCGCCTGCCCGGACATCCCGCTGCTGCACTCGATCCTCAACCCGGGCAGCCCCGAGGCGCAGAACGCGACCTCCGACACGCTGGGCATCGACACCGCCAAGTTCATGCTGGAGTATCCCAACGGCATCAACCTGATCGGCCTGAGCTTCAACACCACCTTCGGCAGCTGGTCGGTGCAGGGCGAAGTGGCCTACCGCCCGGACCTGCCGCTGCAGGTCGACACGCATGACCTGGCGTTCGCCGCCTTCGGCCCGACGCTGACCAACTGCCAGAACCATCAAAGCGGCCCGCTCGGCGCCGGCTGCCTCGGCTCGCACGCCGGCATCGGCTTCACCCAGAGCGGCGGCACCACGCTGTACGGTCCCAGCGACGTCAACAGCCTGCAGCCCGATACTTTCGACCTGGCCATCGGCAACATCGACGGCTCGGCCCGCTCCTTCCCCAACTTCATCATCCCCTACCGCGGCGGCACCATCGGCGAGAACACGCCCTGCTTCCCGCAGGCGGGCAGCGCGCAGGACGCCGCCTACGGCTTCAACAAGTTCAGCCATCCGTACTACGCCTACGACACCAACAGCCCCTGCTACATCCGCGGCTACGAGCGCTTCCAGGTGTACCAGTTCAACCTCGGCGTGACCCGCGTGCTGGGCGCCTCGGACAACCCCTTCGGCGCCAGCCAGATCCTGCTGCTGGGCGAATTCGGCGCCGAATACGTGCCGTTCCTGCCGTCCCTCGACCGGCTGGTGCTGCAGGGCCCGAACACCAACTACGGCCCCACCGCCGGCGCCGACGGCTCCGGCGCCGACGGCTCGCGCCGCTCCTGCGCCGGCTCCGCCGACTGCGTCGTCGGCGCCGACGGCCTGCGCTTCAACCCGCACCAGCAGGACGCCTCCGGCTATCCCACCGCGCTGTCCTACGGCTACCGTGTCATCTCGCAGCTGCGCTACGAGAGCGTGCTGCCCAACATGAACCTGCGCCCGTTCCTGGTGTGGAAGCAGGACATCGGCGGCGTCTCGCCCGGACCGGGCGGCAACTTCGTGCATGGCGCCAAGGAAGTCGACAGCCTGCTCGAACTGCAATACAAGCAGTCGCTGGCCTTCACCGTCGGCTACACCTGGTATTGGGGCGGCGGCGCCTACAACGTGCTGTCCGACCGCGATTTCGCCCAGTTCTTCGTCAAATACCAGTTCTGAGCCGCCCCGGCGCGCCCTACGCCGGGGTACGCCGGGTTTCCGCCGCGCAGACGGATGGCTTGGCCCGCCGGGCGCCGCTATAATCGGGAAGATAAAGCAGGGCAGCCCCGTGAGCGTGACCCTTGCGCGGGGCAATTCAGATACGTGATCCGCACTCCAGAGGTTCTCTAGAAATGAGCAACGAAGGCGTGGACGGCGGCCGCCGCCGCTTCCTCACCGCTGCCACGAGCGTCGTGGGCGCCGCCGGCGCCGTCGCGGTCGTGTGGCCCTTTCTCGCCTCGCTGAAACCCAGCGCCAAGGCGCTGGCCGCCGGCGCGCCGGTCGAAGCCGACATCAGCAAGATCGAGGAGGGCCAGCAGGTCACCTTCGTCTGGCAGGGCCTCAACATCTGGGTGCTGCGCCGCTCCAAGGACATGCTGGAGAGCCTGCCCAAGGTGACGTCGCGGCTGGCCGATCCGAAGAGCGACAGCTCCACCCAGCCCGACTACTGCAAGAACGAGCACCGCTCGATCAAGCCCGAGTTCCTGGTCATGAACGGCAAGTGCACCCACCTGGGCTGCTCGCCGAAGCTCACCCCCGACCATCCGGACCCCACGGTCGACGCCAACTGGGAAGGCGGCTACTACTGCCATTGCCACGGCTCCAAATACGATCTCTCCGGGCGCGTCTTCGCCGGGCAGCCCGCACCGCTGAACATGCTGGTGCCGCCTCACCGTTACGCCAGCGACTCGCTGGTGATCATCGGTGAAGACCAAAAGGCTTAGGACAGACCGACATGGCGATTATCCCGAACCCGCACAAGACCACCGGCTTCCTCGGCTGGATCGATGACCGCTTCCCGCTGACCAAGCTGTGGAAGGATCATCTTTCCGAGTATTACGCGCCGAAGAACTTCAACTTCTGGTACTACTTCGGCTCGCTGGCCCTGTTCGTGCTGGTCAACCAGCTGGTCACGGGCATTGTGCTGGCGATGGCCTACAAGCCCGGCGCCGAAACCGCGTTCGACTCCGTGCAGTACATCATGCGCGACGTCTCCTGGGGCTGGCTGATCCGCTATCTCCACGCCGCCGGCGCCTCCGCCTTCTTCCTGGTGGTCTACCTGCACATGTTCCGCGGCATCCTCTACGGCTCGCACCGCAAGCCGCGCGAGCTGGTTTGGATCTTCGGCGCGCTGATCTTCCTGGCGCTGATGGCCGAAGGCTTCTGTGGCTACGTCCTGCCCTGGGGCAACATGTCCTACTGGGGCGCGCAGGTGATCCTGTCGCTGTTCGGCACCATCCCCTACATCGGTCATGCCCTGCAGGTCTGGATCCAGGGCGATTACACCCCGGCCGACGCCACCATCAACCGCCTGTTCTCGCTGCACGTGGTGGCGCTGCCGTTCGTGCTGGTGGGCCTGGTGGTCGCGCACCTGATCGCGCTGCACGAGGTGGGCTCCAACAACCCCGACGGCATCGAGATCAAGAAGAAGAAGGACCCGGTCACCCACATCCCGCTCGACGGCATCGGCTTCCACCCGTATTACACGGTCAAGGACATCGTCGGCGTGGTCGTGTTCCTGATCTTCTTCAGCGCGGTGATCTTCTTCGCGCCGGAAGGCGGCGGCTACGTGCTGGAAAAGCCCAACTTCATGCCGGCCAACCCGCAGGTGACGCCGGATGAGATCGCGCCCTCCTGGTACTTCTGCGTGTTCTACGCCATGCTGCGCGCGGTGCCTTCGGCCTTCAACACGCAGATCTGGGGCGTCATCGTCATGTTCGCCGCGGTGCTGATCCTGTTCTTCCTGCCCTGGCTCGACCGCAGCCCGGTCAAGTCGATCCGCTACAAGGGCCCGATCTTCAAGATCGCCGTGGTCATCTTCGCCCTGGACTTCCTGATGCTCAGCTACCTGGGCATGCACAAGCCGTCCTACGTCTTCACCATGATGGCGCGCGCCGGCACGCTCTACTACTTCCTGTTTTTCCTGGGCATGCCCATCTACACCAAGATCGACAAGACCAAGCCGGAACCGGAACGGGTGACCGCATGAGCCGCCTCAACGCCAAGAGCCTCGCCCTCGTCTTGACCGGCCTGCTGCTGGCCGCGTCCGCCGTGCGCGCCGACGACGAGGTCAAGACCCTGCCGTTCAGCGAAAGCTCCGGCAATATCGCCTCGGTGCAGCGCGGCGCCCGCGACTTCATGGCCTACTGCTCGGGCTGCCACTCGCTCAAGTACCTGCGCTACAACCGCATCGGACACGATCTGGGCATTTCCGACGACATGCTGAAGAAGAACCTGATCTTCAGCGGCGTCAAGGTCGGCGAGCCCATGGTCAGCGCGATGCCGGCCAAGCCGTCCGAAGACTGGTTCGGCCGCACCCCGCCGGACCTGAGCCTGGAGACCAAGGCGCGCAGCCCGGAGTGGGTCTATTCCTACCTGATGGGCTTCTACCTCGACAGCAGCCGTCCGTTCGGCGTCAACAACCTGTACCTGCAGAACGTGGCCATGCCGGCGGTGCTGGGCGAGTTGCAGGGCTGGCAGGTCAAGGCCGAGGAAGGCAAGGGCGGCGCGGCCGAATCGCACGAGGAGCTGCCGCTGAAGCTGGCGCAGCCCGGCAGCATGACGCCGGAAGAGTACAAGGCCTTCGTCACCGACCTCACCAACTTCATGGTTTACGCCGCCGAGCCGACCGCGGCGGAGCGTCAGTCGACCGGCTGGAACGTGCTGTTCTACCTGGTCTTCCTGCTGCTGCCGCTGACCTACTTCCTGAAGAAAGAGTTCTGGCGCGACGTACATTGAACAACGCGCGTGGAGCCGCATGACGCTGCGTAGCCGACACAAGACGGCGCAGTCCAACATCAAGCCCGCGCCCAACGCGGGCTTGATGCTTTTCGTCGCCGACGAATCCCTGCACTGCGACTGGGCGCGCCTGGTGCTGGCGGAGAAGGACGTGGACAGCGCCAAGATCCAGGCCATCCGCCCGGGGCGCGCCGTCAACGAGGATTTCCTGGTGCTTAACCCCTCGCAGTCGCTGCCGACATTGGCCGACCGCGAAGGCGTCATCACCGGCGCCCGGGTCATCATCGAATACCTCGACGAGCGCTACCCGCACCCGCCGCTGATGCCGCAGTCGCCCGCCGCGCGTGCGCGCGTGCGCATGGCCCTGCTGGGCGTGGAGGAGCTGCTGCTGCTGGCCGAGGAGCTGCCCGGCGCCAGCGCGCGCGGCGCCGCGGCGGCGCGCGAGGAACTGCTGCAGCGCCTGCAGGCCGGCGGGCGGCATTTCGCAGCGCAGGGTTACCTGCTCGGGCGCGACTACACGCTGGCCGACAGCGGCTGGGCGGTGCTGCTGCGCCGGCTGCGGCGGCTCGGGATCGAGCTGCCGGCCGCGGCGGAGCCGCTGCGCCGCTACGCCGCGCGCCTGTCGGCGCGCCCGGCCTATCAACGCTGTTTCGAGGAAACCGGCAGAATCCAGTCATGAGCACCTCCCGTTCGCGCCGTCCCTACCTGATCCGCGCCATTCACGCCTGGGCGGTGGACAACGGCTATACCCCGCACCTGCTGGTGGCGGCGGACTATCCGGGGGTGACCGTGCCCCGCGCCTTCGTCAAGGAAGGCCGGATCACGCTGGATGTGGGCTTGATGGCGGTGCGCGACCTGAACCTGGAAAGCGAGCCGATATTCTTCTCCGCGCGTTTCAACGGCGCGCCGTTCGAAATCATCGTGCCCAGCGGCGCGGTGCTGGCCATCTTCGCGCGCGAGAACGGCGAGGGCCTCGTCTTCGGCGAGCCGGAGCCGCCGGACCCGGAGGCGCCCGCCGCGCGCCCGGCCGGGCAGGATGACGAGCCGCCGCCGGAAACGCCGCGGCCCGGCGGACGGCCCAAGCTGCGCGTGGTGAAGTAAGGCGGGAATCGGGAATCGGGAATGGAGAATCGGGAGTCGTAGACGCGTCAAGTGGGTAGGGCGGCCCGTGGCCGCCGCCGCGTCGTCCGAAAGGGCGCGCAGCGAAAACCTGTCCCCGATCCCCGTCAAGCCGGAAACAGGATCTCGTCCGTCAGATCACACAGGCAGTGCAGGAACACCAGGTGGGTCTCCTGGATGCGGGCGGTGACGTTGCTGGCCGAGCGCAGCTCGAAATCGCCGGCCTTGAGCAAGCCGGCCATCCTGCCGCCGTCCTTGCCGGTGAGGGCGATGATGCCGGCGCCGCCGGCGTGCGCCGCCTCGATGGCGCGGATCACGTTGCCGGAGTTGCCCGAAGTGGAGATCGCCAGCAGCAGGTCGCCGGGGCGCACCAGCGCCTGCACCTGCTTGGAGAAGACCTGCTCGTAGCTGTAGTCGTTGGCGATGGCGGTCAGCGCCGAGGTGTCGGTGGTCAGCGCGATGCCGGCCAGCCCCGGGCGCTCGCGCTCGTAGCGGCCGGTCAGCTCGGCGGCGAAATGCTGCGCATCGGCGGCCGAGCCGCCATTGCCGCAAGCCAGCACCTTGTTGCCGGCCCGCAGCGCCGCCGCCATGCGCTGCGCCGCGCCGAGGATCGCCGGCAGCATGGCCGCCAGGGTGCGCTGCTTGGTCTCGATGCTGGCCTCGAAGTGAGACCGGATGCGTGCTTCCAGGTGCGTAGTCGTCGTCATGGGTCTTATCCCTCGTCAAAGGCCGCCGGCAGCCATTCCACCGCGTCGCCGGCGTCCACCGCCACCACGTCGAAGCGCAGCGGCCAGTCCGAATATTGCGGATGCGCCGCCAGGAACATCCTCGCGGCATGCAGCAGGCGCGAACGCTTGCGCCCGGTCACCGATTCGAACGCATTGCCGTAGTCGGCACGGCTGCGCTTGCGCACCTCCACCAGCACCAGCGTATCGCGCTCGCGCATCACCAGGTCCAGTTCGCCGCCGGCGCAGCGCCAGTTGCGCGCCAGCAGCTTCAGGCCCTGCTGCTGCAGGTGACGCTGCGCCCTGGCCTCGGCCTCGGCGCCGCTGAGCTGGCTGGACCCGGCCAAGCCGCTCAGCCCGCGCGGATCACAGCGACGGCGGGCCCGGCGGCTCCAGCAGCCGCGGCTCGCCTTCGGTGGTCTGGGCGCAGCTCAGGCTGCGGTGCACCGCGCCGTCGTCGCCGACGCGCAGCGTGCCGCTGCCGCCGGGCAGTTCGTCCAGCGGGCGCAGGCTGTTCTGGCTCAGGCGCAGCGCCAGCTGGAAGGCGTCGTCGCCCAGAGCGTAGAAGCGCGCCAGGTCGATGCTGCGGCCGCTCAGCGCCTCGCCGCGCAGCGTGGCCCAGGTGCCGCCGTTGTCCAGCATCCACGGCGCATCGCAGAAGCGGATGCCGGCCAGGTCCTGGTCGCCGTGGCCGTCGTTGACGCCGGCGGTGTCGTAGATCGGCATGCGCTCGGCGTGGTAGTAGCGGAACAGCGGCCACAGCTGGCGCGCCTGGCTGGCGCCGGCGTCGATGAAGATGAAGTCGAAGTCGTTGCGGCGTTGCGGATCGACGCCCGGCGCGGCGCTGGCGCGCAGCTCGGCCAGCTTCTTGCGGTCGTCCACCGCGTGGTAGTGCAGCAGGCTGCTGATCGGCGTCGACCAGTTCTTGAAATCGCCGGCATAGCTGCGCGAATCGCGCACTTCGCCGCCCAGCTCGCGCATGCGCTGCTCGAAGGCGCTCTGCACCCGCGCGCCGCGCTCGCTTTCGGGCACCAGCACCAGCGCGCGGTGCAGGCCGCGCGCGGCGGCGTCCTCGGCGGCGGCGCGCGCCTCGTCCTCGGGCGCCAGGCCGAACTGGTAGAAGCCGGCCGGCGCGGCATGGCCCTGGTCCAGGTAGTTGAGCGCCAGCAGCGGCACGCCGGGGGTGCCGGCCTGGCTCAGCGCGGTGACGTTGCCCTTGAGCAGCGGCCCCACGATCACACCGGCGCCGTCGCTCACCGCCTGGCTGTAGGCGCTGAGCGTGGCGGCGGGCGTGGTGGCGTCGTAGACGCGGATGTCGCCCGGGTTGCCGGCGCGGGCCGCGGCGGCGGCGAAGCCGGCGTGCAGGCTGTCGGCCAGGCCGCCCAGGCTGCCGCCCTGCGGCAGCAGCAGCGCAAAGAAGCCCGGCCGCGCCGGTACCGCGCTGAACGCGGCCGCGGGGGCCGTCGTCGGGGCGGCGGCCGGCGGCGCGGGGGATAACGGTGATGGCGCGGCGGGCGCCGGCATCATGGCGCCGGCCAGGCGATCCTGCGCGGGGTGGCCGGGATAGCGCTGGCGCCAGCCTTCATACAGGTCCAGCGTGGCGTTGCGATGCGCCAGGTTGGCCAGCTCCACCCAGCCGCGCGTCACCGGGTCGGCATTGCCGGCGCGGGCCAGCGCGGAGGCGTCGAGCGGGGCGGCGTTGAGGCCGGCCCAGATGGCGTCGTGGTTGTCGGAAACCAGGGTGGGGCTTTCGAGCAGTCGCTCGCGCTGCACCAGCGCCTGCGTCGCGCCCACCGGGTCGTTCAGCTGGAACAGCGCGCGGCCGCGCAGCAGCAGCACGCGTTCGGCCAGCGGCCCGTTGCCGGGATTGTCCGGCAGCATGCGCAGCGCGCCGGCGGCGTCGTTGCGCGCCAGCGCGGCGCGCGCGCGCAGCAGGTGCCAGCGCTGCTGCTGCGCCGGGTCCAGCGCCACCAGCGGCAGGGCGTCGAGGATGGTGCCGGCGTAGGCGTAGTCGTTGCCGTCGGTGGCGCTTTCGGCGGCGCGCAGGTGGTATTCGTAGTTCTGCGGCGGCCCGGCTTCCGCCGCGGCCTGCTCGAAAGCGCGCGCGGCGCGGAAATTGTCCTTGTGCGCCAGCGCGTTCTGCGCGTCTTCCAGCGGCGAACCGCCATAACCGGGAAAGGTCGAGGTGCTCAGGCTGGAGCCGGCGGCGCAACCGGCGAGCGCGGCCAGCCACAGGGCGGCGAGAGGTGTCAGTCGGCGGGGCGTCATCCGCTAAAGTATGACATGACCTCCGATCCATCCGCTGCCGCGCCGGCGCCTGCCGCAGACGTCGATCATGACGCCGGTCACACGGTGCAGCGCGGCGCGCTGTACGTCGTCGCCACCCCCATCGGCAATCTCGGCGACCTGTCGCCGCGTGCCTGCCGCGTGCTGGCGCAGGTGGACCGCATCGCCGCCGAGGACACCCGCACCAGCGGCCAGCTGCTGGCGCATTTCGGCATCCAGCGGCCGCTGGTGGCGCTGCACGAGCACAACGAGGACCGCATCGCCGCCGAGCTGGTGCGGCAGCTGCAGGCCGGCCAGTCGCTGGCGCTGATCTCCGACGCCGGCACGCCGCTGATCTCGGACCCGGGCTTCGCCCTGGTGCGCGCCGCCCGCGCCGCCGGCGTGCCGGCCTACGCCGTGCCGGGGCCCTGCGCCGCGGTGGCGGCGCTGTCGGTATCGGGCCTGCCCAGCGACGCCTTTCTGTTCGCCGGCTTCCTGCCGCCGAAGCAGGCGGCGCGGCGCGCGCGGCTGGAGCAGCTCGGGCGCGAGCCGCGCACCGTCATCGTTTACGAGTCGGCGCACCGCATCGCCGATACGCTGGAAGACCTGGTGACGGTGCTCGGCGCGCAGCGCCCGGCGGCGCTGTCGCGCGAGCTGAGCAAGCGCTTCGAGGAAAGCTACAGCGGCGACGCCGCCGGCTTGCGCGCCTGGCAGGCGGCCGACCCCAACCGCGGACGCGGCGAATTCGTGCTGCTGATCGGCGGCGCCGCGCAGGCGGCCGACCTGGCCGAGGGAGAACGGGTGCTGCGCCTGCTGCTGCGCGAGCTGCCCCCTTCCGCCGCGGCGCGCCTGGCGGCGGAAATCAGCGGGGCGCCGCGCAAGGCGCTGTACGCCATGGCCTTGCACCAGGCTGGTGCGGGTGCCGAAAAGCCGGATAATGGCGCGCCCGACTGACCTGCCCGACTGACCTGCCCGCCCTCCCGGCATGAACCAGCCCGAGACCCCGCCGACCCCGCCGCCGGCGGCCGACGCAGCGCCCGCGCCGCACGATGCCTTCGCCGCGCTGCGCTACGCCGAGTTCCGCAATCTGACCCTGGGCGTGTTCCTGTTCACCATCGCCATCCTGGCGCAGGAGGTGGTGCTGGGCTACCAGCTCTATGCGCTGACCCGCGACCCGCTGGTGCTGGGCTTCACCGGCCTGGCCGAAGCGCTGCCGTTCATCGCCCTGGCATTGTTCGGCGGGCACCTGGCCGACCGCGGCGACCGCCGCAGGATCATCCTGCTGGCGGCGGGCTTCGTCAGCCTCGGCTCGGCCGTCCTGCTGTGGGTGACGCTGCCGTCGACGCTGGCGCGCATTTCGCAGACCACGCTGCTGATCACCATCTACGGCGTCATCGCCGCCCTGGGGCTGGCGCGCGGCTTCTTCTCGCCCGCCGCCAGCTCGCTCACCGCCTTCATCGTGCCGCGCCAGATCTACGGCAATGCCGCCGCCTGGCGCAGCAGCGGCTGGCAGTGCGGCGCCATCGTCGGCCCGCTCTGCGCCGGCTTCCTCTACGCCGCGCTCGGCCTCACCGGCACGCTGGCGGTGATCGTGGCGCTGATGCTCGGCGCGCTGTTGCTGTTCACCGGCCTCAAGCCGCGCCCGCCACAACCGCGGCAGGCCGGCGCCGCCGAAACCGGGCTGTGGCAGAGCCTGCGCGAAGGCATCGATTTCGTGTTCCGCACGCCGATCATCCTTTACTCGATCTCGCTGGACCTGTTCTCGGTGCTGTTCGGCGGCGTCATGGCGATCCTGCCGATCTTCGCCACCGACATCCTGCACGGCGGCGCCGAAGGGCTGGGCGTGCTGCGCGCCGCGCCGTCGGTGGGGGCGGTGCTGACACTGCTGGCCTGCACCCGCTACCCGCCGACACACCATGCCTGGCGCAATCTGCTGATCGTGGTCGCCGGCTTCGGCGTGGCGACGCTGCTGTTCGCGCTGTCCCGATGGTTCTGGCTGTCGGTGGCGGCGCTGTTCCTGACCGGAGCGTTCGACAGTGTCAGTGTGGTGATCCGCGGCACCATCCTGCAGATCATGCCGCCGGACCACCTGCGCGGCCGCGTGGTCTCGGTCAACGGCATTTTCCTGGCCGCGTCGAACGAGCTGGGCGCGTTCGAATCGGGGCTGGCCGCGCGGCTGATGGGCACGGTGCCGTCGGTGATCCTCGGCGGCTCGCTGACCCTGCTCACCGTGCTCTACGTCTGGCGGCGTTCCAAGGCGCTGTTCGCGGTCAAGCTGGCCTGAGGCCGCCAAATCGATCTAATGAAAGAAGCGCAGACCGCTTCCGCGCCACGGCGGCGGGCGCTAACTTGGCGGCGTATCACTCCTCCGAGGCTTTTTGGCCCGCCATCCCCCCGGCGGGCTTTTTCTTGCTCCCTGCCTGGCCTTGCGTGAAAGCGCACGCCGCGCCGGGGCGACATCGGAGACTTCCTAAGCTTGCTGGAACAGACTCAGCCGCATCTGCTTGATGCGCTGGCTCACCTGGTCCTTGTCGATGCCGGCCTTTTCGGCATAGGCCAGGATCAGCTTCAGCTCGGCCACGTCGACCTTGCCGTCGGCCAGGCTCAGGCCGATCAGGCCGTCGAGGCAGGCGCGCGCCTCCTGCGGTGTGCGCGGCGCCGGAATGTCCAGATGGCCCTGGCGCGCCGACTCGATCACCCCGGCCACGACCTCGGGCGCGATGTGGTTGTTGCGCGCGTACTGGTCCAGGTATTTCTTCTTCTGCGGGTCGATGCCGCCGTCGGACAGCATCGACGACACCAGGATCGCCAGCACCTCGCTGCTGGACAGGCCCTGCACCCAGCCCAGGCTCAGCGCCGGGTGCGCCGCCGGCGCCTCCGCCGGCGGGCCGGCCATCGCCGCCGCCGCCGCAGGCCGGCGCCAGGCCGAAACCGGTTCGATGCGCGTCACCACCCACTGCCGCGAGCCGTCGTTGAAGGCGGTGCCGCAGTAGGCGCAACGCGCGTCCTCGCGCGAGGCCGGCGGCGCGCCGCAGTTGGGGCAGCGGCAGGAGCTGAGGCCGGCGCTGCTGTCGGTGCGCACGCCGTCGTTGCGGCCGAGCACGAAGATGTGTTCGCGCAGCAGGTGCCCCAGGCTTTGCCCCGGCGCGGCGCCTGCGGCGTATTGCTCGCCCGACCATTTGACCGAGACATGCGCCAGGTTAAGGGCGCCGGCCGCTTCGAACGCGCGCACCTCCACCGCGCCCACCGCCGCGTCGCGGAAGCGGAAGCGCCGCGCCTCGGCGTCGGCCAGCCAGCCGCGGCAGAAGTCCTCGCTGGCCACCGGCTGCAGCGGCCCGGCCTCGCCCTGGGCCAGCGCCAGCTGCCAGCGCCAGAACGCGACCGAGGCGCGGTCTTCGAGGAATTGCGTGTTCAGCGCCGGGTCCTGCTGCGCCAGGCTGCCGAAGCCCGGCACCGAGTCGCCGCTGCCGCGCACCGCCCATTCCGACTCCTGCGTGATCTCGCTCAGTACCCAGTCGTACTCGCCGGAATTGACCCAGGCCTTGCACGAGCCGCACTGCGCCGCGTCGGTGATGGCCAGCGGCGCGCCGCAGCTCGGGCAGAAGCCCTCCAACACGCCGGGATGGTTCAGCGTCAGCGCGCCGGGTCGGCGCAGGAACGACCAGATCTCGACGAACGGCTCGCTCTGCCCGGAGCCGGCGACGCGGCGGCCGTCGGCCAGCGACACGGTGGTGTCCACCGCCGTGGCCTGCAGGCGCACGTGCAGCGTGTCGAAATGCGCGTCCGACTCGGCCTCGACGATGCGCGCGTCGCTGACATTGACCGCGCTCATGTCGTTGCGTACGCCGTCCGCGCGCTGCATCTGGATCTGGATGCCGAAGCGCTCCATCACGCCGTCGGAGATGAACGGGCGCGCCGGCCGCATGTCCTGCCCGCTCCAGGCCTGCTGCACCTTGAGGAAGGCGCCGCCGGCGCGGGCCAGGAACTGTTGCTGGTCGAAGGCCGGGTCGCGCGCGCGGATGCGCCCGAGCGCGGCGTCGATGCGTGCGCTTTCCTGGGTGGCGACGCTGCGGCTGATGACGCGTGTCATGCGCCGGTCGCCGGTGAGCAGCGTGCCGCGGCTGCTGTTGTTGCGCAGCACCATCACCACGATGACCAGGATCAGCAGCGGCACCCCCACCGCGGGGTAGGCGAACACCAGGCGCAGCAGCCAGTACAGCAGGTAGATCGCATCGCCACTGTCCCCGCCGTCGTGGCCGCCGCCGTAACCGTCGCCGCCGCCCGGATAGTGCTCGCCGCCGCCGGCGCGGCCCCAGGCCAGCGGCGGCAGCAAGGCCAGCAGCAGGAGCGCGGCCCGGTACAGCCGTTCACAGCTTCGCCTCATCGCCGGATACTCCCCTTGGCCCAGCACCTTGACGTTACGGCACGGCCGCCGTTGTTCAGAAATCCAGGTCCAGCGCCCCGCACAGCCAGTCGATCAGCGGCAGCGCCGTGCTGTAGTGGCGGATCAGCACCTTGAGCAGACCCGGCTGGCACAGCACCTCGTCGTCGAGCCGGGCGCTGCACACGTAATCCTTGCGCTTCAGGTCCGCGACCAGTTCGTGCTGCGGGTCGTAGCCGCGCGGCGGGCGGCTCAGGCTGTCGCCCCCCAGTTCGCCGTAAACGCGCTGGAAGGCGGCGGCGCGCGTCGCCTTCTTCCAGCTGGCCGGGTTGTTGAGCATGTAGTTGCGCACCCGCTTGAGGGTCTCCGGCATCGGGTGCCACAGGCCGCCGCCGAGGAAGCATTCACCCGGCTGCACGTGCAGGTAGAACACCGGCGCGTCGAGGCGGCCCATCATGCCGCTGTTGCCGTCGCTGCCGCGCGCCAGCGCCTTGGTTGCCTCGTGGTAGAAGCTGGCGCCGCTCCAGGGCTTGTACGGCGCCTTGTCGCCGGAGAAACGGGTGTCGCGATAGATGCGGAACAGCGAGCCGCCGACCGGCTTGGGGCTGGCCACGTAGTGCGGGTTGAGCTGGCGCAGCGGCTCGGCCAGGTCGCCGATCAGGCGCAGGAACGGCTGGCGCAGGTGGTCCTCGTAATCCTGCTTGTGGGCGCTGAACCATTCGCGGTTGTTGTTGCGCGCCAGCACGCGCAGGAACTTGAACGTGGCCGGCGTGAAGTACACTGTGCCCAGCTGCGCCATGTGATATCCCGGAGAAGGTTGCCCAGGCGCTAGCTTAACCATTCAGTTGGAGCCGGTCATGACACCGACGTTCGAGTCGTGGCGCGCATCCGGGCGCCGCGCTGTACACCGCGGTCATTCGATCTTCTGGCAGTGCGGCGGCCGCGGCGAGGGCGGGGACACGCTGCTGTGCATTCACGGCTTTCCCACCGCCTCGTGGGACTGGCATGCGCTGTGGGCCGCCCTGTGCCAGCAGTTCGATCGCGTCATCGCGCCGGACATGATCGGCTTCGGCTGGTCGGCCAAGCCCTACAGCTACCGTTACTCCATCTTCGACCAGGCCGACCTGCACGAGAACCTGCTGCGCAGCGAGGGCGTCGGCCGCTACCACATCCTGGCCCACGACTACGGTGACACCGTGGCGCAGGAGCTGCTGGCGCGGCACGAGGAGCGGCGCGCGGCGGGCGACGACAGCCTGGTGCTGCGGTCGGTGTGCCTGCTCAACGGCGGCCTGTTCCCCGAAACGCACCGCGCGCGCCGGGTGCAGAAGCTGCTGCTGACGCCGCTGGGCCCGCTGCTGGCGGCGCTGATGGGGCAGGGCAGCTTCGCCCGCAGCTTCGCCGCCGTGTTCGGCGCCGCCACGCGGCCGAGTGCCGCCGAGCTGCGCCAGTTCTGGGAATTGCTGGCCCACGACGGCGGCAATCGCATTGCCCACAAGCTGATCCGTTACATCCCCGAGCGGCGCGCCAACCGTGAACGCTGGGTCGGCGCGCTGCAGACCACCCAGGTGCCGCTGCGGCTGATCGACGGCCCGGCGGACCCGATTTCCGGCGGCCACATGGTGCAGCGCTACCGCGAGCTGGTGCCCAGGCCGGACACGGTGCTGCTGCCCGGCATCGGCCACTATCCGCAGGTGGAAGACCCGCAGGGCACGCTGCAGGCGTTCCTGGCGTTCCAGCGCAACATTGCTGCAACACTCCATGGCTGATGAGCGGCCGCGCTTTGCGTACACTGCCGCCATGAGCGCCACGTCGACCACCGAGGAGCCGGTCACCTTCAAGTCCTGGTACGAGCACGGCCAGCACTATGTGCATCGCGGCCATCCCGTGTTCTACCAGACCGGCGGCAGGGGCGGCGCCGGCCCGGTGCTGCTGCTGCTGCACGGCTCGCCCACCTCGTCCTGGGACTGGCACCTGCAATGGCCGGCACTGTGCCGGCAGTTCGCCCGGGTGGTGGCGGCCGACATGATCGGCTTCGGCTACTCGGCCAAGCCGCGCGACTACGACTACACCATCGCCGACCAGGCCGACCTGCAGCAGGGCCTGCTGGCCTCGCTCGGCGTGGAGCGCTGCCACGTCATCGGCCACGGCTACGGCGACACGGTGGCGCAGGAGCTGCTGGCGCGGCAGGAGGAGCGCCGCCGCGGCGATTCCGGCCTGATGCTGGAGTCGGTCTGCCTGCTCAACGGCGGCCTGTTTCCGGAATCGTTCCGGCCGACCCTGCTGCAGAAGCTGCTGCTGTCGCGCGCCGGCATGCTGGTCAGCAAGCTGCTGACCGAGCACGGCTTCCGCGCCAGCTTCAGCCGCGTGTTCGGCCCCAACACCCAGCCCAGCTTCGACGAGCTGGCCGAATTCTGGCAGCTCATCGCCTACAACGGCGGCGCCGACCTGGCCTACCGGCAGATGCGCTACCTGAAGGAGCGCGAGCAGTACCGCGAGCGCTGGGTCGAGGTGCTGCAGCGCACGCGGGTGCCGTTGCGCTTCATCTGCGGCCGCCTGGACCCGGTATCCGGCACGCGCATGGTGGAGCGCTACCGCGAGCTGGTGCCCAACCCGGACGTGGTGCTGCTGCAGGGCATCGGCCATTATCCGCAGCTGGAAGCGCCGGCCGAACTGCTGCAGGCCTACCTGGAGTTCCTGCAGCGCGTCACTACCCGCCGCTGAGCGCGGCAAGCGACAAGGGATCGTCATGAGCAGTCAGTTTGGCCTGCTGAAGCAGCGTCGTTTCGCGCCGTTCTTCGTCACCCAGACGCTGGGCGCGTTCAACGACAACGTGTTCAAGAACGCGCTCGGCGTGCTGGTCACCTTCGGCGCCATGCGCCTGACGCCGGCGCAGGTGGATTTCTACCAGAACATCGCCGCGGTGGTGTTTATCCTGCCGTTTTTCCTGTTCTCCGCCACTTCCGGCCAGATCGCGGAGAAATACGAGAAGTCGCGCCTGATCCGCGGCATCAAGCTGCTGGAAGTGGCCATTGCGGTCACCGCCGCCATCGGCCTGTACCTGCGCAGCATGCCGTTCCTGCTCGCGGTACTGTTCGGTCTGGGCCTGCAGGCCACGCTGTTCGGGCCGGTGAAATACTCGATCCTGCCGCAGACGCTGCGCCAGGACGAGCTGGTCGGCGGCAACGCGCTGGTGGAGAGCGCCACCTCGCTGGCCATCCTGCTCGGCCTGATGGCCGGCGGCATCCTGATGGGCCTGGACGGCGGCACCACGCTGGTGGCCGGCGCGGTGCTGCTGGTGGCGGCACTGGGCTATCTGGCCTCGCGCGGCATTCCGGCGGCCCCGGCGGGGTCGCCGCAGCTGCGCATCAACTGGAACCCGCTGACCGAAACCTGGCGCAACATCCAGTTCATGCGCGGCAACCGCACCGTGTTCCTGTCGGTGCTGGGCATCTCCTGGTTCTGGTTCTACGGCGCCACCTTCATCACCCAGCTGCCGCACTACACCGAGGCCTATCTGGGCGGCAACGACCGCGTGTTCACGCTGCTGCTCGGCATCTTCTGCGTCGGCACCGGCATCGGCTCGCTGCTGTGCGAGCGCCTGTCCGGGCACAAGGTGGAGATCGGCCTGGTGCCGTTCGGCTCGATCGGCATGACCGTGTTCGGCATCGACCTGTACTTCGCCCAGCCGGACCTGGCCAGCGCGCAAGGCCTCGGCGTGACGCAGTTCCTGCACCAGCTGCGCAGCCACCGGGTGATGCTCGACCTGCTGCTGATCGGCACCTTCGCCGGCTTCTACATCGTGCCGCTGTACGCGCTGATCCAGACCCGCTCGGAGGACTCGCACCGCTCGCGCATCATCGCCGGCAACAACATCCTCAACGCGCTGTTCATGGTCGCTTCCGCGGTGCTGGCCATCGGCCTGCTCAAGGCCGGCCTCAACATCCCGCAACTGCTGCTGGTGACGGCGCTGATGAACGCGGCGGTGGCGCTGTTCATCTACTCGCTGGTGCCCGAGTTCCTGATGCGCTTCCTGGTCTGGATGCTGATCAGCCTGCTCTACCGCATCGACAAGCGCGGCCTGGAGAACATTCCGGACGAGGGCGCCGCCGTCATCGCTTGCAACCACGTCAGCTTTGTCGACGCGGTGATTCTCGGCGGCAGCGTGCGCCGGCCGGTGCGCTTCGTCATGTACCACACCATCTTCAGGATCCCGGTGCTGAATTTCATCTTCCGCACCGCCCGGGCCATCCCCATCGCCCCGGCCAAGGAGAACGCCAAGCTGCTCGACGCCGCCTACGAGGAGATCGACCGCGCCCTGCGCAACGGCGAGCTGATCTGCATCTTCCCCGAGGGCGGCCTGTCGCCGGACGGCGAGATCAAGCCGTTCAAGGCCGGCATCGAGCGCATCATCAAGCGCACCCCCGCGCCGGTGGTGCCGATGGCGGTGCGCGGCCTGTGGGCCAGCATGTGGTCGCGGCGCGATTCGGCCCTGCGGCGCATGCGCCTGCCGCGCCGCTTCCGCGCCAATATCGAGTTGATTGCCAGCGCGCCGATGCCGCCCGAGCAGGTCACCGTAGCCACGCTGGAGGCACGGGTGCGCGAACTGCGCGGCGACCGGCCCTGAATCGCGGGCCGGCCGGTGGTTGATGGCGTCGGAGCCGCGCGTAGCGACAGCGATATGCGTCAGCCGGACGTCTTTGGAAGCTATGGCGTGCGCGGATCGGTGACGAAGCCGATACGCGTCACGCCAGCTTTGCCGGCCTCGCTCATCACCTCCGCCAGCACCTCGTAGCGCGTCGCCTTGTCCGCATGCACATGCAGCTCCGGCGCCGGATTGCTCTGGCCGGCTTCGCGCAGGCGCCGGTCGAGCGCGCCGCGGTCCAGCGCCTCGCCGTTCCAGTAGAACCGGCCGCCGTCGTCGATGGCCAGCTGGATGTGGTCGGGCCTGGTCGGGTTGGGCGCGCTGCCGGCTTGCGGCAGATCGATCTTGACCGCGTTGGTCAGCAGCGGCGCGGTGATGATGAAGATCACCAGCAGCACCAGCATCACGTCCACCAGCGGAATGATGTTGATCTCGGTCATCGGCGCGCTGGCGCCCTGCGCACGGGGATTGCCGAAGGCCATGGCTCAGCCCGCCGCCTTGAGATGGGTGACGCTGGACGGCGCCTGCAGCTCGATTTTGACGCCGGTGGCGAGGAAGGTGAACAGGTCGTGGGCGAAGGCGTCGAGCCGCGCCAGGGTCATGCGGTTGGAGCGCACCAGGAAGTTGTAGCCGAGCACCGCGGGGATCGCCACGCTCAGGCCGATGGCGGTCATGATCAACGCCTCGCCTACCGGGCCGGCCACCTTGTCCAGGGTGCCGGCGCCGCTGGTGCCGATGGCGATGAGAGCGTGGTAGATGCCCCACACCGTGCCGAGCAGGCCGACGAAGGGGGCGGTGGCGCCAACCGAGGCGAGGATGGTCAGGCCCGATTCCATGCGCGCGGTTTCCTCGTCGATGGTCTTGCGCAGGGTGCGGGTGACGAAGTCGCCGGAGCTGCCGGCTTCGTTGAGGCGGTTGATGCCGTGCCGCTCGTGATGGTGGCTGGCGGCGATGCCGTGGTAGGCCAGGTGCGAGAAGGGTTCGTCCGGATGCCGGTCTTCCAGCCGCGCCGCCACCGCGCCGAGCGAGGGCGCGTTCCAGAAGAAATCGAGGAAGCGCGCGCTGCGGCGCTGCGCCAGCCAGTTGGAGCCGGCCTTGCTCACGATCAGGTACCAGCTGGCGATGGAGGCCAGCAGCATCAGGATCAGGATGGCCTTGGCCAGGCCGTCGGCCTGGCTCAGGAAGTGGCCGAAGCCCATGGCGGTGTCTGCGGCGGATTGGGCGGCCTGTTCGGCTGGTTCTGCTGGCATGTTCATTGATCCAGTTGGAAGTTGATCGGCACGATGACCCAGGCGGAAACCGCCTGTTCACCCTGTTTGGCGGCAACGAAGCGCCATTGGCGCACGGCCTCGATGGCGGCCTGGTCGAGCCGCACGTAGCCGCTGCTCTGGTTCAGCTCGATCTGGCCGGGGCGACCCTCGGCACTGACCAGTACGCGCAGCAGCACGGTGCCGCTCTCCTTCAGCCGGCGCGACAGGTGCGGATAGTCCGGCGCCGGATTGTCGAGGTAGGCGGCGACGAAGCGGGGCGGGGTGAACGGCGCGGCGGCCGCGGGGGCAGGCGGTGCCGGCGGCGCGGCTTCGGCCGGCGGCTCCTCATGCGCCGGTGGTCGCGGCATCTGCATCGCTGAAACGCCGGGTTGTGGCGTGGCGATCAGGCGCGGCTCGTGCCGGGGCTTGACCGGTTTCGGCTTGGGTGGCGGCGCCTGCACCTGCGGCGCCGGCGGGGCGGCGATGAAGCGGACGGACAAGGGCGGCGCCTGTTCGATCTGCTGGCGCACCGTGCCGATCTGCAGTACGGCGTAAAGGCCGAGGCCGTGCGCGGTGACGATGGCGGCGATGGCCGGCCAGCGTGCGCCGCGTCGCATGCCGCGCCAGCCATTGACGGTGGACGTGTTCACATGGATTGAAAAGCCAGGCCCAGGGTCAGCAGCAGGGCCGAGACGCCGATCGCCGCACCCGCCAGGCGCCTGCGGTTGAGCTGCGTCCACAACACCACGCCGCTGAGCGACAGCAGGATGATGCTGCCGGCCAGGGTGTCAGCCAGCAGCACCCAGCCCACGCCCAGGCCCACGCCCTTGTGCAGATTGCCCAGCACGGCGAAGAAGTTGTTGTCGGAGCGCTTCAGCGTGATGAAGCTGTTGCCCACCCACCAGTCGGCCTGCACGTTCATGCGCGGCGTGGTCAGCGACATCTGCCAATGGCCGGGCTGGGTCATGGATTGGTCTCCCCAGGCCACCGCATGGGCCGGCTCCTCGCGCGACTTGAGATTGGGATGGTCCAGCTTCAGCTCGCCACGCAGCCATTCGACCATGGCCTGGGCGCTGGCCGGTGCCGGCTGCGGCAGCGGCAGCTGCACCGTGCTCTCCTGCGACTGCGCGGCTGGAATCTTCAGCACTGCGCGATGGTTGAGCAGGATGCCGCTGCTGCCGAACAGCAGCCCCAGGGCGGCACCCCACAGGCCGATCCAGCCGTGCATCTTGCGCAGCCAGCGGATGACGTTGATGCGGTTCCAGCTTTGGTGCGGACGCGCGGCGGCCGGTCGGGTCGCGGCGGGCAGGGTGACGGTGTCGTTCATGAGGTTCCGAAAGTGGAGCGGAGGACGGCGTGACGGTGCAGGAACACGCGCCGCAGGAACCAGCCGACCAGCCGCGGCGTCCAGCGCGGCGTGAAGCTGAGCCGGTCGCTGAGCAGCACGGCGGCGGGATCGTCCGGGCAATCGTGGATGCGGCGCTCGTGGCGCCACAGGCGCATCGACCACACCGGCGATTGTTCCAGGAAGCCGCGGCCGGGGTCCAGCTGCAGCAGGGTCAGGTCGGAACGGTCGATCGGCAGCAGGCGGAACAGGTAGACGCGGCTGCGGAACAGGCGCCGGCCCGGCTGGAAGTCGAGGTCGGTGATGCCGCGCACGCCGCGTGGCGCGCTCATGCGCAGCAGCGGCGACAGCTCGGCGGAGATGCCGTGCAGCGAGGTGATCCACTGCCACACGCGCTCGCGCGGCGCGGTCAGCCTGGATTCGAAGTGCAGGGAAATGGTCGTCGCGCTCATAGCTCGCTCCACATGCGCAGCAGGTTGTGATAGCTGCCGGTGAGCTGCAGCCGCGCCGCTTCGTCGGCCTGGGTGGCGTTGAGGCGCTGGATGGCGCGGTCCAGGTCGAACAGCAGGCTGCGCCGGGCGTCGTCGCGGATCATGCTCTGCACCCAGAAGAAGCTGGCCAGTCGGGCGCCGCGCGTCACCGTGGTGACGCGGTGCAGGCTGCTGGCCGGATAGACCAGCAGGTCGCCCGCCGGCAGCTTCACCGCGTGGCTGCCGTAGGTGTCGTCGATGCACAGCTCGCCGCCGTCGTAGTCCTGCGGCGGGTTGAGGAACAGCGTGGCCGAGATGTCGGTGCGGATCTTCAGGCCGCTGCCGGGGATCAGGCGCAGCGCGTTGTCGATGTGGTTGCCGAAGGTCATGCCGCTGTCGTAGCGGTTGAACATCGGCGGGTAGACGCGGTTGGGCAGCGTGGCGCTGATGAACAGCGGGTTGCGCTCCAGCGCGGCCAGGATCAGGTCACCCAGTTCCAGGGCCAGGTCGGCGTTTTCCGCCAGCTGGCGGTTGTCCTTGACGCGGACGCCCTGGTGGCCGGCGCTGACGCGGCCGTCGACCCAGTCGGCGCCGGCCAGCCGCTCGCGGACCAGCCTGAGCTGGTCCGCGTTGAGCACCTCTGGAATATGCACGAGCATGGAGCGGCCTTGCGGTTGACGATCAGCGGAAGTAGTAGGTGAAGGTGAGCACTTCGCGGCGGCCGTCCGCCGGCGTGACGCGGGCGCCGGAGGCGGCGGCGAAGTAGTCGCGGTCGGTGAGGTTCATCACGTTCAGGCGCAGGTTCCACTTGCGTGCCAGATAGGCCGCGGTGAGGTCGGCGCGGGTGTAACCCGGAACCACCTGCGGCGTGGTGATGACGCTGCTGCCGGTGATGTTAGTGACCGGGATGTTGGAGCTGTAGGTGAAGCCGCCGCCGACTTCCCAATGCCTGAGGAAGTCATAGGTGCTCCACAGCGTGGCGGTGTTCTTCGGCGCGTTGGGCAGGGCAAAGCCGGAATTGCCGCCCTGCGGCGAGCTGAGCAGCTTGCCGCTGAGGAAGGTGTAGCCACCGATCACCTGCCAGCCGGGCAGGATGCGGCCGGTGACCTTCAGCTCGCCGCCGCGCACGCGCTCCTTGCCGGCCAGCACATAGTCCAGCGTGGCCGGGTCCTGGATGCGCGCATTGGTCTTTTCCACCTGGAACAGCGCGCTGTCCAGCGACAGGTTGCCCTTGAGCAGATCCCACTTGGCGCCGATCTCGTAGGACTCGTTCTTCTCCGGCGCATCGCCGCCGCCGGCGGCGTACTGGCCGGCGGCGGTGCCGGAGGTGGGCAGGTTGTTGACCGTCTCGGCCAGCGGGTCGAACGAGGTGCCCCAGGCGAAGTAGTAGGACTGCACCAGGTCCGGCTGCCAGATCAGGCCGGCGCGCGGGCTGAACTGGTAGTCGGTGTGGCTGGCGCCGTAATAGGTCAGCACCGGACTCTGCAGCACCTGCGCGTTGTGTGCCTGCACTGCAGCGGTCTGGGTCGGATCGGCGTTGTTCAGGATCAGGCCGGCGCTGCCGGCGGGGGTGTTGACGCAGGTGGTGGTGTTGGGCGTGTAGCAATAGGTCAGCACGTTCTGGTTGGCGCTGAACTGGTCCCAGCGCAGGCCGGCGATCAGCTTCCAATGCGTGCCGATGTCGATCTGGTCGTTGAAATAGCCGGCGAGGGTGTTGGCATTGGTCTGCGTCCGGTTGTTCGGCACGCGGTAGACGTTGGCGCCGGAGGGAATGCTGCTGTCGTTGCCGCTGGCCAGGTTGAAGATCGCCACCTGGCTGGCGGCGAGGCCGGTGCCGTTGTTGTAGTTGAAGTTGAACCAGGAGGCGTAGTTGTTGGTGTACTCGTCGCGGCCGATTTCGGTGCCCGCCACCAGATGGTGCAGCAGCGGGCCGGTGTGCAGCTCGAACAGCAGGTCGGTCTGGTTGAACAACGAGCTGTCGCGGATCGAGCGGTCCAGCAGCTGCGCCGAGATGTTGAGCTGGCTCAGCGGCGTGCCGGCCGCCGGCGTCGCCTGCACCGGGCAGCCGGCGGCGTTGCCCGCGGCCATGCCGTAGGTGCACCAGTTGCCGTTGGCGGCCTGGAAACGCAGGCTGGACAGCGGCGTGGCGGCCGGGTCGGTGTGGTACTGGCTGTACTGCGTGTTGCTGCGCAGGGTCAGGCCGTTGCCGAACTTGTGGCTGAGGTCGGCGGCGAAGACGTTGACGTCCTGGCCGTAGCTGTTGTTGGAGAAGCCGTAGTAATTGTGCCAGGGCACGTTGAGCGGCCGCGCCTGGCTCTGCCCGCCGAGCTGCACCACCGGGAAGCCGTAGTCCGGCAGGTCGTTGTTGTGCTGGCTGAGCAGGGACAGGGTGATCTGGGTTGGCGTGCCGATGCCGAAGCTGATCGAGGGCGCGACGCCATAGTCCTTCTTCCTGATCACCGAGTTGCGCGTGGCTTCGACGTACTGGCCCATCACCTCGACGCGGTAGGCGGAATCCTTCGACAGGGCGTCGCCGATGTCGGCGGTGCTGCGGTAGAAATTGTCGCTGCCCAGCGACAGGCCGACCTCGCCCACCGGCTTGAGCTGCGGCCGCTTGCTGACCTGGTTGATGATGCCGCCGGTGGAGCCGCGGCCGAACAGCAGCGAGGCCGAGCCTTCCAGCACTTCCACCGCGTCGAGCGCGAAGATGTCGCGCTGGTACTGGCCGCGGTCGCGGAAGCCGTCGAGGTAGATATCGGTGCGGGCGGAGAAGCCGCGCAGGTTGATGTTGTTGCCGATCTGGCTGCCTTCGCCGGCGCTGAGGGTGATGCCGGGCACGTTGCGCAGCGCGTCGACCAGCGAGGTGGCGCCCTGCGAGTCGAGCACGCTGCGGTTGATCACCGTCACGGTCTGCGGCAGGTCGCGCACGGCGGTGGGCGTCTTGGCGCCGACCGTGGACACGCCGCTGTTGAAATCCTGCTCGTCTTCGCGGCCATGCACCTTGACCTCGGACAGGCGCGACTCGTCGGCGGCGGCGGCCGCTTGCGGAGCGGCGCTGTCCTGTGCTGCCGCCGACAGCGGCAGGGTGGAGAGCATCAGTACGGCGACGGCGAATGGATTCCTGTGAAACAGCGGCGACCCGAGGCGGTTCATCGATTTCCCTGTTGGTGGTGGCGTGCACTGAACGATCCCCGTCGTTCGGGCAGCGGGTCGCCTGGCTGGAACGGGTCTGTGGATCGGTACAAATCTAAATGAGAAGCATTATCATTTTACATGAAGAGATGAGTGATTCAAGGGGCGGGTGTTTGGTGGGCACGCCGCAAACGTTGCCGGCGTGCAAGGCGCCGCTTCAGGCCAGTGCGCGCGGCGCCGTGGAGTGTTGAACTGTCTTGCCGCCGGCGGTGCGCTGTGCCCTGCGCCGCCGGCGGCGGATGCCCATTGCGTGTTGCGGATATCGCAGCAGTATCGCCGCGCGGTTCCGCTCAGCCGGCTTGCGCGTGCGTGTGCACGGTCCAGGACACGGCGCTGGTGCCCTGCTCCAGGCTGAGGCGGCTGGCGATGCGTTCGATCAGGCGGTCGTTGCGGCCGTGGGTGACGACTTCCGCCACCAGGCGCACGCTTCCGGCGTCGCCCGTCACCGCCTCGCGCAGCAGCGACTTGAGCAGCACGCTGTCACCCGCCGACTCCTGCAGCAGCGAATTGCGGATGTGGCTCTCGATGCGCGCGCGGCAGGCGATCTCCAGCAGGTAGCAGGTTTCCACCTCCAGCGCCTGCTCCGCCGGCTGGCGGTTGATCAGATAGACCAGCGGCCGCAGCGTGACGTTGGCGCCGAGCACCAGCGCCGCGGCGATGCAGGCCGGGACCAGCAGGCCCATGCCGGCCAGCGAGCCGACGGCGGCGGAGCACCACAGGGTGGCGGCGGTGTTGAGGCCGCGCACATTGAGACCCTCCTTGAGGATCAGGCCGCCGCCGAGGAAGCCGATGCCGGACACCACCTGGGCGGCGATGCGCGTGCGGTCGGCGCCGGGTTCGCCATCGGCGGCCAGGGCCGACAGCGCAACGAACGCGGCGGCGCCCAGCGCCACCAGGGCATTGGTGCGCAGGCCGGCCAGGCGCTGGCGCCATTGCCGCTCGAAGCCGATGGCGGCGCCGAGCAGCAGGGCGGTGGTGATGTCGGCAAAAAAGGCCAGGTAGGACATCGTTGATTCCTCCACAGTGCGGGCGAGGCGGACGTGCCGTGCGGGCACGGGCGCCCCAAGGTGAGCGCCGGGGCGCGCGGCGGCGGGCCAGGCGCGGCGGCGTGATGTGGCGGAAGGCTGGAAGGCAGCGGCGGCCCCGTTGGCTGCCGCATCGACCTTGCGCGCTTTCCGCTGCCGAACCGTGATGGGCGGCCGCTTCAGGGCAGGTCGGGGAGGACTTGCGCTGGAGGCGCGCTCAGGACGGCGGTGTGCCGGATTGACGGTGACGACGGTCCAACGAGGGGCCCTCCTGGCTTTGAGGCGCGCGCACTTTATGCCCGGATTTTCGGCGCGTCAACAGGCGCGTGCTGAAATTTCCCTATCCCCACTGGAGGATGTGGCCCCACTGGAGGATGTGGCGCATCCTGTGGCGCGGGATGCCGCGCGGCTCAGAGGTATTTGGCGATGGCGCTGAATTCGGCCACCAGCGCCTTGGCCTGCGCCTTGCCGCGGCCGCCCTCCGGCTCCTGCAGGCAATGCTGCAGGTGGTCGTGGATCAGCGCCTTCTTGGCGCTGCCGATCGCCTTCTCCACCGCCTGCAGCTGCTGCGCCAGTTCCAGGCAGGGGCGGCCGTCCTCGATCATCCCGATCACATGCTCCAGATGCCCCTTGGCGCGGAGCAGGCGCTTGGCGATACGGGAATGGCTCTGCTGCTCCGTGTCTGCGTCTTTCAATGTGGCCTCGTCTGCATTGTGCGTGAACCTGCCGGCGCGCCGGCCTTGCGCTTCAGGCCGGCCCGCGTTCGCGGGCGGCGAGCAGCCGCTTGTTCGCCAGCATGCGCCAGCCGTCCTCCAGCAACCGCGCCAGGGAGTCGCGGCGCACCAGCGGCAGCCGCACCAGCACCAGCGGATAGCCGCGGTAGTGCTCCTCGGTGAAATAGGTGTCGGGGTCGACCTGCAGCAGCAGTTCGCGGCGCGAGTCCTCGACTTTCAGCACCAGCGTGGTGCCATCCTCGCGCAGCCGCGCCAGCAGCTTCTTGCCGACGCGCAAGGCCGGCGTGCCGTAGCAGGTGTATTCCTCCACGCCGGGCAGGGCCAGGGCCAGCTTGCGCACCGTGTCGAAGTCCACCGCGGCGCGTTTCGGGCGAGGCCTCGCTTTCACGGCTTTCACGGCAGCTGCGGCTCAGGCCGCGCCGCTGCGCCGTGCCACCCGGGCGCAGGACAACAGGGCCAGCTGCGGCGGCAGCAGCAGCAGGATCCACGGCAGGTTGGCCTGATAACAGCCCGGCAGCTGGCGCAGCAACAGGCTCAGCGCCGCCAGCGCCGCGAGCAGCAGGCTCAGCTGCCAGGCCCAGGGCGCGGGCCGCCAGCCTGCGCGCAGCGACATGGCCCAGGCCGGCAGCAACAGCAGCGCCAGAGGGTTGAGCAGCAGCAGGTTCTGGTTGTGCCAGGCGGCCCAGTGCTGGGTCAGCGTCCACATCGCCAGCAGGATCAGGCCGCAGACGCCGCACAGCAGGGCATAGGCGCCGGCCAGCAGCGCGAAGCCCAGGCGCGCGGCGAAGCGGGCGCGCAGCCGCTGCAGCAACAGCAGCAGCGCGGCATACCCCAGGCCCATCAGCAGGAACGGCAGGCGCCAGTCCGGCGGCTGCGGCGGATCGTCCGGCACCTGCGCTTCGAGCAGGCGCGTTTCCGCGGCGACCAGCGGCTGCTCCTGCCCCGCGGCGTCCCGCACCCGCACCTGCCGCAACTGCTGCATCAGCACCATCGGGACGAAGCTTTCCTGCAAGCCGTTCAGCGGCTGGTCCGCGACCGGGCCCAGCGCCACGTCCATGCCCAGGCCGGCGAACAGGTCGGGCGAAACCAGGCGCACCGCGTCGAAACGGTAGCTGACCGCCGTCGCCTGCGCCGTCAGCTGGCGGTTGAGGCTGCCACCCAGCACCTGGTCCAGCGCGTCGCGCACCTTGGTCGAGCAGTTCGACAGGAAATAATCGTAGCGGTAGTTGCGGTTTTCCGGCAGCGCGTTCCATTGCAGGAAATCGTCCAGCGCCAGGCGCTGCGCCGGCGTCAGGTTGAGCTTCTGCTCCTGCACCCAGCGGCCCTCGTAGCGGTACAGGTCGAGGTCGCGCTCCAGAGGGTCCGCCGCCATGCGGTACAGCATGTAGCCGCGGGCGAAGTTCAGCATGAAGTTCTTCTGGTTGAAGTCGAACATGCCGTAGTTGTAGGCCACGGCGCTGCCGTTGGCGCTGTCGCGCACCAGGATCGCGTTGTGGCCAAAGCGCTCCCAGTAGATGGTGCCGGGGCCGAAGGTCAGCACGCTGATCTGCAGCGAGTCGCCGGAGCGGCCGGATTCGGCGGAGAGCAGCTGTTGCGCGCGAACGGGCAGGGCGCAGCAGCAGGCCAGCAGCAGAAGCAGCAGAGTGGTGGGAAAAGCGGCGGCGCGCAACCGCCGCGGACCCCGGCCTGCGCCGGGATGATGCAGCGCCCGGCTCATGTCTGCGGCCGTGCGGGAGCCGGATCGCCGCCCGTGCGGGGAACGCCTTGTCGCAAACTCATGTCTGCGACAAGGCCACCTGCAGCAGATGCACCCGGCGGCTGTCGGCGCGCTGCACGTTGAACTGGAAGCGGTCGATGCGGATGCTTTCGCCGCGCCGCGGCATGTGGCCGAAGCCGTGCATCACCAGGCCGGCCACGGTGTCGAATTCGCCGTCGGAGAAATCGGCGTGGAAATACTGGTTGAACTCCTCCACCGGGGTCAGGCCGTTGACCAGGTAGTGGCGGTCGTCCTGCTTCAGGATATGGGCGCTTTCGGACTCGTCGAACTCGTCGTCGATCTGGCCGACGATCTGCTCCAGCACGTCCTCGATGGTGACCAGGCCGGCGACGCCGCCGTACTCGTCGGCGACGATGGCCATGTGGTTGTGGCCCTTGCGGAAATCCTTGAGCAGCACGTTGACGCGCTTGGATTCCGGCACGAACACCGCCGGCCGCAGCAGGCGCCGCAGATCGTAGGTGCCGGTCTCGAAACCGGGCACGCTGGCGGCGAACTTGATCAGGTCCTTGGCCAGCAGGATGCCGACCACCTCGTCCTTGGAATCGCCGATCACCGGGAAACGCGAGTGGCCGGCTTCCACCACTTCGCGCAGCAGCCGGTCGAGCGGCCAGGTCTGTTCCAGCACCACCATCTGCGCGCGCGGCACCATGATGTCGCGCACCTGCAGCTGGCTGGTGTCGAACACGCCGCGGATCATGTCGGCGGCATCGGCGTCGAGCAGGTTGTCCTCGCGCGCCGCCTGCAGCAGCCCCATCAGATCCTCACGGGACTGCGGGCCGCGCGCCATGCGCTGCGTCAGCCGCCGCCACCAGCCGGCGCTGCCGGGGCTCTGCTTGGCGGAGGGGCTACTAGGGCCATCGTTCATTCGTGTTGATCTACCAAATTTCGCCACCCGCGCGCGACCGCGCCAGGGTAACTATTTGGAAAGTCAGGAGGTTTTTATAAGGGCCAGGAATCTAGGGTACAGCATAGCAGCAGACCGTGGCCAGACTGTGAAAATGCCGCCCGCGCCGCAGCGCGGAGGCCGCTCAATAGGGGTCCGGAAACCCCAGCCGCGCCAGAATCTGCCGCTCCTTGGCTTCCATGCGCTCGGCTTCGTCCTCCTGGATGTGGTCGTGGCCCAGCAGGTGCAGCACGCCGTGCACCACCATGTGCGCCCAGTGTGCGTGCGGCGGCTTGTTCTGCTCGGCCGCCTCGCGCGCCACCACCGGGGCGCAGATCACCAGGTCGCCCAGCACCTGCTCGCTCGGCGCTTCCGCCTCGTAGGGGAAGGACAGCACGTTGGTGGCGTAGGGCTTGTGGCGGAACTTGCCGTTGAGCGCCGCGCTTTCCTCTTCGGCGACGATGCGGATGGTGATCTCGCCGGGCGTGGCGCCTTCCAGCGCGGCCATGGCCCAGGCGCGCAGCGACGAGGGCGCGGGTATGCCGGCAGCGGTGACGCGCCGCTGCACGTTGATCATCGGATTGGCGCTCATTCTTTGCCGGTATCTCTGTTCTTGCCTTCGTGCGCGTCGTAGGCGCGGACGATGGCCTGCACCAGCGGATGTCTTACCACGTCTTCGTTACGGAAATGGGTGAAGCTGATGCTGGGCACGCCGTCCAGCACCTGCATGGCGTGCTTGAGGCCGCTGGTCTGCGCCTTGGGCAGATCGATCTGGGTGATGTCGCCGGTGACCACCGCCACCGAGCCGAAGCCGATGCGGGTGAGGAACATCTTCATCTGCTCGACCGTGGTGTTCTGCGCCTCGTCGAGGATGATGAAGGACTCGTTGAGGGTGCGGCCGCGCATGAACGCCAGCGGCGCCACTTCGATCACGCTGCGCTCGGCCAGGCGGGCGACGCGGTCGAAGCCCAGCATCTCGTACAGCGCGTCATACAGCGGGCGCAGGTAGGGGTCGATCTTCTGCGCCATGTCGCCGGGCAGGAAGCCGAGCTTCTCGCCGGCTTCCACCGCTGGCCGCACCAGCACCAGGCGGCGCACGCGGTCGCGCTCCAGCGCCTGCACCGCGCTGGCCACGGCCAGGTAGGTCTTGCCGGTGCCGGCCGGGCCGATGCCGAAGCTCAGGTCATGGCTGGCGATGTTGCGCAGGTAGGCTTTCTGCGTCGGCCCGCGGCCGCGCACCACGCCGCGCTTGGTGCGCACCGAAACGTCGCCGCCGGCCGGGTCGGAGGCATCGGCCTCCTCGGCCACCTGCTCCGAGCCGTGCTCGACCAGCGACAGGTGCACCGTCTCCGGCGTGACGACGCCGTCGCCGGCCAGGTCGAACAGCTCGCGCAGCACGTTTTCGGCGCGCTCGATGTCCTCGCGCGGCCCGACCAGGCGGTAGCGGTTGCCGCGGTTGCGGATCTCCACGCCCAGGCCCAGTTCGATGGCGCGCAGGTGCGCGTCGAACGGGCCGTTGAGGTTGGCCAGGCGCGGCGCGTCGTCCGGCTCCAGGGCCAGGTCGATGCGCGCGGGTTGCGGGGCGGCGGCGCTCACGCGACCAGGCGCCCGCGCAGCGAGTTGGTCAGGGCTTCGGTGACCTGTACCTCGACGAACTGGCCGATGAGCGATTCCGGCCCGTCGAAGTTGAGCGGGCGGTTGCACGGCGTCTTGCCGCTGAGCTGGCCGGGGCGCCGCGCGGTCTTCTCCACCAGCACGCTGCGCGTGTGGCCGACCAGGTTGCGGGCGAATTCGTCGCCGAGCTGGCGGATGCGCGCCTGCAGGCGCTCCAGCCGTTGCTGCTTCACCTCCGGCGGCACGCTGTCGCGCAGGTTGGAGGCCGGCGTGCCGGGACGCGGGCTGTAGGCGAACGAATAGGCGGCGTCGAAACGCGCCGCCTCGATCAGCTGCATGGTCTGCTCGAAATCCTCGTCGGTCTCGGACGGGAAGCCGACGATGAAGTCGGTGGACAGGCCGATGTCGGGCCGCGCTTCGCGCAGGCGGCGGATCTTGTCGAGGAACTGGGCGCGGCTGTAGCCGCGCTTCATCATGCCGAGGATGCGGTCCGAGCCGGACTGCACCGGCAGGTGCAGGTAGCCGGCCAGCTTCGGCTCCACCGCGTAGGCCTCGATCAGGTTATCGGTGAACTCGGCCGGGTGCGAAGTGGTGAAGCGGATGCGGCCCAGCGTGTCGAAGCGCGCCAGCACGTGGATCAGCAGCGCCAGGTCGCAGGTGCCGCCCTCGGCCATCGCGCCGCGGTAGGCGTTGACGTTCTGCCCCAGCAGGGTGATTTCGCGCACGCCCTGGGCGACCAGCGAGGCGGCTTCGGCCAGCACGTCATCCAGCGGCCGGCTCATCTCCTCGCCGCGGGTATAGGGCACGATGCAGAAAGTGCAGTACTTGCTGCAGCCTTCCATGATCGAGACGAAGGCGCTGGGGCCTTCGGCGCGCGGCTCCGGCAGGCGGTCGAACTTCTCGATTTCGGGGAAACGGATGTCGATCGCCGGCTGGTGCGTGCTGCGCGCCTGTTCCAGCAGCTGCGGCAGACGGTGCAGGGTCTGCGGGCCGAACACCAGGTCGACCATGCGCGCGCGCCTGGCCAGCGCCTCGCCTTCCTGGCTGGCGACGCAGCCGCCCACGCCGATGACGCGGCCCGGTTTGGCCGCCTTCCAGTCCTTCCACTTGCCCAGCTCGGAGAACACCTTTTCCTGCGCCTTTTCGCGCACCGAGCAGGTGTTGAACAGCAGCAGGTCGGCGGCCTCCGGGTCGGAGGTCAGCTCGTAGCCATGGGAGGCCTTCAGCACGTCCGCCATTTTCGACGAGTCGTACTCGTTCATCTGGCAGCCGAAGGTCTTGATGAAAAGCTTTGACATCTAAGACGGATACCGCGTTTAAACGCCTATTATACCGGACCTTCCCGTCAGGCCCCGTGCCGGCCCCCGGTCGCCCGGCCGACGAACGGTAGGCCGCTTTATTTGAACCCCGCTTAATCCAAATCCGCGACCGCCCGCATCCAAGTGGTACCGGCGCAATGGCCGGCTGGCAGAGCGAGAATTGGAGAAGAGGTCATGGACACGATGAACAAGGTTCAGGCGGTCGCGGGACGCGGGTTTCCGAGGATGGTGGTGGCCCTGGCCCTGGCGCTGACGGTGAATGCGTCGTTCGGCGCGGCGCTGGCGGGCGCTTCGACCACCGGCCAGAAGATCTACGCCGCCTGGTATCATAGCGGCGCGGTGATGTACGCGGACGCCAGCGGCAGCGTGCGCAAGCTCTGCGCCAAGGGCTGAGCAGCCGCCCTGCCGGCAGCGCTGGCGCTGCAGCGTCAGCAGGCCGCGGTTGGGGGGAGAGTGGCGCACCCCAACCGGCACAAGTTTGCGAAAGCCCTGGGGTTCGCTGCGCTTACCCCAGGCTGCCGTTCAAGATCCGGTTGGCGGCTCTCTTGAACAATCAGTTCACCAGTACGATTTTTCCGGTCACCTTGCGTTCCTGCATGTCGCGCAGCGCCTGCCCGGCCTGGCTCATCGGGTAGGTCTTCGAAACGTAAGGCTGGAGCTGGCCGCTGGCGATCCAGCCGAACAGCTGCTGGAAGTTTTCCATGCTGACTTTCGGTTCGCGCGCGATGAAAGCACCCCAGAACACGCCCACCGCCGATGCGCCTTTCAGCAGCAGGCGATTGGTGGCGATTTCCGGAATGGTGCCGGCGGCGAAGCCGATCACCAGGTAGCGGCCGTTCCAGTTGATCGCCGACAGGCAGTCCTGCGCCAGTTCGCCGCCGACCGGGTCGTAGATCACGTCGGCGCCCTGGCCGCGGGTCAGCTTCTTCACCGCTTCCTTCAGGCTTTCCTTGGAGTAGTCGATCACTTCGTCGGCGCCCTGCTGCTTGCACAGCGCCAGCTTCTCGGCGCTGGAGGCGGCGGCGATGACGCGCGCGCCCATCAGCTTGCCCACCTGCACCGCCGACAGGCCGACCCCGCCGGCGGCGCCCAGCACCAGCAGCGTCTCGCCCGGCTTGAGCTGGCCGCGCTGCTTCAGCGCGTGCAGCGTGGTGCCGTAGGCCAGCGGAAAGCCGGCGGCGGCCACCAGGTCCATCCCCGGCGGCAATGGCAGCACCACGTCGCCCGGGGCCACCACCTGCTCGGCGTAAGCGCCCACCGGCACGATCGCGGCCACCGCGTCGCCGACCTTGACGTGCCTGACCTTGTCACCCGCCGCCAGCACCGTGCCCGCCACTTCGGCGCCGGGGGTGAAGGGCGGCGCCGCCTTGAACTGGTACTTGCCCTGAATGATCAGGGTGTCCGGAAAATTCACCCCGGCGCCCTTGATGGCGATGCGCACTTCGCCCGGGCCCATCGGCGCTTCCTTGACCTCCTCGAACACCAGCTTTTCGGGCGGGCCCAGCTCACGGCAGACAATCGCCTTCACGTGCAATCTCCTCGGTGGCGCGTATCCCCGCGCTCGCATGGGGTCATCGAAGATGGTGCCGCACCATACAATGCCGGCGCGCCCCGGCGCCAGCCTGCCGGCCGCCGCCGCAGGCGGGCGCGGCGGTGGGGCCGCGCGTTTTATGCGTAGAATCCATTTGCCACCAGCCAGCAGGGAGACGGCAGTGCTGCAGATCGAAAATCCGGGCAGGGCCCCGCAGCTTCCGGCATCCCTGGATCACGTGCCGGAGACGCGCTTCGGCGTGTGGTTCCTCAACACCGAGACCTGGGCCGTCCACGTGCTCCGGCGCGCCATGGACGATCTCGAGCGCCTGCTCGGCGACCGCCGGCCGAGCCGGCCGGTGATTGTCGACGTCGGCTGCGGCTGGGGCCGCTCGTTCGAACTGCTGCAGCAACGCTTCGCCCCCGGCGCCATGATCGGCGTCGACGTCAGCCAGGAGATGCTCAAGGCCTCGGCGGCGCGGGTGGCGCAGCGCGGCCTCAAGGTCGATCTGCGCCAGGCCAACAGCGCCAGCCTGCCGCTGCCGAGCCAGTCGGTGGACATGGTGTTCTGCCATCAGACCTTCCATCACCTGGTCGAGCAGGAGCGTGCGCTGGGCGAGTTCCACCGCGTACTGCGGCCGGGCGGCGTGCTGCTGTTCGCCGAGTCCACCCGCAAGTACATCCACTCCTGGATCATCCGCCTGCTGTTCCGCCACCCGATGGAGGTGCAGCGCACCGCGGAGGAATACCTGGCGATGGTTCGTGGCGCGGGCTTCGAGGTCGAGCCGGAAGCGGTGTCCTATCCCTACCTGTGGTGGAGCCGCGCCGACCTGGGCATAGCGGAACGGCTGTTACGCATCCGGCCGTCGCCGAAGCATGAGGAAACGCTGATCAACCTCGTTGCGCGCCGCCGCTGAGCGCGGCGTCATCCGCTGCTGCAGCTGGGCTTCAACTACCGACCGCCGGGACGGCGACGTGGCGTGGCCGCTACTTCACGGTGCCGAGCGTCAGCTCCCCTTCGATGTCGTGGGCCAGGTTGTTGACCCAGCGATTGTAGTTGGGGTGGATCACCGCATGGCCGTCCTCCTGGCCATATTCGAGGTTGTTGCTGTCGGCGTAGGTGATGCTCACCGACTTCGCATCATGGGTCACTCTCACCCGGACCGAGAAGTCGCGCGGTGCGTACTCCAGCACCACCGCGCCGGGCTTGCGCTCGACCACTTTCCAGTTGCGGTGGACCCCGGAGGAGATGATGGCCTTTTCCACATCGGCATCGGCCGTACCGTGCGGCACCGGCAACGGCGGCGGATCGACCAGCGTGACCGCACCGTGACGGGCTTGGGCGCTCATCGAGAATGCCAGTGCGGCGACCAGCAGCAGTTTTCTAGCCATTGTCCAAATCCCCCTGAAAGGCGGCCGTTTCCCGGCCTACGGCAGCTTGACGATGGTGCCGCGCAGCGCCACGCCGGAAACGAAGCCGCCGGCGCCGCACTCGAATTCGGTTTCGCTGGAGACCTCGTCCTTCTTGTAGTAGCTGACGATGTCCACCACCGCGTTGCCGCCTTCGGAGCGCGCGCGCTCCTGCAGCGAGATCACCGCGGAGAGGAAGGCCCGCTCGCACGCGCTTTGGTCCGACTTGGCGAAGCCATTGGTCTTCTTGTTGGCGGTGAAGGTGCCGAGGTCCTTGAGCGGCGCCGGGTGCTTCTGCGTGCCCCAGAAAAGCTGCACGCTGTTGTCGACCTTCTGCTTGGCGTCGGGCGTGTTAAGCGCGCCGTCGATCGAGAACTTGAGCCGGTCGTCGCGCGCATAGGCACTGGTGGCGGTGAGGGCGGCGCCGATCGCGGCGGCCAGCAGCAGGCGTTTCATCGTTGCAGGTTCCTTGTCAGTCCAGTCTGCGGAAGATCAGCGAGGTGTTGATGCCGCCGAAGGCGAAGTTGTTGTTCATGGCGTATTCGCAGTGCAGTTCGCGACCGCTGCCGATGATGTAATCCAGCTCGCCGCAACGGGGATCGACATTACGCAGGTTCAGTGTAGGCGCATACCAGCCCTTACGCATCATCTCGATTGTGAACCAGCTCTCAATTGCGCCGCAGGCGCCGAGCGTGTGGCCCAGGTTGCCCTTCATCGAGCTGAACGGCACGCGGCTGCCGAACAGCTGCTGCGTCGCCTGGCTTTCGGCGATATCGCCGCGCTCGGTGGCGGTGCCGTGGCCGTTGACATAGCCGATCGCCTCGGGCGGTAGGCCGGCGTCTTCCAGCGCCAGGCGCATCGCCACCGCCATGGTGTCCTTGTTGGGCTGGGTGACGTGGTCGCCGTCGGAGTTGCTGCCGAAGCCGACGATCTCGGCGTAGATGCGCGCGCCGCGCGCCCGCGCGTGCTCCAGCTCCTCCAGGATGAGCGTGCAGGCGCCTTCGCCGATGACCAGGCCGTCGCGGTCGCGGTCGAACGGGCTGGGTGTGGTGGTGGGTGCGTGGTTGCGCGTGCTGGTGGCGAACAGCGTGTCGAACACCGCCGCCTCGGTCACGCACAGCTCCTCGGCGCCGCCGGCCACCATCATGGTCTGCTTGCCGGACCTGACCGCCTCGTAGGCGTAGCCGATGCCCTGGCTGCCCGAGGTGCAGGCGCTGAAGGTGGGGATGACCCGCCCCTTCAGCCCGAAGTAGACGCCGATGTTGACCGCAGCGGTGTGGCCCATCATGCGCACGTAGGTGGTGGCGTTGATGGCGCCGTTCTCGCCGGTGGCGAGCAGGCTGAAGAACTCGCGGATGGCGTCGGTGCTGCCGGTGGACGAGCCGTAGGCCACGCCCATGCTGCCGCTGCGGATCTCCGGGTCGTCGAGCAGGCCGGCGTCCTGCAGCGCCAGCTCGGAGGCGCGCGTGCCGAACAGCGCGACGCGGCCCATGGTGCGCATGGCCTTGCGGGTGTAGTGCGGCGGCGGCGCGAAATCCGGCACCGGCCCGGCCAGACGGGTGTTGATGTCGCGGTACTGGTCCCATTGCGGCATCACCTGGATGCCCGACACCGATCGGCGCAGCTTGTCCTCGATGGTGTTCCAGTCGCTGCCCAGGGCGGTGATGCCGGCCATGCCGGTGACGGCGACGCGCCTGGGAGTCATGCCAGGCCACCGTTGATGCCGATCACCTGGCGCGTGATGTAGCCGGCGTCGTCGCTCATCAGATAGGCGACCAGGCTGGCCACTTCGTCGGCCTCGCCGAGGCGCCCGGCGGGGATCAGCTTGAGCATTTCCTCGACTGGCGCGTCTTTGATCATGTCGGTCTTGATCGGGCCCGGAGCCACGCAG
>CAYVKA010000033.1:0-48879 GCA_964451925.1 uncultured Nevskia sp. | reverse complement strand
GGTCGAACTGGCTCCCGGGGTTTCCTTCGACGAGATGCGACGCAAGACCGGCTGCACCGTGCACAGCTGATCGCGAGCCGATAAATTCCGTTTTTTGTCCAACCGATGCCGACCGACATGACTCACAAACTCGTTTTGCTGCGCCACGGCCAGAGCCAGTGGAATCTCGAAAACCGTTTCACCGGCTGGGTGGACGTGGACATCACCGAAGCCGGCCGCGCCGAGGCCAGGGCGGCCGGCGAGCTGATGAAAGCCGAAGGGCTGCGCTTCGACAGCGCCCATACCTCGGTGCTGAAGCGCGCCATCCGCACGCTGTGGACGGCGCTGGATGTGATGGACCAGATGTGGATTCCGGTGGCCAACACCTGGCGCCTCAACGAGCGCCACTACGGTGCCCTGCAGGGCCTGGACAAGGCCGAGACCACCGCTCTCCACGGCGAGGAGCAGGTCAACGTGTGGCGGCGCAGCTACGACATCCCGCCGCCGCCGATGGCCGCGACCGATGCCGGACATCCGGTCAATGATCCGCGCTATGCCGGGCTCGACCCACGCGCGCTGCCGGCCACCGAGTCGCTGGCCATCACCCTGGAACGCGTGCTGCCGTACTGGCACGACGCCATCGCGCCGCAGCTGAAGAGCGGCCAGACCGTGCTGGTCACGGCGCACGGCAATTCGCTGCGCGCCCTGTACAAATACCTGACCGGCATGTCCGACGCAGAGATCGTCAAGCTCAACATCCCCACCGGTATTCCGTTGTTGTTCGAGCTGGACCATGCGCTGCAGGCCAGGCAGCACCGCTACCTGGGTGATGCCGAAGCCGCCAAGCGCGCCGCCGAAGCCGTCGCCAACCAGGCCAAGGCCAAGAAGTAGCCGCCAATGAAAAGCCGCCCGATGGGGGATCATCGGGCGGCTGCTTGCTGCGTCAGGGGTAACGCAGCAGGGTCGGTTCGCGCCAGGGATGGGGAACGCGAACCGCGGGCGTGGAGACAAACTTGCCCGCAGCCACCGTACCCCAGCGCGGCTTACGGGCAGGTTTCAGGACGGAGCGCCGGGCCGCGGCTTTACATTCGCCGCAGCGCCCGCGGCGCCGGCCTATTTCACCAGCTTGCGCACCACGCCGACCAGCACCAGCAGCGCGATGGCGCCGATCACGGCGCCGATGAAGCCGGCGTTCTGTCCCGGCTCGTACAGGTGCAGCGCCTGACCGACGAAGGTGGCGAAGAAGGCGCCGCCGATGCCCAGAAGCGTGGTGAGGATGATGCCCATCTTGTCGTCGCCGGGATGCAGCCAGCGGCCGAGCAGGCCGACGATGAAGCCGATGATCAGGGTGCCGATCAGGTGAAACATGGGTACGCCCTCCTTGTCGTTATTGCCAACTCCCGCGATGCCGCCGCGGCGCATCGCCGCGGCCATCTTACGACAACCGCGCCAACAGCTCGTCCTGGGCGTTGATCAGGCCGGCGCGCAGCAGCCAGGCGCGCGCGTCCTCGGCATCGCCTTCGAACCAGGCCTGGGCCGAGCCGAGCAGGAAGTGATAGCCCCAGGCGTCCATGTCCGCGAACAGCCGCGCGCGCGAGTAGCCGGGCAGGCGCGGCGCCAGCAGCGCCTGCAGGTAGCACACCGCGTTTTCCTCGGTGTCGCTGCCGCCGGCGTCGGTGTGCAGGCCGGCGCGGCGCGTCTCGTCCATGCACAGGTAGTGGCAGCCCTCGTGCAGCGCCGAGTGCACCGGCGTATCGAGCCGCACGTGCAGCACGTCGCTCACCAGCCCGGCCTCGGGCTCGCCCCAATAGCTGCCGGGGATGGCGGCGCCCGGCGCCACCAAGCCGACGCGCAGGCCGTAGGGTTGCAGCAAGGCGCGCAAGGCGTCGAGACCGATTTCGGATAGTGGCGTGACGCCGGGGCTCATCGCGGCGCACCGCTGCCGGGCCGCTCCTGCCGCGCCGCCTCCGGTGGCGGCTCGAACAGGGCGCCGATGCCGGCCAGCTGCGGCAGCTTCGGGTCGATGCGCCCGCTGCGCAGCAGCCAGTCCAGCGTCACCAGGCCGGCGTCGATGGTCATTTGCTCCGATTCGATCAGGGCCAGCGCTTCACCGATCGTCACCAGGCGGTGCTCGCTGACCTCGCCGTCCTGGGCGGACGGTACGAAGTCGCCGGGCAGCGGCAGGTCGTGCACAAAGATCTGTTCCCACTGCACGCCTTCGGGAATCTCGGCCAGCAGGTGCAGGGTGCGGCCGGGCGTGGCGCGGGTTGCCAGCGGCGCCGCGATGCCGGACTCCTCCCAGCATTCCTTGACCAGCGTTTCGGTGATGCCATAGCCCCAGGCGATGCCCCCGCCGACCACGTTGTCGAACAGCCCCGGATCGATGGTTTTGTTCAGGCTGCGGCGCGCGATCCACAGCCGTGGCGCGGCATCCGCCGCGGCGGCGATGCCATTGGCGTGCACGCCGAAGGTCAGCGTGCCGAAGAAGCGCGCGGCGGCGCGCTCGATCAGCGCCAGCGGCGCTTCGTCGAAACCGCGGCGCACGGTGTAGCGCTCGTTGCGCCAGCCGCGGATGCGGCCGGCGTCGGCCAGGGCCCGCACCACGCCGTCGAGCGCCTGGCTGCGCCGCTCCGGCGAATCCAGCGCCGGCGCCAGCCGTACCGCGGCGCCGGTGAGTTCGAACACCTGCGGCCAGCGCTGCAGCAGCGCCGCGTCCTCGTGACGGATCCAGCCGTAACGCTGCTCGCCGAGAAGGAAGGGGAGATGCCGCTCGGGGCGGAAGTCCCGCCCCGCCTGGATGCAAGGGAAGCTCATGACCGCGCCCTGGTGGAGTGCGCGGATTCTATGACAAGCCGAAGCGCCGGCGCAGCGCGCCGCCGCCCCTGCTCAGGCCGGCTGCGGCTGCAGGGCGGCGCGCCGGCCGCCGATGCTCATCACCATCAGCGCCGCCACCACGCACATGCCGCCGGCGCCGAGATAGGCCATGGTGTAGTTGCCGAAGGTTTCGCGCAGCAGCCCCGCGCCATAGGCGGCCGTGGCCGCGCCGAGCTGATGGCCGGCCACCACCCAGCCGAACACCACCGGCGCGTCCTCGGCGCCGAACACCTGGGTGGCCAGGCGCGAGGTCGGCGGCACCGTGGCGATCCAGTCCAGGCCGTAAAACACCGCGAACAGGAACAGCCCGGCCGGGGCGAAGCCGGAATAGGGCAGGTAGAGCAGGGCCAGGCCGCGCAGGCCGTAGTAGAAGAACAGCAGGATGCGGTTGTCGTAGCGGTCCGACAGCCAGCCCGAGGCGGTGGTGCCGATCAGGTCGAAAATGCCCATCAGGGCCAGCAGGCTGGCGCCCTGCACCGCCGGCAGCCCGGCGTCGATGCAGGCGGAGATCAGGTGCGTGCCGATCAGCCCGTTGGACGACAGGCCGCAGACGAAGAAGCTGGCGAACAGCAGCCAGAAATCGCGCACCCGCGCGGCGCGGCCGAGCAGGCTGAAGGCGCGCAGCACCGGGTTCACCTGCGATTCCGCCGACGCTTCCTGGCCGGCCCGGGCGCCGAACGGCCGCTGCCCCAGCTCGGCCGGCGATTCGGGCAGCAGCAGGAACGCCAGCAGCGCCACCGCCGCCGCCACGCCGGCGACGATCAGCGCCACCGGCCGCCAACCGTCGCGCTGCACCACGCTGGCCAGCAGCGGCAGGAACACCAGCTGGCCGGTGGCGGTGCTGGCGGTGAGAACGCCCATCACCAGGCCGCGGCGCTCGACGAACCAGCGGTTGACCACGGTGGCCGCCAGCACCACGGCGATGAAGCCGGAGAAGGTGCCGACCAGCGCGCCCCAGCTCAGCATCAGCTGCCAGCTGGCGGTCATGCGCGTGGTCGCCGCCACGGTCAGCGCCAGTACCGTCAGCGCGGCCAGCACCGTGCGGCGGATGCCGAAGCGCTGCATGCAGGCGGCCGCGAAGGGGCCGGTCAGGCCATACAGGAACACGTTGATGGCGATGGCCAGGGAAATGGTGGAGCGGTTCCAGCCCAGGCTCTGCTGCCACGGCACCATCAGCACCTGCGGCGTGGCGCGCACGCCGGCGGCGGCGAGCAGGCACAGGAAGATCACCCCCATCACCACCCAGCTGTAGTGCAGCCGGCCGAGCTTCCCGGCAAGGATGCCGCGCATGAAATTCTCCGTGGGCCCCGGGGCTTGGCCCACTCGGCCGCGCCCCGAGGTGGAAAGACGATGAGGGGCAAGGTAGCATTGCGCCGCTTTAGCGTAAAAGACCTGCAACCCTCTTTTCAGGACATAAGCTCATGACCGGAAAAACCCGCTCCATCGTCGTGCTGGCTTATGACAATGTGTTGCTGCTGGACGTGGCCAGCACGGTGCAGGCCTTCTCCACTTACAACACGCTGCTGGCCTCGCCGCAGCAGCCGGCCTATTCGGTGCGCGTGGTGTCGCCCAGCGGCGGCCTGATCCAGACCAGCGCCGGTGTGCCGATCATGAGCGAGCCGCTGCCGGACCTGCGCGATGCCGAGATCGATACGCTGATGGTCAGCGGCGGCATCGGCCGCCATGCGGCGATCAAGGACGCGCGCATGCTCGACTGGCTGCGCACGGCGGCCGGGCAGGCGCGGCGCGTCTGCTCGGTCTGCTCCGGCGCCTTCATCCTCGCCGCCGCCGGGCTGCTGGCCCGGCGCCGCGTGGTGACCCACTGGAAGTACTGCGACGACCTGCGCCAGGCCCATCCCGACCTGCAGGTGGAAGACGACGCGCTGTTCGTGCACGACGGCAAGTTCTGGACCTCGGCCGGCGTCACCGCCGGCATCGACCTGACCCTGGCCTTGCTCAAGGAGGACCACGGCCACGCCCGCACCATGGAAGTGGCGCGGCACATGGTGGTGTTCATGAAGCGGCCTGGTGGGCAGTCGCAGTTCAGCCAGCTGCTGGCCGGACAGTCCAGCGGCCGCGAGGAGTTCGGCGACCTGATCGAGTGGATTTCCGAGCACCTGGGTGACCCGCTCGATGTCGAGCGCCTGGCCGAGCGCGCGCACATGAGCCCGCGCCACTTCACCCGCGTGTTCCGCCAGCAGATGCAGTGCCCGCCGGCCAAGTTCGTCGAGCGCATGCGCATCGAAACGGCGCGGCGCCTGCTGGAGGAGACGCCGATGCAGGTGGCGATGGTGGCCGAGCATTGCGGCTTCGGTGACGAGGAGCGCATGCGCCGCGCTTTCCTGCGCCAGCTCAAGGTTTCGCCCAGCGGTTACCGCGAGCGCTTCCGCGACAGCAGCTCCAGCGCCGCTGTCGCGGTTTGAGCCGATCCGCTCAGGCGGCTTTGCTGTCGCCTTCGAGCCAGCGCGACACCACGCCGGCCAGCACCGCGCCGGCCAGCGGCGCCACCCAGAACAGCCACAGCTGCTGCAGCGCCCAGCCGCCGGCGAACAGCGCCGGGCCGGTGGAGCGCGCCGGGTTGACCGAGGTGTTGGTCACCGGGATGCTGACCAGATGGATCAGCGTCAGTCCCAGGCCGATGGCCAGCGGCGCGAAGCCCTTGGGCGCGCCGTGGTGGGTGGAGCCGAGGATGATCATCAGGAACATGAAGGTCATCACCAGTTCGCACAGCGCCGCCGACAGCAGCGGGTAGTTGCCGGGGGAATGGTCGCCGTAGCCGTTGGAAGCGAAGCCGGCATGCACGTCGAAGCCCGGGCCGCCGCTGGCGATCAGGTACAGCACCGCCGCGCCGGCGATGCCGCCGAGCACCTGCGCCGCGATATAGGGCAGCAGGTCGCCGCCCGGAATGCGGCCGCCGGCCCACAGGCCCACCGTCACCGCCGGGTTGAGATGGCAGCCGGAGATGTGGCCGATGGCGTAGGCCATGGTCAGCACCGTCAGGCCGAAGGCCAGCGACACGCCGAGCAGGCCGATGCCCACATGCGGAAACGCCGCCGCCAGTACCGCGCTGCCGCAGCCGCCGAACACCAGCCAGCCGGTGCCGATGAATTCGGCCGCCGCACGCCGTGCAATCGTCATGATTTCCCTCTCCCTGTGTTTTGCGATGGTGTGATGCCGCCTGATTATTGTGCACCGGATTTCATGACGGCAAGGCAGCGGCGCCGCTTTGCCGGAGGCCGGCGCTGTGGCAGGCTCTTGGCGATATGCGCATCGGCATCGACCTCGGCGGTACCAAGATTGAAGGCATCGTCCTGCGTGGCGAGGCCGAGGTGCTGCTGCGCCGGCGCATCGCCACGCCGGCGCAGCAGTACCGCGCCACCATCGCCGCGCTGACGCAGCTGGTGCAGGAGTTGGAGCGGGAAGCCGGTGGCGGCGCCTTGCCGGTCGGCATCGGCCACCCCGGCGCCCTGTCGCCGGCCAGCGGCCGCATCAAGAACGCCAATTCCACCTGCCTCAATGACCAGCCGCTGCGCCAGGACCTGGAACAGGCCCTCGGCCGCGCGGTGCGCATGGCCAACGACGCCGACTGCCTGGCGCTGTCCGAAGCCTTTGACGGCGCCGCCGCGGGCGCCGCCAGCGCCTTTGCCGTGATCCTCGGCACCGGCGTCGGCGGCGGCGTGGTGGCGGAAGGGCGTTTGCTGCACGGCCCCAACGCCATCGCCGGCGAGTGGGGCCACAACCCCCTGCCGTGGCCGCGGCCGGAGTGGGGCGAGTCGCCCGGCCCGCTGTGCTGGCATGGCCTGCACGGCTGCATCGAGACCTGGCTGTCCGGCGTCGGCCTGGCGGCCGACCATGCCCGCGTCAGCGGCGAGCAGTTGACGGCCGAAACCATCGTCAGCCGGGCGGCGGCCGGCGACGCGGCGGCCGATGCCACGCTGGCGCGCTACGAGGACCGGCTGGCGCGCGCGCTGGCGCAGGTCATCAACCTGATCGACCCGCAGGTGATCGTGCTCGGCGGCGGCGTGTCGCGGGTGCCGCGCTTGTACCAGCGGGTACCTGAACTGTGGGGGCAGTGGGTGTTCTCCGACCAGGTCGCCACCGCGCTGCGGCCGGCGCGCCATGGCGACAGCAGCGGCGTGCTCGGCGCGGCGCGGCTGTGGCCGCTGCCGGCGTAGCAGGCCGGCGACGGGGGCAGTTTCCGGGGGCGGTGTAAAAAACGGTGAAGGCTTGGACGCCGCGGGCCAAAGCGGGGCACAATTGCGCCAGCTTGAACCTGGCGGCGCGCCGCGGGTCCCGGCCGCACCGCCCGAGGAATTCCATGTCCAGATCGATCCGCATCGCCTGCCTGCTTGCCGCCGCCGTGGTCCTCGCCGGCTGCCAGAAGGATTTCACCGCCGTCGCGCTGACCAGCACCGGCAAGCTGATCCAGTTCACCACCAAGAAGCCGTCCTCGCTCAGCAGCACGGTCAACGTCAGCCTCAGCACCTCGGTCAGCAACGACAGCGTGATCGCCATGGCGGCCCAGCCGGGCAGCAACACCCTGTTCTGCGTCACCGCCAAAGGCTACCTGTGCCAGCTCAACGCCAGCAGCGGCGCCGCCACCCTGGTCAGCCAGACGCCGTTCACGCAAAGCCTGGGCAGCGGCAACAACAGCGTGACGCTGTCCAACCCGGTGATCAGCTTCGACCCCATCGGCGGCGACCTGCGCGTCGTCACCAGCGACTACAACCTGCTGGTCAACCCCGGCACCGGCGCGCTCGACCTGCAGGCCAGCAAGATCGGCTTCGACAGCAGCGACACCAACAACGGCAAGTCCCCGGTGCTCGCCGGCATCGCCTACCAGAACCCGGTTTCCGGCGCCTCCAGCACCACCGTGTACGCGCTCGACATCACCACCACCAGCCTGCTGCGCATCGGCAACAAGGACGTCGGCCGTGGCGACAGCTCGGTCAACAGCGGCGACCTGCACACCATCGGCACGCTCAACAGCAGCCTGAGCAGCAACAGCGGCTTCGCCATCGCCCCGAGCGACGGCACCGCCTACGCCTCGCTGCAGAACGGCAGCGCGCCGACGCTGTACACCGTCGACCTGGGCGGCGGCTCCGCCACCAGCCTGGGCACCATCGGCGACGGCACGCTGACCATCAATTCGCTGGTCATCAACCCCTGAGGGCGCGGCCGCCCGGCGCCGGCCGGCCGGGCTGTGGGTAGAATGAGGCGTCCCCCCGTCCCAAGGCCGCCGTGAGTCCCGTCCGCTACGCCGTCTCGCCCGATCCGCTGGCCCACCTGTTCCGCGTCCGCTGCGAGCTGGCGGACGCCGCCGCCGGCCAGGTGTTCAGCCTGCCGTCCTGGATCCGCGGCAGCTACCTGGTGCGCGACTTCGCCAAGCACGTGCTGCGCCTGCGCGCCAGCCGCAACGGCGCGCCGGCCGCCATCGAGCGCCTCGACAAGCGCAGCTTCCGCGTCGCCGGCGGTGGCGCGCTGACGCTGGAATACGAGGTCCACGCCTACGACAATTCGGTGCGCAAGGCCTGGCTCGACACGCGCCGCGGCTTCTTCAACGGCAGCTCGCTGTTCTATTGCCCGCAGGGGCGCGAGCAGTCCGCGTTCGAGGTCACCGTGGCCGCGCCCGACCCGGCGCTGTGCCCTGGCTGGAAGCTGGCCACGGCGATGGCCGCGGTGGCGGTCGACGAGGCCGGTTTCGGCAGTTATCTGGCCGCCGACTACGAGGACCTGATCGACCATCCGGTGGAGATGGCGGACTTCCAGCGCATCGATTTCGATGTCGACGGCGTGCCGCACAGCCTGATCCTGTCCGGCCGCTGCGAGCCGGACACGGTGCGGCTGGCGGCCGACCTGCGCCGCGTCTGCCATGTGCAGCGCGAGCTGTTCGGGCAGCAGCCCAAGCTGCACCAGTACCTGTTCCTGACCCAGGTCACCGGCAACGGCTACGGCGGCCTGGAGCACCGCTCCTCCACCGCCCTGGTGTGCGCGCGCGACGCGCTGCCGCGGCAGGGGCAGGCCGGTCTGCGCAAGGGCTACCGCGGCTTCCTCGGCCTGGTCAGCCACGAATACTTCCACCTGTGGAACGTCAAGCGCATCACGCCGCAGCGCTTCGCCGAGTCAACGCTGGCGGCGGAAGCTTATTCGCGGGACCTGTGGGCCTACGAGGGCATCACCTCCTACTACGACGACTACATGCTGCTGCGCGCCGGCCTGATCGACGCGCCGGCCTATCTGGACCTGCTGGCCGAGGCCGCCACGCGCCTTCAGCGTACCCCCGGCCGTCACGTGCAGACCCTGGCCGACGCCAGCTTCGAGGCCTGGATCAAGTACTACCAGCCGGACGAGAACACGCCCAACGCGGCGGTGAACTACTACGTCAAGGGCGCGCTGGCCGCGCTGTGCCTGGACCTGCACCTGCGCCTGCATTCCACCACGACGCTCGACGAGGTGATGCGCACGCTGTGGACGCGCTACGGCCACGACGGCAAGCCGGTGCCGGAAAGCGGCCTGGAGCAGGTCGCAGCCGAACTGTCCGGCCTGGACCTGCGGCAGCTGTTCGATTCCATGCTGCGCGGCACCGACGAGCTGCCGCTGGCCGAGCTGCTGGCGGAGTTCGGCGTGCGCGCCGTGCTGCGCCCCGCCTCCGGCCCCGGCGACGAGGGCGGCCGCGGCGAAGCCAAGGCGCCGCCGCTGTGGACCGGCCTGCAGCTGCGTGCTGCCGACACCGGCATCGCCCAGGTGTTGAGCGACTCCCCCGCCGAACGCGCCGGCCTCGCCGCCGGCGACACCCTGGTGGCGTTCGACGGCCTGCGCATCAGCAATGCCAACTGGGCCAAGCTGCTCGACGGCCTGGCGCCGGAGCACCCGGTGGATCTGCACTTCTTCCGCGGCGACGAGCTGCTGCAAACCCGCCTGACGCCGGTGGCGCCGCCGCTGGATACCTGGGTGCTGACGCTGGCGGAAGCGGGAGCCGAGAAGCTGGAGCGGCGGAGGAAGTGGCTGGGATGAGGGTGGGAATGAGGGCGGCGTGGTGAAGAGGGATATCGGGAGCTGCTCTGTCAACCGTTCGTCCCGAGTGAGTCGCGTAGCGACTCGTATCGAGGGATGAACGAGCACAGACCTTTCCGGAATGGCCTTCTGGACCTACATCCTCCGTTGCTCCGACGGCGCCTACTACACCGGGCATACGGATAATCTGGAGCAGCGCATCGGCCAGCATCAGCTGGGCGAAATTGCCGGTTTCACCTCCACGCGTCGTCCTGTGGAGTTGGTGTTCTCCCAGGAATTCAACACGCGCGAGGAAGCGCTTGCTGCGGAGCTGCAGATCAAGCCTTGGAGCCGGGCGAAGAAAGAGGCGCTGATACGCCGCGACTGGGAGGCGTTGCGGCTCGCGGCAAAGAAGCGGTTCGATTGAGCTGCGGCGCTGGCCCCTCGATACGGCCCTACGGGCCTACTCGGGGCGAACGGGTGGGGGCGTGGGATTTGGTAAAAAGCAAATAAAACACAAACCTCCGCTCGCCCCGAGTGAGTCGCGCAGCGACTCGTATCGAGGGGCCCGCGCTGCAGCGACACCCCCTTACGCGCCCACCACCAGTCCCCGCCCCGGTTTATAGTCTCCCCCCATGATCGAACTCCTCCTCAAGCTGCTCGCCGCCTACCTCATCGGCGGCCTGATGGGCGGTGACGTGATGCGCTGGCTGCGCGGCGGCGTCGACCTGCGCCAGTCCGGCTCCGGCAATGTCGGCGCCACCAATGCGCTGCGCACGCGCGGCAAAGGCTTTGCGGCCGGCGTGCTGCTGATCGACATCGGCAAGGGGGTGTTCGCCTCGCTGGTCGTTCCGGCGCTGCACTGGCCGGGCGCGCAGCCGGCGCCATGGCCGCAGCTGGAGCAAGGTTTCCTGTGCGGGGTCGCGGTGGCGCTGGGGCACTGCTATCCGCTGTTCCAGAAATTCCGCGGCGGCAAGGGCGTGGCCACGCTGGCTGGCGTGTTCGGCGCGCTGCTGCCGGCGGCGCTGCCGTGGATGCTGTTGGTGTTCGTGCTGGCGGTGATCCTCACCGGCTATGTCGCGGTCGCTTCCATCGGCGGCGCGGTGGCGGCCTACACCTATGTCGCATTGTTCGACGGCGGCGCCCGGTCGGCGGCTGGCCTGTTCACGCTGGCCATGCTGCTGCTGGTGGTGTTCAAGCACCGCGAAAACATCGCGCGCCTGCTCAAGGGCGGCGAACACCGTTTCGACAAAGCCATGATCCTGCACAAATGGCTCGCCCGCTGAGCGAAGACGAGCTGCTGCGCCTGATCGACGCGCTTGCCCCCGGCGAGTGGCAGTCGGGCGAGGCGCTGGCGGCGCAGGCCGGCGTGACGCGCGCCGCGCTGGCCAAGCGGGTGGGGCATCTGCGCGACTGGGGCCTGCAGGTGGAGGCCGAGGCCGGGCGCGGCTACCGCCTGGCGCAGCCGTTGCAGCGGCTGGACGCGGCGCGCATCCGCGCCGCGCTGCCGCCGGCCGTGTCGCACGCGCTGCGCGGCCTGGAAGTGCTGGCGCGCACCGACTCCACCAACCAGCGCCTGCTCGAAGCCGACGCCGCGCACGACCCGCAGGCCCTGTTCGCCGAACTGCAGACCGCCGGCCGCGGCCGGCGCGGGCGCGAATGGCGCTCGCCGTTCGGCGCCAACCTGTACCTGTCCCTGGCCTGGAGCTTTCCGGCCTGGCCGCCGCAGCTCAGCGCCTTGTCGCTGGCGGTGGGCGTGGCCTGCGCCCGCGCGCTGCGCCGGGCCGGCCTGCGCCGGGTGATGCTGAAGTGGCCCAATGACCTGCGTGTCGGCCAGGACAAGCTCGGCGGCATCCTGATCGAGCAGCGCGGCGAAGCCGGCGGCGCCTGCCGCGTGGTGGTCGGCGTGGGCATCAACGTGTCGATGAGCGCCGAGCAGGCCGGTGCGCTGGGTCAGCCCTGGACTTCGTTGCAGGCGGCACTCGCTTCGACTTCCTCGACAGCGATGCCCGGACGCAATGCGCTCGCCGCGGCCCTGCTGACCGAGCTGGTCCAGGCCCTGATCGAATTTGAATCCGCCGGCTTTACCCCGTTCCTCGCCGACTGGTCCACCCTGGATGCCACCGCCAACCAGCCGGTACGCATCGAAGGCGGCGAGCCGCTGGAGGGCGTGGCCCGCGGCGTGGACGCACAGGGCGCGCTGATCGTGGAAGCGCAGGGCCGGCGCCATCACGTGCACGCGGGCGAAGTGAGCCTGCGTTTCAGCCCCGCATGAGCCTGCTGCTGCTCGACGTGGGCAACAGCCGCCTGAAGTGGGCGCTTGCCGACGACGCCGGCCTGGGCGAGAGCGGCGCCGTGGAGCACGGCGGCAACCCGGCCGCCGCCGCCGCCACCATCGGCGCGGCACGGGCTGAGGCCATCTGGGTCGCCAACGTCACCGGCGCGGCGCTGGGCGACAAGCTTTCCGCCGTGCTCAGGACGCGCTATGGCTCCGCGCCGCGCTTCGCCGCCGTGCAGGCCGAGCACGCCGGCCTGCGCGCCGCCTACGCCGAGCCGCAGCGCCTGGGCATCGACCGCTGGCTGGCCTTGCTCGCCGCCTGGAGCGAGGCGCGCTGCCCCGCCTGCGTGGTCAGCGCCGGCACCGCGCTGACCTTCGACGCGGTGGACGGCGGCGGCCAGCACCTCGGCGGCGTCATCGCCCCCGGCCTGCTCACCATGCAGCAGGCGGTGCTCGGCGCCACGCGCTTTCCCGCCACCGGGCCGGCGCAGAGCTATAGCGACGGGCTGGGCCGCGATACCGATGCCTGCGTGCGCCAGGGCGCGCTGCACGCCGGCGCCGGGCTGGTCGAGCGCCTGGCCGCCCGCTATGCGCAGGGCGGCACGCGCCTGATCACCGGCGGTGATGCCGCACGGCTGCTGCCGCACGTGGGCGCAGGCTGGACGGTGCGGCCGAACCTGGTGATGGAGGGCTTGCTGGCCTACGCCCGGACCCATTAGGGAGTCCTGCTCGATGCGTCGCGCGCGGGCGGGGCAGTTCTGCTTTCCGGGCTTCGCCAAACTGGATTCCGCCTGCGCGGGAATGACGTGAATCCATTTTGGCCCTGCGCTTTGTGTCATCCTGAGCGCCGCGAAGGTTCCTGCCGTATCCAACGCCGCTACATCGCCAGAGGAACGGAAAGACCCGGCCAAGCGTCCTATCGCCAGTCCCCATTGCACACAGGCCTCAGCATTCCCATGCGAACCATCCTCCTCGCACTGTTCACCCTGCTCCTGCCGCTGCAAGCGGTGCGGGCCGACGCCGCACCGGCCAAGACCGAAACCGCCACCTTCGCCGGCGGCTGCTTCTGGTGCATGGTGCCGCCGTTCAAGAACCTGCCCGGCGTACTCTCCGTCACCGCCGGCTACACCGGCGGCCATGTGGCCAAGCCGAGCTATGAGCAGGTCTCCTCCGGCGAAACCGGCCACGCCGAATCGGTGCAGGTGATCTACGATCCGGCCAAGGTGAACTATGCCAGGCTGCTCGACGTGTTCTGGCACAACATCGACCCGGTCACGCCGCAGCAGCAGTTCTGCGACGTGGGCGACCAGTACCGCACCGCCGTCTTCTACCACGGCGAGGAGCAGAAGAAACTCGCCATCGCCTCGCGCGACGCGCTGCAGGCCAGCGGCGTGGTGAAAGGCAAAATCGTGACGCAGATCGTCGCCGCCTCCACCTTTTACCCGGCGGAGGACTACCACCAGGACTACTACCAGAAGAACGAGCTGCGCTACCAGATCTACCGCCACGGCTGCGGGCGCGACCAGCGGCTGAAGGAACTCTACGGCGACAAGGCCGGCGGGCATTGAGCGGATGAAAGCGCTGCTGTGGCTGCTGCTCGCCGTGCTGGCGCTATTCGCCGCCGCGCCGGGCCTGATCTACGAAGCCGCGCTCGGCGGCATCGACGGCCGCCCGCAGGCCGGCGCCGCGCCGGCACTCAATGCGGAGCAGCGGCAGTGGCTGCGCTGCGAGCTGCGCGCCGATGACCGGCCCGGCCCGCCAATCACCAATCCATGGGCCTATGTTTCGCTGCTTACCTCGGATGAGCTGTTCGAGAACAGCTACGGCGACCAGCTCGCCTGGATCGTCGCGCGCAACTACAACGCCATGCATCTGCAGCAGGCGCGCGCGCTGCAGTGGCACTTGTCCGGCGCCGCACTGACCATCTGGGTGTCGCGCCACTGGACGCAGGAGCAGATGGAGGCGCAGGCCCACGCCCTGCTTCAGCACGCGGCGCGCTTCCATTGCCCGCCCGCGCCGGCGGAATGGCAGCCGTAGGGCGCCCAGAGTCCGGCCTTCGTGGCCGCAAATCCGCAACCGGCGCCGCCCCGGGAATCCCCGCCCCGAAGGGTTTAAGCTTGGCCCATTCCGTTTTCCGAGCGCCTCATGAACGCCCCCGAAATCTTCAACACTGTCGACAGCCTGTGGGACAGCCAGATCGTTCCGCGCCTGATCGAGTACATCCGGATTCCCAACAAGTCGCCGATGTTCGACGCGCAATGGGCCGAGCACGGCTACATGGACCAGGCGGTGGAGCTGATGGCCGGCTGGGCCAAGGCCCAGCCCATCCCCGGCATGCAGCTCGAAGTGGTGCGCCTGCCGGGCCGCACGCCGCTGATCTTCGTCGACATCCCCGCCAGCGGCAGCGCCGCCGGCGAGGACTGCGTGCTGCTCTACGGCCACCTCGACAAGCAGCCGGAAATGAGCGGCTGGGCCGAACACCTGGGCCCGTGGAAGCCGGTGCTGGAAGGCGACAAGCTCTACGGCCGCGGCGGCGCGGACGACGGTTACGCCATCTTCGGCTCGCTCGCCGCCATCCTCGCGCTGCAAAAGGCCGGCACGCCGCACGCCCGCTGCGTGGTGCTGATCGAGGCCTGCGAGGAATCCGGCAGCTATGACCTGCCGTACTACGTGGACCATCTCGCCGGCCGCATCGGCAAGCCCTCGCTGGTGGTGTGCCTGGACTCGGGCTGCGCCAACTACGAGCAGCTGTGGCTCACCACCAGCCTGCGCGGCCTGGCCGGCGGCAACCTCACGGTGAAGGTGCTGCAGGAGGGCGTGCACTCCGGCGACGCCTCCGGCGTGGTCGCCTCCAGCTTCCGCATCCTGCGCAGCCTGCTGTCGCGCCTGGAAGACCAGGCCAGCGGCCGCATCCTGCCGCCGGAGCTGCACGTGGAGATCCCGCCGCAGCGTCTGGAGCAGGCACGCCAGGCGGTGAAGACCCTGGGCGCCGCGGTCTACGACAAATTCCCCTTCGTCAAAGGCATGCGCCCGATGAACGAAGACCCGGCCGAGCTGGTGCTCAACCGCACCTGGCGCCCGGCGCTGTCCGTCACCGGCGTGGACGGCCTGCCGCCGCTGACCAGCGCCGGCAACGTGCTGCGCCCCTTCACCGCCGTGAAGCTGTCCCTGCGCATCCCGCCCACACTGGACGCCGCCGTCGCCGGCAAGACGCTGAAGGAGCTGCTGGAAAAAGACCCGCCCTACGGCGCCGAGGTGACGTTCGAGGTGGAAAAGGCCTCCGCCGGCTGGAACGCGCCGCAGCTCTCTCCCTGGCTGGAAGCCTCAGTGGCCAGCGCCTCCAGGGAATTCTTCGGCCAGCCGCCGGCCTACATGGGCGAGGGCGGCACCATCCCCTTCATGGGCATGCTCGGCGAGAAATTCCCCGGCGCCCAGTTCCTCATCACCGGCGTACTCGGCCCCGGCTCCAACGCCCACGGCCCCAACGAGTTCCTGCATATCCCCATGGGCAAGCGCGTCTCCGCCTGCGTGGCCAGAGTGGTGGCGGACCACTACCAGGCCAGCCAGCAGGGCCTCACCAGCGGAGTGGCCGCGGCCCAGGGCCACGGCCAGCACGGCGATCACGGCTGCTGCTGAGGCCTGTCATCCCGGGCAGGGCGGGGCAAGGCGCCGCGCCAACCACCCCGCCCAGGCTGTAAAATACCGGGGCGCCGCAACGGCGCCCCGCTTTGCGCGGGCCCGCCAGGGAAAAGCCGGTTTAGCTCAGTTGGCAGAGCACCTGATTTGTAATCAGGGGGTCGGGGGTTCAAATCCCTCATCCGGCACCAACTCTTTCAATTAGTTACGTGAGATTCTGGGGGAGCATTGAGGCTCTTCCTATTTCGTAAGTAGGAAGTTTCCTACCTACGGCGCGACTTCAGATGGGCGTGACCTTGCGCGGCCCCGCGCGATAGTGCTTGTTGAGCACACGTGGGTCGACGTGGCCAAGGTGGCTCCCGTCCGGGTGATCCGTGGCGCTCTTGGACCGCAGTGACTTCGGAGTGAACGTGTCGAGCCCGGCCTTCTTCACCCTGGTCATCCACCGCGCCCAGGCGCTCTTCATGGCCGAGCGAGTGAACGGCAGACCGTCCTCGGTCACCAGCAGATGGCGCGTGGTCGGTGTCACTTTGCGCTGCGCGATCGCAAACTGGCGCGCATAGCGCAGGTTGATGGTGTGGCTCAGCGAAAGCTGCTTGTTGGAGCGCTTCTTCGTCTTGCCAGGCTCCACCAGCAGCCCGTTCGGGCCAAAATCGGTTTCGCGGAACTTGAACGCATCGGATGGTCTGACGCCGGTGACGTAGAGTAGTGCGCAATACGCCCGCAGCGGCGGCGTCGCATAGGGCCACGCCTTGATGATCGCGATGCTGTCGGCGGGCTTGGGATCGGCAGATTCAGGGTTTCGCTTCACACCAGTGCACGGGTTCGGGAAGCGGAACTTGTACGGTTTCGGCCACCTCGCGCCAGTGGTGTAGACGTGAGACAGCAGCGCCATTTCTCGATTCGCCGCCACCTTCCCGATGCGATTTTCCAGATAGTCCTCGACATCCTCCGCGGTGATGCTGCCCTGTGCATCGTCGCCGAACACGTCCTCCAGTCGCTTCAGCTGCCGCTCCTGCTCGTCCTGCGTCTTCGCTCCCTTCTTGGGTAGTTCGTGTTCCCGGTAGTACTGGAACACAGGGCGCATCGTCCCTGCGGTGGCGCCGGCGAGGTGATTGGCCAGAGCCGCGTGCATCCCCTGCAGATCACCCTCGCGCGCCAGCTTGTACCACTTCTTTGCCGGCCGGTAGAAATACCAGCCACGGTTCAGGTAGACATGGCGCGGCAGGCCCTTCCCATGAAGTCGCTTCCTCCCGCCCATCACGCCGCCTTGTTCAATTTATCCCATCGGGTCTGCCGCTGCTGCGCCTGTTCGCCCTCAACCTTCTCGTTGGCCAGGACGCGATTGATGGCCTCCCAGGTGACGACTGGGTGACCATTGCGTCCGATGATGGTCCGAATGCCGAGCTTGCGCAAGAAGTCAGCCTGTTCCGCGCCCCGCTTGTAGTCGGTGAAGCGCTCTAGCTCTTGAGGCGTCAGCTTGGCCGCAGTTTCGGTCATCCACCATGCTCCGCGATCCACTGCTGTACCGCCATGGCTGCCTCCAAGTAGGTTGCTGAAGGCGTCTTGCTGATTTCCTGGCCGGGCTTGTACGTCGCCCAGATGCGGTTGCGTAGGGCCTGCGGAAGCTTGAACCAGTGCTTCTTGCAGCCCCACATCGCCGGCGGCACTTCCGTGTCGCAGCCAGGCCAGTGGCAGGTATGGCGCACACGGCTCAGCTGGTGCTTGCCCTCATGGCCGGCCGGCAGGGAGCAGGGGAAGCCCTTCCAGGTCTCCGGGCACTGGCCAGCTGCACCCGGCGGCGCCGGCTCAATCTCGGCGGCGCGGACGTAGTCGGCTTTTGCATTCATGCGTAGCTCAGGTCTTCCAGGCAAGCATCCTGCGGCGACCAGCCTTCTTTTCGATAATCTTCCCAGTCAGGCTGGTCGGCATATCTCCAGACCGATGCCCACTGCATTGGATAGTTCCAGCTGCCGTGATACCACAGCACCCACATCCATAAGCGGATGTACCACCATTTCTTGCTCATGACTCGATCTTCTTGCCGTTGAACCGCGGCCTGATCATCTTGGAAAAATGGGAGCCGATGCTGGGCGCTGCCATCATGGCTTGGAACTGCTCAGCCGGCACGAGCACGTAATGCCACAGATCGCCCTTTTCCTGCCCCTGGCGCGCCTTGAAGCGTATTCCCAGAGTCCTGGAAGCCGGATCGTAGCCGACCTCAGCAATGTTGCTGCTCTCGATTGCGTGCATGGCGATGGACGCTGGTGATTCGGTGACTTTGTTCATGTTTCTGACCCTCCTGTAATAACTACCTGCCAACTTCCGCACTCGCTGCCGTCCTTGCGCAGCTTCGTCCCGCCGTCATCGTCGCCTGTCAGCACCCATTCCAGGTCTAGGCCGTAAACCGGCAAGATCGTTTGCCCGTCGCCCTCGCAAGGATGGCGAAAGGTTGTTTTGCTGATTGTCACGCCCTTGCGCGCATGACCCTGATCGATCAGCTTGGATAGGTGTTTGTGCAACTGGCCCACGGTCATTGCCTTCATGCTGCTTCCTCCAATGAGCCAAACAGGTCGGGTATGGCGCGCTCGATTTCGGCAGTTTTCAAGTACTTCACACCGTCAGTGAAATAAGACGGGTTCAACTCAACGGCGCGGCCTTTGCGCCCAAGCTTCAGCGCGCGAAGCGGCACGGTGAACAGACCGCCGAAGGGATCGAACACCAGCTCACCCTTGTTGGAATAGCGAGTTATCAGTCGGTCCACGATGTCGAACTGAAGCGGGCAGTTCTTTACGATGCAGCCCTCGGCCGTGAAACTTTCGTCTTCTTCGACGCGCAGGCACCAGACCTCTGCATCGCCAGAATCTTCAAGCGACCGCACTTTCTTCCAAGCGCCATCATCGAGTACGAATGGCTTCTTTCGTCCGTTAGTATCCACGTCGAACGAAACAACCCATTCCTGCTGGCATTTGACAATTCTGCCGTCGATCTTGTCTTCACGGTCGGGCTTTCCAGCATGAATGCTAGCGACAGCCCCGAACACGCGTTGAGCCAGCATGGCGATGCCCAAGGCGAGAGCTCGGCTCACACTTGTCGCCATCCAGCGGTTGCGGCCTACAACGAAATGTCCATCGCCCGATAGGTAGCCGAGCAAAAGTGCGCGGGCCTGCTCAATCGGCAGTGACGCAGCTATCGCCGGAAGATGTTTGCCACCCGCACCTTCGCCACAGTCGGCCAGCATCTCCCGGATAGTTCCGCTGCGATCCAGGATGTGCACTTGGTGCGAAGTGCCAGTGAAGCGCCATGCGCCAGCATAGTTGCCGAGCATTTCGGTCAGCGACTGGACCTCGTGCGAGCCGCAGGAAATGGAGGCTCCGCCGCGCGCTTCCCAATGACCATCAGCCAGCCAGCGACCCGCGATCCACCAATGCTGGTGATCTTCATTGATCGCTGGCTCGGCGTCCGGAAGCTTGAAGTTGACATAGCCGCCGAGGGTGGCATGCGCCTCTACCCAAGAAGGCTCCGCACGCTCGGCGCCATCGCGCTCTCGTACCCAATCCGTGAGCCGTGCCCACAGCTTGTGGTCTGGCGTTACGGTCAGGCCCGGCACGCCTTGCGCGTGCATAGTGATAGTCGGCCGGGTGCCGGTACTGCGCGCGACCAGCACCCGGCGCCACCGGCCACGGTGCGTCAACGCATGTTCGCCGACTTCGACTATCTCGATCGGGATATAGCCACGCTCGCGGGTCAGGACTAGCGAGCCTCGCGCCAGGCAGACGTGCTTTTCCAGACCTCGCCGGTCCTGGTCGCCATTGAGCGTCAACATCCGGTTCACGTCATGCCATACGTCAGGGTGATGGCTGCCGGGCGCTAGGGACATGAAGGTCGACGGCAGGGCGCCCCGGAAGTCCAGTTCCTCGCCGATGTGGACGTGCTGCTCGTAGTCGTAGACCTGCTGCAAGCTCTGTTCGGTGAACACCTTAGCGAGCTTGTCTGGTCCCATCTTGGCCAGTTCATCGGCTGTCAGCAGCCGGTTGCCACTGGAGCGCCAGAAGGCGTGTGCGTCGACCTGCCAACGGCTGCGGCTGTACCCTGTTCCGGGCAGCGGTTTGGCCCTGATATCGAATGGACCTTCGACGCCATCATCGTCGATGCAGCGCGGCTTTTCCTTGGTGACCGGCTCGTCCGCGTAGCCGCGCGTGCGATCGCTTTGGGGCTTGTGCAGCAGGATGATGTACTCCGGTGAGCCGGCGCCCATCTTCGTGCCGTCCTTGCATTGCTCTGACCAGCCCAAGCGGTAAGTCTGGTTGTTCTCGCGGACCACATCCGTAACGACCGTGATCATGCCCATGTAGTCGAAGCCATGGCGGCGGTAGTGCATCACCGCCTCGCAGTGGAAGGGGCTGACCGTCGGCACGCCAGCGCCGGTCACGTTGCCGAACTGGATGCGGTCCTTGGTGTGGATCGCGGCGATCCGGCCGGGCTTCAGGATCCTGAGCAGCTGCGGCGACAGGAAGTCCATTTGACGCCAGAACTGATCGTTGCTCTCGGTGTGGCCGAAGTCGTTGTAGCTCGGCGTGTATTCGTAGTGATTGGCGAACGGGATGCTGGTGACGATCAGGTCCTGGCTGTCGTCCTCGATCAGCGTGCACTCTTCCACGCAATCGTTGTTGGCGACCAAGTAGTTTTCGCCGCGCGCTTCCTTGCGCTGGATGCCGATGGTGCGGGTCAAGGCCTGCTGCGCCTTAATCGGGTTGAGCCCGAACTCGCGGATGATCTCCGCCATGCGGGCGACCATCTCTTCATGCTGCGTCCACTTCTGCTGCAGGACCTTCAGGACCTCGCGCTCAGCCTCCGAATAGATGATGTCGATGCGCACCGCGTGCGGTTGCTGGAAGCGCTGGATGCGGTGAATCGCCTGGATGAAGTCGTTGAAGTCGTAGCCGATCCCGGTGAAGATCGCCCACCAGCAATGCCGCTGGAAGTTGCAGCCGCTGCCGGACAGGCTTGGCTTAGTGGACAGGTACTGTTCCAGGCCATTGCCGAAATCCATCACGCGCTGCTCGCGCACCTCCAGGTCCAGTGAGCCGTAGACCTCGGCTACGCCCGGCACGGCCGCGCGGATCGCATGGCGCTCCGCCTCGAGGTCGTGCCATAGGATGCAGTGCGCCTCCGGATCCTGCTGGAGCAGTTCAGCCGCCCTTGTGACGCGCGCCGGAAGACTATCGCGCTTCTCCCTTGCGGCGTCTTGCAGGCCCATCGCCGAGTCCTTGAACATGATGGCCTGGCCATCGCGATCCACCACCGCGCTTTCGTAGACCGCCGGCACTTCGTGATACCGCACGTTCAGCGGTGGCAATTCGTAGCCCTCATCCGAATAGCCCAGATCGCTGGGCTTCTGGATGAACACCGCCCAGCTGCTCACCCACAACCAGAACTCCTTCTCCTTATGCGGGTAGAGGGTCAGGTTGTTGGCCTGCGTGCTATCACGCTGGAAGAAGCGTGTCAGGGCCTGTCCGGTGTCCATAATGCCGAGGAAACCGGCGTAATGGATCAGTTCCTTATAACGATTCGGGCTTGGCGTGGCGGTGTAGACAAACCGGTATTTCACCGGGTCGAATAGCGGCATGAACTCCTGGTAGGTTTTGGAGCCGTAGCTGCGCAGCACGCTGGCCTCATCCAGGCTGCCAGCCTTGAATAGGGCAGGGTTGACGTTGCCCTCGCGCACTGCCTCGTAGTTCGTGACGAAGATACCATCGTCATCGATCTCGCTGTCACGCCGGACGAACCGCGGCGCCTTTTTCCAGCCGAGCTTACCGGGGCCGTCCACCAGGAACTCCTGCCGCACGCCGAGCGGGCAGACGATTCCGCCGACACCCCCCCCTGCGTATTTCAAGACTAGGCGCATCGTCTCCAGGTCCATCATTGTCTTGCCGAGGCCGAACTGCGCGAAGCAGGCGCGCCGGCCTCCCTTGACCATCCACTGGACGATATCGGGCTGATGGCGGATTAGGACCGGGTTGATCTCGCCGGGGTCGATTTCGAAGCCGCATGCGTGATCGAACCTGATCTTGGATTCAAGAAACTGCCGATAGTCGCTCACAGGAACCACCAGAAATTGCGGGGATCGAACGAAATGCCGATCATGAAAGCGAGCGCGGCCTCAATGCGTGTAGCTCCGGCAATGGCCAGCACAAGGGCGAAAACTGCGCCTTGAGCTGAACGGTAGATATAAGCGAGCATCAGGCGGCGCGCTCCTGTTGGTCGGAGACGGCCGCAATTGCCGCCTCCTGCGCTTCGATATGGGTCTTGCGCCACTGCTCGGTGTTGTACTGGCGGGCGTGGCGCTTGGCCTGGATGACGCGCTTCTGGAGGACTGGCGGGACCTGCTCCCAGTGGCCGATGCAGAGCAAGCGCTTTTCGGGGATGAAGCAGGTGCAGCCGAGAATGGGACAGGGCTTCATGCGTTTGCGAGCCTCAGTAGGACATCGGCATGGCAGCGCTCGCCCGGCTTGCACCAGCAGGCCAAGTTCTTGCCACGCAGTGGCTTGAGGAAATCCGGAGTGGCATCGATGCGCCCGAGCAAGTAGGCCACGAACATATCGATGCAACGCTCGCGCGAAGGCTCAGTGCCGAGGTGGATGATCGGTGCCGGATGCTCCGACGAGCATCCCCAATGGAAAAACACAACACCCACCTGGGTGTCGTTGAACGGATTTCCCCATCGAGTAGATCGATCGACCTTTCGGGTGTTCGGCGGCATGCGCCAGCCCTTGGCGCGACTCAGCTGGATTCGTTGCGGAGTCATGCCTTCACCGTCGGCCACTGCCGAACCTTCAGATCATCCGGCCATTCGGACCAATCGCCTCCCTTCTTGTCTCGCAATTCCATCTGAAACTCCCCGTGGCCTGTGTCGAAGTGGCGCGTATTCGCGGGCCACCTTTCGTCCGGACCGGACATGCCGTCCCATAGCGGAAACTGCCCAAGCTGCTTGACCAAGACAGGAAGCGAAGCTACAGCGCATTGCTTGACGAGATCGCGAATCCATTGGATGCGCAGCGGCCGCGCGGCGCGCCCACTCTCACCGCCCACAATGACCCAGTCGAGTAACTTCTCCCCTCTCGGCCCGTAAACCGGCCAGCAGTCAAAGTTGATGCCCTCCAGCATCGGTTCAACGGACAGAAAGGCAACCGCGGCGCCGAGCATTTCCTTGGCGCGCATGATGTGCGGCAGATTCATGTCGAGATGCTTCTGATCTTCCGTGGTGGCGCCCAGCCAGATGTTGCCCGGCAGGTAGTTCGTTCCATTGCCGGCGACGCAGCCGTGGTCCTGCACCATGCGAATGATGTTCTGGGGCCGCTTGGTCAGCAGCAGCCAGTCGAGATTCGGCGTGTCGCGGATGAGGTTGAACAGGTCATGGCGCCATTCGCGCGGGACTTCGTTGTCGAACACGTCGGCCAGAGAGGCGCAGAAGACGCGACGGCGAGCTGAGTGCATTTCATCGTTCCCGCATTTCGGGCATGCAGGACCAGGATCGCCCGCATGACAGTCGCCTGCTTCGCCGCGCCAGCCGCAGCCCGGGCACTCAGCGAACTCGGCGCGGTTCCAGCGCAGAGGCAGCTTCCAGTTGGCCGGCGAAGTGCGAGACCGATCCTGGCCAGCACCCCACTTCACGCGATGCTTCCGCAGGTCGAAATCAGCCTCGGCATAGCAGTTGTCGCAGCCGGGCCCCACCTTCGTGCAGCCGATCCACGGATTAAACGTCGAATCGCACCACTCGATCTTGCTCTGGCCGCTCATGCGGACTCCCGCTGCGCTTCTTCGAGCTCGCGCCGTAGTCGCGCCACGCGTTCTTCCTTTGCGCGAATAAGTGAATCTTCAATCCGGCCGCCGATCACCATTGCCGTCCACATGACAGCTACTCCGGCCAGGCCGACGAATTGGAAGGCCACGAAGCCGGCGCGCAGTAGAATTTTCATGCGGCCTCCATCAACGCGCCGCTTAGCGCCTTGGCCGTGTGCCAGGGAATCGCATTGCCGATTTGCTTGGTGATCTGCGTCGACGTGCCGCAGAAGATGTAGTCATCCGGGAAGGCGGCGCGGCCAAGCTCGGTGTGGTGCAGCATCCGGTAGACGATGTCAATGCGGTAACCGACGACGGCCGGTTCGGCCAGCGCCAACTCGCCGCGATGGGCGCAGGTCACTGTCGGCAAGGGGCCGTCCAGGCTGTGCACGCGCGCGTCGCCGTGATGTGTTGCGGGGACGATGAAGGGCTGCGCCAGCTGGATGTGGCCCTGCGCGGTGACGGTCGGCACCGGCTCATCCAGACCGTGCGTTCTCGGCGCTTGGCCGATGGCCTCGCCGAAGTTCGGCACCAAGAAGGCCTGCGCCAGCCCGGCATTCTGCTTGCTGACGATGGTGTGCACCGGATCGGAAACGCCGCGCGCGGCCTGATCGTGGCTACCGCTGGTTTGATCGGTGCGGATCAGCACTGGCTCGGCGACGCCGATTTCGTTGCTGCCCGTCACGGTCGGCAACGGCTGCGCTCCGTCAATCACTCGCCCGGCTGCGGTGTGACGGTCATCGCCATGGCCACCACGGATCAGCACCGGCATGGCCACGCCAAAGCGCGCCTTCGTGGTGAGCGCGTCCAAGGGCTGCTCCGCGCTCTTGCAGGTCTCGCCACTGCCGCTGCCGTAGTACGGCGAGATGATCGGAGTACCGACCGCCAAAGACTCCGAACAGGTCAACGTCGGCAGCGGGCTGTTGGCGCCATGCAGCTCCTTGGTGCGGCCATGGCCCTGGTTGCTGCGGAAGATGATCGGTTCGGCAAGGAAGCCGCCACCGGCGGTCGTGGTGGTCGGTAGTGGCTCGCTCGTCGGCCTGGTGCTGCGGCCGCCATCACTGCTGCCCTTGTGGACAATGATCGGCTCGATCAGCTGCGGCCGGGCATTGCCCTTCCCGTTGCCGCCGGTTGTGACCGTGGGCAGAGGGTTGTCGCCGGCTGGATGGGCCAAGCCATAGCTGCCGGTGGCCATCACCATCGCCGGCGGCAGCTTGGCCATGATCTCGGCCGCCTGCTCCGGCGTCAGGTCCAGCACCGGCTCACGGCCGTCCAGTAGCGCCTGCAGCGCGTCCAGATAGGGCTGCGGCCAGTGGTTCCGGTCTGCGCCGGCCAGCAACCGGGACAGCGTGTTGTCCACCAGCGGCTTCTTCCGGGTGAAGATCGACTTGCCCTTGATGTTCCAGTCGATGATCTCCGATGCTGGTCGCCAGACCTTGCGGGTGCCGAGCAAGTCCTGTGAGCCGCTCTTCGAATGGCTCGGCTCCGGCCAGCGCAGCGGACCCTTGTCCGACCGGGCGATCAGGAAGAACCGTTTCCGAGTCTGGACGTCACCGTAGTCGGCGCAGTTCAGGATGCGCCAATCCAGCCGGAAGCCGATGGCTTTGAGAGCTGCGCACCAGCCACGGAAGTACTCGCCCTTGCGGGACTTGATCGGCTTGCCGGTCTGGGCATTGCACGGGCCCCAGTCGACAAACTCCGGGACGTTCTCGACCAGAAGGCGGAACACGCGCAGGTCGGTACACCAGCGGACCACATGCCACGGATCCATGCGCTGCTGATCGTGAACTGGGCGCCCGCCACGGGCCCGGCTGTGGTAGGTGCAGGTCGGTGCAGCGATCAGCAGGTCCAGCACTCCGCTGGGGAACACGTCGCGCGGTTTGACGTGCTCCAGATCGGCTTCGTAGTGGCGTACGAAGGCATGGTTGGCCTGGTGCGTCTGGATGGCGATATCCCAGTGGTTGACCACTGCGAAGTCCCAGTCGGGCCTCCAGCCATACCGTGCGTAAATCTCCTCGATAGCCCGGATGGCACCGGTCGATCCCCCGCCAGCGCCGCAGAACAGGTCGCCTACCCGAGCTCGCTTAGCGCGCAGGGCCGGCGACTGCTCCAGGGTTGGCGCGATGCCGTCGTAACTCATGCCGCGGACTCCGCGCTGTTCAGCGCCGCCGCAAAGCTGGCGTCAGTGCCTCCAAGCGCCCACTGCAGCGCCGCCGCAGCTTCGCCATGGCAGTTCGGCAGGATGGCTTCGATCTCGCGCCGAGTGCGCGCCTTGGGCTTGGCATCCACAACTTGGCGCTGCGCCCGGGACTTGGCATGACCTTTCTTGCCTGCGCCGCTGGCTAGAACCTCGGCCAGTTTTTCTCGCTGCTCGGGGGCTTCCAGCTTTGCCAGTTTGCCGGCGACTTCCAGGGTGATCTGGCCCTGTTCGACGGCCTTCTGGACCGCAGCCGGTTGCTCCAGCAGGCCGAGGGTTCGCCTGACGGTCTGAACGGTGCAGCCGAACACCACGGCAAGCTGCTCGTCCGTGCGGCCCAGTTTCTGCAATCTGACCATCTTGTCGGCGCGGCCCAGCGGACTGTCGTCGGTGCGCAGTTCGTTCTCGCTGACCATGATGTCGGCCAGACTGGCGCCGTCACCGCGGCGAACATAGCCAGGGACCTGCACGGGCTCGCAGCCTTTGGCGATCTGGCGCGCTTTGGCCTCGCGGGCATTCTTCACGCGCTGACGGCCAACCACCACCTGGACCTCGCCGCTTTCGGGATCCTTGGTCACCACGATGGGCTCGATAACGCCCTGGTGCATGATGTTCAGCACCATTGCCTCGTTGATCGGCAGGTGCACGCGCTCGTCGTAGAGCGGGTGGTTTGGGTCCACGACCAAGACGAGGGTGTCCGGATCGAACATCAGCAGATTGGATTTGCCGGCGGCGCCGTAAGCGTCGATGCTGTTCTTGGCCATTTATGCTCCAGAAGTGGTTGCGAGTTCGTTGGCGGCTAGCGCCAACTTTGCTTTGGCATTGATCTGCCGTACGCCATCGGCGAACTCTGCGCGGATCGATGCGGGCAGGCGGTGATTGCTCAGGAGCGTGCGGAGATAGACTTCTCCAGCTCGCTCTGAATGTTCCAGCCAGCATTGAGAATCAGGTGACATTGCGGTTCCTGTTGAACAAGGGGATGGAAACCTGCTGGCCCTCCATCTGGTGATGGAAGCGGCGACGCACGCGCGTGAGCGGCGCCAGCCAGGGATAGCGGCGATGGAAGTCCGCCACCAGATGGTGATGGCGGGCGTGCTGGAAATGTCCTTGGTAGGACGCCCAGATGCTGCATAGGTCGCGGTAGTCGGCCGGCGTGAAGCGGGCCTCGGCGCCGTCGACGTGCCGCTGCTCCCAGAGGGACAGCTTTTCCCGAGCATGCGAGATCACCCGCCGACGGACAGTAGTGCGCGTTGGCTTGATGATGTAACCGAGGAAGTCGATGCCGTCGGAGAGCGGACGCAATTCGATATCGTCCTTCAGGCGCAGCTTCAGGCGGTCGGCCAGGAAGGCAATGATCTGCGCCAGCCAAGTTTCGAGCTGAGCCTGGTCTTTATGCACGAGCACCATGTCATCGACATAGCGCAGATAGCGCTTCACGCCGAGGACATGCTTTACATACTGGTCCAGCTCGTCCATGCAGACGTTCGCCAGGAACTGGCTGCTGTAGTTGCCGATGGGAAGGCCGCAACCGGGCGCAGCGTTCTCCAGGCGCTTGTGCGGTGGCACCAGGGCACGTTCTTCTGGCGTCGCCCGGTAATCCACGCCCTGATGGACCGGAGAGCGCCGCAGGAGCGCGTGCAGCGCCCACTGCGCTGGCAGGGGCAGGTCCTGCACCGTCGGCTTCAGCCGGTCATACAGTTCCGGCCGCCGAATACAGTTGAAGAAATTGCGAATATCGATCTTGAGGAAGAAGCCGTCGCCTTCGCCGCTGTACTGCTGGCGGACAAATTGCGTCAGCCGCCGGACCGCTGCATGCGTGCCTTTGTCTGAGCGGTTGCTGTAGCTGTCGTAGATGAACCGCGGCTCCCACCTCGCTTCGAGTTTCGGCACCAACCAGTGATGCACCACACGGTCCGAGAAGTCGGGCGCGTGGATTTCCCTGGCCTTCGGCCTCGTGGCGATGAAACAAACGGTCGGTTTCGGCTCCCACGTCCCTGCGTTCAGGTCCCGCTGAAGCTCTAGCAGACCGTCCATCCACCGCACCTCAAAGGCGACCTGGTTGCGGCTGGCCACCTTATGCTGCTTGGCCTTCTTGTAGGCATCGAACAATTCACGAAACGAAACGTCCTGACACTCACTGGGGGACACGCGGCGGCAACCGACGGCCAACCCGCTGTTGTTGCGGTTGTTGATGTTGACGTTGCCGTTGTTGAGGTTGACGTACCAGGCGTAGTCCGAATTGGAGGCTTCCCGGCTCTCTTTGGACCCATCCGCACATCCTTGCGGTAGCGTGGACTCGTCATCGCTAGGCCTCGGCGAGGCGGAGACGGTACTCAGTGTCATGGCACACTCCGGGTGCCCTTAGGCGCCGGATTCTGGCCAGTAGAACGCTTCTCGATGCTCTTCTTCCATCCGCCGCATTGCTTGCCGACATCTTCAAGCAGGCGTGCGACTTCTTCGCTGCGGTCGAAGCTGAAACATTGCAGCTTGAACGCAACTTGCCATTGCGCCTTGATGCGATCGATGTTGTCGCTCAACTGATCGACTAGTGCGGCCAGGGTCGGCTTGGCGGACGCCCTGAAGGCAGCCTTGCTCAGCAAGTCCACCTGAAGTCCATCCCTCCGAAGATCGGCGCCGAGTGTATGTCGGTGCTTGACCGGAAAAGAGTCGGCGGACCGCACCAATTCAAGGTGCAGCCGTTCGGCCTTCTTCACGATCTCCGGAGGGTTGGGCTTCATGTCAGGGCAGGCCAAAAACCCGAGTTACTGACTGGGGGACACGCGGCGGCAACCGACGGCCAACCCGCGGTAGCCGCGGTTGCCGAGGTAGACGCCGCCGCCGTCGAGGTCGACGTACCAGGCGCAGCCCGAATCGGAGGGATCGACATCGACCTTGGCGGTCCACAGGCGCCAGCCGTCATACTTCAGGGCCTCGCGCAGCTCGGGGTGCACGGCCGGGTCGCAGTGGTCATAGCTGATCAGCGGCAACGCCTCGTGCGGGGTCGGGATCAGTTCGAAACCGCCGCCCTCGTGGGTGGACTGCTTCGCCAGTTCGATGGCATGGGCATGGTCGTTCGCAGCGCCCAGCACCAGGTACTCGCGCTGGAAGCGGTTTCCGTCCAGGTCCTGGTAGACGATGTTGTCGCGGAAGTGCTTGGCACTCAGGAAGGTGAAGCGGGTTTTGTCCATCGATGACTCCTATGGGTGAATGGGTTACAGAGCGTCCAAGTCGGACTTGCGGAAAAATGGGATGTCGTCATCGACATGGCCGCCGCCAGAACTGGTTTCGGCCGGCCGGCTCTGGGCCGGGCGCTGCTGCGTGTTGGCGGACTTTCCGTCAGCGGGCTTGCCGTCCAGCATCTGCAGGTCGCTGACGTGGATCTCGGTCATGTAGCGGTCGTGGCCGTCTTTGTCCTGCCACTTGCGGGTGCGCAGCGAGCCCTCGACGTAGATCTTGGACCCCTTCTTCAAGTACTGGCCGGCGATCTCGGCGAGCTTGCGGGTAAAGACGAGGTTGTGCCATTCGGTGCGTTCTTTCTTCTCGCCGGACTGCTTGTCGGTCCAGGATTCGGAAGTGGCCAACGTCAGGTTGCAATACTGATCGCCGCTCTGGAAGTGCTTTACCTCTGGCTCTTTGCCGAGGTTGCCGATGAGGATGACCTTGTTGACTCCGCGGGCCATGTTATGCAGCCTCCTTTAGGCCGTTGCCGACAGCGACGAATTCATGCAGCCAGACCAAGGCCGTCTTTTCCGGCACTTGGAAGTGAGAAGCGACCGCGGCGAGGATTTGCGCGTTGGTCGGGCGGGAAGGCGTTGCGGGGCGCGCTGGCGCAACCTGAGGCGCGACCGGACTGTGGGCTGATACCGGAGACACGGAAGCGGGCGCAGGCGCCGCGGTAGGGGCCTGGGCTTGAACCTGGGCGGCCTGCTCCTGCCGGCGCTCTTCCTCGGCCTTCCGCCGTACCTCGGCTTCGGCCTTTACGCGCTCTTCCTCCCGGATCCTGACGCGCTCGGCTTCCAGCCGGCGCTCCTCGGCGGCCTTGTGATCGGCGATGCGGCTGTTGATCAACAGCACCAGGTCGGCGTTGTCCTTCATCACGATCTGCTGCGCGTCGTTGAAGAGGAAGGCGTGTTCCGCCGCCAGTTCCCGCAGGGACGTCAGGTTGGCGCTGATCTTCTCGCCGATGGCGTTGGCTTCGATCTTGGCGCGAGCCAGTTCGTCGTCAACCGCACCCTGCACGCTGCTGATCGTGCGCTTGCCCTTCATGACGCCGGCGAAGTCGGGCCAAAGATTCGGCAGAGAAACCTTGCCCAGGCGTTTGTTGATGTCGGCGACATGCTCGGCGAAGGCCTTCTGCGCTCTCCGTTGGATTTCGACCCGGATGGTGTCCTTGCGAGTCTTGACCAGCTTTTCCAGCATCAACCTGGTGGTGCGCGCCATGTCGGCATAAAGCCGAACGGTGCGGCACATTTCGTCAATGCTGGAGGTCTGCTCCAGCGCCGAGGATTCGGCATGCTCGAGCGCGGCCTGGGCCTTCTCCAGTGTCTTGACCGCTGCCTCGGCGTCGGCGAAGGCCTGGTCGGTCGAGGGGTTTTTGTCGATCTTCTCGATAAACTCCTTGAGGCGGGCCCCGAAGATATCGAGATTGGAGATGACCGCGATTGCGCCGTCCACTCGAACTGACACGGCGGGCAGCGCTTCGACCGGGGCAGCCATCACCGCCGGTGCTGCTTCGACGTAGGTGTACGCCACCACATCCAGCTTGAACTGCGCCCAGCCGTCCTGAAGCTGCTTGAAGCGGCCTTCGACCGGTGTGTAGAACATGTGCACGCACTTATCGGGCGTACCATCGGACACCACGAAAATGCAGCGCTCGGCCTTGGAAACGCCGAGTTGCTGCTCGACCTGCCAGTAGTAGGTCGGATCGAGGTTGCCGGCACGGACCGCGGCTGCGAGTTCCTCGTTCCACAGCTTGTGCTCCATAATCGTGTCGCCGACCATGGTGATGCCATCGAGGGAAACCAGCAGGTCACCGTCGACGCCCGTTGCCGGGAACAGTTCGTCCTTGATGATCGACTCGATGTGGGGTCGGATCGCCGCCTCGGCGGCGTGGCCCCTGTCGAACAGGGACTGCTTGAATCCATCGATTTCTTCGGCGATGCCGGTTGCCTTGAGCTTCAGCAGGGCATTGCGGGTGGTGTACTTCGAGGCGCCCATCATGGCGGGCGCTTCGGAGGCGCAGAAGTGCTTGCGGCGCGCTTCCTGCCATTCGGGGGAGCCCTGGATCACGTCAAGGATTTTCACTTGGCGGCCTCCGGCTTGACGTCGTTGATCGATTTCTTCTGCGCATCGGTGAGCGGTGCCTTGCTCTCGACTGTCGCGATGATGTCCGCCGCACTCTTGGTGCCGGCCTTGATCAGCTTGGTCCAGGTCGGTAGGTTGGAATCGAACTTGTCCTGCGGATAGAACTGCTTTTCCGGCTGCCTATTCTCGGACGGCTTGTTCTCCGGCTTTCCCTCGCCCTTGTCTGAGGTCCTGTCGCCAGATCCGCGGCCGTCGTCATCGATGCCCTTGGCAGACAGGCCGACGGCCATCAGCAGCGTGTAGCGCTCCAGGTAGGTGATGGTCGAACCGATGGCCTGGATGTTGTTTTTGCCGCCGCTGTCGTCGCGGGAGGCGCGCAGGGTGCGGCGCTCACTGTGACCCTGCGCATGCGTCAAGATGCAGGACGTCTCGATATAGCCGCCCTCCAGCTGCACGGTGTCCCAGCTATGGCTGAAACCGCAGGTGGCGAGGGCCGGGATCACGGCGGCGCAGACCTCGTAAAGGTCGGCGTGCATGTACTCCGTGGTGCCCTTGCTCGTGGTGTAGCTCACCAGCGTGCGCTTCAAGATCTCCGGCGGGTTCTTCTTGAACTCGGCCATGCCGACGGTGAAGGCGCGTTTGGACTGCGCTTCCTCCCATTTCTGCTGAAGGGCGAACAGCCGCTCCAGGCGATCAAGGTCGGAGTTCTGCTCCACCGCCATCCGCAACAGGTCGGCGGGCGTGGTGATCGCCAGCACCGCAGCGCGCGGTTCGGTTCGATCTGTTACTGCTGCGTTCATCTAAAATCCTTGCCGGCTCAGCCGGAACGAAGTGAGGGCCAAAAACCCGAGTTACTGACTGGGGGACACGCGGCGGCAACCGACGGCCAACCCGCTGCTGTTGCGGTCGCCGAGGCTGACGCCGCCGTGGTAGAGGCTGACGTACCAGGCGTAGTCCGAAAGGGAGGGATCTGCACACTCGGATGCAGTCCAGTAGATGTCGTCGGTCCGCATGTTGGGGAAGTACTTCTTGTTCACCGCCGGCTTGTAGAACTTGCGGTCGATGATTAGGCCCCACTCGTCCACGGTGAGAAGGCCGTCAGCCTGGACGCCGCAGATCTTCGAATTGGCCGCCAAATCCTTGGCGCCTTGCCAGCTCGAAGCCTTCTCCGGGCGCTTGGCATCCACGATCAGGCCGTATTGCGGGAGCAGGGTGGCGACGTGGTACGGATCTGCGTCATTCTTGTCCGGCAGGCGGGCGCCGTCGGCGTTGAGGCGGACCATCACCGGGCGCAGCAGGTTGCCGGCCGGGACAATGATCTGCGGCTGCTGCAACAGGTCCATGGCCTTCGCCAGGTGCGCGCCGGCCGTCGCCAGCGTGTCCAAAGCGGTCGGTACGGGCGCCTCGGTCAGCAACTGCAGGCGGCGGGCTTGCGCGATCAGGTTGATGCTGTCGTTGCTCACTGCGAATCTCCTACCGGCATCGCCGGCGTGTTGTGTTCGGTTTCGGGGACTGCCCCGTCGATCAGCCACTTGATGATCTCGGCGCGCGCGTCGGGGCAGTTATCGGTGTGCAACAGCAGTTGCCGGACCTGGCGGCGCACCGTGTCGTTTCTCACCGGAGGCATGAAGTTTTCCGACCAGTCGTGCCCTTCCAGAGCGGTCTTGGCGCGGGCCACGATGAAATCCAGGCGCCGGGTAGAGAAGCGCGCCATAGCCGCCACCTTGGAGATGTGGCTCAGGGCGTCGCGTAGAATTCGCTCGCTCATGCGGCCTGCGGTCCGTCACCGCGCGGGTGCAGGAAGCCCATGGTCTTGCGGAAGGTTGGGAAAACGACATTGCTGTGCTCCGGCACGGCCGGCACGAACGTCATTTCCGTGAAGTTGACGTTGAGCTTCCAGCCCATCTTGCTGGCGAGCTCGGCGTTGGCCTTGTCGATGGCCGCGCGCCAGGCCCGCACAGCGGGATGGTGCATGGAGCAGTCGTCTGGCAGGATGATGCGGACCGGAGTCATGCCGCCAACTCCATTCCGTTGTTGGCGCCGAGGGCGCCCAGGATGGCGCTGGCCTCGGCATTGCCAGACAGTGCGGAAGCGGCAGCATTCAGGCGATGCTGCGTGCGAGCCATGTTCTTGCGAGCCAGTTCGGCCAGATGCGCCTTGCGACCTTCCATGATCTCGGCGGCGATGGCCTTTTGCTTGTCGCTGACCGGTACCTTGGCGCGGGCCCTGGCCAACATGGCATGCTGCCGTGCCGAGCGGTGCCGCTCGCTCTGCGGCGCGTTGCCGGCGACGGATGTGTCGCGGTGCATGAACTGCGCGCGCATCACCATGTCCACGCCCAGGCTCGCGTAGAGGCTCTGCGCGGCTGTGGGCTTTTTGATCTTGCTCACTTGATGCTCCTGTCAGTGACAACGGGATAGCGGTTGTAGGGACGGTGGACGTGGAGGTCGGCGCTGCGGCGGACGATGAATACGCGGATCAGGCCTACGACAAGGAAGAACACACCGACACAGACCAGGGCCGTGATCACTGGAGCGCTCCGGAACCGATTGCCACCAGGGTCACCAGCAGAAGCGCCGCCACCATCAAGCACTCGCGCCAGCTGAAGGCCTGGCGGGCAAGGCGGATGCGCTCGGAGTGGTAGAAGTCGGGGCCGTTCACAGCTTCACCCCGCACATCGGGCAATGCTTGGCGAACAGCAGCATCGGCTTGCCGCGCTTCTTTTCATCCACCTTGGAAGTCATGATCCCGATCTTTTCGGGACCGTCTTCGATGGAAAAGAATTGCGTCAGCTCCGAATTGTGTGGAGCCAGCAGTGCATTGATCTTGTTGATGCAATCGTGCTTGGCGCTCATAGCCAACGCTCCGCAAGATCAAATTCGCGATCCTCACGGCGTTTCTCGGCGCGCGCTTCCTCGGCCGCATCTTTGATATCCTGAGCTGTGGCGCGCGTTACCTCGACATCCGCGTCGGCCTCACATGCCTCATTTATCAGGCGTTTTGCGCACTCTGGCGGAGGCTCATCACCGACATTGCCGCCGGTGGCCAGGGCGAGGATCAGAGAGGCGAGCAGGGCGGGTGAGAAGTCGGCGTATTCGATCTTGTCGATCAAAACAGCTGCCAGCTGCTCGCGATTGCGCTTCAGGGCTTGGATGTGCTGCTCACGGCGAGCGGCATTTTCGACCTCGATAGCGCGATCCATGCGCTCGACCTCATCCTGTTCCGCCATATAGCGATTCAGGTCCAAAGTCACCACACAGGTCATGTCGTGCGCGTTCATTGGAGCCTTACAGCCCAAGGTCCAAGCACTGACTGGGGGACACGCGGCGGCAACCGACGGCCAACCCGCTGCGGCCGCGGAAGCTGAAGTTGACGACGCCGTTGCCGAGGTTGACGTACCCGGCGTAGTCCGAATGGGAGGCGACTTCCTTGTTCACCCACATCCAGCCCGTCTCGCCGCGGTAGAACTCGGTGTGGCAGCGCGGGTAGGGGCGTGCGCGATCGAGGAACAACTGGCCCTGCATGTCGTCCGGCTGGAACCAGTCGTCACAGCCGAGCAGGCGACTATCGCGGATCACCTGGCCGGACTTCTCCCAGGTGTGTCGGCCGAGGTCATTGGCCATGAACATCAGGCCGCAGCCATCGGAATCGCGGTAGCCGACGACGCCGAAAGCGGCCCAGGTCTTGGCGCCAGGCGCCAGGGGCTTGCCCTTGGCGCTGATCTTGACGAATTGGGGGCGCGGCACGGCGGCTGGCGCTTTCTTGGTAGCGGGCATTGCGATTACTCCTGATTGGCCGCGCGGTGTTCGCGGCTGATGCGGTTCTGGTGATCGACGGAGGCTTGCTCGGCAGCCTTCAGCAGAGTGACGGTGTCGGTCTGGCCTTCCTGCTCGGCGACTCGGCGGGCTGCGGCAATGACGAGGCTGACGGTGTTAGCGCGCAGCCAGTTGGCGGGCATGATCGGCATGGCTTAGAGGCCGAAATCGCCGCGGTAATGAGCCAGTCCCTCGGCGTTGTAGCCGAGGAAAACGGGCTCAGTGAGCTGCGAGATTGCCGCAGTGTGGCGCGCAGCTTTGATTGCCTTGTGAGCAGTGTCAGCGGCAATGCGGATCGCTCTCGCCTTCTCGGCAGCGATCTGCTCGCGGGCGTACTGTTCGGTGATGCGGTTCAGGCCGTTGTGCGGCACGAACTCATAGAAGGCGGTCTTGCTAGCGAGGATGTAGGCGTCCGGCAGGCCGTCGCCGGGAGTGGCGATCTTGGCGACCACCAGGAGAGTGAGGAAGCCAACCTTGACGGTGGCGCCGGCGGTCCAGTTCTGCTTGGTCTTGGATTCCATCTACCTGCTCCATTGCTGCTAGAGGAAGAAGCGATGGAGAGATTAAACCACAGGTTTATTATTAAAGCAACTACAGGTTTACTACCGTTCGTCAGAAGATTAAACCTATAGGTGATGGATCGGGCGACAAGCGTCCACAAAAAAGCCCGCGCTCGGCGGGCTGCGCTTAGCTGCAATGAAAGGTGGGAGGATTATTTTTGCCGCTTCTCCCCGTCGTGCAGCTCGACATAAGAGCACTCAGTGCATTCCCACACCTCAATGTGATAGCCATAGCCAGGTGAGGCGATCCCGCGGCGCACCTCCGGCATGATGTAGTTGCCGGGCTCGCCATCTTCCCCGGGCGCCCGCTTTAGGTTCCCGTGGCCGTATTGGCAAATTGGGGTGATAGAGGAGGGCATTACGGGGCTGGCATTCCAGCCCTGGCACAATCAACCTTCTCAGTCGATTTCCATTGCTGGTAGGCGGATTCGTTTTTCGACTGGAGATAGGCAGCTGAAACCATTCCTGCCTGAACACAGATTTGTATAGCATCCCCCTGTCGCTTTGCAATCTGGTATTGAGCTAGGGAATCGTCAGCCACCTTATCGGTAATGGACTGCATATTTTGCGCTGCTTGCTGTTCAAGACCTCCGCCAAAAAAATACAGCCCAATAACGACAGCGAAGATTAGCCCCCCGACTGCTTCAAGAGCGCTTAAATGCCTTTTTCGCTTTGCGCCACAACCTGGGCATTTGTCTGCCTTCGTGCTGACCTGGGCGTCACATTCTTTGCAATTTACGAGTGCCATCAATCCTCCAATCTGCCAATCCAGCGCATCGAGTACGTCATCGCGCTTTTTCGGAGTGCTGCCCTTTAAGGACTTCCTGCATGATTTTTCGCACCTGGTCGGGATCGCTCGCCGAGAGGATCAACAGATTCACATGGCCATGATTCGTGAAGGAGCCGACGCCATGGATGCACTGGCGCTCTATTTGTTCAACCCCACGGTTTGCAGTCTCTTGGCTCAGCATGTTCATGACGCGCTGCCACCGCAAGTCCCCATCCAACGTGTAATTCTCCCCCGACGCATGGAAATTGCGCCGCTCATGTCTACGTTATACATGATTAATTCTCCTATTTGATACCGAGCAGTTTTGCCTATTGGTCTCAAGACGCAGCTTTTACAAGCCGCAACAGTCTCTCAGTTGGGATTTTCGGTTCCGCTCGCCGTAGTTCATAGATTTCAGCGATAAGAGCGGCTTTCTCTGCCGGTGTTCGTGGCTTTCCAGCATCGACAGCGGCGATCACTTCCATCAGGACGTTTCTGTCGATTTCGGCTTGATTTAAATTGGTCGGTGGGCTCGCAACGCTCAAGCCAGCAAGACCTCCGCGGCCACTTCTGTCCCGCACGCGGCCGATAATCGTAATTTGGTCAGCCACGGCCGCGGGCGGCAATACGTCATCTGGGAACTCGGCTCCATTCACGCTGCGGAGAACCAGAGTTCCGTCTGGACGGGGGAGAAGTTGCTTGACCTTCAGTTCATCACCGTGTCGGAAGACGTAAATAAATCCACTCTTTACGTCCGTTTCTTCCAGGTTGACCAAGATCGAATCTCCAGGGAAAAACATTGGCTCCATGCTGCGCCCGACAACACGGAATCTACGGGCTTTTTCAGGATTGATCTGTTCTTTCTGGAACCATGAAAGGCGGTAAGTTGCCGGCTCGCGATCATCGATGGTTTCATGCGCGAGGCTGCGGCCGTGACCGCCACTTGCCTCTACTCGCAGCTCCTGCACTCGAATTTCTTCATCGCCAGCAGGATCCTCGGGATGGAAAGCCCTAATCAAAGTGCTTTTGGCGTAGCTACCCGACGTGAACTGGGGATGTCCGCCTTCTCCGTGCAGGATGTCGTCAGTGGTGGTTTGAAGTAATTTTGCGAGGGTAGGGAGGTGCTCGCGGGCGACTTCACCAGTCCTGAACCACTTATAGACGCCCTGGACAGAGACGCCGCATTCTTCGGCGATTTTTTCCACAGACACTTTTGCAGCGTCCTTGAGCGACTTCAGGCGCCTTCCAATTTCCTTTTTTTCTGTGTTATCAACCATAGGTTGATATTCCGCATCACTTCTGGTTAAAAAGCCAGCAACTTGTAGTTGCATTTCAATTAAACCTGTGGTTTAGTAGCGCCATGAGCGCTATTGAGAAAGCCTGCATAGAGGTCGGCGGCCAGTCCCAAATGGCTGATTTGCTTGGCGTCACACCCCAGGCAGTCTCGAAGTGGATCAACAAAAGCCGAGCACCGGCCGAGCGCTGCCTCGATATTGAGGCAGCCACGGAAGGCAAAGTCACGCGCTACCAGCTCCGCCCTGATGTTTACGGGGATGCAGAGCCGAAGCGGAAGCGGGCGGCCTAAGCCATGTCCACCTTCGGCGTCTATCTCATCATCGTCGGCCCCGCCATCGTGAGCCCCATCCTTGGCTGGGGCGTCCTGGCGCTGTGTCGGCGTAAGGGGCTTGGCTGAATGAACGCCGCCCTCTGCTGGCTGTTCGTGATGCCCGCCATCGTAGTCGGCCTGGTCGGCGGCTGCATCCTCGCGGTCGCCCTGATTCTGAAGCTTCTGTTGGCCCTCTGGCGCATGGCCATCGAGTTCGCCGAATGCTTCGTAAGCCGGATGGCGCTGCGTTGATCCGCGCTCCGGCAACCAATTCGACCAATACTGGCGCTGCTGCAGGATGCGCGTCGCCAGTGCGGTGCGCGGCTGGGCGCGACAAGGCGGCTCTGCCGTCACCAGCATCCACACACCACGAGAGTGGCCTAAGCGCGCTGCAAGCGCGTAGCCAAGGTCATGCAGCGGGCACGGCGCCGGAGCCAACCCGCATACATCTGCGCGCTCCGGTTGGCTGGCCTCATGAAGAAGATGGCCGCGGCGGTCGCAGTTGCGGCAGGAAGTCCCGGCATGGCCTGTTCGCCCAGGCATGCCGGGCACAGAGTTGTCTTGAATGTGCAGCCCCGCCGTGGGGAAGGCCCAACCGCTGGCAAGAAGCCAGTGCGACGAGGCCGACGATCCGACAGGGAAGAAGTGAGGCGCGCGCGGCCACAGGCCAAATTGCGTTCTGCCAGCCCGGCCTGAGAGTTCAGGCACCGTCGGCACCACCTCGCGCCGGGGCTGCACATTCAAGACTCCTCCGCTCAGCGGGCAGAACCCTGAGCCTTCGCCTGGTCCCATCCGGGCGCTTTCTATTCCGATTGTCGTTGAGCGGTTCATGTGCCTTCAGCGTGCCCGCGAATCGACCGTCAACGCCAGTCAATTCCCTTGGACCTCATTGATGGACGGTTCCCTCGATCTGCGCATTCGCCGCCAGTTGCGTGCCGTAACGGTTCAGGACATCGCATCCTGCTCGTCGCTGCCGCAGGCCCTCGCGCGCTGCGCCGAGTTTTCCGGCTTGCAGGACAAATCGGTGGCCATCGAAACCGGGATCGATAACGGCCTATGGTCCCGCATCAAGTCCGGTGACGCCGGCACGAAATGGGACTTCGAAGATCGCCTGATGGACGCCTGCGGAAATGAACTGCCGCTGCTCTGGCGCGTTCATTCCCGAGGTTGGGACATCGGTGCCATGCGCCGGCGCGAGTCCGACCTCGAACGCGAGAACCGCGAACTGCGCGAGCAGCTAGAAGCTGAGCGCAACAAGCTGGCAATCGTCGCTGAGTTCATGGGGAGGGCGAAGACGGCATGAAAGCCCTCACCATTTGCCAACCATATGCACACCTGATCTGCATCTCGAAAGAGAAGGCGGTCGAAAATCGGACATGGTCTACGAACTATCGCGGCCCATTGTTGATCCATGCTGGCAAGTCACGCGAGTGGCTTTACGACGATGAAAGCGGTAAGGAAATCGATTTCGAGGAATCGACCGGCGAGCTATTCACGTTTGGCGCGATCATCGGCGCCGCCACGCTCGCGGACTGCCTGCACATCGACAAGATCGAGAGCGGTGACTTCGACGCTAAATTTCCCTGGCTGCGCGAGCATGCCCATACCAGTGGTCCATGGTGCTGGGTACTGCGCAATCGCTGTGCCTTCCAGACTCCGATCCAGTACAGGGGCGCGCAAGGCCTCTTCGATGTTCCGGACGAGGTTGTAGCTAAGCAGATCGCGCTGCTGCGCATTCAAAGGAAGGCGGCATGAGTGTCGCCGTGCGCCAGTCGGATCTGTTCTCTTCATCCCCGCGCATGGAAGTAGGCGAGGCGATGGAGTTGACTGTCCAATCTCTGCTGGCGCATGCGATCACGCATGAGCATTGGGCCATTGCCTGGTCGGGGGGCAAGGATTCGACGTGCACGTTGACGCTGATCATTTCCCTGATCGAGAGTGGCGCAGTGCCGCGGCCGAAGTCGCTGACGGTCTTCTATGCCGACACGCGCATGGAACTTCCGCCGCTGGCAATCGCGGCCCTGGCGATTATGGAGCGGCTGCGCGAAATCGGCATCCGCGTCGAGGTGGTTCGCGCACCGCTGGACAAGCGCTTCTTCGTCTACATCCTCGGCCGCGGCGTTCCGCCACCGAACAACAATACGCTGCGCTGGTGCACTCGGCAGATCAAGGTCGAGCCGATGCAGGACGCGCTCGAGGCGCGCCTGAACGAACTGGACGGATCAGCGGTGATGATCACAGGCGTCCGTGAAGGCGAAAGCGCGGTGCGCGATCGACGGATCGAGATGAGCTGCAGCAAGGACGGCGCCGAGTGCGGCCAGGGCTGGTACCAGCAGGTCGTGCCGAACGCCAAGGGTCTGCGCGGCCGGCTCGCCACGCTGGCGCCGATCCTGCACTGGCGGGTCTGCCTGGTATGGGACTGGCTGCGCGTCTACGCGCCAATGGCGCAGTACGGCGGGTGGTACACGGCGCCCATCGCTGACGCCTATGGCGGCGACGAAGCCGAGGAAATCAATGCCCGCACCGGCTGTGTGGGCTGTCCTCTGGCAGAGAAAGACATGGCCCTGGACGCGGTGCTGCTGACGCCGCAATGGGCCTACTTGGCGCCGCTGAAGCGCCTCAAGCCGCTGTATCGGCGCCTGCGCCTGCCCGAGAACCGACTGCGCAAGCCTGGACTGGAGCCGCTGAAGGGCGGCGGGTTTGCGGCGAACCCGCAGCGCCTGGGGCCTCTCACGCTCGAAACCAGGCTAGTGGCGCTCGCCGAGATCCTGAGCATCCAGGCCGAGATCAACGCCGCCGCCGAGGCAATTGGGCGCCCAGTAATCGACATCCTGGACTCCGAAGAAGAAGCGCGCATCCGCGAACTGATTGGAGCTGAAACGTGGCCCCAAGGCTGGGAAGGGGACGAACCGACTGGCGATGTGCCCCTCGACCGAATTAACGCTGATGGTTCCGTCCAATGGCTTTTAGTCCGATGAACATGATGGATTTTTTACTGAACGAAGTCAGGATCCTGATACTCCGCGCCGCATTGACGCGTGCTCTGGATAAGCCGCCACATGACCTGCAGGGAATATTCGCCATGCTCGACAAGCTGCATGCGGCCAGGGTTCGGCGGCCGGCTGGCTTCACCAGTTGGCTTGAGGCACGCCGGCTGGAACGGGTGAGGAAATCATGAAGTACACCCAGCATCCCCTATCGGCCGCGTTCCCGGCGATGTCTGGCGAGGAATTCAATGCTCTGGTGGCAGATATCCGCGAGCATGGCCAGCGCGATCCGATCATTGTCCTGGACGGGCAGGTCCTGGATGGCTGGCACCGGCATCAGGCCTGCGCCAAAGTCGGTACGGAGCCGAAGGTAGAGCAATATACCGGAACGAATCCGCGCGCATTCGCCCTTTCGCAATTACATCGGCGCAATCATTCCCCGAGTCAGCGTGCTGCTGCTGTGGTGACCTGCAACGACTGGATGCCAGAGCATCGTCCCAATAAGGGTGAAGCGGCTTCACCCTTATCCAATGCCCAGATGGCAGAAGAGGCCAAGGTCTCCGTCCGAACGATCCAGCAGGCGAAGCGCGCAACCAAAGCAGGCCTGAACAAGCCCATTGCTGAAGGCAAGATCACGGCAGAGCGGGGCGCGGAAATCGCCAAGCTGCCCAAGGCCCAGCGCAAAGCGGCAATTGCCGACCCGACGATAAAACCGGAGCCGGCGGCGCCAGAACCTGCAAAGCCCGTGCAGGCCGAGGTCAAGCCTGAACCTCCAAAGCAGGATGACAGCACGCTGGCCGCTGAGCTCGTGGAATTGAAAGAGCAATATGCGGACCTCCAACAGATCAACGAGCGCTTGGAGGCCATGGCTGGCGGCGAGGAAGAGACCGCCAAGCTGATCATCGACCTGCAGAAGCGTCTGGTCCGATGCCAGACGTTCGTCAAGACGGTCGAGAGCCAGCGCGATATCGCCAAGAACGAGGCCAATCAGCTGAAGGCCGAGGTCAAGCGCCTGCGTAGGGAGTTGGACAAATGCAAGACATAGTCCTTCGTCCGCGTCAGCTTGCCACCATTGAAGGTCTGCGCGCCGGCGCTCGCGCTGGCCATAAGGCCCAGATGCTGGTGGCGCCGACTGGCGCCGGCAAGACGGTCCTTGGCACGTTCCTGGTCCGTGAGTCGGTACGCAAGTTCAAGCGCGCCATCTTCATCTGTGACCGCGTGCAGTTGATCAACCAGACCTCCGCCACGTTCGATACCCATGGCATCGACCATGGCGTCATGCAGGCTTCGCACTGGCGCTTCCGGCCCTACGAGCGCGCCCAGGTATGTTCGATCCAAACGCTGATGCGGCGAGAATTCCCGGTCGACGTAGACCTGGTGATTGTAGATGAGGCGCACACCATCTACGACCTGATTCCGGCCCTGATGGAGAAGTACCCGAACATCCGGTGGATTGGCCTCAGCGCCACTCCCTTCACCCGTGGCCTGGGGAAGCTTTACACCAATGTGGTCAACGCCATGACCACGAATGATCTACTCGCCGAAGGGTGGCTCACTCCCCTGGTGGTCTACATCGGCACCCGTGCCAACCTGGATGGCGTCAAAATCACTAGCAAGGGGGAGTGGGCCGAGGACGAGGTCGGCGAACGCAACAAGGCGATTGTCGGCGACATCGTCAGTGAGTGGGTGGACAAAACGAACCTGCATTTTGGTGGGCCCGTCAAAACGATTGCCTTCTCGGCTTCTGTCAACGATGGCGCCGTCCTCTGCGACAAGTTCAAGGCTGCTGGCTACCGATTCGAGCAGGTCAGCTATCTAACGCCGGCCGCTCAGCGTGATCAGTTGATGACCGATTTCAAGAAACTCGATACTGACATCATCGGGCTGGTGTCGGTCGAGGCCCTGGCAAAGGGATTCGACCAAGCAGACATCCGCTGCGGCATCGATGCCAGGCCCCTTATCAAGAGCTTGTCCGGCGACATCCAGGCACGGGGCCGCACCATGCGCCCCTTATTCGCTGATGGCGACCTCGAGACGGTAGAGGGCCGCAAAGCATCCATGGCCGCTGCAGGCAAGCCATTCGCCTTGTGGATGTGTCATTCCGGCAACTACTTGCGCTTCGCAGAGGATCGCGACGCCGTCTTTGAGCGCGGCCTGAGCAAGCTGGATGAGCGCGGTCTGGATGACAAGGTACGAGCTGAGCCGGGCGAGAAGGAAGTCACAGAAGCGCGCTGCAGAACCTGCAAGGCAGTGCTGAAGCCTTCCGCTGACGTATGCCCGCACTGTGGCGCCAAGCGCGAACGCCGCTCCCTAGTCGAGCATTTGCCCGGCCAGATGACGCGCCTGGAGGACGCCGACAAGCCGCTGCTGAACGCCACCACCGGCCGGCCGCTGCCGGACTGGATGAAGGATAAGGCTACGGTCTGGGAGCAAATATGCACGCTATCCCTTGGTAAGAAGGGTGGCGACATCGACAAGGCCAACAAGCTCGCCTTGGGGCAATACCGAGGCTTCTATGGTGAATGGCCAGCCGGGAGCTTCATCAACAATCCAGATGGTCGTGTCGATCCTCGCCTGGAGAGTAAATGTCACGACGCGATGATGCAGTACTTCAAACGGAATAAGCAGAAGAAAGCCGCATGAACTACTACAAACGCCATCTTGGGGACTTCGCGCGTGATACCGCCCATCTGTCGCAGGGGCAAATCGGCGCTTACGACCTACTGATGGATTGGTACTACGCCAACGAGCGTCCGCTGCCGACCGACATGGACGACGTTTGCCGTATTGCTCGCGCCTTCACCAGGGACGAACGGCAGAACGTCAGCAAGGTTTTAGCTGCATTTTTCGTGGAGAGTCCGGAGGGCTTTCGTCAGAAGCGCGTCGAACAAGAGCTTTCCGATATGCGGGAGAGACGTGAAACGAATCGCAAAGTTGCCGTTGAACGAGAAGAGAACAAACGGAGCACGAATCGTGCAACGAATCGTAGAACGAATGGAGCACATCCACAATGACAACGTGTGCTCATTGTGCTCGTTTGGTTATACCTATCCACTATCCACTGAGTAAAGCTTCCCTGCCAGGAAAGAATCTCTCTGAGGTTTTGATTGGAGAGATGGGGGCTGGGCCGTGAGGATATTCGAACACGCCGCCGGTAAGTGGCCCCGCATCGTCTCCGCCCTGGTCGGGGAGCAATACACCAACACGCGAAAGCACCAGCCTTGCCCGCGCGGCGATGGCAAGGATCGCTTTCGCTTCTCCGACCACGACGGCACTGGCACGTTCTTCTGCGCGTGCTCCGAGGGCCGCTCGGACGGCTTCGACCTGATTCGCTGCGTCAAGGGCTGCACGTTTGCCCAGGCGGCGGACATGGTCGAGTCGGTCATCGGCGCCACGCCAGACCGCGACAACACACCAAAACCGAAGGCAGAACGCATGGAAACCATGACGGTCAACGAAAGCAAATACCTTGCCTCGCGCGGCCTGGAAGTTGCGCCAGGGCTTCGCTGGGCACGTGCCGTGGATTACTTCGATGATGATGGCAAGAAGGTCGGGACCTACCCAGCGATGCTGGGCGAGATCATGCGTGGCGATGGCGCCGAATCGAAGTTCCTCGGCTACCACGTCACGTACCTGGACAAGGGTGCCAAGGCCGCCGTGAAGTCGCCGCGGAAGATTCTCGAGGGCGGCGTCACGGGAGGATCCGTGAGGCTTTACCCCGCGGCGGAAACGATGGGCGTAGGCGAGGGGATCGAGACCTGCATCGCGGCAAAGATGATCACCGGCATGCCCGTCTGGGCTGCACTGAATACCGCGCTTCTGACCAGTTGGGAACCGCCAGCGATCGCCAAGCGCATTTTCATCTATGGCGACCGCGACTCCAACTTCGCCGGCCAGGCTGCCGCCTACGCGTTGGCCAGGCGGTTGAAAGGGAGGGGGCTCGAGGTCACCGTCGACCTTCCGGGCGGCGCGGATACCGACTGGAACGACGTGTGGTTGATGATGCAGAGGAAAGCTGCATGAACAAGCAAACCTTTATCGTTCGCCCCGATTCCTTCGCGCGCGCCACCTGGAAGAAGGCCTTCGACTTCGGCGCCGAGCTGCTGGAATACGGGGCGGTGCAGGTCATTGTGCGCAGCGTCAAGGAAACCCGCAGCCAAGAGCAGAACGACCGCATGTGGGCGATGCTGACCGACATCAGCAAGCAGATTGACTGGCCTGTCGACGGGAAGCTTCAGAGGCTCGATCCGGAGGAATGGAAGCACATCTTCAGCGCCGGACTGAAGCAGCACCAGCGCGTTGCCGCTGGCCTGGAAGGGGGCTTTGTCATCCTGGGCCAGCGCACCTCGAAGATGAACGTACGCCAGATGACGGATCTGATCACGCTGATGTTCGCCTTCGGCGACCAGCGGGGGGTGCAATGGACTGATCCGCAAACCAAGAGCTTCCAGCAGACGTACATGGAGGCCGCATGAGCGGGCAGATCAAAGTGTACGTGATCCCCTTCGACCGCCTGGCGCCAGTGCTACGCGGCGATGAGATTATCGCCAATATGCCGAGCGACGGGCAGATCGTCGGTGCCGCAGTCCGGGGCAATGAGGTCGGCTTCGGCGTTTACAGCGTCAGCCATCCGCTCGTGCCATTCGGCAAGCAGCCCCCGCGAGTCACGGCTCGATTGGAACGGCGCCTAGAAGCCAGGCAAGCGGCTTGAACGTGCGTCGGCCGCCGCTCGAATCGCGGGTCCTGCGCCAGTCGGCGCGAGGTCGAGCTTGCACGCTTCGATTTCACGGCCATTGCACCGATGACCGCGAAACCACGGTCCTGGCCCATCTGTATTGGGGACCCAAGGCTATGGGCGGGAAAGGTGATGACCTGGTGGCGGCGTTTGCATGCGCCGGCTGTCATGCCGCCCTGGATGGCTACAAGGTCACTGAGGCCGAGCGCTACGAGGCGATGGGCCGGGCCCTCGCCGAAACCATTGTCCTGCACCTGGACGCAGGCCTAGTCCAGATCAAAGGGCAGCGAGAGAAACAGTACGTTCGGCCATCAAAGGTGATGCCAAGGAGGAGCGCCGCATGAAGCGCTTCAACCGCGGTGATGTTCTTCGCTATGCCGCCGGCGGCCGTCCAGATGCCAAGGTGATCGAAGTTGCCGCAAACGGTGTCCAGGTCGAGTACTCGCACCCATGGGCGCATCCAGGCATCAATCGGCCTGTTGTCGGCCAGTTCGTCTCAAGGGATGAGCAGTCGGAGTGGAGGAAAGCGGCATGAAGTACATCATCGAGCGCCGCTACGGCTTGCGTTACGAGTGGTCCAGCAGAGAGGTCGGCGCCCGCTGCCTCAACCATCGCGCCACCCTGACCAAAAGCGAGGCCTATCAATTCTCGCTGATGGTCACTGAAGGGAAGTGCCGCGAAGAGATCAAGGACATCACCTACATCATCGAGAGCGCAAAATGCGAAATCACAATATGACGATCGAGGCCCGGCTGATCGAATACGCCGAATGGCTGAATGACCCGGCTCTCAACTGCGCTGTTGGCTGGTCGGTGTTTGGCAGGATCCAGGAGGATCAGGAAAACGCCGGACTGCATGGTGATGGCTTCAAGCCGGAAATTATTGATGGAGTTCCCTGCAGGCCAGATGGCGGAGTTGGGGCGCTGGCAGAACGTCTCGGCCGGGATATTGCCCGTGACAACCGCTGCCGCGACATCCATGACCTCATTCAATATTTGCCAGCCCATCACCGCGAGGTAATGGCTGCGGCATTCGTCGGGGAACGCCGCGAGGTACCCAGATCGGTGCGTAGCGCCGCAGATCGGCTCGGGATCAAGCGTTCCGAATTCTGCGAGCGCAAAGCGGCGCTTCTGGCGTGGTTCGAAGGGGCGATGTATAGGACTTTGGCATTTGCAGCATGATTGAAGTTGATTCCGCCGGCATTCATAGGAATCCGTAGAAATACGTTGACACTGTCCGGACACTTCAGTACGATTCAGATACGGTGCACGGTTTGTGCGCCAATGAAAGCCCCGCCGAACGCGGGGCTTTCGCGTTTCTGGCCGCCCATGAGGCGGCTTTTTCGTTTGGAGCCCCGCATGCAAAAGCCTTCCATTGGCCGGATCGTTCACGTCATCGGCACCGATGGGAAGAACGGCACTGACCGCTCCCCCGCAATCATTACCCGTGCCTGGGGCGATCACTGCGTCAACGTGACGATCTTCCCGGACTGCGGCGAGCCTGTCTCACGAACCTCGGTGCATCTGTACGCATCGGAACAGGAAGCCGTGGCGCAATTCGCTCTGGCCAAGTACCTGACCCAGCAGAACGGCAGCAGTTCGTTCAGCGTCTGCTACGCCTACTGGCCATCGCAGGCCTGAAGTGCGCGAACTGTCCGTTTTCCAGCTCAAGCTACTGCGTGAACGCATAGCCAAAGAGCGCAGGGAGCGGGAAGACGAGCCGACCACGCGCATGGTCGTGATCCCCATGGATGCCTACAAGATCGGCGAGGGCTGCTATAGGACGCCTATTCACCGGGTGCCATGAAGTTCACGCCGCTCGAGCCCAGACGGGCGGCATATCGCTGTATGACGCCAACGAGGCGCGTCTCGGACGCGGGTTCGACTCCCGCCAGATCCACCACTTTGGGTCTGCCCGGTTTCGACGGGGCGAAGAACGAAGGCTGACAGCGGGACAGGCGACGGCCCTAAGCCGCGCAAACTCAGACCTGCCAATGACAGCGTCTACGATCAGCGCCTCGCGGCCTGATCCGATCATCTGGTGCTGATCGTCACCGAAAGCACCCGGAGCTGAAAGGCTCCGTTCAAATTCACGGAGGGCGGCATGAAGCTGAAACGCCCGCATCCGCCGGCGAAGCTTCTCGACCCAGAGAACTGGACCGTGCACTTCATGCCGGCCCCGGAAGTGCTGGAATGGATCGGCGAGACTTTCCTCAACGAGGACAGCCGCCTATACAACGAAGAGCACAAGCACCTGAAGCAGGCCCAGCTCGGCGTCCTGTGGACCGTAGTGCCATACACACGCCAGATGCACCGGGTAGCTGGAACCGCCGAAATGCCGGCATTCCGCTGCTCGGCCTGGCAGAAGGCGCGCCAAGAGCAGCAGCTGACCGAGTGGTTCGACCAGGTGCCTGACTTCCTGATCACTCTGGACGCCAGCTACGCGTCTCAAGCGTCGGATGCGCAGTTCTGTGCCCTGGTCGAGCACGAGCTTTACCACTGCGGCCAATCCCACGACGCATACGGACAGCCCCGGTTCTCCAAGGAATCCGGACTCCCGGTATTCGCCATGCGTGGCCACGACGTAGAAGAGTTCGTCGGCATCGTCCGCCGGTATGGAGTAGGGGCAGCAGCAGGGCAGACAGCCGTCCTGGTGGAAGCATCCAAGAAGGCGCCTGAAGTGGCGCGAATCGACATTCTGAGGGCCTGCGGGACGTGCCACTTGAAGGCAGCGTAGGACCTCGGCGATAGCTTGAGGTTGACTTGATGGCCGGAAAACCGCCCCCGAAGCTCACGGATGAGGCCCGAACCTACGTGGTTCAGGCCTTGGCGTGCTTCGATCCGCCATCAGTTGTGGCCGCCCAGGTCAAGAAAGACTTCGGGCTGGTAATCAGCGGCCAGGGCGTTGAGAGCTACGACCCGACAAAGCATGCCGGCCGCAAGCTGTCGGCCAAGTGGAAAGTTCTTTTCGAGGAGACCCGCAAGGCCTTCCTTGAGGACACTTCGAAGATCGGAATTTCGCATCGCTCTGTGAGGTTGAGGGCGCTGCACCGCATGGCCGAAAAGGCCGAATCCAACGGCAACATGGGCCTGGCGGCGCAGCTGCTGGAACAGGCCGCCAAGGAATCCGGCGGCGCCTATACCAACCGCCGCGAGTTGACCGGTAAAGACGGCAAGGACCTCGTCCCGCAATCGGGCGTCCTGATGGTTCCTGGCGCCGTGAGCGCTGAGGCATGGGAACAGGCTGTGGCCTGTAGATGGCGGTCGAAAACCGCGTAAATTTGGCGGCGAGGGGGTTCGGCGGA
>CAYVKA010000032.1:0-49788 GCA_964451925.1 uncultured Nevskia sp. | reverse complement strand
AGATGTTGACCAGGATGCCCTTCACGTTCGGGTCGGCGGTGATGATCTTGAACGCCGCCGTCACCTTCTCCTTGGAAGCGCCGCCGCCCACGTCGAGGAAGTTGGCGGGCTCGGCGCCGTAGAGCTTGATGATGTCCATGGTGGCCATGGCCAGGCCGGCGCCGTTGACCATGCAGCCGATGTCGCCGTCGAGGCTGACGTAGTTGAGGTCGTACTGCAGGGCGACGCGCTCGCGCTCGTCCTCCTGCGTCGGATCGCGCATGTCGGCGATGGCTTTCTGGCGGTATAGGGCGTTGTCGTCGAAGTTGATCTTGGCGTCGAGCGCGAAGACGTTGCCTTCGGCGGTGACGATCAGCGGGTTGATCTCGATCAGGCTGGCGTCCAGCTCGGTGCAGATGCGGTACAAGCCGCTCATGATCTTGGTGAACTGGTCCACCTGCTCCTTGCTCAGGCCCATGAAGAAGCCCAGCTCGCGCGCCTGGTAGGGCTGCAGGCCGCAGGACGGGTTGACCGTCACGCTCTTGATCTTTTCCGGGGTGTGCTCGGCGACTTCCTCGATGTCCATGCCGCCAGCCGGGGACGCCATGAACACCAGGCGCTCGCGCGAACGGTCGACCACGGCGGAGACGTACAGCTCGCGGGCGATGGCGGAGGGCTTCTCCACCCACACGGAGTTCACCGGCAGGCCCTTGGCGTCGGTCTGCTTGGTCACCAGGCGGGTGCCGAGCATCTTCTTGGCGGCTTCCTCGACCGCTTCGAATCCTTCGACCAGCTTGACGCCGCCGACCTTGCCGCGGCCGCCGGCATGCACCTGGGCCTTGACGACGAATTTCTCGCCGCCGATCTGCTTGGCGGCGGCGCGCGCCGCTTCCGGACTGGCCGCGAGGGCGCCTTGGGGTACCGGGATACCGTAACGGGCGAAGATTTCCTTCGCCTGATATTCATGGAGGTTCATGCGTCCCTCGGGGTTGGGAAATTGCTGATCACTGAAGCGGCGGGCATTCTCCCCTAAACAAGCCGCCCAGGCAAAAAAAGCCGCGTCCGGGGCGCATTGGCCGTGGCGACAGCCTGCGGGCGCGTGCCGGCCGGGGCGCGTAAAATGCGCCGGATCAAGCGCCTGGCGTCCCGGGCGCACCAATATCGCGCTGCGGACCTGTTATGAACCTGTTCCGATTCGTCATCCTGGGCCTGCTGGCCTGGTTCGTGTTCCGCGTCGTGCGCAGCCTGGGCAGCGACGACAGCCCGAACCGGCCGCGCCGGCGCCAGACTCTGGAGGACTTCGAGATGATGGCGCGCTGTACGGGTTGCGGCGTGTTCGTGCCGCGCGATTCGCTCAACGACAGCGGCCGCTGCCGCAATTGCCAGAAGCGCGGCTGATGGAGCTGGCGCTGCGCGCCGCCGGTGAGGAGGTGACGCCGGAAGACTGGCGCCTTCTGCGCACCCTGTCGTATTACCGGCTGCTGCTGGTGGCGGGACTGATGGTGCTCAGCGCCAAGGGTTACGGCCCGTTCCTGTTCGAGCGCATCGACCGCAGCGCCTTCAATCACGCCACCCTGCTCTACGGCGTGGCGGCCCTGCTGCTGCTGCCCGCAGTCCGCTTCCGCCGGCCGGGCCTGGTGACGCAGTCGCTGCTGCACTTCTTCGTCGATGCCAGCGGCATCTGCCTGCTGGTGTACAACGCCCACGGCCTGTCCAGCGGCCTGGGCGTGCTGCTGCTGACGCCGGCGGTGGGCTGCAGCTCGGTGCTGGGCACGCGCATGGCGCTGCTGGTGGCCTCGATCGGCACGCTGTTCGTGTTCGGCGAGGAGATTTTCCGGCTGGCGGAGGCGGACCAGCCGCTGAGCAACATGTCCGGCGCCGGCCTGCTCGGCCTGATCCTGTTCGGCACCACCATCGCCGCCAGCACGGTGGCGCAGCGCGCGCGCCGCAGCGAGGCGCTGGCGGCGCAGGTGGGCAGCGACTTCGCCAGCCTGGCGCAGCTCAACGACCGCATCATCGAAAGCATGGCCACCGGCGTGCTGGTGGTGGACGCCGGCCAGCGCCTGCGCCTGCTCAATGTCGCCGCGCAGCGCCTGCTCGGCACCGGCCCGCTGGCAGAAGGCACCGCGCTGGCCGAGCAGGTGCCGGAGCTGTCGGCGGCGTTGCAGGCCTGGCAGCAGCAGCCCGGCCGCGAGTCCGAACCGGTGTCGCTGAATGACAGCTCGGTGGAAGTGGCGCCGCGCTTCATGAGCCTGGGCGGCCCGGCGCAGCACGTGCTGATCCTGCTCGACGACGCGGTGCGGCTGCGCGAGCAGGCGCAGCAGATGAAGCTGGCGGCGCTGGGCCGGCTGTCGGCCAGCATTGCGCACGAAATCCGCAACCCGCTGTCGGCGATCCACCATGCCGGCCAGCTGCTGGCCGAATCGCCGCACCAGGGGCAGGAGGACCGGCGGCTGCTGGACATGATCCAGCGCCACACCACGCGCATCGACAAGATCGTCAACGACGTGCTCAACCTGTCGCGCCGCGATGCGGCCGCCCCCAGCGCCATCGAGCTGCGCGCCTTCCTCGAGCGCACCGTCGCCATCTACCGCGAGGGCCATCCCAAGCGCGCCTGCCTGATCGACCTGGAGGCGGTGGACCCCGAGCTGAGCGTGCGTTTCGACCCCAACCACCTGCAACAGATCCTGCTCAACCTGTGGGACAACAGCTTCGAGCACGGCGCCCCCGGCGCCGGCGGCCGCGACGCGGTGCGCGTCACGCTGTCCAGCGGCCGCCAGGCGGCGCTGGGACAGAGCTACCTGGAGGTGGCCGACAACGGCGGCGGCATCACCGGCGAGATGCGCGAGCGGGTGTTCGAGCCGTTCTTCACCACGGCCCACCGCGGCACCGGCCTGGGCTTGTACCTGGCGCGGGAAATGTGCGAATACAATCAGGCGCGGCTGCTGCTGCTGCAGAGCGACCAGGGGGTGCGTTTCCGCCTGGTGTTCGCCGCCTGAGCGCAAGCCGCCTGAGCACAACAAGCATAGGGAACATGAACAAGGCACACGCCCTCATCGTCGACGACGAAGCCGATATCCGCGAGCTGCTGGAGATCACCTTGTCCAGGATGGGGCTGCGCACGCACGGCGCCAGCAGCGTGGCCGAGGCGCGGCAGCTGCTGGGCGAGCACGAGTTCGACCTGTGCTTCACCGACATGCGCCTGCCCGACGGCGACGGCATCGCCATCCTGCAGCACATCCAGCGCGAGCGCCCCGGGCTGCCGGTGGCGGTGATCACCGCCTACGGCAATGCCCAGGCCGCGGTGGAGAGCCTCAAGGCCGGCGCCTTCGACTTCGTCTCCAAGCCGGTGGACCTGCAGGCCTTGCGCAAGCTGGTGGACGCGGCGCTGAAGCTGCGCAGTCCCTCCGCCACGCCGGCGCAGGACGACGGCGGCCTGCTCGGCCGCGCCCCGGCCATCGACAACCTGCGCGCCATGGTCGAGCGCCTGGCGCGCAGCCAGGCGCCGGTGCACATCGCCGGCGAATCCGGCACCGGCAAGGAACTGGTGGCGCGCCTGATCCACTCCCGCAGCCCGCGCAGCGCCGCGCCGTTCGTGCCGGTCAATTGCGGCGCCATCCCGTCCGAGCTGATGGAAAGCGAGTTCTTCGGCCACCTGCGCGGCAGCTTCACCGGCGCCAGCCGCGACAAGATCGGCCTGTTCCAGGCCGCCGAGGGCGGCACGCTGTTTCTCGACGAGGTCGGCGACCTGCCGCTGCACATGCAGGTGAAGCTGCTGCGCGCGCTGCAGGAGCGCGCCGTGCGCCCGGTGGGCAGCGAGACCGAGGTGCCGGTCAACGTGCGCGTCATCTCCGCCACGCACAAGGACCTGGCCCAGCTGCTGTCCCAGGGCAGCTTCCGCCAGGACCTGTACTACCGCCTCAACGTCATCGAGATCCGCACTCCGCCGCTGCGCGAGCACACCGAGGACATCCCGCTGCTGGCCCGCGCCATCCTGGCGCGCCTGGCGCGCAGCAACGGCCTTTCCACCGCGCCGGAACTGACCGCCGAGGCGCTGCGCCGGCTGCAGACCTACTCCTTCCCCGGCAACGTGCGCGAACTGGAGAACGTGCTGGAGCGCGCCGTGACGCTCAGCGACGGCAAGCACATCGCCGCCGCCGAGCTGCAGCTGCGCGGCGACGCCGGCGCCACGCCGGCGGTGCAGGTGGCGCCGCCGCCCCCGGCGGCGAACGGCGAAGCGGCCAAGAACGGCGCCGCGTTCGAGGACCAGATGGAGGAGATCGAGCGCCGCGCCATCCGCGAGGCGCTGGAAAAGGCGCGCTACAACAAGACCAAGGCCGCCGCCCTGCTGGGCATGTCGTTCCGCTCGCTGCGCTACCGCATCAAGAAGCTGGGAATCGAGTAGATCTGCGGCAGACCGTCTTATGGCATATTATGCCAATCACGGACGGGCCCCGGATTTCCCCCATGCCGACACGCAACGTCGTACTTACCGATCACCAGGCAGACCTGTTGGAGCGGCTGGTCGGTTCGGGCCGCTACCAGAATGCCAGTGAAGTGTTGCGCGAGGGTCTGCGGCTGGTGGAGCGCAAGGAAGACGAGGCCGAAGCCCGTGTGCAGGCATTGCGCGAGGCAGCGCGTGTCGGCATCAGCGATGCCGACGCAGGACGTCTGCGCAGCTTTGCTTCACCGCAGGAACTCGACCGCTACCTGACCGCGCTTGCCGATGAAACGCTGTCCGGGGCACGGACCGGGAAACGAACGGGGTGAGCCGCCGCTGGACGGTCAGCCTCGTCGCCACCACTGAAGCCGACTTCCGCCAAATACTTCGGTGGACCGTCGAGCAATTCGGCAGCGCTCAGGCGCGAGCCTATTCCAACATCCTGCTTGCAGCGCTGCAGGCGCTGTCCCAAGGACCGAATATCGTCGGCGCGCGCAAACGCGACGATATCGCCGAGGGGCTGTACACCCTGCATGTAGCCCGCAAGGGCCGCAAGGGACGTCATTTCGTACTTTTCCGCATCCGCAATTCCGTAGGCCAGGACCACATCGAGGTCTTGCGGCTACTCCACGACGCCATGGACCTGCAGCGTCATCTGGGCGAAGAAGAGGACGGGGAATGAGTGCATCGCGTTATCCCGGCCTGAGTTCTGCCTCGCGACCCAGCAGCGCCGCCTTGCGCTCCACCCCCCAGCGGTAGCCGGCCAGGCGGCCGTCGCCGCCGACCACGCGGTGGCAGGGGATGAGCATCGCGATGCGGTTGCTGGCGCAGGCCGAGGCCACGGCGCGCGCACCCGACGGGGTGCCGAGCCGCGCGGCGAGACCGCCGTAACTGACCGTCTCGCCTAGCGGGATCTGGCGCAGCGCGCGCCACACGCGCGACTGGAAGGCGGTGCCCTGGATGTCCAGCGGCAGGTCCAGCGCCTCGCGCGGCAGCAGCACGAAATCGCGCACCTGCTCGAACCAACCGTACAGCCGCGCCTCGTCGTTGTGCAGCTGCGCCTTGGGGAAGGCCGCGCGCAGCTCCTCCAGCAATGCCCCCGGCTGCTCGCCGAAAGCCAGCCAGCAGACGCCGCGCCCGGTCGCCGCCAGCAGCATCCAGCCCAGGTCCGACAGGCCCATCCACCAGCCGATGTCCAGCGCGCCGCGCAGCCGGCCCGGCGCCGCGCCGAGAGCGGCGCTGGCATTGGCGTAGGCGGCGGCGCTGGACTCGTAGCCGGCGCTGAACACCGCGTCCAGCGCGGTGCGCTGCTGTCCCAGGCTCTGTGTCAGGCGGTGCAGCGACAGGGCCTGGGCGTAGGCCTTGGGGCTGACGCCGAGGCGGCGGCTGAACTGGCGCTGCAGCTCGGAAGCGCTGACCCCGGCGCTTGCCGCCAGTGCGGCCAGGCCGGGCGCACCCTCCTCGCGTTCGATACGCCGGCATACCGCCAGCAGGGTGTGCGGCCAGTCGATGTGCTTGCCGCCCTTGTCCATGGGCTGGATTGTCGCCTTGTTGCGCATGCTTTGCTCCCTGCCGCTCAGTGCAGCTCGCCGCCGGAATGGGGATCGACCGAATAGGGATGCACCTGGTCGAGAAAGCCCGGCTGGGCGCGCACCCGCGCGATCCAGGCGCGCACGCCCGGGTACGGCTGCAGGGAGATTTCCGCTTCGTGCGCGCGGCTGACGTAGGCGAACAGCGACATGTCGGCGACGGTATAACCGGCGTCAACCAGAAACGGCTGCTGCCCCAGCCGCCGCTCCAGGATCTCCAGCGTCTTGACGCTGGTGGCCCGGCGCCCGGCGATCATCTCCGGCGTGCGCCGCGCCAGCTTGCCGGTCATGGTCCAGTGGCGCAGCGCGGCCAGGCCGTTCTGCACGTAGTCCTCCTCGAAGAACATCCAGCGCAGCACCTGCGCGCGCTGCCACGGCCCCAGCGGCAGATAGGGCGTGTCTTCCGCCAGGTAGAACAGGATGGCATTGGACTCGGCCAGCGTGCGGCCGTCCTCCAGCTCCAGCACCGGCACCGCGCCCACCGGGTTCAGCGCCTGGAACCCGGCGCTCCTGCCCGCACCTTCGAAGATGCTCACCAGCCTGCTGCGATACGGCCGCTCCAGGTGGCTGAGCAGCAGGCGCACCTTGTAGCCGTTCTGCGAGGGCAGGTAGTCGTGCAGCGTCAGCATGTCGGGCTCCGTGTTGTGGATGGAGCCCACTGTACGGGGCACGGCCGCGGCGCTCTTCCGGATTCTTGCGCACGGCCATCACCGCGAATGCCGGCAAGCGCGCCTGCGGGACGCGCTTGCCGGGACGGCCTCAGCGGCTCTTGAGCAGCGGCTTGAGGAAGCGCCCGGTATGCGACTTCGGGTTCTTTGCCACCTCCTCCGGCGTGCCGGTGGCGACGATCTGGCCGCCGCCGCTGCCGCCCTCGGGGCCGAGGTCGATGAGCCAGTCGGCGCGCTTGATCACGTCGAGGTTGTGCTCGATGACAACGATGGTGTTGCCGGCATCGCGCAGGCGCTCCAGCACCTTGAGCAGCTGCGCCACGTCGTGGAAGTGCAGGCCGGTGGTGGGCTCGTCGAGGATGTACAGGGTCTGGCCGGTGTCGCGGCGCGACAGCTCCTTGGCCAGCTTGATGCGCTGCGCCTCGCCGCCGGACAGGGTGGTGGCGTTCTGGCCGACGGTGATGTAGCTCAGGCCCACGTCCATCAGGGTTTCCAGCTTGCGGCGGATGGCGGGCACCGGCTTGAAGAAGGCCATGCCCTCCTCCACCGTCATGTTCAGCACCTCGTCCACGCTCTTGCCCTTGTACTTCACTTCCAGGGTTTCGCGGTTGTAGCGGCGGCCCTTGCAGGTATCGCAGGTGACGTAGACGTCCGGCAGGAAGTGCATCTCCACCTTGATCACGCCGTCGCCCTCGCAGGTCTCGCAGCGGCCGCCCTTGACGTTGAAGCTGAAGCGGCCGGCCTCGTAGCCGCGGGCGCGCGACTCCGGCACCTGCGCGAACAGCTCGCGGATCGGGGTGAACAGGCCGGTATAGGTGGCCGGGTTGGAGCGCGGCGTGCGGCCGATCGGCGACTGGTCGATGTCGATGACCTTGTCCAGGTGCTCCAGGCCCTCGATCGAGTCGCACTCGGCGTGGCGCGTGCCGGCGTTGTTGAGGGCGCGGGCGGCGTAGCCGAGCAGGGTGTCGTTGATCAGCGTGGACTTGCCCGAGCCGGAAACGCCGGTGACGCAGGTGAGCAGGCCCACCGGGATCTCGGCGGTGACGTTCTGCAGGTTGTTGCCGCGGGCGCCGCGCAGGATCACCGACCTGGCCGGATCGCGCGGATGGCGCTTCTTCGGCACCTCCACCTCGACCGCGCCGGACAGGTATTGCCCGGTGAGCGATTCGGCGTTGCGCTCGATCTGCTTAGGCGTGCCCTGGGCGACGACGCGGCCGCCGTGCACGCCGGCGCCGGGGCCGATATCCACCACGTAGTCGGCGGCGCGGATCGCTTCCTCGTCATGCTCCACCACGATGACGGTATTGCCCAGGTCGCGCAGGTGCACCAGGGTCTTGAGCAGGCGCTCGTTGTCGCGCTGGTGCAGGCCGATGCTGGGCTCGTCCAGCACGTACATCACGCCGACCAGGCCGGCGCCGATCTGCGAGGCCAGGCGGATGCGCTGCGCCTCGCCGCCGGACAGGGTCTCGGCCGAGCGCGACAGGGTCAGGTAGTCCAGGCCGACGTTGTTGAGGAAGCCCAGGCGCGCCGAGATCTCTTTCAGGATCTTGTCGGCGATCTCCCCCTTGTGGCCGGGCAGCTTCATCTGCTGGAAAAAGACTTCCGCGTCGCGCACCGACAGGACGCTGATCTGCGGCAGGCTGCGGTCGGCGACGAACACATGGCGCGCGGCGCGGTTGAGGCGCTCACCCTGGCAGTCCGGGCAGGCCTTGTCCGACAGGTACTTGGACAGTTCCTCGCGCACCGCCAGCGATTCGGTCTCCTTGTAGCGCCGCTCCAGGTTGGGCAGCACGCCCTCGAAGCGGTGCTGACGGGTGACCTTGCGCCCGTTCTCGTCCGGGTATTCGAAGCTGACGCGCTCCTCGCCGCTGCCGTAGAGCACGATCCTGCGCGCCTTCTCCGGCAGGCTCTGGAACGGCTTGTCGGTGGCGAACTTGAAGTGCCTGGCCAGGGACGAGATCAGCGCCCAGTAGTAGGGGTTGCGCTTGTCCCAGCCGCGGATGGCGCCGTCGGCCAGCGAGTTCTCCGGGTGGGTGACGACGCGCTCGGCGTCGAACACCTGCAGGCTGCCCAGGCCGTCGCAGGTGCTGCAGGCGCCGGTGGGGCTGTTGAACGAGAACAGGCGCGGCTCCAGCTCCTCCAGCGAGTAGCCGCAGTGCGGGCAGGCCATGCGCGCGGAGAAGGGAATCTCCTTCGGCGCGGCGCCCGGCCTGGCTTCGCCGTACGGCGCCACCATGGCCAGGCCGTCGGACAGGCGCAGCGCGGTCTCGAACGACTCGGCCAGGCGCTGCTTGGCATCCGGGCGGACCTTGAAGCGGTCGACCACGATGTCGATGTCGTGCTTGAGCTTGCGGTTGAGGGTGGGCACCTCGTCCAGCTCGTAGACCGTGCCGTCGACGCGGGCGCGGACAAAGCCCTGCTGGCGCATCTGGTCGAACCACTCGGCGTGCTCGCCCTTGCGCTCGCGCACCACCGGCGCCAGCAGCATCCAGGCCGAGTTCTCCGGCAGCGCCAGCACGTGGTCGACCATCTGGCTGACGCTCTGCGCCTCCAGCGTGACGCCGTGGTCCGGGCAGCGGGCGGTGCCGACACGGGCGTAGAGCAGGCGCAGGTAGTCGTAGATCTCGGTGACGGTGCCGACGGTGGAGCGCGGGTTGTGCGAAGTGGACTTCTGTTCGATCGAGATGGCCGGCGACAGGCCCTCAATCGAATCCACGTCCGGCTTCTGCATCATCGACAGGAACTGGCGGGCGTAGGCCGACAGCGACTCGACATAGCGCCGCTGGCCCTCGGCATAGAGGGTGTCGAAAGCCAGGCTGGACTTGCCGGAACCGGACAGGCCGGTGATGACGATCAGCTTGTCGCGCGGCAGGTCCAGCGAGACATTCTTCAGGTTATGCGTGCGCGCACCGCGTATATGGATCGTATCCATGGGGGCAGTCGATTTCGGCCGCGGGCGAAGCGGCGGGGGATAGGGGCAATCAGGTACTATACTTCCCTTGATTGCTGCGGCGCACCCTGATTTCAACACCCGCAATCGCGCGACAATGGCGTCTGCGTCAACCGGCCTTGGGCGCCAATCGTCGGGCACACCCGGCACCTTGTTTGCATTACGTTTTCGCCGATGAATTCCAAAGAACTCAAAGCGACTTTCGGCCTCGGAGCGGTGTACGCGCTGCGCATGCTCGGCGTGTTCATGATCCTGCCGATCTTCGAAATCTACGCCAAGGGCCTGCCGCAGCATCCCGGACAGTTCTGGATCAGCCTGGCGCTGACGGCCTCGGGCCTGACCCAGGCCATTTTCCAGATTCCGCTGGGCCGCCTGTCCGACCGCATCGGCCGCAAGCCGGTGATTGCCTTGGGCATGCTGATGTTCGCCCTGGGCAGCTTCATCGCCGGGGTCAGCGAGCGCATCGAGCTGATCGCCTTCGGCCGGGCGCTGCAGGGCGCGGGAGCCATCTCCTCCGCCGTCACCGCCCTGCTGGCGGACGTGACCCGCGAAGAGGTGCGCACCACGGCCATGGCCATCATGGGCGCCGGCATGGGCTTCGCCTTCGTGCTGGCGCTGATCCTGGGCTCGGCGGCGGAGGGGGTGCTGGGCGGGGTGCCGGGCATCTTCAAGCTGACGGCCGCGCTGTCGGTGCTGGCCATCCCGGTGGTGTGGTGGGCGGTGCCCACTCCCGAAACCGCCGTCCGGCGCAACAGCGGCGGACTGGCCCAGGTGTTCGCTGACCCCGACCTGCTGCGCCTGTCCGGCGGCATCCTGATCCTGCACGCGGTGCTGCCCTGCCTGTTCATCGGCGCGCCGCTGCTGATCCAGAGCGTGTTCGGCTGGGACCCGCAGCAGCACTGGAAAATCTACCTGCCGGTGCTGATCGGCACCCTGGTCGCGGCCCTGCCGCTGATGCGCCGCGCCGACCGCGCCGACCCGCGCCGGCTGCTGCTGGGCGCGGTGGCCCTGCTGTCGCTGTCGCTGCTGGTGGCGGGACTGCTGCCGGGGCGCCTGGGCCTGATCGGCGGCCTGATCCTGTTCTTCCTGCCGTTCAATCTGCTGGAGGGCCTGCTGCCCTCGATGGTGTCGCGCCGCGCGCCGCCGGAGCAGAAAGGCGCCGCGCTCGGCGTTTACGCCACCGCCCAGTTCCTCGGCCAGCCGCTGGGCGGCCTGGTCGGCTTTGGCGCCATGCACTACGGACCGCAGGGCGTGCTGGTGGCCGCGGCCATCCTGCCACTGCTGTGGCTGCTGATCGCCCGCGGCCTCAGCCCGATACCGCCCGCTCCGCGGCGGGCGGCTGACGGCGCCGCGGCGGCTCAGCCCAGCGCCTGAGGGCAGCCGCAACCGTACCCCGCGGCTGGACCACGCCGCGCGGCGCCGGCTGAAATCCGCACGCCGGAAGAAAAGCAGCGGCAACAGGCTGTTGCACGCCGCTGCTGAGATGCTCCGTCAAGGACAGGGCTGGCACGGGCCGACGTGGTGTATTCTTGTCGCCGTGAGGGTGCGCCGGACCCATCGACTATTTTCGGCGCATGAACGAGGACACCTGATGAATCCATCCAGCGATGTATTTTCCGCCCCTGTGGCGTGTGTCCGACCTCCGCTTCAAACCCCGCCCGGGCAATCCTCCGTCACCGCCGCTGCGGTGGGTACCGGTGCGTGCGCGCGGCGGGTTCACATCCATCTGATTTGAGTAGGAGGAGCACATGGCTCGTGGAGTCAACAAGGTCATTCTGGTCGGCAACCTGGGCAAGGACCCGGAGTTGAAGTACTTTCCCAACGGCGACGCGTTCTGCAACCTGACGCTGGCCACTTCCGATTCCTGGACCGACAAGACGTCCGGCGAGAAGAAGGAAAAAACCGAGTGGCATAACCTGGTCTTCACCCGCAAGCTGGCCGAGATCGCCGGCCAGTACCTGAAGAAGGGCTCGCAGGTCTACGTCGAAGGCAGCCTGCGCACGCGCAAGTGGCAGGACAAGGAAGGCCAGGACCGCTACACCACCGAGATCCAGGTCAACGACATGCAGATGCTCGGCGGCCGCGGCGGCGCGGGCGGCTCCGACGATTTCGGCGGTGGCAGCAGCAGCTACGGCGGTTCCAGCGGTGGTGGTGCGCGCAGCAGCGCCCCGCCGCGCGAGCGTGCCGCGGCACCGCGCCCGGCGCCGGCCGCGCCGCAGGGTGGCGACGGCGGCTTCGAGGACGACGATATCCCGTTCTGATCGATACCGCAGACCAAAGCCTTACGCTTGATAAAAGCCCGCGAAATACGCGGGCTTTTTTTTGCCCGGCGTTTTGCCTTTTCCGGCCGGGGGCCGAGGCACTCTTTCTCAAGCTTCCTGCAAAGCCTGGCCGGTGTTGATACGCCCCCTCAACGTCGGCAGCTGGGCCAGCGCGTTCGATCGGTTGACCTGCAGCAGCTCGGCGCTGCTGAAGGACTCCGTCAGCTGCGGCGCGGGATCGCCGGGCACGATGAAGGTCAGGTTTGAGAACGGCCAGTCGGTCGCGAACAGGATGTGGCTGACGTCGGTGACCGCCTTCACCGACTCCATCGCAGACGGGGCCGGCGAAAGTGCCGTGTCGAAATACAGCTTGGACAAATCCAGGTTCTGGTTGTAGAGGCTGGGTATGTTCAGGTTCTGCGCCAGCACGGGGTAGATGGTCAGCACGCTGATGCGGTTGGCGAGAAACGGCAGCGCGCCACCGGCATGGGCCAGCAGCCAGCGGATCTTCGGATAGCGGTCGAACACGCCGTTGTAGAGCATATTGACCGCGGCGCGGGTGGTGTCGAACGGAAACTCGTAGAGAAAGGTCAAGCTCGACAGCAGCGGGATCGGCGGCACGGCACTCGGTGTCACCGGGTGCAGGAACACAAAGGCTTCCAGCTCGTTGAGCGTTTCGAACAGCGGCGCGAAGCGCGGATCGCCCATGTAGACGCCGTGATAGTTGCTGAACACGCCGATGCCATCCATCTTCAGCTCCGTGATGGCACGGCGGGCCTCGGCGCAGGCATTGGCAACGTCGCCCGGATCGTTAAGGTCGCCCAGCGGCAATACCGCGAAGCCGCCGAAGCGCCCCTTGAGCAGCGGATCGGCGCTGTTGATGAGCGTGTGGGTCATGTAGTCGTTGATCTGCGTCGCCATGGCCTGGCGCTCGGCCGCGGTCGCCAGGTAGTACACACCCGGCTCGGACACGGACAGCACCTGCGTTTGGATGCCGTATTCGTCCATGAATCCCACCGCCAGCGCCGGGCTCCACGGCGGAATGGGGATGCCGCCCGCCGTAACGATGCCGTGCACCGCCAGCGAGAGCCGGTAGAAATCCGGAATGAGGTGGCAGTGCACGTCGATGCGGAAGTTGCCTGAAGAGCCGCTGGCAGCCGCCGCGCTGCTACTGGCGGCGGGATCGAGTTGCGCGGCTTGCGAGCTGCCGCAAGCCTGCAGAGCCATTCCGCCCGCGCCGATGGCTCCGAGCTGCCATGCCGATTTCAACACCTCGCGCCGCGACACCGACACCGGTGTCGGCGTCGAAGCTGAGTCTGTTTTGTTCATCTCTCCTCCGATGTGCCAATTGGTTCTTGCGTCAACGGCGGCATCAGCCGCCGGCTGCTTGCGTGGCCTTGTCCTCCCGTTGCCGCAACAGATCGAGCGCCACGTCGACGATCATGTCCTCCTGCCCGCCCACCATCCGCCGGCGGCCGAGCTCGACCAGGATGTCCACGGTGTTGACCCCGTACTTGCGGGCAGCCGCCTCCGAATGGCGCAGGAAGCTGGAATAGACACCGGCGTAGCCGAGGGCGAGCGTTTCCCGATCCACCCGTACCGGTCGGTCCTGAAGCGGGCGGACGATGTCATCGGCCGCGTCCATCAGCGTGTACAGGTCGGTGCCATGGTTCCAGCCGAGCCGGGCCGCGGCGGCGACAAACACCTCCAGCGGCGCGTTGCCGGCGCCCGCGCCCATGCCTGCCAGGCTGGCGTCGATGCGGTCGCAGCCCTCCTCGACAGCCACGATCGAGTTGGCCACGCCCAGGCTGAGGTTGTGATGGGCATGAATCCCGGTCTTGGTTTCCGGCTTGAGCAGCGTTTTCAGGGCGCGGAAGCGCTCGCGGACATCCTGCATGCTCAGCGCGCCGCCGGAATCCACCACATAGATGCACTGCGCGCCGTAGGACTCCATCAGCTTGGCCTGGACAGCCAGGGACGCGGGCGAGGTCATATGGCTCATCATCAGGAAGCCCACCGTGTCCATGCCCAGCGTGCGGGCATACTCGATGTGTTGCTTGGAGATATCGGCCTCGGTGCAGTGCGTGGCCACACGGACCACGCCCGCCCCGGCGGCGTGCGCCGCCTTCAAGTCGTGGATGGTGGCGATGCCCGGCAACAGCAACGTGGCGATGCGCGCGTGCTTGACCACATCCGCCACCGCCTCGATCCATTCCAGGTCGGTATGGGCGCCAAAGCCGTAGTTGAAGGTCGAGCCCTGCAAGCCGTCGCCGTGGGCCACCTCGATGCTGTCGACCTTGGCTCGATCCAGCGCCCGGGCGATGTCCTGGACATTTTTGATCGAATACTGGTGGCGGACGGCGTGACTGCCGTCGCGCAGCGTCACGTCGGAGATGTAGAGCTTCTTGTCCGGATTGAAGGCCACGATGCTTCTCCTAGCCGGCCAGCATGGCCTGGGCGATGCGCTCGCCGGTCGCCAATGCAGCCGAGGTCATGATGTCGAGATTGCCGGCGTAGGCCGGCAGGTAGTGCGCAGCCCCCTCCACTTCCAGAAAGACCGAGGTCTTCAGGCCGGAGAAGCTGCCGAGACCCGGAATGCGCAGGGGTGCGGACGGCGGAATGAGGTCGAACTGGAGGCCCTGCTTCAGCCGGTAGCCCGGCACGTAGGCGCGCACCGACTCCACCATGGCCTGCACCGAGGCTTCCACCGCGGACGGTTGCGCCGCTTCCGACAGGACGTAGACCGTATCCCGCATCAGCTGCGCCGGCTCGGCCGGGTTGAGGATGATGATGGCGCGCCCGCGGGCGGCGCCGCCAATGACCTCGATCGCCTTGGCAGTGGTTTCGGTGAACTCGTCGATATTGGCGCGCGTGCCGGGGCCGGCCGACATGCTGCTGATCGAGGCGACGATTTCGGCATAGTGCACCTTTGCAACACGGGCCACCGCGGCGACGATCGGAATGGTCGCCTGGCCCCCGCACGTCACCATATTGACGTTGGCCGCGCCGAGGTTCTGCGCCAGGTTCACCACCGGCACGCAGTAAGGGCCGATGGCGGCCGGCGTCAGATCGACCATGCGGATCGAGGGCTTGGTCCGACGCAGCAGAGCGTCGTTCTTCACGTGTGCGCCGGCCGAGGTTGCGTCGAACACCAGGTCGATGTCTGCGAATTCGGGCAGATTCAACAGGCCCTCCGCACCCTGGTGGGTGATCGCAACATTGAGCCGCCGGGCCCGCGCCAGCCCGTCCGAGGCCGGATCGATGCCGGCCATGGCCGCCACTTCGATCGACCGGCCGTGGCGCAGGATCTTGATCATCAGATCGCTGCCGATGTTGCCGCTGCCGATGATCGCAGCCTTGATTCTCTTGCTCATTGGGTCTCCGGAATCAGGATTGGTAGCCAGCTGCCCGGCTGCGTTTGCCGGCGACCGTCCGATCGCAGCACTGAACGCGCCGGCGAAGTGCTTGCACTGCGCGCTCAGACCGCCAGGCAGCTCACGCTGCCCAGCACGCCCATTCGCGCCATGACGTGGTCACCCGCCCGTATCGCCGCCATCGGACCCAGCGCGCCGGAAAGGATGACCTCACCCGCGCGCAGGCCTTCGCCGCGACGTCCCATCAGCTGCGCCAGCCAGTACGCGGCACGCAGCGGATGGCCCAGGCAGGCAGCTCCGCAGCCGACGGAGACAGTCTTCCCGTTGACATCCATCTGCATGCCGATTTCGCCCAGCGCGAAATCGCCGATGGCAACGGGCTGGCTGCCGAGCACGTACAGGCCGCATGAGGCGTTGTCGGCCACCGTGTCCACCAGCGTCAGCTTCCAGCCGTCGATGGCGCTGTCGACGATCTCCAGCGCCGGCAGGGCGTAGGCCAGCGACGCCAGGAACTCGCTGTAGCTCGGCGCGGCGCCGGTCAGGTCACGGCCAACGACGAAGGCAAGCTCGGCCTCCACCTTCGGCTGGAGCAGGCGCGCCATCGGCACCGAAGCGCCATCGAGGTACTCCATGTCGTCGAACAACACGCCGAAGTCCGGCTGGTCCACGCCCAGTTGCTGCTGCACGGCCTTCGAGGTCAGGCCGACCTTCTTGCCGATAACGCGCGCGCCGTCTGCGATCCGCCGATCGGTGTTGATCCCGGCAACGGCGTAGGCCTGGTCGATTCCGGCGACGCCGTGACTCTCCGACACGCGGCCGATCGGTCGCCGCTGCTCGCGCGCCGCGCGAAGTGCCGCCGCTGCGGCGGCCAGGCGCTCGTCTGCCATCATCGGGTCCACCACTTAGGCCGCCTTGCTGAGCTGCGCTGGGCGCTGGGTCCATTGCAGCTGCAGGCGCAGCTGCTGCAGCGCCGGCTCCAGGTCAGCGGCGGGGACTACGGCGAAGGCAAACTTGTCGGGTCGTAGAATCGCCACGGCGTCGGAGACGAAACCGGCCTTGTTGAACCAACGCACCATTTCGCCGCCCAGGTCCTCGACCTCGGCCAGGCCCGGACAGCTGCTGCGTGCGACGTCCCTCAGGCCCTGGGGGCGCCGGCCATAGGGAAACAGCGTGACGTAGCGGGCCTGCAGATCATCGAGGAAGCGCAGCGAATCCGCCGACAGGCCGGCACGCGGATCGAGCTTGAGACCGACCAGCGCGAAGCCGCCGCCGAGCAGTTCGTCGAGCAAGACGCGCCGGCCGTCCAGACTGCGCACCAGCGGCTGCGGCGCCAGCGCTCCCTCAGGACCATGCCGGCGGCGCCGCGGCAAGCCGAGGTATTGCCCCCGGGTGTACACGGGAGTCGGCTTGAACCCGCCTTCCTGGAACCAACGGCGCAGCGGTGGCACCGTCATGACGATTTTCAGCGCCAGGTCGCGCAGCGCGGTCTTGACCGGGTGGGTCATCGACACCACGTCTTTCATCAACACGGAGATGTCGACCATCGCCTTGGCGTGGTCGCGCCGCTCGCTCTCATAGCTGTCCAGCAGAGCGTCCGGCGCTTTGCCGGACAACACCAGGCTGAGCTTCCAGCCCAGGTTGTAAGCATCGCGGATGCCGGAGCTGGCGCCCTGCCCCATGAATTGAGGCGTCATGTGAGCCGCATCGCCGGCCAGCAAGACCCGGCGCTCGCGCCACTGGTTTGCAACGAGTGCATTGAAGGTATAGACCAGTCGGCGCTTGATCTCGAACTTATCCGGATCGACGAATTTCGACAGCAGCTGCCGCACCGTTTCCGGCCGCTCCATCCACTCCTTGGTATCGCCCTTCATCAACATGAACTCGAAGCGGTGATACCCGTCCGGCTGCACGCAACTCACCGCCGGGAGCTCGGGATCGACCACGAAGTTGAAGTAGGGAATGTGGCGCAGGGCCTCCTCGCCCTCCTTGACCTTGAGATCCACCACCAGCCAAGGCTCGGGGAAGTTGCGGCCTGTCATGTCGATACCGAGCCTGGCGCGCACCGTGCTGCGGCCGCCGTCGGCGCCAACCAGATAGCGGCAGCGCAGAGGCTGCAGGTCGGCGTCGCCGTTGCACTCGATGCGGGAATCGCCGTCGTCGCGGAAGCGGGCGCTGCGGGTGGCCTGGTGCGTGACGGTGACACCGCCATCGTCCTGGCTGAAGTCGACCAGCTCGCGGCCACGGCGGATCTCCACATTCGGATAACGCGCCAGGCCTTCGGTCAGCGAGGTTTCGAGGTAGGGTTGATAGAAGAAGTTGACCACCGGCCAGCCCAGCGGACGCTTGAGCGGGAAGTACTGCCCCATTGGCGTGCCGTCCGGCCGCACGAACTGCACCGGCGTTTCCTGCAGCATTTTTTCCTGCAGCTCCTCGGCCATGCCGATGGACTGGAAAATGCGCATACATTCGTCGTCGGTGTAGACCGCCCGGGCATTGCCGTAGAAGCGGGGCTCGCGCTCCAGCACCACCACGCGCCGGCCATGGCCGCCGAGGATGTGCGCCAGCACCAGACCGGTAGGCCCGAGGCCGGCAATGACGACGTCGACCGCCTCTTTCGCGGATTTGATTTCTTGATTCATCGGACTCCTCAAATCGGCGAATATTCGCGGCGCAGAAGCGAGAGCAGGCCGCGCCGGAAATTGCCGGCGTTGACCCCCAGCGTGTGAAAGACGGAGGGGTTCTGCGGCTTGTGGCCCCACAGGCTGATGCCTTGGTAGGAGGCGGGCTTCCAGTTCGATTCGTCCACGACGAGCGCATTGCAGCCCAGTTCGACCTCGAACCCGGAAGGCGACAGCACGTAAAAGGAAACCTCTTTGTCATTCGGGTGCTGGCCGATCTCGTGCGCCATCTCGAAGCCCAGCGCCTTGCAGCGGCGGAACGCCGCGGTGACGTCGTCGAGCGAACCGGCGAGCAGGTTGAAATGCTGCACGCGGGTGCGGATCGGATCGAGCCTGGGCCATCGCACCGTGGCCAGCGCCACGGAATGGTGCCGTTCGTTCAGGCGCAGGAAGCGGATGTCCAAAGTCACGCCGCCCACGTGCTCGACGATCTCGTCGCTCAGGCGGGCGTCGAAGATCTCCTTCCAGAACACCAGCGCGGCATCGGGCAGGCGCGTGGTGATCGCCACGTGCCCCATACCGCCGGCGCCGGTGACAAAGCCGCTGCTCAACATCTCGAGCGGTTCCGGACTGAGATGCGGATTGTGGTACAGCTCCACCGCCAGGCCTTTCGGGCCGATCACGCGCAGGAAGCCGGGAACGCCACGCAAGGCGGCTTCCGCCGGGCTGCCTTCCTCGACGCTGATCCCGCGCGCCGCGAGGCGCTCCAGTGCGGCCTGCAGGGCTTGCAAGTCGCGGAATTCGATGCCGATCGCCGCCACGTCCTCGGCCGCCCCCCGGCGCACGATCAGGCGCCGTGCATGCCCGTCCATGCGGAAAGCCAGGCTGGATTCGCCGGCTTGCGCCAGATGCAAGCCGATCCCCTCCTTGAGAAACCGCTTCCATTCGGTCAGGCGCTCGGACTCGACCACGATGTAGCCAAGGCTCACCGCGCCAAAAAGGTTCCGGTACTGGGTCATGGCGTCGCCCGCTCAGCTGCCGTGCCGGGCCAGGAAGGCCGCGGTGACGGCGTTGAACTCTTCCGGCCGCTCCCACTGAACCCAATGCCCGGTCTTGCTGAACAGGTACAGGTCACAGTTGGGCATGCGCTTCTGCAGCGTTGCGCCGCCGCTGGTCCGGTTAACCTTGTCCTCCGTACCCCACAGCACCAGCGTCGGCACCGTGCAGGCCGAAAGGCGCGGATCGCGGGTGAAGTCCATGCGCAGCGCGGCCTTCAGGCCCTGCGGACGGCGCAGCGGCGGCGCCGCGATGACTTCCGCATCGATACTCGCCTGGTAGCGGCCGTCGATGAGACTGTCGGCGACCCGGTTACCGTCATACACCAGATACTGGCGCACGAAGGTGGCCAGCTTGTCCCGGCTGGGACCGCTGCCGCTGTAATAGTTGAGCAGCAGGTTGAGGCCCTTGGTGGGAAGCGCGCGCGTGGTGTTGACGCCACCCGGCCCCATCAGCACCAACGCGGACACGCGCGAAGGCTGATCAAGCGCCATGCGCAGGGCGCAGGCGCCGCCGAGGGAGTTGCCCACCAGGTGCGCCCGCTTGATCTTCAGCGCGTCCATCAGACCGAGCATGGCGTCTGCCAGATCGCCGAAGGGGTCCTTGCGGTCGACGCCCTTGCTGGACTGGCCGTAGCCCTGCATGTCCGGAACGATGACCCGGAAGTGTTGCGCCAGCGCCTCGATGTTGCGGCCGTAGTTGGACATGCCCGAAGCACCCGGGCCACCACCGTGCAGCATGATCACCGGATAGCCGTCGCCCAGTTCAGTGACGAAGATGCTGCGCTGTCCGAACTTCACCGTGCGGGACTTCAGTCCGTGAATGCTGTCGTCTGCCACCTTTGCATCTCCTCATTAGTTGTGAAGCCGAATGGCGTCTGCGCCGGCCGGTCGTCGCCGCACCAGGTCTCCCGTTCCGGAGCCGGCGTTCGCGGCCACAGCTCCGCAGGCGACCGGCCTGCCCGCGGACCGCAGGACGCGGCAAGTCGCACGGCTCCCGGCCCAAGGCGGAACGGCGAGCCGCCGGCCGCCATGAAGCGGCGCATGGCGCGCCTGCGACACCTTTCGATCTCCTCCGGACACGCTCGCTTTCATAGCGACTTTGATTACCCACTTAAAACACTCTCATCATATTTTGAACATAACTGTTCATATAAAGCAATATATGTTCTATACTGATTCAGTAAGTCACGAAATGAGCAGGGATTTATGGCCGTCAGAGCGCGAAAACATCCGCGGGTCGCGGAGATTCAGGCGGGTATGAGCACCCAGGCTGCGCGCGGCAGGTTGAATATTGGACAATCCCGTCCAAACCCTTCACGCGTGGGGAACCCTCAGACCATGGCAGACATGAATGGCGCCCAACGCCGGATCCACGCCGCCGCAGTGCGGCTGTTCGCGGAAAAAGGCAGCGTCGAGGTCAATGTCAGCGAGCTTGCGGAAGCGGCCGGCGTGGCGCGCGGCACCATCTACAACAACCTGGACTCAACGGATCACCTGTTCGAGCGCGTCGCCTCGCGGCTCGCCGAGGAAATGAATCAGCGGGTCGTCGCCAGCTATGCCGGCATCGAGGACCCCGCCCACCGGCTGGCGACCGGCATCCGCCTCTACGTCCGCCGCGCCCATGAAGAGCCGCACTGGGGGCGATTCATGACCCATTTCTCGTTCAGGTCCGATTCTCTGGCCGCGTTCTGGCGCGGACCGGCAGTACAGGACGTCCTGCTCGGTCTGCAGCAGCACCGCTATTCCTTCAGAGCCGAGCAGATCCACAGCGCGGTGGGCTTGATCGCCGGCACCACACTCTCCGCCATACTGCTGGTGCTCGAAGGCGTGCGCACCTGGCGCGACGCAGGCTCGGACGCGACCGAACTGGTGCTGCTGGCGCTGGGCGTGAACGCCGAGGAAGCACGGCGGCTGGCGACGGCGGAGCTGCCCGCCCTGCTCGGGTGAACGGATATGCCCCGGCCGCGAAATGCAGAAGCTGCCAGCCGGAGCCGCGACGACAGTGCCGGCCGGATCGACGTCCACCATCACCTGATCCCGCCGGCGTTCGTCGACGCCATGGTGAAGCACGGCATCACCGAGGTCGCCGGGGCGCCGTTGCCGAAGTGGCGGCCGCAGGATTCGATCGCGGTGATGGACACGAACCGGATCGCGACCGCGATCCTGTCCCTCTCGGCGCCAGGCGTACATTTCGGCGACGGCGAGGCCAAGGCCCGCGATCTGGCCCGCCGCTGCAACGAATTCGCCGCCGGACTCGTGCAGCAATTCCCCGGTCGCTTCGGCAGCTTTGCGGTACTGCCGATGCCCTTTACCCACAGCGCATGCGAGGAAGCGATCCATGCCCTCGATGTCCTGAACGCCGACGGTGTGGTCTTGCTGGGCAGCACCGACGGCGTATTCCTTGGCGACCGGCGCTTCGACGAACTGATGTCCGAACTGGACAGGCGCAAGAGCGTGGTGTTCGTGCACCCCAACCTGCACGCCAGCAGCATGCAGACCGGCCTCGACATGCCCGGATTTCTGCTGGAATTCGTCTGCGACACCACCCGCGCCGCGGTGAACCTGATCCTCTCCGGCACCATTGCGCGCCATCCCAACATCCGCTTCATCCTGGCCCATGCCGGCGGCTTCCTGCCCTACATCGCCTGGCGCATTTCGCTGGCCAACGCGCTACCGCAATATGCACAAGCCGAGCCCAACGGCATCCTGCGGGCAATCCGCAATTTCTACTACGACACCGCCCTGTCGCCCTCACCCTATGCGATGGCGGCCCTCAAGGCGCTGATCGACCCTTCACACCTGATGTTCGGCAGCGACTTCCCATTTGCGCCGGCGCAAATCACTGGCGTTCAGACACGGGAACTCGAACGCAGTCCGGTGTGGGACGCCGACGCCCGCCACGGCATCGACCGGGACCATGCGCTCGCGCTGTTCCCGAGACTGGCCATCACCGGTGAGCACATCGCGGCACCAGCCTCGTGGCGCCGCAGCGGACTGCGCGAAAATCTGCGGCGCACCGCGCACGGCTTGGCGGTTTCGGTGGCGGAACGGCTTCTGCATCAGTAAAGACCAACGCATTCCGCCCGATTTCAGCGCCATCCCGGGGCCAGTACCGAAACAGCTCGGCGACAGCTTTCCTGATCAGATGGGCGGTGCCGGCATGTCCTTCAAGCGGCTCGTGAGCAGGCTGAGCGGGGGCCCCGACAGCAGGATTTGCGGCAGATTCGACAATGAGATGTCGTCGATGCCAAGACTTGCCTTGAGGTTGGCCACGATAACCCGCATGTCATAGGCCGGCTCGTACACCGGAATCATGGGCTTCTGAAGACCGGTCAGCCCCCACACCGCCATAAGCGCAGTGCGCACCGACGTTTCGACCGTGAACACCACATCCAGCGGAAGTTCGACAAACTGCCCCATGAAAGCCAGATTCCTGCAGCCGTCAGGAATGACTTTGGGCCGATCGCTGATCTTGCGGGGCATAAACTGCGAGGTGATGTACGGCATCATGGCTGTGGACACCTTGGTGTGCGCCAGAATCCGATCAATACTGTCTTCCAGGCCACAGTGATAGAGCAGTTCGGCGAGGATTTCCGCACCGGTGCAGTCCCGCATTGGCTTCTTGATGAAATCTCCGGGCGTATCACTGCGCTGCCCATATGCCCAGAAAACGTTTACGTCGTCGGGCTGGTCCGGAAAATACTTGCCGTAAAGCATAAAACTGATCTGCCAACTCGAATCGACCACTGTGATCGCCCCGCCGGTACCCGCCTTGTCTCCGGTCTTGGCTTCCATGAAGTCAAAGAACGTGCGGTCGCCCTTGATGGTGGTGAAAACAGATATCCAGTTTGTCTTGTCGATATGCGAAACAAACGCCGCCGGATTGCCGAACTTCGGATCTCCCGCGGCAAGCTTTTCCCAAAGCGTGAAGCAGCCGCGCCGGGAGGTGTCGCAATTCATCTCCGCGATCGTATCCTTTTCCCCCATCGTCGCATTTTGCGTGAGGGAACCGTTGGTGAAGAACACCAAATCATCGCGGCTGAGGTCAATGCGGCGATCTCCCGTCGAATCGCGCAAGACCAGTCCCACAGCGATGGTTTCGTCCGCCTCCGTTGCGACGTCCATGTCGGCGACCGTCGTTCCGGTCTGAATACGGACGCCAAGCGACTGCAGCCAGACACGCATCGGCTTGATGATGGAGTCGTACTCGTTAAACTCAGTATGGAGGATACCGGCAAGGTGGGTAAGGCCACCGGTGTACATCATGAAACGCGCAATGTATCGCTTGACTTCGATGAGCGAGTGAAAGTCGCGGAACGCCAGCATCGAGCTCCAGCAGTACCAAAAGATCGACTTCACAAAGTCAGGGCTGAACCAGTCAGCCGCCGATAGCCCCTCCAGTTTCTCTTCCGGGGTAAGAAGCAACTCTGCCATACGCTTCGTATCGTGAACCGACATCAGCGGGCCACTGCAATCATAGCGCTGACCCTGCCGGTGCATCAGGCGGAAATGGGAGCGGATCGGCTCGCGGACGTTTGCGTAGTACGTTTCATCGAGAACCGTCATGCCGGGCTCTTTCAGCGAAGGCACCTTGCTGCAGATGTACCAGAGGCACTCCATCCGCGCTTCAAGCTCCCGCTCACCACGACAGGTGAAGCCGCGCTGCGGGTCACCAGCCGCATCCATCGAGCCACCCACATCCTGCAGCGCTTCGTAAATCGTTATGTTGCCCGCCGGCATGTGAGCGTCTGTGACCAGCGACACCGCCGCCGAAAGACCCGCCAGCCCTCCTCCGATGATGTGTGCGCGTTTGCGTTCGATGTCCTTTGGCGGCGGGGCGTTGATGCGGTCGTAGTTTCTCATGCTGGTTCTCGGCTAATAGTTGATCCTGTGTTCTGATATAATTATCAAATTCGACATATATATCATTGACGCAGATCAATGGCCGTCCCAACCGGAAGGCGGCAGCTCCGACCTTCGTCCGGTCCGATGCTGCAAGCCGGGTTGTCGAGCAGGCCCAGCACAAGCCCAGTACAAGCCGGGCCCGCCGCGCCGATCAAAACAGGTACTTGGCGAAAAACTGCAGATAGTCGCGGTCGCTCAGGGTGTTGTACTGCCCACCGCCGAAGTACCAGGTGTAGCCGAGGTTCATCGACAGGTTCTGCTCGTAGCGAATCTCCAGCAGCGAGTCGATCTCCTTGCGGCCCATGACAAAGTTGCCGCCAGGACCCGGCGACCTTCCCTGCACATCGTGCTGCCAGACCAGCGTGGGATGCAGGCTGATTTTAGGCAGCACGTTTTCGTACGAGAGCAGGCTGATCACGCGGTAGCCCCAGGAAAACGCATTCGGGAAGCTCTTCAGATCCTGCTGATGCGGATTGAAGCGCACACCGTCCGGGCCGATGCTGCAAGCCGGATTTGTCGAGCACGCCTGGCGCGAGCCGTCGGCGCCCGAGCCGTCCGCGCCGGCGCTGGCGTGGTAGTAAACGCCCGGGGCCTGGAACTGCAGTTGATCGAGCGCCGGCATGTAGGGCACGAAGGTGGCACCCCACTCCGTGGCCACGACGACCTGGTCGGCACCGAGGGCGTTCTCACTGGCGCCGAGGACCCGGGTCGTGCCCAGGTTGAATTCATACACCTGCTCCCGCTCGTAGCCGCGGATGTAGCAGGGTATCCCCGGGTGGTAGCCGGCATTCGCCATCCCCTTGGCGCACCCGAGGTTGTCCCCGATCTGGCCGCCACGATAGGGGATGACAAAGCTCGGGAAGGCACGGGCCGAACCCGGAACATGTCCAATGCCGACATTCACGAGGTCCGGAAAAGCCGACTTGCCCGATGCCGGGATGAAGTCGCTGGAGCCGTAGTTCACGGTGCTGCCGTCGGCGGCGTAGCCGATACCGATATCGGCGAGCCCGGCGGACCCCGCGCAGTGGGTGGCCCGATCGTGGCAGGAGGTCAGTGTCGGCCCAAATGCAGCGAAGGCGAGATCGGTGAGGGCAACCTGCAGCGGCAGATTGGGACGGTACGCCACCTCGCCCTGGATCGAATAGCCCCCCACCGTGGTGTTGAAACTGACCCCGTAGAGCTGGATGTTACGGGGGTATTCGAGTTGGAAGCGGGCCGTGTCCAACGCGGCAGCGCTGTCGGTGGCGTACTGCGCCGGCTCGCCGGGATGCGTCAGCGAGTGCACGAAGGGGATGTCCGGGCAATCCAGCAGGAAGGACACCAGGTCGGTGGCGTCGTTGCCTCGTGCGTTGCCGGATTGGCGCGCGCAACTCGTGTTGGCCGCATAGAAGCTGGCCAGCGGCAAGCGCGAGTGATAGTTCATGAAGTACAGCCCGATCTCGAGACCGTTGCCGATGTCCTCGAAATTGTGTCTCAAGGCGACCCCGAACTGACCTTGAGCGTTGGGTTTCACGTCAGGCAGCCGCTGGATGGTGGACGTGGTGTTCGACAACCCGGCCAGCGGCGAGTCCATCGGCGTACCCACGCCGTTGGGATCTTCCGCCACGTTGCCAACGCTGGCACTGATGCTGCCGCCGATATTGTTCGTGCCGACATCAAGATCGGAGAAGTAGCTGCCCGGCGCCACTGCTTCCACGCTCTTCCATTCCAGCTGGTAGAAGGCTTCAAGGTTGTATCCGTCAAGCGGCTCGAGGCTGAAGTCAGCCATGGCGATCGGCGTGAACAGCTCCTCGGTCTGGTGGCCGATGCGGTAGAAATTGTTAACGTTGACCGGGTTGGCCTGGTTGATGCTGTTGATGACCAGGGTGGTGCTTTCCCCCCAGCTCACGGTCTGGCGACCGAGCTTCACGGTCAGCGACTTGTCGTCCCACAGGGGGATGGAACCACTGACGTAGGCATCCAGCCACTGCAGATCGCTGCCAATTTCGTGCCCCTCGGCACCACGGGCACGCTTGTTGCGCACGACCCCGCCCGGACCATAGACGATGTTGGTGCCGTTGGGACCGGGCTGTCCGTAGGGCCGGGGGTTCAAGAGCAGGCCGCCGGCCGCAGCCGGACCGGCGGAGAGCAAAGCTGGGTTGGACAGGTCCTGGATGAGGGTCTGCGCGGCTCCGGCGACCAACCCGGGCACCTGGCGGCCAACCTGCAAGTAGTTCTGCGGGGTGATGCGGTTGGGGTGATATTCGGTGAAGTTCTGGTTCACCGGGTCGTTGAAGTACAGCCAGCGGGTGAAAAACTTGACCCCATTCCACGACAGCGTCCAGTCCTGGGTGATCTTGCCCACCGCCGAGACCAGGTCGCCCTTGTTGTAGTTCAGGTCGCCGTCATCGTTGTTGACCGAAGCGGCGCCAGGCGCCGCCATCAGCCGCTGCGCCGGGTAGGTCTGGTTGCGGAACAAGCCCTGGCAGGTTTGGTAGGCGCCGTTCGGGCCGGCGCACAGCTGCGGATCGATGTTGGTCTTGCCGATCAACGAGGCCGACTGGCTCTGCATGCGGATCGCCCCGCCGGCGGTGACGGCGGTGCTCACGATCGCCTGCAGATCGGAGCCGCCCATGGGAACATCCCAGGTGGCCGCGGCAGCACCTTGCGCCGGGAGCAGCGCCGCACCTGCCAAGGCCATCGCCTTCCAACACTTCATATTCAATTTCTCCCCAAGAATTTTCTGTATCGGGCGCGCAGGCATCCTCAGCCCGGCGGGCTGCCGAACACGCTCGTGTGCCGTCAGTCCCGCGAATCGGTGCCGAATGCAATCGGAAACGGGAACCGTCCCAGAACCGCCCTCGCTGTCTGCTCCTGGGCAGAGTCCACCAGGTCCACCTGGATGCTGATGCCGCTGGATTTACTGTCGCGGACGGTCAAGCCCCGCAGCCGAATACCGCCCTCCTCCAGCGCCAGGCGCAGGGCATCGGTGGTTTCGCGCCGCTTCAGGTCTGGCTTGAAGATCTTCCCCACCGCGGTCAGCGGCATGGCGTCGATCATGCGGATGTACTTGGGCAGCGCGGCGCGCTCGGCGATCTGGTCGCGAACGAAGGCGGCGATCTCCTGCTCGGTGGCGCGGGCGCCGGGCTTGAGCTGGACGTAGGCCACCGGCAGCTCGCCGGCGTGGGCATCCGGGCGGCCGACGGCGGCGGCGATCTGCACGGCGGGATGGCGGTGCAAAGGCTCCTCGATTGTCGCCGGATCAATGTTGTGGCCGCCGCGGATGATGAGATCCTTCTTGCGGCCGGTCAGCCAGAAGTAGCCCTCGGCATCCTCGCGCGCCAGATCCCCGGTATTGAGCCAGCGCCGGCCGTCGCCGGTATCGACCCACAGCCCCCGGTTCTGCTCCGGCAGCGCGTAGCCGGCGAAGACGTTCGGGCCCGAAATGAGCAGCAGACCGGACTCGTTGACGACGCAGTCGCGCACATAGCGGCCGGTATCATCGACCACCACGGCTTTCATCGCCTGCCCCGGGATGCGCAAGCCGATGGAGCCCAGCCGGCGCTCGCCCAAAGGCGGATTGACGCTGCTGACGCAGGCGCCCTCGGTCAGGCCGTAGCCTTCGAGGATCTTGATGCCGGTTCGCTCCTGGAATGTGCGGAACACTTCCACCGGCATTGGCGCGGCGCCGCACAGGCCGTACTCAAGTGAGGACAGGTCGTGCCCCGCCACCGGCACATCCAGCAACGCGGCGTACAGCGTCGGCACACCGCTGAAGAAGTTGATGCGGTGATGGGCGACGATCTCCCAGAAGCGCGGAATCACGCCCTCGCCGCGGTAGCCCTGCGGGGTGCCGAGGATCACATGGGCACCCTTGGAGAAGGGCAGCAGGCCGGTGGCCAGCACGGCGTTGACGTGGAACAGCGGCAGGCCGCAAAACACGGTCTTGCCCGGACCGATGCCGTCGCCCAAGTACTGGCCAGCGCTCCAAGCATTGGCCACTTCGTTGCCGTGGCGCCGTGTGGCGATCTTCGGAAGCCCGGTGGTGCCGCCAGTACAGAAGTACGAGGAGAAGTCCGCCGCGTCGAAGCGGCGGCCGCTGTTGAGGCCGTCTCCGGACTCCTTGCCGATCGCCGTGCCAAAATCGTGCACCCCAATGCCCGCCGGCACAGCAGCGCGGACTCCACCGCGCCCCAGCACCCGGGCAAGCTCCCGCCGCTGCATGACTCTGGCGATGAAACCGGCCGGGCCGCGCACGCGATCAGCCAGGTTGACCAGCAGCAGGTGCTTCAGCGTGGGCACCTTGGCGATCACCTGGTGAACCTTCTGCCACAGATCGGTGCCGGGGAACGGGGCCAGTGTCACCAACACCCCGGCGCCGGCGGCGTTGAGCAGATCACCGATCGCCGAGGCTTCCAGCAGCGGGTTGATGGCACAGACGATGCCCGCAGCTTCCCCGCCCCAGATGACGAAATGGGTCTCCGGCAGGTTCGGCAGCACGTAGGCAACGACGGTGTCCTTTCGCACTCCCAACCGCAGGAGCAGATTGGCGGTGCGGTTGATGTCGCGCATCAGCTCGCGGTAGGACCAGCGCTCGGGGCGCCGGTGGCCGGAGGTGCGCAGAAAGAATGTAAGCGCCGGCGCCGCCGGATTGATCACCGCACCGCGCGCGATCATCTCGTAGGTGCTGGCCGGAAGCGCGGGCACTCCCTTTTCCTCGATGGCCAGGACGTCCGCCCGGCTGCCGATCCCTTTCATGCTTCGTCCACTACGCGGTTGCGCTGCACGCCAAGATCGATCGAGCCATCCGCGGTCGCGATGCGCGACTCGACCACGTCGCCGGCTTTCAGATACTGGCTGCGGCCGGCCTGGACCTTCATGAAGGCCTTCCACTTCGTCGCTTCGGGCAGCAGCGCCGCGATGCGCTGCTTCGCCGGCGAAGGCACGCTGAGCGCGCAACCGGCCGGCGTGCCGGTCGAAAGCAGGTCGCCGACGTGGAAGTCCTGCACGCCGGACAGCTCGGTCAGAGTCTCGGCCGGGCCATAGACGAGGTTGGCGATGCTGTCCTGCTGGCGCACGCCGCCGTTCACGGTGAGCTTGAGCTGCAGCTCGCGCAGCCTGGCGAAGTCGGCCTTCTCCAGCAGGCACAGATAGGGACCGATGGGGCCAAAGGTGCGGAAGCTCTTGCCCTTGTAGAACTGCATCTGCGGGATCTGGATGTCCCGGGCCGAGTAGTCGTTGACGATCACGGCGCCGGCGACGTACTCATGCAGGGTGGCGTCGGTGATCGCCTGCCGGCTCGTGATATCGCGCTTGAGAACCAGACCCAGTTCGATCTCGTAGTCGAGGAACCGCACATCCCTGGGCCGCACCAGGTCGGAGTTGGCGGGCACGATGCAGCTGGCGGCCTTGGTGAAGATCATGTTGTAGGTCTTCACGTCCGGGTTCATCCCCGACTCGATCATGTGCTGACGGTAGTTTGCGCCCTGGCAAACGAACTGCTGGTTGCGGGTCAGCGGAGACAACCACTCGACATCGGCTTCCGCGATGGTGGGGCCGCGCAGCCGGGCCAGCGACTCGACCGGGTTGGCCTTCAGGAAATCGGCGGTGGTGGTGAATTCTCCCGGCACCGGGATGATGTCCCCACGACGAACCACGCCCCACTGGGGGATGCCCTGGTACTTGAAGTGCAGAATGTTCAGCGACATGGAATATCTCGTTGCGAAGTCGTGGCGGGAGGTTCAGCCGAACAGCCTGGCCAGGGTGAGGAGCTTTTTGACGCTCAGATCGGGGCTGCGGCGGAGGTTGCGCAGCAACAGCAGGAGATTGGCGGGACCGAGCCTGGGCTTGGTGAAGCTACGGGGCATGGCCTGCCCCCATTGCGCCATCGCCTCGCGGCTGACCGGATGGATGCCGGTCGCCTGATCCGAAGTGAACACGTCGCCGTCGCAGTAATGCTCGTGCTTGTCGCCCCAAGGATCCTGCCAGTAGTCGAAGATCTGGCTGCCGAGGATGTGCCGTCCGATACCCCAGGCATGCTTCCAGCCTTTCTCCTTCAACACGCGCTGGCCCATGCCGACCGCATCCGCGTCCACCACTTCGTAGGCGCTATGGCTGTAGGTGGCGGCAAAGCCCTGCACCAGCGCCAAGGTGTGGTGATCGGCCGGCTTGTCGCCGAGGTTCAGACGCATGAACGCCACCGCCGGCGAGCCATCGGGCAGCACCTGGATGTCGCTGGGGATGAAGCCGAAGTGCTGGGTGTACCAGGCGCAGGTTGCCTGGTACTCGGCCAGTTCCAGCACCACGTGGCCGATCTTGATGATGTCCGGCGGGGCCAATGGCGACCGCTGCGTATGGTTGACGCGCGAGGTCTTGTCGCCGGTGTTCCAGGACAGCGCCGCGCGGTGCGGGATAGGCTCGAGCAGATTCTGGCCATAGACGGCATGGACGACAAAGCCTGAAGGATCGGTCAGCTCCACGCGCAGCCCGCCGCCGGGCCAGCTCACCGGCTGGATTGGCGAGGCGCCGGGGAGGCGCGAGAGGGCCTCAAGATCAGCCCGGCTGTGCATTTGCAGGCCCAGGCCGACGAACCGCGCGATCGGGGCCTTGCGTATGACGTAGCAGAACGGCGCCGGCCCGGTCCCGCGCAGGAACAGCGATTCGGAGCTGCTGGACGCCGGGCGCAGTCCGAAATCAGCCAGAAACTGGCTCGCACGATCAAGGTCCGGGCGGTCGAAAATCAGATAAGCGAGCGCGCTGGCCTTGGCCGTCGGGTTGGGGTGCCGCGCGGGCTGCGCAGTGGTGAGCTTCATGTCATTCCTCAGGCGGCTATGGCTGCCGCAGCAATCCGCCCAGTGGCGGCAGAAACGGGGGTTCCGAGCAGGGCCACGCTTTCGAGTACAACGCGGTCCGCATCTTCTATCGGGCCGTCGTGGAGGACCGTCCGGTCCGGGCGCACTACGGCAACCCAGCCGAACGGCGCCACGGCGGGAAGGAAGGTGCCGTTGAGGTCTTCCCAGGCGCAATTGGCGGATCGATGCAGACGCTGGCCGCTGTGCGTGATCTGCACGCATTCGCCGCCGGCGGCGACAAACGCGCGCGAGGCGCCCTCGGACAGCGCCGCGGCGGGGTCGAGGCCGAACCCGACCAGCGTGAGCGAGGCGCCCAGCACGTCGTCGCTCAGGCTCAGGTCGCCATCGGCGTTGCGAACCCAGCCTTGGGGCAACAGGCCGCCTCGAACCAGCCTGGACGCCGAGCGCCCCTTCACCAGCAGGCCGCGGGAGAAGATGTTCTTGGGCTTGATTCCCAGCTCGTCGAAGTAACGGCGCAGAAGCGGTATTGTGCGGAGCAGACGCATCATTCCGTGTGTGACGAAGGCGACGACCGCGTTTCTGGGCATCACCAGCTTGCCCATGAACTTGGCCAGCCCGATCATCGCCTTGGCGTGGGGCCGGCGCTCCTGGTCGTAGGTCTCCAGGATGCTCGGAGCGGCTTGGCCGTGCACCACCCAGGCGAGCTTCCAGCACAGATTGGCAGCATCGCGCAGGCCGGCGACAAGACCCTGGCCCACGAATGGCGGGGTGATGTGAGCCGCATCGCCGACCAGGAACACGTGGCCTTTGCTGAAGGAATTCACCGCGCGCGCGTGGAAACGGTAGACCGCCTTGCGCTCGATCATCATGCTTTCCGGATCCCCCCAGGGGGCGAGCAGTTCGCGGATGCAGGCGTCGCCCTCCATCTCTTGACGGGTCTCGCCGGGTTGAAGCATGAACTCCCAGCGCTCACGCCCGCCGGGCGCGCACATGTGCGGTGTCGGCCGGCGGTAATCGCACAGAAATTCGACATGGTCGATCGGCGTGGAGACGCTCCGCGCGTCGACGATGAGCCAGTCCTCGGCATAGGTTTCGCCCTCGAACTGCTGGCCAATGAGTTGCCGTACCAGGGAGCTGGCGCCGTCGGCGCCAACCAGGTAGCGCGCCTTCACCGATGCCAAGCGGCCCTGACCCAGATCCAGCGCCGCGACGACTCCATCGGCTTCCTCGTGGAAGCTCGTCAGGCTGGCGCCCAGCCGGGTGCGGACTTCGACGTATTGCTCCACCCGCTGGCGCAGGGCGCGCTCCAGATCCGGCTGGTAGAAAGTCACGAGCTTGGGATGCCCGTCGATGCTGCCCAGGGTATTCACCCGGCCGAACTCACCGAAGTGCGGGGAACGCATGCGGACAAAAGGGATGGCAATCCGGTCGAAGTCGTCTTCCTCCAAACCCGCCAGTTGAAGGATTCGCAACGCCTCGTTGTCCAATGCGATGGCGCGGGGTGCGGTGAACATCGCAGTGGCCTTGTCCACCACCAGACAGCGCACGCCGTAACGGCCGAGCAGGTTGGCGACGGCGGCACCGACCGGACCATAGCCGACCACCAGGACATCGACAGCCGGCAGAGTGTCCGGCGGCGGCGCCCCGGCGGCGGCCGGCGGCGCCGGGGCAAGCTCCGAATTCGGGTTCTTGGTCACCGCCTCCTCCATGGCCCGCATTCCTCGGGCTCGTCACATAGTGATATTAAATTCATAATTGATAATTTTGTCAATTATGACAAAAAAGCCTATACTGACCTGACCCTGGAGCCATGCCGATGCCCAAGCCGCCGTCCAAACCCGCCGCCAAAGAGGCATCCCCTCAGGCTGCAGTTCGCGAACCACGCGGCGCCAGACGCAAGCGCGAAACGCGCGCGCGCCTGTTGGAAGCGGCGCTGCGACTCATGGCGCAGAAGGGTATGGAGGGGGTGGCAATCAACGAAATCACCGAGGCTGCGGATGTCGGCTTCGGCTCGTTCTACAACCACTTCGAATCCAAGGAAGCGATCTACATGGCCCTGATGGACCATGTGTTCGAGGACTTTGGCGATGCCCTGGACCGGCTGGTCAAGCACGTCGCCGATCCCGCAGAAGTCATTGCCATCAGCGTGCGGCACACCTTGCTGCGCGCACAGCGCGAACCGGTATGGGGCCAGTTTCTGATCCGCGAAGGATTTTCAGCGCGCGTGCTCGAAAGAGGCCTGGGCCAGCGCCTGCTGCGTGACATTCAGAAAGGGGTCACGGCCAGGCGCTTCCTCACCAAGGATCCATTGGTCAGTTTCATATCGGTCGGCGGCACGGTGCTGGCGTCGATCTCGGCCGAACTTCAGTTTGGTTCGGCCCAGGGAACCCAGGCGGCAGTGGTGAAGGCGCTCGGCTTCAGCGGCGATGGCCTGGCGGAGCGGGTTGCCGCGGTCATCCTCTGTTCTCTGGGGGTGGCTGCGGCCGAGGCGGAAAAAATATCCAGGCTTCCGCTGCCCGTCGTTCACGGTCATGACTGACCGCGCCCGCCTTTTGCCAAGTGTCGCTTAAGGCGATTAGCCATCTCCCTCATCACCAGCGCACGCCTGGGCGACCCTCAAGAGCTTTTCCTCGACCATCGCGCCGCGCCGCAGATGGAAGCCCGGCGAGCTGAACAAGCGCGAGCGGCAGATCCTGTCGCTGCTCGACCAGGGCCTGAGCAACGCCGAGATCGCGGCGCGCTGCTTCCTGGTGGAAGGCATGGTGAAGTGGAACCTGCACAACCTGTACGGCAAGCTCGGCGTGAAGAGCCGCACGGCGGCGCTGCGCGCGGCGCGGGAGCACGGCATCCTGCAAAGCTGAGCAAGCCGGGAAGCCGCAGAGCCGGCGGCTGAGCCCGCGGCTCAGCCCGGCGCCGCACCCCGCGCATTGCGCCGGATCGCCTGCGGCGGCTGCCCGAAGGCGCGCAGGAATGCGCGGCGCATGCGGTCGCGGTCGGCGAAGCCGGTTTCCCGGGCCACCACGTCGATCGGCAGGCGGCCCTGCTCCATCATCAGGCGCGCCGCTTCCACCCGCAGGTGCTCGACCGCCTTGGCCGGCGACTGGCCGGTCTCCGCGTGGAAGGCGCGGCTGAACTGGCGCGTGCTGAGGTGCGCGGCTTGCGCCAGCTGGTCGACCGACAGCGGCGCGCGCAGGTTCTGCCGGGCGTAGGCCAGGGCGCTCTGGATGCGGTCCGACTTGGGCTCCAGTTCGAGCAGCGCCGAGAACTGCGACTGGCCGCCGCTGCGCCGGTGGTAGACCACCAGGTATCTGGCGACGAGGCGGGCCAGCTCCGCGCCCAGGTCCTTTTCCACCATGGCCAGAGCCAGGTCGATGCCGGCGGACATGCCGGCGGACGTCCACACCGGGCCGTCGACGATGAAGATGCGATCCTCCTCCATCTTCAGCCTGGGAAAGCGCTGCTGCAGTTCGCGCGCGTACCGCCAGTGGGTGGTGGCGCGGCGGCCGTCGAGCACGCCGGCTTCGGCCAGGACCGAGGCGCCGGTGCAGATGGAAGCGACGCGACGCGAGCTCTTCAAGGCCTTGCGCACGAACCGGACCAGCCCAGGCGGCGCCGGCTGGATATCCACCCCGCCGCCGACGATCAGCGTATCGAAGCGCGGGCTGCGCAAGGCCTCGGTCTCGATGGCCAGGCCGGTGGAGCTTTTCACCCAGCCGCCCTGTTCGGAGAGGACGCGCACTTCGTAGATGTCCTCTCCCGCCGCGATATTGGCGAACTCGAACACCGACAGCGCGGCGAAGCTCATGACCTGGAAGCCGGGGAAGACGGCGTAGCCGATACGTTGCATGGCGCTGATCCTGTGACGGACAGGTGATGTCCTAAAAAGACGTATATATGACATTTACGCTATCGGCAAGCAGGCGTACCTTGCCGGCCATGGCTGACGCCCCCGCGCCGGCAAGCTTTCAAGGAGAACCTGACATGACCCTGCAACCCAACCCGGGCACCGCCCTGATCACCGGCGCTTCCAGCGGCATCGGCGCGGTATACGCCGACCGCCTGGCCCGCCGCGGCTACGACCTGATCCTGGTGGCGCGCAACCAGCAGCGGCTGCGCACCCTGGCCGGCCGCCTGTCCGACGAAACCGGCCGCGCGATCGAAGTCGTCGCCGCGGATCTGAACGACAAGGCGGACCTGGCCCGCGTGGAAAACGTGCTGCGCACCGATTCCAGCATCACCCTGCTGCTCAACAATGCCGGCGTCGGCGCCGCGGGACCGCTGCTCGACACCGATGTGCGCAAGATGGAGCAGCTGATCGGCCTCAACGTCAGCGCGCTGACGCGCCTGACCTATGCGGCGGTGCCCGGCTTCGTCGCCCGCGGCGCCGGCACCCTGATCAATATCGCCTCGATCGTCGCCATCGCCCCGGAAATGCTCAACGGCGTCTATGGCGGCAGCAAGGCCTTCGTGCTGGCATTCAGCCAGTCGTTGCATCATGAGCTGGCGGCCAAGGGCGTGCGCGTCCAGGCGGTGCTGCCGGGCGCCACGGCCACCGAGTTCTGGGATGTGGCCGGCATGCCGCTGACCAATCTGCCGGAGCAGATCGTGATGACCACCGCGGACCTGGTGGATGCCGCGCTCGCCGGGCTGGACCAGGGCGAACTGGTCACCATTCCGCCGCTGCAGGAAGCGGCCGAATGGGACGCCTACGAGGCCGCGCGCCGCGTCATGATGCCGAAGCTGTCGCTGACCCGGCCGGCGCCGCGCTACCGGCTGAAGACGGCGGCGGTGTGAGTGGTGGCGGAATCGTGGCGTGCCGGCCGCGCCACGATTCCGCCCGCTGCGGCAGCCGATCGAAGCGCTTGGCTGCGGGCGGCCGGCCTCAGTCCGGATCAGCCGGGTGAAATATCCCTTAAGCTTGGGCACCTTTTTCCGCCCGGGCCGGCTTCGATGGCTGCCACTTCCGAGATCCAGAACATGGCGCTTTTCTGCGACTTCGAGAACGTCGCGCTCGGCGTGCAGGAAGCCCACTATCCGCGCTTCGATATCGCCAAGGTGCTGGAACGCCTGCTGCTGAAGGGCAACATCGTGGTGAAGAAGGCCTACTGCGACTGGGACCGCTACAAGGATTTCAAGAAGCCGATGCACGAGGCTTCGTTCGAGCTGATCGAAATCCCGCACGTGCGCCAGTCGGGCAAGAATTCGGCCGACATCCGCATGGTGGTGGATGCGCTGGACCTGTGCTACACCAAAGCGCACGTCGACACCTTTGTGATCATTTCCGGCGATTCGGATTTCTCGCCGCTGGTGTCGAAGCTGCGCGAGAACAACAAGGTGGTGATCGGCGTCGGCGTGCGCAAATCCACCTCCGACCTGCTCACCGCCAACTGCGACGAGTTCATCTTCTACGACGACCTGGTCAAGGAGCAGGAGCGGAACCGGCGGCGCGCCGCGAAGAAGGCCGAGGCCGCGCCGCAGCCCGGCAAGCCCGCGGCCAGACCGGCCAAGCCGGCCAGCGCCGAGGAAACCCGGCGGCAGGAGGCGGTGCAGCTGCTGGTCGAAACGGTGGAGGCGCTGGTGGCGGAGCGCGGCGAGGAAAACAAGCTGTGGGCCTCGATGGCCAAGCAGGCGGTGAAACGCCGCCGCCCGGATTTCAACGAGTCGGCCTACGGCTTCAGGAATTTCGGCCAGCTGCTGGAAGCGGCGCGCGACAGCGGCCAGCTGCTGATGGAGCGGGACGAGAAATCCGGCAACTACCTGGTGCGATTGGTGCATCGGGACGACTGAGCCTTCCACCACCTGTCCCGCCGATGAGCCGTTTGCAGGCCGACCTGTTGCTGCTGCTGTGCGCCTTCATCTGGGGCACGGCCTTCGTTGCGCAGAAGGACCTGCACGCCGCGGCCTGGCCGCAGTTGTTCGTGGCCGCGCGTTTCGCGCTGTCGGCGCTGCTGCTGGCGCCGCTGGCGCTGCACGAAGCGCGACGCCCGCAGGCGCCGCCGGCCCGGCGCCACGACCTGGGGCTGGCGCTGCTGATCGGCGCCTGCCTGTGCGTGGCGGCGACCATGCAGCAGGTGGCGCTGACCGGCACCACGGCCACCAACGGCGGCTTTCTCACCGCCGTCTACGTGGCGCTGGTGCCGTTCGCGGTGTGGGCCATCGCCGGCAGCGCGCCGCGGCCGATGGTGCTGCTGGCCTGCGCCATCACCGTGCTCGGCGCCTGGCTGCTGGCGGATCATGGCCAGGCGCGGGGCTGGTCACGCGGCGACCTGATCCTGCTCGCCGCCGATTTGCTGTGGGCGCTGCACATCACGCTGATCGCGCGCTTCCTCGGACGGCTCAACCGGCCGTTCCTGCTGTGCTTCGTGCAATACGCGGTGACCGCGGCCGGCGCCGCCCTCGCCTCGGTGCTGACGGAGCAGGCGCGCTGGGTGGATTTCCACGCCAGCCTGCCAGCCATCGCCTACGCCGGCATCGCCTCCGGCGGCATCGCCTACACCCTGCAGATCGTGGCGCAGAAACACGCGCCGGCCGCCGAAGCGGCGCTGATCCTGTCGCTGGAAAGCGTATTCGCGGCGCTGGCGGGCGCGCTGGCCCTGCATGAACGCCTGACCCCGCTCGCCACTGCCGGCTGCCTGCTGATCCTGGCCGGCGCGGTGATGGTGGACCTGGCGCCGGCGGTGCGCCGCGGATTGCTGCGCGTCATGCGTGGCGAGGTCAAAGCACCTCCCGCATAGCGGATCGGCGTCTGGTCCATCCCCCAAGCGCCGTCAAACGGCTGCGCGCAGCCGCTGTGCGGGCCGTCCGCTGCCACAGCGGGTGGAAATAAGCGCAGGCGAATTGATCCTGATCAATGCGCCGGGCCTGTAGCGGATTGAAACTTCGCTACATGAGAACGCAGCACTTCATTCGGCGGGACCGGCACTTCCCCATACGGCAGAGCGCCGTATCGCATTTCGCCTATATGTCCCCGCAACGGAGCCGCGGCACGCATAGCAGGCCCTTCCTCGATTTGCCCGGACTGCCGGTTCTCTGCTCCGCATTTGCCGCACTGCTCATCGCGATGGTGATTCTGCCGGAAATCAGCCAGTTATTTGGTCAGCTGCTCGCGGTCATGCCCAAGTAGGCGATGTCGGCGCAGCTCCCCGTCACGCAGGCCGCCCCAGGTGCCCCTGGATTTGCCCGTGGGACGCGCTGCGCACAGGTCGTCGCCTGGGCGCTGGCGCTGGCGGCAGCGGCGCCGACCGCAGTTCCGGCCGTCGCTTCGTCGCGACTGCCCCCGGCGCGCTTGGTAGTATCGCTGACCATCACAAACACCTGCGCCGCTTCGACCGGCCGTTCCGCCGGAACCGCGCCGCCGGCAGTGACGATCAGCTGCACACCGGACACTCCATATGCCGTGATGACGGAGCGGACCAGCGCCTTGACCGGGCCGGCGTCACCGGCGGCTTTCGATGCCAGCCCGTCCGGCAGCGTGGAGAGCGATATGGTCACCACCTTGTATTACTGAGCCTTCGACGTCGCCGCGATGCGGAGGCGGACGCCGGTTCCAGCGGCGCCGTTCCCGGCCGCGGATTTGCGATACCGAAGGGAACTGAACCGCGCTTTTGTGGGCCGTAGAAGACAACTCCGGCGGGGTTGCGACTTTCCAGCGGCGGCCGGTTCGTGCTATTTAAGCGCAATGCGTTTTCCGGTTCTGACCCGTTTCCTCATTGCGCTCGGCTTTCTGGTGGTCCAGACGGCCGCGGTGGTGCACGCCACCGGCCATGAGCTGAAACCGGAAACCAACGCCAGTTGCGAAGTCTGCGCACTGGCCCATGCCGCCGGCGGCACGCCGCTGCTGCCGGACGCCTCGGCGATCGTGGTGCCGCGTGGCATCGAGCCGACGCTGCCCGCCGTCACCGCCGTACCGCTGCACACCGTTGCCCGTCCCCACAGCCGCGGCCCTCCCGTAGTCCTCGTTTGAACTGAGCGGCACAGCATCGCGCACCGCCAGCGGCGCGCCTGTTTTTCATTCAACGAGGATGACTCCTTCATGCTTTCCCCCACACCGGCGGCGCGTGCACGCACGCGCTGCTACCGCTACCTGATTGCCGCATTCCTGGGCTTGGCCGGCACCCTGCCCGGCCACGCCCTCGCCGCCGAAGCCGAGCTGCTGGCCGCCGCCAACAGCGAGGGCACCATCCAGGGCATCGTGCTCGGAAGCGACGGCAAACCCCTGGGCGGCGCCAAGATCCAGCTGAGCAACAGCGCCGGCAAGGTGATCGCCCAGGCCCGCACCGACGACCACGGCATCTTCACCATCGGCGGCATCGCCCCGGGCACCTACAGCGTCGGCGCCGCCAAGGGCGGCGACTTCAACAGCGTCGAGGTCAAGGTCAGCGCCGGCGCCACCAGCCGGGCCGAGGTGTCGCTGGGCAGCAAGCAGCTGCAGACCGTGACGGTGACCGCCCGGCGTTTCGAGCGGGCGCGCAACGAGCTGTCGCCGTCCACCGGCAGCAGCCAGTATGTGTTCAGCGAGAAGGCCATCGAGCAGCTGCCCGAGGGCGACCACACGCCGTTCAACCGCGTGCTGCTGCAGGCGCCCGGCGTGGCCAACGACTCGTTCGGCCAGCTGCATGTGCGCGGCGACCACAACGACCTGCAATACCGCCTCAACGGCATCATCCTGCCCGACGGCGTCAGCGGCTTCGGCCAGGTGTTCGACCCGCGCTTCGCCAAGAGCATCACGCTCAACACCGGCGCGCTGCCGGCCGAGTATGGCCTGCGCACCGCCGGGGTGATCGACATCGTCACCAAGGACCGCCTCGAAGGCGGCGAGGTGGATGTCTACGGCGGCAGCCACGACACCATCAACCCGAGCTTCCAGCTGGGCAAGACGGTGGGCAACTTCACCTCGTACGTGACCGGCCAGTACCTGTCGAGCAATCTCGGCGTGGAGAATCCCACCGCGTCGAGCACCGCCATCCACGACTGGACGCAGCAGGGCAAGGGCTTCGGCTACTTCTCCTACCTGCTCAGCCCACACACCCGGCTCAGCGCCATCCTCGGCGTCACCGGCACACGGCTGGAGATCCCTAACAATCCCGGGCAGGCGCCCAACGCGGACTACGTCAACCAGCTGGCCGCCGCCGGCTTCAACACCTCGGGTATCAGCTCGGCCGGGCTCGACGAGCGCCAGTATGAGCGCAACCAGTACGGCATCCTGGCGCTGCAGGGCGTGGGCGACAACGGCCTGAACTACCAGCTGGCCGTGTTCGACCGGCAAAGCACCGTGCAATTCGCGCCCGATTCGGTCGGCGACCTGGCCTTCAACGGCGACGCCTCCACCATCAAGCGCAAGGCCTCGGCGCTGGGCCTGCAAGGCGACCTGAGCTACCCGCTCGGCCCGTCGCACACCTTCAGCACCGGCCTGTCGGCCACCACCGAGGACGACCGCGCCGACAACACTTCGGCGGTGTTCACCACCGCCACGCCGGGAAGCGGCGCCACTCCCTGCGCCGCCGGCAGCACGCTCAGCGCCGACGGCAGCACCTGCTACGGCGGCCCGATCGGCATCACCGACAACAACCCCAAGAACGGCAACACGCTGCTGAGCTTCTACGCGCAGGACAAGTGGGACGTCAGCGACAGCCTGGTGGTCAACTACGGCCTGCGCTTCGACAAGCTCAACGCCTACACCAGCGGCAGCCAGCTCAGCCCGCGCGTCGGCATCATCGACTACCTCACGCCCAGCACCACGCTGCATGCCGGCTACGCCCGCTACTTCACGCCGCCGCCCAACGAGCTGGTGGCGAGCAACACGCTGAACAAGTTCAACAACACCACGCAGGCGCCGGCGGTGACGCAGAACGACCCGGTGCGCGCGGAGCGCTCGCACTACTTTGACGCCGGCGTGGTGCACCAGCTCAACTCCAAGCTCAGCCTGGGCCTGGACAGCTACTACCGCTACGCCCGCAACCTGATCGACGAGGGGCAGTTCGGCACCGCGCTGATCTTCACCCCGTTCAACTACGACACCGGGCACGTCTACGGCATCGAGTTCACCAGCAACTACCGCGACGGCAACCTGTCGGCCTATCTCAACATGGCGCGCTCGGTGGCCCAGGGCAGCAACATCCTGTCCAGCCAGTTCAATTTCAGCCAGGGCGACCTGGACTACATCAACAGCCACTACATCTTCCTCGACCACGATCAGCTGTGGACCGCCTCCGCCGGCGCCTCGTACCAGTGGTGGGGCACCACCTTCGGACTCGACGGCACCTATGGCAGCGGACTGCGCCGCACCCTGCCCGGCTCCACGCCCAACGCCGACAAGCTGCCATCCAGCGTGCAGCTCGACCTGTCGGCGAGCCGCAACGTGCATATCAGCGACAGCTTCGGCGACCTGGGCCTGCGCGTCGCCGCGCTCAACGTGCTGGACCGCACCAACCCGATCCGCGACGGCTCCGGCATCGGCGTCGGCGCGCCGCAGTTCGGCACGCGCGCCTCGGTCTACTTCGGCGTGAACAAGTCCTTCAGCCTGTGAGCGCGCAGGGAGACAATATGCAGAACCGATCCGCGAACGGCCGGGGGGCGGGACTGCGCCTGCCCCTATTGGCGCTGGCCATCCTCAGCACCGGCGCCGTGGCCAACGCGCCGACGACACCACGCGACGTGCAGGCGCTGCCGGGAACCCACCTGGTGACGCTGGACGATCCGGTGCAGGACGGTCACGTCACCTCGCCCTACGGCTGGCGCGTGCATCCGATCCTGAAGCGGCGCCGCTTCCACAAGGGCGTGGACTTCGGCGCGCCGCAGGGCACGCCGGTGCACGCCGCCGAGGACGGCGTGATCGAGGCCATCGGGCGGCGCGGCCACTATGGCCTGTACCTGCGCATCCGCCACTGCGCCACGGTCGAAACCGCCTACGCCCACCTCGCCGGCTTCGCGCCCGGGCTGCACGTCGGCTCGGCGGTCAGCCGCGGCCAGGTCATCGCCGCAGTCGGCCGCACCGGCTGGGCCACCGGCCCGCACCTGTACTACGAAGTGATCGTCAACGGCCAGCGCGTCGACCCGAACCGGCCGGGACTGCAGGTGCCGGTGGACCTGCCCACCCCGGCGCCGCCCGCGCAGCAAACCGCCTCCAGCGGCACATCCTGAGCCGCTGCCCAGGCGCGCTGCGGCCTGTGCCGCAGCGGGGCGCCGCGCGGCTGGCCTGCGACGCGTCCTCCGCAACCGCGTAGGATGTGCGGAATCCCTCCCGCTCCCGGCCCGTCCACTGTGCTCGCACGCGCTCTCTGCCTGACTCTCGGCCTCCTGCTCCTCGGCGGCTGCGCCATCGGCAACCGCTACGACTACGACGATTCCCGCGGCACGCTGGGCTACAGCGGCCAGGGCCGGCACATCGCCGTCGCCGCCTGGGAGCAGCGGCCTTACGTGCTGTCCGGCAACAAGCCTCCGGAGTTCGTCGGCCTGCAGCGCACCCGCATGGGCATTCCCTTCGATGTGATCACCGCCTCGAAGCAGCCCCTGGCCACCGAGATGACGCACTCGCTGGTGCTGTCGCTGGGCGGCGCCGGCTTCGGCGCCGCGCCGGTGACACTGCCGCCGCGCAGCGGCGAAGGCGGCGCGGTCTACGCCCTGCTGCAAAACAAGCCGGCCCGCGCCGTACTGCTGCGCGTGGCCAACTGGGAGAGCGACACCTACAACAATCCGACGGTGTTCTACGATCTGACGCTGAACGTCTACGACGGCGCCGGCCGCAAGCTGGCGAGCAAGAGCCTGAAGGGCAGCGACGACCTCAAGGGCCGCGCCTTCAACCCGACGGAGGTGGCGCAGCGGGTGGTGCCGGATGCGTTCAAGCAGAAGATCGAACTGTTGCTGAATGCGCCGGAGATCGTGGCGGCTTTGAAGTGAGCGTCACCCCCGGGCGACCGCTCAAAATACTTCACCAATGGGCAGGAAAAATAATCCACCGGCCGGGGTCAGCTTTCGGCGGCATTGGACGTGCAAATGACCGGACCCGCCACAATCCGCCGTTTCCACTACGGTGCACTTCCCTCCCGTCGACGCGCCCATTTGGGAGCACGGCCGGTGACGCGCTTGAAGGCATGGCTGAAGGCACTCTCGTTCGCATAACCCAGCGACTCGGCGAGCTTGGCAATCGGGACATCGTCGCGGACCAGCGAGCGCTCAGCCAGGCGCATGCGCCATTCGGTCAGATAGCCGAGCGGACCAACTCCGGCGGCTGCCTTGAAATGATGCGCGAAGGTGGCGCGCGACATGCCTGCGGCCTTGGCAAGCTCGGGGAGCCGCCAGTCCTTACCCGGGTGTTCATGAATCAGGCCAAGCACCGATGCGAAACGCCGGTCGCTGGCCAGGCGCAGCCAGCCCGGAGCGATCGGGCCTTGTTGTTGTAAATGGGCGCGCAGGACGTGGATGAACAGTAGATGGACCAACTGGGTCGCGGCGGCATCGGCTCCGGGCAGGCGATCGGAGCGTTCCTTCATCAGCTGATCGAGTATCCAGCGCAGGGGCCCGGCCGGGGATGCGCCGCCATGGACTCGGATCATCGGCGGCAAGGCGTCGAACAGCAGGGATTCGCTGCGTGGTTCCAGCAATACGGTTCCGCCAATCAGCGTGAAGTCCTCGCCCTCTCCGCACCTGCAGATGCCGTCTGTTTGTCGGGAGAGAACCTCATCGATTCCAACGCTGGCGAGGCCTGTGTCGGTAGCCAATGTCATTGGCGACGAGCGCAGCAGCAGCAAGACATCGCCGGCGTGAAGCTGGACGGTTGTGCCGTCGGCCCCTCTGAGCCAGCACTGCCCCTTCACGATACCCCAGAACTTGATTCGTTCGGGCTGAGGGAAGTGGATCGACCAGGCGCCACCCGCCACGAGCGCTCCGGTCAGGACCGATTCCGCACCCAGCAGCTTGAGCATATTCGATAGTGCTTCAGACACAATCAGACTATTGCGCATTTAAACTGGATTTACAAGCATTCATCGTCCGAATCAGACTGGCTATGCTGGCACGCACTTAATCTGATCGGAGCAACAAAATGCGTGCGATGCGGTATCACGAATCCGGGGGGCCGGAATGCCTGCGCGACGACGTAGTCGAGCGGCCGAGTCCGGCAGCAAACGAACTACTGGTTGAACTGGCCGCCGCAAGCGTCAATCCCGCGGATTGGAAGCTCGGCGCCGCAGCGGGCCGTAGCCTCCCGATGCCATTCACACCAGGGATGGATTTTGCCGGCATAGTGCGCGAAGTCGGCTCCGACGTTGCCGGTTTCGGCATCGGCGATCGCGTCTTCGGCGCCGAGTTGATCGCCCGAAACGGAACGTACGCGGAATATGCGGCAGTGCCCGCCGCGATCGTTGCACACGTGCCGGCGAGCATCTCTTTGCATGTTGCCGCCGCGGTACCTCTTGCCGCGCTCACTGCGTGGGAGGCCACGCTCGCTCCGGCACACGGCAACGTGCGTGCCGGTCAGCGTGTCCTGGTCCAGGGAGGCGCTGGCGGCACCGGTACGTTTGCAATCCAGTTCGCCAAGCAGCGCGGGGCTCATGTCATCGCCACAAGCTCCGCGCGCAACCACGAACTGCTGCACGCGCTTGGGGCGGATGAAATCGTCGATTACAGGGCTGTGTGTTTCGAGGACGCCATCGATCCCGTCGATACGGTCATCGACCTGGTCGGCGGCGAAGTGCTGTCGCGGTCGATTCCCCTCATTCGCAAGGGCGGCGCGCTGGCTTCGATTGTTCCCTCGCCGGATACCACGGCTGAGTATCTGGCCATGGCGGAACGCCACGGGATTCGCCTGTCCTTCGTAAACATGAGCGTCAACCGGGACATGGTGGTGTTCGCCGAAATCGTCCGGCAACTCGAAAACGAGAAGCTCAAGGTGATTGTGAGTGAAACGTATCCGCTGATACGCGCCGCGGAAGCCCTGGCTGAAAGTTGCACCGGCGGTGTGCGGGGCAAGATCGTACTGGCGATTGGCTCTCCAGTTTAGAGGACAATTACGATGACACGATCATTCGGAGCCAGGTCCTCAGCAGACGATGTGCTCTTGGGTGTGGATCTGAGTGGAAGGCGGGTGCTCATAACCGGTGTATCGGCCGGCCTTGGGGTGGAAACGGCCCGCAGCCTGGCCGCTCACGGGGCCCAGGTTGTCGGGACCGTACGCGATACTGCTAAGGCTGGACGGGCAACCGCGGACATTCCGGCGCAGGCGAACGGCGGCGGACTTACACTGGCAACCTTGGATCTCGCCTCGCTAAAAAGTGTGCGCGCCTGCTCCAATACGCTGCTTGAAGATGGGCGGCCCTTCGATGCGGTGATCGCCAATGCCGGTGTCATGTGGACTCCGTTCGGACGCACCAGCGACGGTTTCGAAACCCAGTTCGGCACCAATCATCTCGGCCATTTCGTCTTCGTGAACCGCATCGCATCGTTGATTGCGCCGCACGGACGGCTGGTGATGGTAGCGTCCACCGGCCATCGTCGCTCCGATGTCGATCTCGATGACCCCGGCTTCGAACACCAGGCTTACGACCCGGGGATCGCCTATGCCCGCTCGAAAACGGCGAACATCCTGTTCGCGGTGGAGTTCGATCGCCGCCATCGGGCCCGCGGTGTCCGCGCCGCAGCGGTACACCCCGGCGTGGTCAAAACCGAGCTCGACCGGCACATGCAGCCCGGCGAAATCGACCGGGTCGTGGAACAGATCAACGCACCGCTGGCTGCCGCCGGGCAGCCGCTGCTGCAATACAAGACGGTCGCCCAAGGAGCGGCCACTTCGGTCTGGGCAGGCTTTGTCGCGGGGACCGAAGAGATCGGAGGGCGCTACTGCCAGGACTGCCAGGTGTCGCCGGTCATCCACAGTCCTGTCGGCCCATCGAGTCCTGGTGTCATGGCGTACGCGGTCGATCCTGGGCGTGCGATGGCGCTTTGGGCCAAGAGCGAGGAAATGGTTGGCGAACGTTTTTGATCCCTATCTTTTCTGCTGAGCCGCCTGAACGGGCTTAATTGCAGCACCATTACGGCAGTTTTGGGCGGCCTAACGGACATGCGCGCGGCGACCTGAGAGCTGGCACAGGCTCGGTCTATCTGCCGGGAGTCTGGTGGAGTTTTTTGGCCTGTTCCACAGGTGAGTACTTTCGGATGGCCGCCCGAGCGTCGCCGATCAATCCCGAACGACCGCCGCCGTCGCTCCGGCGTAGCTCGCAATGACGATATGTTTTCAGTGAGGCAAAGCGGACGGCGGCGCGGCTAGAGATTCCGCAACGTCTGCGCCAGCGCGCGCAGGCGGCGGCCGGAATGGCCGACATAGGGGTTGGCGGTGTCCCAGGCGTAGCCGGCCAGCACGCTGCACAGCAGCTCGTACACCCGCGGCGGCCGGCGGTCGCTGAACATGATGGTCTGCAGCGCGCCTTCGTACCAGGTCTCGACGTAGCCCTTGAAGGTGTCCACGCCCAGCATCAGCGGCTCGGCGAATTCGGCCTCCCAGTCCACCGTTTCGCCGCGCAGCTGCCGCTGGGCCAGCGGCACCGCCAGCGCCGCCGACTTCAGCGCGATGGTCACGCCGGAGGAAAACACCGGGTCGAGGAACTTGCCGGCGTTACCGAGCAGCGCGAAGTTGCGGCCGTGCAGGCTGGACACGGCGCTGGCGTAACCGCGGATCTCGCGCGCCTGCGGCCACAGCGGCCGCGCGTTGCGCAGCATGCGGTGCATGCCGGGCTCCTCCGCCACCAGCGCTTTGAAGCGCGCCGTGACGTCGCCGGCGTAGCCTTGCAACACGCGGTCCTCCGCCACCACGCCGATGGAGGCGCGGCCGCGCGAGAACGGGATCAGCCAGTACCAGATGTCCTCGTGCTGCGGATGCACCGCGACGCGGATCTTGTTGCGGTCGAAATCGGCGTCGACGATGTGATCCTCGACGTGCATGAACAGCGAAGCGCGCACCGGAAAGTCGGCCGGCCGGTCCAGGTCGAGCAGGCGCGGCAGGATGCGGCCGAAGCCGCTGGCGTCGAACACGAAGCGCGCGCCGTGGCGGCTTTCCCGCCCCTGCGTGTCACGGCTGGTCACCAGCGCCTCGGCGCCGGAAAAATCCACCGCGGTGATCTCCTCCTCGTAGCGCACTTCGGCGCCCTGGGCCTGCGCCTGGTCGATCAGGATCTGGTCGAAGTCGGCGCGCGTCACCTGGTAGGCGTGAGGCAGGCCGGCGCAAGTCTTCATCGAGAACTCGAAGTCGACCTTGCGCTCGCCGCGCACGATCTGCGCGCCGTCCTTGTACTGGAAGCCGGCGCGCTCCACCGCCTCCAGCATGCCGGCCTGCTCCAGCAGCACCAGGCTTTGCGGCAACAGGCTTTCGCCGATGGAGAAGCGCGGGAAGCGGGTCTTCTCCAGCACCCGCACCGACAGGCCGTGCCGGCGCGACAGCGCCGCCGCCATGGCGCCGGCCGGGCCCGCGCCGATCACCAGCACATCCGCCGTGGACTCCGTTCTCAAGCTGCGACCTCCTGCAACTGGGTGGTGGTGCTCAAGCCGGCGCCATGCGATAGGCGGCCTCGACCTCGATCAGCAGTTCGCTGCGGCAGATGTCGCCGATCACCACGCGCCGCGGCGCGTCGCTGAAGTGCCGCTCCAGCTCCGCCTGCACCAGTGGCAGGTCGGCGGCGTGGCGCAGGTAGACGATATAGGAATCGGCGGCGAACTCGCCGGCCTGACGTCCGGGCAGATGGGTGTGCACGGCGTGCGCCAGCAGCGCCTGCAGGTTGGCGGCGATCTGCCGCAGCTGCGCGGCAACGTCGCCGGCGAAGGCGGTGGTGTGGCCGACAATGCTGGCAGTGCCGGACACCAGCAGCCGCGCGCCATCGGCGCAGGGCAGCAGCGTGGCGCGCGAAAAGCTCGGGCTGCGCGGCCCGTAGGGACGCGGGTAGCGGAAGGCGCTGACCTGGCGCGGATTCTCCACCTGCAGGCCGGGCCGCTTGCCGGCCAGCACGATCAGGCCCAGGCCGCCGCCATGGGTGCCGATGGCGGTGGCGGCGGGCAGGCGCGCCTCGAAATCCGGGCGGTCGGCCACGGCGCGGTAGCGGCCGATGCAGAAGCGGCGGTAGCGCTCGGCGTCGCCCTCGCCCTGGTTGATGGCGCCAAGGTAGTGCCAGACGCGCCACAGCTCGGGATAGCCGCGCGCCGCTGTGAACGCGGCGATGCGGCGGTAAACGCGGTACAGGGCCTCCTCCATGTCGGCCAGCGCCGCCTCGTCCAGGCGCATCTGCATCACCAGCGCCTCGCCGTTCTCGCTGTAGCCGATGTCGCCGTCCCAGCCAAAGCGCACCGGCAGCTCGCTGCACCACAGGTCGCCGGCATCGGCGCCGGGCAGGGCCTGCAGGTCGATGGCGATGCGTCGCGGATCAGCCTCGGCCTGCCAGGGCGCGAAGCGGAACTCGCACAGGGCGTTGTCCGGCAACGGCCGGCGTGTGCCGGAAGGTCCAGCGCTTTCAATGTGATACGGCAGGCCGGGCCAGGCTGCGACGGGGCCGGCGGCTGCGCTGTCGGGAAGATTCATGCCTAAAGTATCTCGCAAAACACCCCCCGCCTCACAGCCCGAGGCGGCACGGGAGCCGCGTCAGCCGGCGCCGAAGCCGATGCCGCTGAGCACCAGATCGCCGTCGAAACAGTGGCGGCCACGCCATGGCGGCGGCTCCTGCCGCTGCAGCTGCAGCGGTTGCAGCGGCAGCACGGCGAAATGGCCGGCGCGCAGGCCGGGGTCCGCGGTGTCCAGGCTGACGTCGTGGAAGCCGACCCAGCTTTCGGTCAGGCCGTACTGGCATTTGTAGAACGCTTCCTTGGCGCTGAACACCAGTGCCGCGTAGCGCTCCTGCTCGGCGCCGGGCAGCGCCTCCAGCCAGGCGATCTCCTGCGGCGCGCAGATCTTCGGCCACAGCTCCCGCCTGACCCGCCCGACCACTTCCGCGTCCACGCCGAGCGAACGGTAGTGCGCGCGCAGTGCCACCACCGCGCCGCCGAAGCCGTGGGTGTGGGTGATGCTGCCGACCACCTGTGGCGGCCACTGCGGGCGCCGGTCCTCGCCCATGCGCAGTGCGAACCCGGCGATGCCGAGCCGCGCCAGCGCCTGGCGTGCGCACAGCCGTCCGGCAGCATATTCGCCGACGCGCTTGGCGATGGCCTTGCCCAGGTGCGCCGCCTCCTCCGGGTGGAGCAGCGCCGGGTCGCCCGGCTGGCGCAGCTCGGCGGCGCAGACCGGGCCGGAGAACAAGGCCGCCAGTAGCGGCGAGTCGTCGGCGTTCATCTACTCCGGCACCTTGACCACCGAGATGCGGCCGCCGCCGAGCTGGCGCCCGCCGGCCTCGGCCGCCACCTCGTACTGGGTGCCGCCCTCGAAATACAGCAGTTCGCGCGCGCGCACGATGAGCGGCTGCGGCAGCTCGTCGAGCCGCGCCCGTTCGAGCCGGAAGTCACGCGCCGACACCAGCCAGCCGCGCGGCGCCGTCTCGCCCTTGGCCTGCGCCACCAGGCCGCGATGCAGCGCCATGGCCTGGGCGCAGTATTCGATCAGGTGCAGGGCGCTGAGCGCGCCGTCCAGGCGCAAGGGGTGCTGCGCGTCGGCGTGGTTGCGGGCCAGGCATTCGATCGAAAGCTCGTCCCAGCGCAGCACCTGCTGCAGCAGGCACATGCTGCCGGCGTGCGGCACCAACGCGCGGATCTGCGCCTCCCCGATCAACCCGTCGATCAACCCGTCGATCAACCCGTCGATCAGCCCGCCGCTCATGCCGGCTCCACCTCGACCACGAGGTTGCAACCGTCGGCGTGCGGCAGCACCAGGCGCTCGCGGCTGCCGCGGGCCACCGCGCGCAGCAGCGGCAGGCCGCGCAGCGCCGGATTGCCACGCCGCAGCGGCTCCAGCGCCGCGTCGTCCAGCGGCGTCTCCGGCTGGTCCGCCAGCGACAGGCGCAGGCAGGCCAGCGGCGCCGCGCCCGCGGCGGCGCCGAGCACCAGGGCCATGCTGCCGGCGCAGGCCATCGGCCGCGTGGCGCGCAGCAGCGGCGGCGCCGGCACGACGAGCTTCACCAGCACCGTGGCGCGGCCGCCGTCGAGCACCAGCGCCGCGGCCACCAGCAGCGCCAAGGCGAAGGAGCCCTCATGGC
>CAYVKA010000031.1:0-50135 GCA_964451925.1 uncultured Nevskia sp. | reverse complement strand
AGGTTGGGGTGAGCTTGCGAACCCCAACGTCACCCGGCGCGTTCGCCCGCAGGCAAGTCCGGCCCGGGCGCGGCCGCCCAATCTTCGGGAAAATCCCCCGATCGAATGTATCGGTGAATCGACGAGTGCGGCCAATCCACGGCGCGCTTCACGCAGCCGTGCTTGACCGGATTGATGTGGATGTAATCGACGTGGCGTTGTAAATCATCTTCATCGCGGATTTGATGCTCCCAAAAGCGCCGTTGCCATATCCCCCTTTCGCCTTTTTTCAGGCGGCTGCGCCGTATGGCCTCACCCGGCTCGACGCTGCGCGAGAACGCAGTCTTGATCAGCATCCAGCGGGTCGAGAAATCGGCGTCGTCCGGCGGCAGTGTCCAGAGCGCATGCAGGTGGTCCGGAAGCACCACCCAGCCCACGATTTCGAAGGGATGCCTCAGCTTGACGAGTCTTACTGCGGCCCGGAGTTCATCGACCCGTTCAACCAGCAAGCGGCTCGACCGGCTGGCGAGGTTGAGCGTGAAAAAATAAGTGCCACCAGCAGCCCTGGCCCTTCGGTAGCGCATATGGCAGTATTTTCACGAGTGGCGTTGGGGTTCGCAAGCTCACCCCAACCGAGTTCTACAATCGGCGGCAGTCGGCAGTGTGGTCAGTTGCGAATGTCGGCTTCGGAGCGCGTTAGAATTCGGTATGGCGTCAGTTCACAATTGCCCTGGATGTGGTCGCTCACTGGCTTGGCGTTGGCTGCGTCGGCACAAGCGAGTTGGCTTTGTTCGAAATGCTCTGTCCAGATACCCGATTGTCGCGTGCCCGTTTTGCAATGCCGCTATTCAGCGAACGTACATGCCTCGGGGAAGTGCGCCTCGCTGGAGACTGGCCGATGGCGTTTAGCGGCCCCAAGCGGACTGTCGCGAATGACCGCAATTGGGTAGGCCAAAAAACGACAAGGCGGATAACGTGCGTAAGTTTTTGGTGATATAGGCTATCGTGTTTGTTTGCCTCGGATCGGGCTGCAAAGTCACCCATTCGCAGACGGATGTGGTGGATATTCCTGGCGGCGAAAGCGACCAACAAAAGCTTGCGAGTGCCGAAGCAATCGGGCGCGAGCTCTGGAATGGACCGTTGAAACCCTACATTTTGCAATCAGTACCTGGGGTTTCGGCTGCTGAACTCGACGCAGGCTTGGGGCTGCGCTGGGAGACGTTCAAAATGACCAGCTTTACGGATCCAGCGAAGTCGACCTCAAAAGTCCACATCAAGTGTATCTTCGGCTCCAGTCATCAGGACGAATACATGGCCAAGATCGTAGCCGCATGTAAACATGCTTGTCTCCGAGGCTGTCAAAAAGCACTATGAGGGCAAGGATTCGACTCAACAAGGCGCTCCCGGGGACGGCCCTGGCGCTGTTTCGCAACCGCCGGGTGCAACATATAGGGGCACAATGAAGTCCGCTCTCATTGTGGTACAAGCGTTGGGGTTCGCAAGCTCACCCCAACCTACGTAACTGTGCGGTCCAATCAGGGGAGCACGATGAAGGTTTACGAAGCGCTGGATGCCCAGGCGCAAGTTTCTGGACGGCGAGCACTCATTGCGTTCCTTGGAATTTTTCTGGTGTTTGGCACGCTCGCGCGTCTGAAGGTCTTGGACCCGACACTCTTACTTGCCGCCCTTCTTGCCGCGTTCTGCGGTTTCCTGGTGTTGGCCTTTAGAGGAGTGCGCTGTCCCCGGTGCTCCAGCAATCTGACTATGTTCCCACGTGGTAGCAATACACGTGCAATCAAGTTCTGTCCTTACTGTGCGGTGAGCATGGACGACGAAGTTGCCGCCCAACAAGGCGCTCCAGGGGACTCGCTAACGCAACGTTAGGGAGAAAAGGGATCCATATGGGTTGGGCTCTCTTCGCGGTCGCCGTAGTAGTTGGTGGGGCGTTGCCGCAAATGTTTCGGGGTACGCGAGTGCACTGGGGGTTACTCGTGTTGCTGGGGATTGTGTTGTCTGTTGTTCAGGCGATTGTCAAAACGAATTTCGGCGTCCATGTTCCCAGTGCACAGATCCCATCGCCATTGTGGCCATCATTGTTTGCGTGGTTTCTTTGTAGGGCTCTTTATGTCCACTATCAGCCTTGCCGCCCATGTTGCCCGAAAGAGGGGGCAGCTTAGCTGATGCGTTGACCGCTTATCTGGCAGCTTTCCGGCGGCGAATTCGCTGGGTCGAGGTCCGCTTTTGGCACTAACCTGTCATCTGACATCTGACGCCAGCGAGCATGTCAGCTCGGCAAGGTTTTGGGTGCTAATTGATCCAGCTCGCGCACTCTGTCGAAGTTCACCCGACGTCGCCTTCAACGTGCCGTTGCCCAACGGCAATCGGGATTTCACCCGTTTTGGCCTGCCACGGCCGCGTACCGCTCAATCCAGAAACTTCGGCACGCCCAGCTTCAGCCCCTTGCCCGGCAGCGCCATCAGCGTGGAGGTGCCGTGGGCGATCAGTTCGCCGGCGCCGTCGTGCACGCTGGCCTCGGTGTAGCTGAGCTGGCGGCCGGCGCGCAGGCAGCGGCCGGTGGCGATGAGCCGGCCGCCGGTGACGGCCTTGAGGTAGTTGAGCTTGAGGTCGACATTGACCAGCCCGGCGTCCTCGGGCAGCACCTGGAAGCCGGCCCAGAAGGTGGCGGTGTCGATCAGCGTGGCGAGCACGCCGCCGTGGACGATGCCGAACGGCTGGAAGTGCGGCGCGGCCACGTCCAGCTCGATGCGGCAGGCGTGCTCCTCGATGTCGGCCAGGCGGAAGGCGATGTGGCTGGGGAAGGCGCCGCTGTTGACGGTGTGGAGCAGGCGGCTGCGGTATTCGGGGTTGAGCGTGGGCATGGGCGCGGACAAACTGGTGCGGGCTGGAAGCGAAGCCTAGCCTGTTTCGCGCCCGCCGCGGTGCGCAGTCGCGCTACCATGGTGCGGTCTCGCCCCTGCGGAGCGCCGATGCACGCCATTGAGGTCGCTGCCGATATACGCCTGTTGCGGTTGCTGCCGGACGCGGGCTTCGCCGATGCCTACCGCATCCTGTGCCCCGCGCCGCCGCCGAGCGCGCGGCTGGTCTGCCGGGACGTGTTCGACCGGCCGCCGCGCTGGGTGGATGCGCTGATGGCGGCGCGCAACGGGCTGGTGGGGCTGTTCGGCCTGAAGCCGGGGGTGCGCGGCGCGGCGGCGAACGCGGTGGGTATCTTTCCGGTGCTGTCGGAGTCGGCGCAGGAGCTGCTGCTGGGCTTCGACGACCATCACCTGGATTTCCGCATCGCCGTCACCGTGCTGCCGGCCGAAGGCGCGCAGCAGGTGACGGTGACCACGCTGGTGCGCACGCACAACCGGCTGGGGCGGATCTACCTGGCGGCGATCCTGCCGTTTCACCGCCTGATCGCCCGCGCCCTGCTCAACCGCGCGGCGCGATCCTGGCAGGGCCGGCCGGCGGCGTAAAAAAAGGCGGGACGGCCCGCGCCGCCCCGCCCGATCCGCTTCTCAGGCTCGCTTCAGGCCCGGGCGCCGCGCGGCGCCCGCCTGAATGCCGCGACTCAGCTGCGGCGGTCGCCGAACAGGCGCAGCAGCATCATGAACAGGTTGATGAAGTCCAGGTACAGCGTCAGCGCGGCCATGATGACCAGCTTGTCCATGGCGCCGCCGCCGACGTAGTACATCTCCTTGATCTTCTGCGTGTCGTAGGCGGTGAGGCCGACGAAGACGATGACGCCGATCACCGACACGGCGAACTGCACCGCGCTGGAGTGCAGGAAGATATTGACCAGGCTGGCGATGATGATGCCCCACAGGCCCATGATCATGAACGAGCCCATGCGCGTCAGGTCGCTCTTGGTGGTGTAGCCGTAGAGGCTCATGCCGCCGAAGGTGCCGGCGGTGATGAAGAACACCCGCGCGATGCTCTGGTGGGCGTAGACGGCGAAGATGCCGGCCAGAGACAGGCCCATCACCGCCGAGAAGATCCAGTAGGTGAGCTGGGCCGCGCCCAGGCTCATCTTCTGCACGCGGAAGCTGAGCAGCATCACCATGCCCAGCGGCGCCAGCATCACCAGCCAGATCAGCGGCGTGCGGGCGATGGCGAAGTACAGGCCGGACTCGAAGGCGAAATACGCCACCAGGCCGGTCAGGGCCAGGGCCAGGCTCATGTAGCTGTAGATCGAGCGGAAATAGGCGCGCAGGCCGCTGTCGGCCTGGGCCTGGATCGTCGTGGGGTTGTTTCGCATCGAGTTCAGGTCGATGGGCATGTGGTTTCTCGGGTGGTGGTGTCAGGTGCGTGTCCAAGCATACGCCAGGACAACATGAGGGCTTGAGGCTGTTATTTCAAGTACTGGTTTTGCAAGGGAAAATCCGGCGCGCTGCAAGGCCGGCATGTCATTCGACAACGCCGCGGCGGCGCAGTTCGCTCAGCCGCCTTGTGGCGGCGGGACGGGCTGCCGGCGCTCGTCGCGGCGCACATCGCGGCGGACCAGCCAGAGCAGCAGCGCCGGCGGCCCCAGCAGCAGGGCGCGCAGTAGCAGCCCGCCCAGGAGTTCGTGCAAGGCATCCAGGCCCGCCATCCTACCCGAAGGAGTGTGGCCCGGAGCGCAGCCGGGGATGTTAACGTGCCGGGCGCGGCACCGTGGCCGCTTGCGCCACCCCAAAAATACCCCTGGAGGAGCACAACGATGTCTCTGAAGCAGCACGCGGATGCGCTATTGCGGCAGGCGGCCGGGTCGGGCGACGTGCCCGGCGTGGTGGCCATGGTCACCGACCGCAACGGCACGCTGTACGAGGGCGCTTTCGGCAAGCGCAGCCTGGGCCAGGATGCGCCGATGACGGTGGACAGCGTGGGTCTGATCGCCTCGATGACCAAGGCCCTGACCTGCACCGCGGCGCTGCAGCTGCTGGAGCAGGGGCGGCTGGACCTGGACAGCCCGGCCTCGCAATGGCTGCCGGAGCTGGGCCGGATTCCGGTGCTGGAGGGCTTCGACGCCGCCGGCCAGCCGCGCACACGGCCGCCGAAGCGGCCGGTCACGCTGCGCCACCTGATGACCCATACCTCCGGCTTCAGCTACGAGTTCCTCAGCGAGGAGGTGCAGAAGTACCAGGCGGCCAAGGGGCTGCACGGCATCTTCAGCTGCGAGCTGGCGGAGCTGCAGGTGCCGCTGCTGTTCGACCCGGGCGAGCGCTGGCAGTACGGCATCAGCATCGACTGGGTCGGCCGCATCGTCGAGGCGGTCAGCGGGCAGACGCTCGGCGCCTACCTGGCGCAGCACGTGCTGGAGCCGCTGGGCATGCACGACACCGCGTTCAGGCTGACGCCGTCGATGCGCGCGCGCAGGGCGGCGGTGCACCAGCGGCTGGAGGACGGCTCGCTGGTCGCCACCGACTTCGAGGTGCCGCAGCAGCCGCAGTTCGAGATGGGCGGCGGCGGCCTGTACAGCACCGCGGGCGATTACCTCAAGTTCCTGCGCATGGTGCTCAACCACGGCGAGGCGCCCGGCGGCCGCGTGCTGAAGGCGGAGACGGTGCAGCTGATGTCGAGCAACCAGATGGGCGCGCTCGACGTGCTGCAGCTGCGCAGCGCCAACCGCATGCTGACCAACGACCTGCCGCTGCCGCCGGACAATCCGCACAAGTGGGGCCTGGCCTTCATGATCAACACCAGGCCGCTGCCCACCGGCCGCAGCGCCGGCAGCCTGATGTGGGCCGGCCTGACCAACTGCTATTACTGGATCGACCCGGCCAAGGGCATCGGCGGCGTGCTGCTGACGCAGATGCTGCCGTTCGCCGACATCAAGGCGATGCCGCTGTTCTTCGCCTTCGAGTACACGGTGTACCAGACGCTGTAGCGGCGCGCGGCGGCGGTTGCCGCGTCAGCGCCGGCAGCCGCGGCCTGCCGGGCGTGGTGCCGGCGCCTTGCGGCGCCCGCCTGCCGCGGGCGCGCCCGCGATCAGAACGCCGGCCGCAGCAGCAGCGTGAGCAGAATGCCCAGTACCATTTCCACCAGGTGCTGCGCCGCGCTGTACGGGCGCCACACGGTGAGGATCAGGTAGACGGTGGCGAGCAGGCTGCCGAACAGCGCCCACAACGGCGCCAGCGTCAGCAGCAGCGTTGCCGCCACCTCGGATTGATGGTGCAGGAACGGGCCGCTGCCCGCCAGGCGCAGCGCCAGGCCCAGCATGGCCATCAGCAGCAGGAAGCTGCTCAGATGAAACTCCACGTTGCGCGGAAGCTTCAGCACGCTGGTATCCAACTCCACAATCATCGGGTATTCCGGCAAGGACCAGGGCGGAGCGCAAGGCGTACGGGACAGGGTTTGCCACTGGGCACACGACCCTGTGCGCCGACGCTTTGACGCAGCCCAGGGGCGCCCTTCCAGCCCGCCTGTCGCTGCCTCCGAATTGCCGCCAGTATCCCCGCCGCGATTGCCGCTGCGGCAGGCAGCGCGATCAACGGTAGTACTCAGCGGCACCAGTTGCCGCCGGTACCGCGCGGGCATTGGCGATACGGCACAATAGCCGTCAAACCTGCAATCCGGCTCAAGCCTCAAGCATGCCCGCACCCTCTTCCCGGCCACGCCGCCAGCGCGTCGCGCCGACCGAACCCGCTTACCCTCTGCACGTGCGCCGCAGCGGCATCAACGGCCGCGGCCTGTTCGCCGGCGCCGCACTGCCCGGCCGCCGGAAGCTGGGCGAGATTTCCGGCCAGCTGGTGCGCCTGCCGGCGGCGCTGCGCAAGGTGGAGCGCGCCGACAAGATCTACCTGATCGAGCTGAGCGAGCACCAGGCGCTGGAGTGCTCGGCCGGCAACCGCTTCCGCTTCCTCAACCACAGCTGCGCCGCCAACTGCTACATGCGCATCATCCGCAACCGGGTGGAGATCTACACCCGCCGGCCGATCCGCGCCGGCACCGAGCTGACGGTGGACTACGGCGCCACGCCGCACCGCAACGGCATGCGCTGCGCCTGCGGCGCGGCGAATTGTAAAGGCGTGCTGTAAAACCGTCCGCCTGTCCGTAGCGTCTCCGCCGTTCGTCACGGCGGCTGCGCCAGGCCGAACTTTTGCGGGCAAATTAGGCTCGTAACGATACGGCGAAGGCGTGAGTGGCAGGCTGCGTGCCCGCTCCCATGCGCCACGGAAGATGATGAGGTGCTTGATATGGCAAACGGAAAGACGGTCTGCATGGTCGTCGCTGCCGCGGTGATGTTGTCCGCCTGCGGCGGACCGGTGGTCACGCTGAAGAATCCGCAAAGCGGCCAGATGGCGTCGTGCAAGGGTGGCGTGATGAACACCGGCATGGCGTCGCAGCGGGTGGAGGATGACCTGATCACGCAATGCGTGGACGGCTACGCCCGGCAAGGCTACGAAGTGATCGCCGCGTCGCGCTGAGCGCCGCCGGCACACGCCGCCCAGGCATGATCCGAACTCCCCCGCGCCCGCAATAGGGCGCGAGGCGCGGGCCTGCGACCGACGCGCAGGCCCCATAGCGTTCGCGTCCGCGAGCGAGGCGGGACGTGCGTGCGATCTCCGCCCGCCGGCCCGCGATACCCCGGTTGACCCGGCCGGGCACATATCCCGACACGCCGCGCCCCCAACGTGTCCCGCCCCGACGCGGCGCCCCGCCGCTGCGGGCTTGCGCCGCCGCGCCCGGAAATGCCCTAATCGGGCACCGCTCCGCGAGAGAGCACGGAGGAGACCGCGACATGCCCCGTATCGATGTGCCCGATGACCTGGGCGGCTGGATGGCGCTGCGGCCGGAGATGGCGCCCGGCCTGGTGGCGTTGAGCGACGCTGTCTACGGCCAGTCGAAGCTGCCGCTGCGCGTGCAGGAAATCGCCCGCATGCGCATCGCACTGGCCAACCAGTGCGAGGTGTGCCGCAATGCCCGCTACGCCGAGGGCGCGGACCAGGGCATGGACGAGGCGTTCTACGCCAACGTAGCGCAGTGGCGCACCGCTCCCGGCTACAGCGAGCGCGAGCGGCTGGCCGCCGAATACGCCGAGGGCTTCGCCCTCGACCATGTGGCCCTGCGCGACAACCAGGACTTCTGGAGCCGCTGCCGCCGCCGCTTCCGCGACGACGAGATCGTCGACCTGGCGATCTGCTGCGCGCTGTGGCTCGGCGCCGGCCGCACCATGCGCGTGCTCGACGTGGGCCAGAGCTGTGCGCTGCTGATGCAGGCGCGCGCAACCGAATCGGCCTGAGAGCCGTATCAGCCGGCGAGGGAACCCGTCGGCACACGCTTTCATCCAGGGGGTAGCCTATGAATCACATCGACCGGGCCGTGCGCCTGCTGCGCCGCGGCGCCCTGCCCGCCTGCTGCGCCGGCCTCGCCGCCTGCAGCTCGCTGCAGCCGCAGGACTTCAGCGCGGTGCAGCCGCAGTTCCAGCCGGACCGTTTCTTCGAGGGCCATGTCCACGCCTGGGGCGTGATGGAGGACGGCGACGGCAATCCGAAAAGCCGCTTCGACTCGATCGACATCGGCACGCGCGACGGCGACGGCGTGCGCATCGACCAGACCATCAATTTCAGCGACGGCACCACGCAGCACCGCTCCTGGCGCCTGCGCCGGATCGACGAGCACCACTACGAGGGCACCGCGGCCGATATCGTCGGCACCGCCAGCGGCGAAGCCTACGGCAATGCCTTCCACCTGGAGTACACGGTGGAGCTGAAGCCGGGCAACGTGCTCAGCCATGTCGGCTTCAGCCAGTGGCTGTACCTGCAGGATGACGGCCAGACCGTGCTCAGCCGCAGCAGCATCAGCAAGCTGGGGCTGACGGTGGCGCGGGTGACGGAATACGTGCGGCACGACGCGGCGCCCTGAAGCACCGCGCCCTGAAGCGCGGGGCGCGGCGCCAGCGGTTGCCGCGCTTCGCCGGGCGCTGCAGTGCGGGGGCCGCGGCGCGGCCCCGCACTGCAAAACGCTTACTTCTTCACCGCCGCCGCGGTGATGGTGAAGTCGCTGAAATCCACGCCCACGTCCCAGCCGCGGCCGGTGCCGCTCAGCGCCATCGAGATTTCGCCCTTGGTCAGCACCGAGGCGGCGCCGGCTTTCACCGCGGCGCCGTGCGCGGCGGCGGCGGCATAGCTGCCGAGCACGTCGTGGATGTTGGTCACGCCGGTGAAATCGGCATGGCCGTCGTCGATGCTGGACTTGCCGACGGTGAGGCCGCCGCCCTTGGAGCTGAGGTGGACCTTGAGCGTGGAGCCGTCGCTGCAGCTCACCGTGCCGTGGCCGGAGGCGGTCTTGTAGATCAGCGACCAGCCCTGGATGCTGAAGCTCATCTTGCAGCTGAGATCGTCCGCCTGCGCCGCCGGAACCAGCGCCGCGGCCGCGGTGATGACCAGCGCAGCCGCCGCCTTGAACCTGTTGTTCATCGTCTTGTCTCCTGCCGGATGGACGCGCCCGGGGCAGGCGCTGAAAACCAGCACCGGACCGAGGCGCGGTGCATCCCCCAAAGCCGGGACTATAGTCCTGCGCCCCGGCGGCAAACACAAGCATGGCGGCGTGAGCGCGGCATGGGTCCGACTCGTCCGACTCGTCCGACTCGTCCGACTCGTCCGTTCGGCCGAATCCGCCGCCTGCCGATCCGCTAGGCTGGACCGGCACGCAATCGGCGGCGGGGGAACGGCGGCGGCATGATCCAGCACATCCAGACCGGGCTGACGGGGTTCATCTTCGTGGTGTCGGCGCTGAGCTTCTGGGCCAGCCTGCGCACGGTCAATCCCTATGGGCGGCACATGCAGCCGGGCCAGCGCCATACGCTGCCGGCGCTGCCGGCCTGGCTGCTGTTCGAGGCGCCGCAGCTGTTCGCCTTCGCGCTGACCTTCTGGCTCAGCGCCAGCGCGCCCTCACCCGCCGCGCTGAGCCTGTTCGCGCTGTGGCAGGCGCACTACACCTATCGCGCGCTGATCTATCCGCTGCGCATGCGCGACCGCCACAAGCGCTTCCCGGTCAGCGGCGTGGTGTTCGGCATCCTGTTCAACGGCATCAACGGTTTCATCAACGGCTATGCCGTGGCGCACGCGCCGCATCTGGCGCAGGCGGGCTGGCTGCGCGATCCGCGCTTCGTCAGCGGCCTGGCCATCGCCGTGGCCGGCTGGCTGATCAACTTTCAGGCCGACACCATCCTGATCCGCCTGCGCAGCGACGGCAGCACCGGTTACAAGGTGCCGCACGGCGGCCTGTTCCGCTATGTCTCCTCCGCCAACTACTTCGGCGAGATCGTGCTGTGGTGCGGTTGGGCGCTGCTCAGCTTCACGCCGGCGGGGCTGTCGTTCGCGCTGTTCACCATCGCCAACCTGCTGCCGCGCGCGCTGTCGCACCACCGCTGGTACCTGAGCCATTTCGCCGACTACCCGCGGCGGCGGCGGGCGATCATTCCCTGGCTGCTGTGAGGCGCGCGCGGCGCCGCGCGCCTTACAGTTCGTGATTCACAGGTCGTGGTTCAGGATCAGTTTGAGCACCACGTCGTCCGACTGCGCGGTGAAGCCGTGGCCGATGCCGAACTCGATCGAGTTGCCGGTGTCGACCGTGTAGTCGGTCACCGCGAACAGCGTCTGCGACTGCTGCGACACCGGGTCGAAGCCGCGCAACGGGCCGAAGTCGCCATAGTGCTCCAGGCCGAACGCCCATCGGCCCGAAGCGTTGTAGGCGATGCGCTCGGCCGGCGCGAAGTGCACGGCGCCGATGCCCTTGAAGTCGGAATCGAGGATCGGGTTGAGGATCAGGTCCCAACGCCCCTCGTGCAGCCCGGCGATGGGGCGGATCTCCATCGCGGTGCGCGTGCTTTCCCAGTGGTGCATGTTGTAGCTGAATTCGAAGTTGGCGCCGTAGAAGAACTCGCGCTGCCGCGCATGCGGCGACACCAGCAGCAAACGCAGCTTGCCGCCGTCCAGCTGCGGGTTGCCGCGGTTGGTCACGCTGTAGACCGGCAGGTACAGGCCCAGCTCGAGGAAATCGGCCGCGCCGTAGGCCCATTCCACGGCGCCGTTGAGCGAGTGGTTGGGTACCACGCCGCCGGCAAACGCCGCCTGCTTCTGGCCGTCCGGCGTGTAGTTGGCGTGCACTGTGAGATCGAACTTGCCGGGCTCGGCGATCGACGCGTCGTAGACCTGGATCTCGTCGGTCTGGGCGCGGGCGGCGGCGGGAATGAGCAGGCCGATGAGCAGCAGGCGCGCAGCGGTTTTCAGGTCCATGTCGGCGGATCGGCAAAGCCTGGTTCGGGCGTGACGGGATGCGGACCCCGCCCGCTCCGCCGCGGGCGGAGCAGGGGCGCAGCTGTGCATACTAAGCGAAAAAAGCTCGCCGGCATCGAAACAAATTGCTAACGATTCGCGTTAGCCGGCGGGGCCGCCCCGCTGGCCTATTCGTCGATGAACGCCCAGGTATTCGCGCCATCGAATCGGCGCACGCGCACCGAGGCGATCAGCTGCGGGTCGAAGTTTCCCAGATTCACGCCGTGCCTGGCGCCGGGAGTCGGCTGCAGCGGCTCCCAGTGCGTGACGCAGCCGCAGGTGCGGCAGTGGATGCTGCGCAGGGTCCTGTCGCCCCAGATGTACTCCGCGGTGGCTTCCGGGTGGCCCTCGATCAGCACCGTGCCGAACTCGAAGTAGACCCAGGGGCCACCGATGCGGCGGCATCGCGAGCAGTTGCAAGCGGTGGCCACCTCGGGGGTGGACGGCAGGGTCATGCGGACTGCGCCGCAGTGGCAGGAACCTTTGTGCATGGGGGACCTCCCGGTGAAGCTGGAAAACCTGGCCGGCGCGCGTCACACCGCTGTCAGTCCGCGGCGAGCGCGCTGATCATGACGTAGTAGCCGTCGGGATCGCGCAGGGCGAACTCGCGCGTACCGGTGGCGGGGTTCAGGCCCGGCTCCTGTTCCAGTGCCTTGACCAGCGTGCGGGCGCGAAGCAGCGCCGGGTCGAAATCGTCGACGCGAAAGAACAGCAGCAGGCCGTTGCCGGGCTCCGCCCGGCCGGGGCTGGCCAGGGTCGGATGTTCGTGCGCGCCCCACTGGTGCAGGCACAGCAGCACGGTTCCGTCCGGGTCCAGGATCTGCCCGAAGTGGTCATGCGCCGGGCGCGCCGGCGGCAGGCCCAGCAGCGACTGGTACCACTGGAAGCTATGCGCCACGTCGCGGACGCCGATGATCGTCCAGGTGCGTTTCATGTTATTCGTCAGCCTCCACGAACATTCATGATGCCGGCAATGATAAGCCGCGCGGATCTCCCGGGCGGGTCCGCGACCCGACGATCAAGGCCGGCGATGGCGCCGCCGGGGAATCCCCCGGCCCGCTCAGGCGCGCAGGATGTCCTCGAACACCCGTGCGAAATCATCGCGCCAGTGCGGCAGCTGCACGCCGAAGGTGCGCGCGATCTTGCCGCAGTCCAGGCGCGAATTGGCCGGGCGCTTGGCCGGGGTGGGATAGGCGGAGGACGGGATGGGCTTGATCTCGCGGCAGCGCACCGCTTCGGGCTGCGCCTGGCGCAGACGCTCGATGATGGCGCTGGCGAACTCGTGCCAGTTGGCCTCGCCGCCGCCCTGCAGGTGGTAGATGCCGCCGCGGGCGTCGTCGCCGTCGTCGGGCAGCTGCCGCGCCAGCTGGGCGGTGACTTCGGCGATGAGGCGGCTCGACGTGGGCGAGCCGTACTGGTCGGCGACCACCGACAGCTGCTCGCGCTCGCGCGCCAGGCGCATCATGGTCTTGACGAAGTTGGCGCCGTGGGGGCCGTAGACCCAGCTGGTGCGCAGGATCAGGTGGCAGCCGCCGACCGCGGTGATGGCCTCCTCGCCGGCCAGCTTGGAGCGGCCGTAGGCGTTGACCGGCCCGGTGGGATCGGTTTCCGCGTAGGCGCCCTGCGGGCGGTCGCCGGCGAAAACGTAGTCGGTGGAGTAGTGGATCAGCCAGGCGCCGAGGGCGGCCGCTTCCTGCGCCAGCACCGCGGGCGCGCGCCCGTTGATGGCGAAGGCCAGTTCGGTCTCGCTCTCGGCCTTGTCCACCGCGGTGTAGGCGGCGGCGTTGACGATCAGGCTGGGGCGCAGGCGCCGCACCAGGGCGCGGATGGCGGATTCGTCGGCCAGGTCGAGCGAGGCGCGGTCGGTGCTGTGCACCTGGCCCAGCGGCGCCAGCGTCTGCAGCAGCTCATGGCCGACCTGGCCATTGCGGCCGACCAGCAGGATCACGCCGTCGGCGGCGGCCATCAGGGATAGACCTCGGCGTCGCGCAGCGGCAGGCCGGCCGCGTCCTTCTTGGCCAGCACCGGCTCGAAGTCGATCGGCCAGCGGATGCCGACCTGCGCGTCATTCCACAGCAGGCTGCGCTCGTGGGCCGGGGCGTAGTAGTCGCTGGTCTTGTAGACGAACTCGGCGGTGTCGGACAACGTGACGAAGCCGTGGGCGAAGCCGGGCGGCACCCACAGCATGTGCTTGTTGTCGGCCGACAGCTCCACCCCGACCCACTGCCCGAAGGTCGGCGAGGAGCGGCGCAGGTCCACCGCCACGTCGTAGACCTTGCCCTGCACCACGCGCACCAGCTTGCCCTGCGCCTGCTGGATCTGGTAGTGCATGCCGCGCAGCACGCCGCGGCTGGAGCGCGAGTGGTTGTCCTGCACAAAGTCCGGATCGACGCCGGTGCCGGCGGCGAAGGCCTTGCGGTTGAAGCTCTCGTAGAAGAAGCCGCGCTCGTCGCCGAACACTTTCGGCTCGATCAGCACGACCTCGGGAATGGCCAGGCGGGTGAAGTTCATGGTCGGGTCCGCGGTCAGAAGATGTTGATGCGCAGCAGGTCTTTCAGGTACGTGCCGTAGCCGCTCTTGCCCAGCTTGGCGGCCAGCGCCAGCAGCTGCTCGGCGTTGATGTAGCCGAGGCGGTAGGCGATCTCCTCCGGGCAGGCGATCTTCAGGCCCTGGCGCTTCTCGATGGTCTGCACGTACTGGCTGGCCTCGATCAGCGAATCATGCGTGCCGGTGTCGAGCCAGGCGTGGCCGCGGCCCATGATGGTGACGTGCAGCTGGTTCATTTCCAGGTAGCGGATGTTGAGGTCGGTGATCTCCAGCTCGCCGCGCGGCGAGGGCTTCAGCGCCTTGGCGATGCCAACCACCTGGTTGTCGTAGAAATACAGGCCGGTCACGGCATAGCGCGACTTGGGCTTGGCCGGCTTCTCCTCCAGGCTGATGGCGCGGCCCTGGGGGTCGAATTCCACCACGCCGTAGCGCTCCGCGTCATGCACCGGATAGGCGAACACGGTGGCGCCGGAGGCGCGCCGGTCCGCGCCTTCCAGATCGTCGGCGAGATCATGGCCGTAGAAGATGTTGTCGCCCAGCACCAGCGCCGCCGGCGCCGCGCCGAGAAAGCTCTCGCCGATGATGAAGGCCTGCGCCAGACCGTCCGGCGAGGGCTGCACGGCGTAGCTGAGGTTGAGGCCCCAGTGCGCGCCGTCGCCCAGCAGCTGCTGGAAGCGCGGCACGTCCTGCGGCGTGGAGATGATCAGGATGTCGCGGATTCCCGCCAGCATCAGCGTGGACAGCGGGTAATAGATCATCGGCTTGTCGTACACCGGCAGCAACTGCTTGGATACCGAGGTGGTCACGGGGTAAAGCCGCGTGCCGGAACCGCCGGCCAGGATGATGCCTTTGCGTGCGGATGCTTGGTTCGACATGAGTGCGGATTTCTGTTGAAAGGGGATTGGGAGCGCCGCGGCGGATCAGGCGCCGTACTGGCGGTTGATCCAGTCGCGGTAGCCGCCGCTGAGCACGCGCGACACCCACGGCTGGTTGTCCAGGTACCAGCGCACGGTCTTGCGGATGCCGGTCTCGAAGGTTTCGGCCGGGCGCCAGCCCAGCTCGCGCTCCAGCTTGCGCGCGTCGATGGCGTAGCGGCGGTCGTGGCCGGGGCGGTCCTTGACGTAGGTGATGAGCTTTTCGTGCGGCGTCACCGGCGAGCCGGGATGCAGCTCGTCGAGGATGCCGCAGATCAGGCGCACGATGGAGATGTTGGTCTGCTCGTTCCAGCCGCCGACGTTGTAGGTCTCCCCCACCCGGCCGCGCAGCAGCACCTGGCGGATGGCGTCGCAGTGGTCGCCGACGTAGAGCCAGTCGCGGACATTGAGGCCATCGCCGTAGATCGGCAGCGGCTTGCCGGCCAGGGCGTTGGCGATGACCAGCGGAATGAGCTTTTCCGGGAACTGGTAGGGGCCGTAATTGTTGGAGCAATTGGTGGTCAGCACCGGCAGGCCGTAGGTGTGATGCCAGGCGCGCACCAGGTGGTCGGAGGACGCTTTCGAGGCGGAGTACGGGCTGTTCGGCTGGTAGGGCGTGGTTTCGCTGAACTGCGGGTCCTGCGGGCCGAGCGAGCCGTAGACCTCGTCGGTGGAGACGTGCAGGAAGCGGAACGCCTGCTTGGCCGCGGCGTCCAGCCCCGACCAGTGGCGGTAGGCGGCGTCGAGCAGCGTGAAGGTGCCGTTGACATTGGTGCGCACGAAATCGCCCGGCCCCAGGATGGAGCGGTCGACATGGCTCTCCGCGGCGAAATGCAGGATGGCCCGCGGCTTGAACTCGGCCAGCAGGCCGGCGACCAGGGCCGCGTCGCAGATGTCGCCGCGGCGGAACACATGGCGCGCGTCGCCCTCGATGCGGGCCAGGTTTTCCAGATTGCCGGCGTAGGTCAGCGCATCGAGATTGACCACCGGCTCGTCGCTTTGCGCCAGCCAGTCCAGCACGAAATTCGAGCCGATGAAACCGGCACCGCCTGTGACTAGGATCACAACACCACCTCTTGCCGTTGAAAAATCACTGTACCGATGCCCCGGCGGGCCTGCAATGACGATGCAAGACCCGGCCCAGGCCCTATTGCGGATTGTTGCGCATGAACTCCAGCAGATGGTCGTTCCACTGCCGCGGCCAGGTCACGTGCTCCAGCTGGCCGAACACGTCGCCGTAGACGGTGCCGGCGTCGCACTGCGCGTTGCACTGGCTGACCGCCTTGGTGCTGCTGTCCAGGATCACGCCCGAGACCAGCGACGGCGCCATCACGCCGTTGCTCAGGTCGCTGAGGAACTGCTGCTCCAGCGGGCAGGCGCCGCCGATGTCGCAGGCGCGGGCCATCAGGAAGAACGGCCGCGCGCCGTTGCTGGCGAAGGTGTTGGACGGGCACGGATCGCCCGAGGCGTTGAACGGGCTGGTGGTCGAATACACGCCGGTGGCGGCGATGCCGGGGGTGTTGAGGCCGTAGAAGGCGCCCATGTCGGCGCCCTCGGACCAGCCCGAGACGTAGACGCGGTGGCTGTCGACGATGCCGCGCTGCTTCACCACGCTGATGAAGTGGTCGATGCTGGCGAAGTCGACGTTGAGGTAGGGGCTGCTGCGGTCGGTGTTGCGGTACCAGTGGTCCCAGCCCACGCCGGTGTTGAGCGGCGCCGGCAGGAACTGCTGGATGTTGCGCCCCAGCGGCAGCAGCAGGATGAAGCCCGGATTGCCGCCGCCGAGATCGGCGCTGTTGCGGATATCGAGCAGGCCGGTGGCGAGGATCGAATCCTGGCCGAACAGCGTCGGATGCAGCCACACCAGCATCGGCATCGGGCTGGCCGCGCTGACGCCCTTGGGCGTGATCAGGCAGGCATGGCGCGGCGTGCCGTCGGCGTCGCTCCAGTCCAGCGTTTCGCCGCCCTGGTTGTTGCACACCTGGACCAGCAGCGACAGCGCGTCGTTGATCAGGCCGTCCGGCGACAGCGGCGCCAGCGGACGCGGCGGATCGCCGTAGACGGTGCAGCCCTTGGCGTCGACCACGGGCGGGCCGGAGTCGGCGCCGTTGGTCGGGGTGGAACTGCCGCCGCAGGCGTGCAGCAGCAGCGCCGCGCCGAGCAGGGCCAGATTCTTGTGCCGCTTCAGTACCGCTGACAGCGTTCCCCGAGCTTCCTGATCCCGCATCACATCCCCCTGAGTGTTGATGGTCAGCCGCGGAATCGTGGTTCCGCAGCCTTGCTATTGTCCGTTGTGCGGCCCGCTACTGCAGCCGGCGGGCGCCGAAGGTCTCGGCGCCGAGCCGCTCGACCACGTCGGCGGCGCGCGCCACCGTCACCGCGCCCGGCTCCATCCGGGCCTGCCAGCGCCGGCAGGCCTGGGCCACCGCGTCGCTGTCGAGCAGGCGCGTCAACGCGGCCTGCGCCGCGTCCAGGTCGGTCAGCGTCCTGATGCTGTCGCCGCAGCCGAGGCGGCGCAGGCGCTCGCCGTTGTCGAACTGGTCGTAGGCATACGGCACCACCAGCTGCGGGATGCCGGCGGCAAGCGCCTCCGCGGTGCTGCCGATGCCGCCGTGGTGCACCAGCGCGGCGCTGCGCGGCAGCAGACTGCGCATCGGTGCGTATTCGCGGTACAACACCTCGGGCGGCAGGTCGGCGGGAATCTGCTGCGCCGACTTGCTCAGCAGCACGCCGCGCCGGCCCAGGCGGCGCAGCAGCTCCACCGCCGCGGCGAAGAAGGCATGGGCGTGGCGCATGCCGGTGCCGGCGGTGAACACCAGCGGTGCCGGCCCGGCGGCGAGGAACGCCTCCAGCGCGGGATCGGCCGGGTGGCGCCCTTCGTCGAACATCGGGAAGCCGGTCAGCGACAGGTTTTCCGCCCAGTCGCTCTGCGGCGGCGCATACCAGTCCGGGAACAGCCCCAGCGTGCCCTGCGGCGAGAACACGCGGCGGCTGCGGATGCGCTTCACCGGCGCCAGCCCGAGGTCGGCGCGGAAGCGGTTGAGGTCCGGCGCCATCACGCTGTCGAGGGCGAAGTCCAGTCCGCGCAGCAGTGCCGCGCGCGCCGGGTACGGCAGCCAGCCGGGCACCGGCAGGCCCTTGGCCGGGCTTCTGGCCGAGAAGAACACCTGCGGCGACAGCACCGTGGTCAGCAACGGCACACCCTTGCGCTCCTGCACCGCGCGGGCAAAGGCGGCGGTGAGCAGCCCGCAGATGATCAGGGTGTCGCCCTGCACCTGCTGCTCCAGCAGGTCGTGCAGCGGCCGCAGCCGCGGCACCACGATCTCCTTCCAGGCGGTGACGCGCGCCTTGCTGGAGCTCCACATTTCAGGATTGGAGGTGCTGGCCTCGTACTCCTGCTCGGTGCCGGTGGAGACGAAGCGGAAGCCGAGGCGCTCGGCCGCGGCGCGGTACACGTCGTTGCTGCACACGGTGACGGCGTGGCCGCGCTGCGCCAGCTCGCGCCCGATGGCGAAGAACGGGTGCATGTCACCGGAGGTGCCGTCGTTGACCAGCAGGATGTTCATCGGTGCGATTGTGCGGGGCTCAATGTCCGAGCGAGGGGCCGGCGCCGGATTTGGGCCGGGCGAACCAGATCATCACCGCCAGCACCAGGCACAGCCCGCCGGACAGGTAGAACACCTCGTTGGTGGCGATCATGTAGCTCTGCTGCGTCACCAGCCGGTCGATCGTCGCCAGGTCGCGGCCGGAGTTGAACCCGGCGGCGTGCAGCAGGTCGAGGAAATGCCGGGCCGCGGGCGAGCCCTGGTTGACCGCCTCGGTCAGCACCGCGTGATGATAGGTGGCGCGGTTGTCCCACACCGTGACGCTGATCGCAGTACCGAACGCGGCGAACAGGTTGCGCAGGAAGCTGGACAGGCTGGAGGCGCTGGCCAGCTGGTGCGCCGGGATGCGCGACAGCGTGGCCGTGGTCAGCGGGATGAAGAAGCAGGCCACGCCCAGGCCCTGCACGAAGCGCGGCATGATCACCTGGCCGAAGGACATGTCCAGCGTGAAGTGCGAGTTCCAGAACAGCACGCCGGCGAACACGCAGAAGCCGAACGAGGACAGCAGGCGCAGGTCGAGCCAGTTCATGTTGCGGGCGATGACCAGCGAGAACACCAGCGTCAGCAGCCCCACCGGCGCGGTGGCCAGGCCGGCCATCTCGGCGGTGTAGCCCATCAGCGTCTGCAGCCACAGCGGGAAGATCACCGCCACGGTGGAGAACACCATCATGCCGAGCGAGCCCACCGCCACGCAGGAGGCGAAGGTGCGCTCGCGGAACAGCGACAGGTCGATCGCCGGATGCGGGTCGGTGAGCTCCCAGATCAGCAGCAGGCCGAGGCAGACGAAGGCGGCGACGGCCAGGCCGACGATGAAATGCGACTGGAACCAGGCGCGGTCGTGGCCCAGGTCGAGCATCAGCTGCAGCGCGCCCACGCCCAGCAGCACCAGCAGGATGCCGACGCCGTCGATCGGCGGCTTCTCGATCGGCGTCTCGCGGCCGCGCAGCAGGATGACGCAGCTGAAGAAGGAGAACAGGCCGATCGGCAGGTTGATGAAGAAGATCCACGGCCAGGAATAGGTATCGATGATCCAGCCGCCGACCACCGGGCCGAGGATCGGCGCGATCACCAGCGTCATCGCCCACAGCGCGATGGCGACGTTGCGCTGGTTCGGCGGGAAGCTGCGCACCAGGATGGTCTGCGACAGCGAGCCCATCGGCCCCGACACCAGGCCCTGCACCACGCGCAGCAGCACCAGCGCGTGGAAGCTCGGCGCCAGGCCGCACAGCATCGAGGCGATGGTGAACAGCAGCACCGACAGCACGAACAGCCGCACCTCGCCGACGCGCTGCGCCAGCCAGCCGGTCAGCGGCACCACCACGGCGCCGGCCACCGAATAGGAGCTGATGACCCAGGTGCCCTCGTTGTTGGACACGCCGAGGCTGCCGGCGATGGTCGGCACCGCGACGTTGGCCACGGTCACGTCCAGCACCTCGATGAAGGCGCCCAGCGACACGCCCAGCGTCAGCAGCCCCAGGCTGAAGCCGCGCAGGGGCTGGGGCTGCGCGGGCGCAGCCGGGGCTTGCGGTCCTAGGGCGACGGCGCTCAAGGCTGGGGCACTCCGGGGGTGTTGGCGGTCATGTGCAAGGATACCCGCCCCGCGCCGTGCGGGGCGCCGCTCTCAGTGGCCGGCCCGGGCGCGCGGGGCGGCCGTGCCGGCCACCGATTCGACGAAAGCCGCCGCCTTGCCGCAGGCCACCTCGCTGCTGTCGACGCGGGCCTGCAGCGCCTTGCAGGTGGCCGCCACCGCCGGCTCGTCCAGCAGCTGCTGCAGCGCCTCGGTCAGCGGCTGCGCCGGCGCCGGCGCGTCCAGGCGCAGGCCGCAGCCCAGGCGCTCCAGCCGGGTGGCGTTGTCGAACTGGTCGTGGGCGAACGGCGTGGCCAGCTGCGGGATGCCGGCGGCGAAGGCCAGCGCGGTGGTGCCGATGCCGCCGTGGTGCACCAGCGCCGCGCTGCGCGGCAGCAGCGCGCTCATCGGCACATACGGGCGCAGCAGCACTTCCGGCGGCAGCGGCGGCACCTGCTGCGCGTCCTTGGTCAGGAAGATGCCGCGGCGGCCCAGCTTGCGCAGCGCCTGCAGCGCGGCGAGGAAGAAGCCCTGCCCTTCCAGCATGGTCGAGCCCGGCGTGAACACCACCGGCGCCGGACCGGCGCTGAGGAATTCCTCCAGCCCGGCGTCGACCTGGTGGAAGCCGGCCTCGTCGAACAGCGGGAAGCCGGTCAGCGCGATCTGCGCCGGCCAGTCGCTCTGCGGCGGCGCGAACCAGTCCGGAAACAGGCCCAGCACGCCCTGCGGCGAGTGCATCCAGCGCCCCATGATGCGCGAGGCCGGCGCCAGGCCCAGTTCGGCGCGCAGGCGGTTCAGCTCGGGACCGCAGATGCGGTCGAGCACGCCGCGCTCGATCAGCCACAGGATGGCCGACTTGAAGCGGTCCGGCAGCCCCTCGGGGATGGTGAAGCGCTTGTGCACCGGCGGCAGCTTGGCCGACAGGATGGTGGACGGCGACACCTGCGCGGTGACCAGCGGCACCCCCAGCTTCTCCTGCACCAATCGCGCGCTGAAGGCCCACAGCGAGCCCAGCATCACGGTGTCGTCGCCGCACTCCGCCGACAGCGTGTCGAACAGCGGCCGCAGCTCCGAGGCAATCACCTGCCACAGCGTCGGCAGCGAGGTGCGCGGATTCCACAGCGCCGGGTTGCCCATCGCGGCGTGATAGCCCTCGGCGGTGCCCACCGGCAGGAAGCGCAGGCCGCAGCGCTCCACCAGCGGCTGGAACACCGGGTTGGCGCAGAACGAGACGCGGTGGCCGCGCTGCCTGAAGCTCTGCCCCAGCCCGAGGAAGGGATGGACGTCGCCGGCCGAGCCGATCGCGATAATCAGGATATGCATAGCGCCAGTTGATCTTGAAATGCAGCCCGTCCCCGGGGGCGATGCACTAGGCATCGCCCCGGCGGGCGCCTTGCATGGTGACAATATTTATCAGCTTGTGGCAAACGCCGGCGCGAAGGCGCGCTGCACGTCCAGCGGCTCGGCGGCCCCGTCGGCGGTGTTTTCGGCCTTGCCGTCACCGCTGTCGAGCAGGAACTCGTTGGTGATGCGCCGCACCTCGCCCCAGGCCCGCTTGTTCTCCAGGTCGAGGAAATGGCCGGTGGCCGGCACCGTGACAAAGCGGCTGTGGCGGATGTACTGCGACAGCGGCCGGATGTCGCTGGCGGTGGTGTACTCGTCCAGCTCGCCGTTGACGAACAGCACCGGGATCTTGATGCCGACGAAGCGGCTGACATAGCGCTGCGCGTCGAGCTGGCGGATCTGCTGCATGTGGAACGCGATCTGCGCGTACTCGTGCTCCGCCAGCGTGCTCAGGTAGCGGTAGTTGTACAGCTTGAGCAGGCGCGGCAGGTACTTGCCCACGGTGTTGTTGAGCAGCGACGAGGCGGCGGCCTGGTCGTTGGTCTCGAGATAGCGCTGGCCCTTGTCCAGGTAGTCCAGCATCGCCGCGTTGAGCTTGGGCGAGAACGAGCCGATCACCGCCTTCTTCACCGACTTGGGCCCGCGCGACAGCGCCAGCAGCGCCGCCACACCGCCCCAGGAGATGGAGATCAGGTGGTCGGCCTCGAAGCGGTCGATCAGGAACGAGAGGATGTCGACCTCGTTGTCCTTGGTCAGCAGGTTGCTGTTGTCGTTGTGCGGCTTCGACTGGCCGGCATACGGCAGGTCGTACAGCACGACATTGAAGTTTTCCCGCAGATACTTGACGGTCTGATTGAACGAGGTGGTGGTCGCCAACGCGCCGTTCACCAGAATGACGGTCTCGAACGAGGGATTGATCCGGTAGTGTTCAACGTAAATCTTGAACCCACCCGGGACACTCACCAACAAAGCTTCCGGTTCCATAAATTGCCCCTGTGTCACGACAGTGTTTAAAAACGGTTCAAAATCCGTTTACCGCTTCCAAACGCGCACTTTGGTTTTTTTGGTTTTCTGCAGGATGCCGGCAACCCGCGCGTACCTGGGGCTGCCGTACATCCTCCTCGACTCGCACTGTCACGACCAAACGCCTGCGGCAGAACCGCCGGCGCATCGTGCTTGCCACCTGCGGAACCGCTCCGACGAGGGGGAGGTTCCGCCTGTTCCCCACTCTCATTGCACGCCGCGTGCCAACCATTGAATCGTAGCCCAGCTCAGAGGCCCAAACTGCGAAAAAATTCCGGAAAGCCGCTTTCGCGGCCCGGCGACGCCCGCATCGTCTGCGAACGTCCGCCACTTTGCCAGCCCTGCAATACAGCCAGATGACCGGCCCGCAGTATTTACAAAAGGTGTTTACAAAACACCCGGCAAACATGACCATGGAATCATCTCTCGGAGCCTGCGCGTCATCCGCGAGCGATCCGGCGCAGCGTTCCCATGCGCGGGGTACAGGAGCGGAAGACATGGACCGGGTCCGGGCATTCATCACCTGGCACCCCGGCGCACCGATCAGCAGGGCGCGTAGTTTACCCGCCGCCCGGCGCGGCGGCCAGATATTTTTGCTGCGTTGCACATTGCGCCGCGGGCACGGTGGCAGCGCCTTCGCCCCGGCGCCCCGGCCTGGCACGACAACTGCGTTGCGCAGGCAGGCCGCGGCGCAGGCGGCTGGCCGGCACGCCGCCGGCCCGATAACACTCATCCGCATCGATCGGAACAGCAGGACTCAGGGAGTTCGGATGCACATCTTGTTCACACTGGACGGCACCGCCGGTGACGTCCATCCATTCATGGGCATCGCCCGCGAGCTGCGGGCCCGCAGACACCACATCACCGTCTGCGCCAATGAGGTGTATCGCGGCCTGGCCGACGGACTGGGCTTCGACTTCACGCCCTCGGGCACGCGCGAGGCATTCGTGGCGCGGGCCAACAACCTGGCGCTGGCCAAGCCCGGCACCACCTTCGCCACCACCTGGCAGCTGATGGAGCCGCAGATGCGCCAGCTGTTCGAGCTGTATTCGTCGCAGCTGCGCGACGACACGGTGATGGTCTCCTGGTCGCTGCCAACCTTCATCGCCCGGCTGGTGCAGGAGAAGCATGGCGTGCCGCTGGTGACCGGCAGCCTGTCGCCGGTGTCGTTCTTCTCGGCGCGGGAGTTTCCGGCGTTCCCCGGCCTGCGCGCCGTCGCACGCCTGCCCTATCCGGCGCGCAGGGCGGTGCGCTGGCTGTTCTCGCGCCGGGTCATCGACGGCATGGTCGGCCCCGCCTTCAACCGCTTCCGCGCCGAACTCGGGCTGGCGCCGGTGAAGGACATCCTGACCCACTGGAAGTATTCGCCGCAGCGGGTGCTGGGCCTGTTCCCGCAGTGGTTCGGCGCGCCGCAGAGCGACTGGCCGCCCAACGTCACGCTGGTCGGTTTCCCGATGTTCGACCCGGGCGGCGGCGGTCCCGACCCGGCGCTGGAGGAGTTCCTCGCCGGCGGCCCGCCGCCGCTGGTGTTCACGCCCAGTTCGGAGGCGCTGGAAAAGGACGCCCGCCCGTTCTTCGAGGCAGCCGTGGACACGCTGCGGCAGACCGGCCAGCGCGGCATCTTCCTGAGCAAGTCGGCGCAGTATCTTCCGCCGCTGCCGGCCCAGGCCATTCACCGGCCGTTCGTTTCATTCCGGCAACTGCTGCCCAGGAGCGCGGCGCTGATCCATCACGGCGGCCTCGGCAGCATCGCGCAGGCGCTGGCGGCCGGCATCCCGCAGCTGGCGCTGCCCTGCGTGTTCGACCAGTTCGACAACGCCGAGCGGCTGCAGCGCATCGGTGGCGGCCTGCGCCTGGACCAGCCGCAGACCGGAGCGATGGCGGCGGCGGTGCGCAGGCTGCTGGACGACGATTCGATCCGCGCCAGCTGCAAGGCCTTGCAGGCCCGCGTCGATGCGCCGGCCACGGTCTGCGCCCGGGCGGCCGAGGTGATCGAGGGTCTGGGCACAGCCGGGCGCACGCCAGGTCATTAGTAGTTCCGCACCCTTGGCAGCGCGCGGCCGTTCCAGCATAGAATGCCGCCGCTTCCGAACCATCCGCCGGGATGGCCCGGCACAATGTCTGCGTGCCAGCTTTCGTGCCACAGCGCCTCAACGTACTGTCCGTGCCCATAACACACGCATGACCGCCCTGCCCGAGCATCCGCCCGTTCCGCCGCGACCGCGTTGGCGGCTCGTGCCGCTGGCCGCCTTGCTGCTGGGCCTGGGCGGCTGTGCCAACTATCTGGGCATCCACCCGGTGCAGCAGCTGGCGCCGGCGCAGTCCTACAAGACCGGCGACAGCCTCGCCGGCAGCGGCGGCAGCTGGCCGGATGCGGACTGGGTCAAGCGCTTCGGCGATCCCCAGCTGCAAAGCCTCACCGCCGAGGCGCTGGCCCACAACCCCGACATCCAGAGCGCGCAGGCGCGCATCGCCGAGGCGCTGGCGCAGGCCGAGGGCGCGCACGGCGCCGCGCTGCCGCAGGCCTATGCCTCCGGCGCCGCCGGGCGCAGCTATCTGTACCAGAACATCGGCCTGCAGACTCCGGCCGGCCCGACACAGCCGAGCAGCTCCTGGTCCAACTCCGGCCAGGCCTTCCTCAGTCTCAGCTATGAACTCGACCTGTGGGGCAAGAACAGCGCCACGCTGGCCAGCGCCGTGTCGCAGGCGCGCGCCGCGGACGCCCAGGCGCAACAGGCGCGCCTGTCGCTGACCACCGCGCTGGCCAGCACCTACAACCAGCTGGCGCAGCAGTACGCCACCCGCGACGTGACCGAGCAGCTGGGCCAGCAGCGCGAAAACCTAAGCCGGCTGTCCGATACCCGCTACAAGGCCGGGCTGGACAGCGAACTGGATCAAAGCCAGGCGGCGCAGAATGCGGCCGAGGCGCGCACCCAGCTGGCGCAGCTCGACGAGCAGATCCTGCTGACGCGCTACCAGCTCGGCGCCCTGCTCGGACAAGGTCCGGGACGCGGCCTCGGCATCCGGCGGCCGCGCCTGGCCAACCTGTCGGCGCCGAAGCTGCCGGACAACATCCCGCTGGATCTGCTCGGCCGCCGCCCGGACATCGTCGCCGCGCGCTGGCAGGTGGAAGCGGCCAACCAGCAGACCAAGGTGGCCAAGGCGCGCTTCTACCCGGACGTCAACCTCACCGCCTTCGCCGGCTACTTCTCCTTCGGCCTCAGCGACCTGACCCGCTCCTACGCCAAGGGTTTCGGCGTGCAGCCGGCCTTCACCCTGCCGATTTTCGAAGGCGGGCAGCTGCGCGCCAACCTCAAGGGCCAGTACGCGCAATATGACGCCGCGGTGGCCAACTACAACCAGACCCTGAACAGCGCGCTGACCGATGTCGCCGACCAGATCGCCTCGGTGCGGGCGGCGGAACTGCAGCTGCAGTCGCAGACCCAGGCGCTGCAGCAGAGCGAGCGCGCCTATGCCCTGGTCGAGCAGCGCCACCGCGCCGGCCTCGCCTCGGAACTGACGCTGCTCAACGCCCAGGCCGGCCTGCTCGCGGCGCGTCAGCGCAGCATCGACCTGGAGGCGCGCCGCCGCAGCCTGCAGATCGCGCTGATCAAATCGCTGGGCGGCGGCTTCGACGCCCGCGCCGCCGGCCTGGCCCTGGCCGCGCCGGAAGCGCCGGCCGGCGCACCCCATAACGCACGATGACCGACCGGGAACCCAACATGAGTGAGTCCGCCGCGCCCTCGCAGAACGGCTTCGAAGACGGCACCCGGCGGCGCGCCATCGTCGGCTTCATCCTGGTGCTCGTCGCCGCCGGCCTGCTCTACGGCCTGTACTGGCTGCTGCACGCGCGCTTCTACGAGGAAACCGACAACGCCTACGTCAACGGCAACGTGGTGCAGATCACGCCGCAGGTCGGCGGCATGGTGGTGGCGGTCAACGCCGACGACACGCAGGCGGTGAAGGCCGGCCAGGCGCTGGTGCAGATCGACCCGACTGACGCGCAGGTGGCGCTGGCGCAGGCCGAGGCCGACCTGGCGCAGACCGTGCGCCAGGTGCGCACCATCTACGGCAATAACGACCAGTACGCTGCCACCGTCAGCGCCCGCGAGACCGAGCTGGCGCGTGCCCAGGACGACCTGCGGCGGCGCCAGGCCGCCGGCGGCTCGGTGTCGCGCGAGGAGCTGGATCACGCCCGCGACTCGGTCAAGGCGGCCAACGCCAACCTGGTCATCGCCCGCACCCAGCTCAGCTCCAACCAGGCGCTCAGCGGCCAGGGCCCGGTGCCGGCCCACCCCAATGTGCTGCAGGCGGCGGCGCGGGTGCGCAACGCCTATCTCAACTTCGCCCGCACCCGCGTGCCGGCGCCGGTCGACGGCTATGTGGCGCAGCGCGCGGTGCAGGTGGGCCAGCGCGTGGCTCCGGGCAGCGTGCTGATGTCGGTGGTGCCGCTGAGCCAGGTGTGGGTCGACGCCAACTTCACCGAGGTGCGGCTGGAGCGCGTGCGCATCGGCCAGCCGGTGACGCTGACCGCCGACCTCTACGGCGGCGACGTGCGCTACCACGGCAAGGTGGCCGGCTTCTCCCCCGGCACCGGCGGCGCCTTCGCCCTGCTGCCGGCGCAGAATGCCACCGGCAACTGGATCAAGGTGGTGCAGCGCCTGCCGGTGCGCATCAGCCTGGACCCGAAGGAACTGGCCGAGCACCCGCTGCGCGTGGGCCTGTCAATGCAGGCCAGCATCGACGTGCACGACCAGAGCGGCCAGGATATCGGCAGCTCGCCGGCGGTGCCCGCGCACCAGACCGACGTCTACGCCAAGGACGCGCAGCAGGCCGACCAGCTTGTGGCGAAAATCATCGCCGACAACCTGGACCAGCCGGCGGCAGGCAAGCCGTAGCCGCATCGCCGTCCCGCGCGCAGGAAGGCGAGCGATGGAAAGGTCCGGCGATGAAGCGGCGCAACCTAGCGTGAAGCAGCTCCACGGCCGCTGCCTCTGCGGCGCGGTCGAGTACTGCGTGCCCGATGACTTCCGCTACGCCGGCTACTGCCATTGCAGCGACTGCCGCCGCTTCTCCGGCTCGGCCTTTTCCGCCTATGGCGGCGTGCCGCTGGCCGGGCTGCGCCTGCTCAGGGGCGAGGCGCACATCGGCCGCTACCGCAAGAGCGGGAATACCGTGCTGGCCTTCTGCAGCCTGTGCGGCTCCAGCCTGTACGCGGAAAAGCCGCTGCGCGGCATGGTGCACCTGCGCCTGGGCACGCTCGACCAGGCGCCAACGCTGGCGCCGCAGGTGCATTCCTACGTCGCCTCCAAGGCGCCCTGGTACGAGATCCGCGACGGGCTGCCGCAATACCCGGCGGCGCGGCCGCCGGCGCCGGGCTGAAGCGCGGCGCCAGGCTCAGCGCCGGGCGCCGCGGCGCGCTATTCCGTCGACTTCGGCTTCCACTCGATTTCCTGGTTGAAGGTCACCGAGTCGTGGCCCTGCCGCACGCGGTCCGGCAGGCTGGGAATCTCGCCCTTGAGATCGATCAGGCCCAGCGCGGCAAGCGAGGCGCCGTCGAGCATCGGCGAGCCGGAGCTGCGGCTGACCGACACGCCGAGCAGGTGCGAGTCGCGGTCCAGCGACACGCACAGTTGCGTGGTGCCGGCTTCCTTGGCCTCGAAGGCCTGCGGCGGATAGGTCAGCTCCTTGCGCACCGCGCTGGAGAACTGCGCCGGGAAGCCATCCCAGTCCTCGCTACTGACTTCGCGTGCGCCGCTGTCGCCGTCCTTGCTGCCGCTGTCCTTGCACGGCCGCCGCTCCGGCGCCGGCAGGTCGCCGCTGCCGGCGTGCGGACCGGGGGCGAAGTTGATCGGGATGGCGATCCACACATGCCGCTGCCCCGGCGCCAGGTCTTTGGGCAGCGCCGTGCGCTCCTTGCCGTACTTGAGCCCGCCCAGCGCCACCAGCGCGGCGCCGTCGAGCAGCGGATAGCCGCTGCCGGAGGCGATGCGCCCGTCGAGCAGCTCGCCGTCGCGGTTCAGACGCGCGCACAGGCGCACCACGCCGACCTGGCCGGCGTTGAGCGCATCCGCGGGATAGGTCACGCGCTGCGACAGCCGCGCCAGCAGGCTGCGGCCGTAGTCGCTGTCGGCCGCCTGCTGCATCTGCTCCGCCGGCGGGCAGCTGGCATTGCTCGGCGGCCCGGCCGCCGCCTCATGCCCGCCGCCGAACATCGAGCAGCCGGCCAGCAGGCACAGCGCCGGCCCGCACAGCAACACCCACCCACCCCCAAACCGATTCATCGACATTCTGATCCCGTGTTCCTGGCGGCCCGGAACGTCCGCCGGGCCTGAAACGAAAAGCATAGACCAACGGCGGCGTTCGGTGTGCACCGGCCGGGTAAAGCCCGCCGCGCCGGGCCGGGCCGGGCCGGGCCGCTAATGCGCCAGGCCCATGGCATTGAGCACGAAAGCGTAGATATCGGCGTATTCCTCGATCAGCTTGGCGGTGGGCTTGCCCGAGCCGTGTCCGGCGTTCAGGTCGATGCGGATCAGGATCGGCCTGCCGTCCGCATCGGCGTGCTGCATCGCCGCGGCGAACTTGAAGCTGTGCGCCGGGTAGACGCGGTCGTCGTGGTCGCCGGTGAGGATCAGCATCGGCGGGTAATCCACGCCGGCCTTGACGTTGTGGTACGGCGAATAGGCCAGCAGCGCCTTGAACTCGTCCTCGTTCTCCACCGAGCCGTAGTCCGACTCCCAGCCCTTGCCGACGGTGAAGTCGCGGAAGCGCAGCATGTCCATCACGCCCACCTGCGGCACCACCGCGGCGAACAGGTCCGGGCGCTGCTCGGTCACGGCGCCGATCAGCAGGCCGCCGTTGGAGCGGCCGTACACCGCCAGCCGCTTCGGGCTGGTCCAGCGCTGCGCGATCAGATACTCGGCGGCGCCGATGAAGTCGTCGAATACGTTCTGCTTGTGCGTCTTCATGCCGCCCTCGTGCCAGGCGCGGCCATACTCGCCACCGCCGCGCAGATTGGCCACGGCGTAGACCCCGCCCATGCCGATCCAGGTGGCCACCGCCGGCGAGAACGCCGGCTGCACCGAGATGTTGAAGCCGCCGTAGCCGTAGAGGATGGTCGGGTTGCCGCCGTCCAGCTTCACGCCCTTGCGCGCGGTGATGATCATCGGCACCTGCGTGCCGTCCTTGCCGGGGAAGAACACCTGGCGGCTCTCGTACTGGGCCGGCTTGAAGCCCTGCAGCTTCGGCGCGTGCCAGGGCGTGGACCTGCCGCTCTTCAGCTGCAGACGGTAGACCGAGGCCGGCGTGGTGTAGCTGCTGTAACTGTAATAGGTGTCCTGGTCCTCGATGCGCCCGGCGAAGCCGCTGGCGGTGCCCAGGCCCGGCAGCTTCACCTCGCCCAGCAGCTGGCCCTGCGGGCTGTAGCGGCGCACCGCGCTGTGCGCGTCCTGCAGGTACTGGGCCACGATCTGGCCGCCGACCAGGCTGGCCTGGTCGAGCGTGTCGCGCCCCTCGGGCACCACCGTGCGCCACTGCTGCGGTTCCGGATGGTCGAGGTCGATGGCGATGATGCGATAGCGCGGCGCGTTGTCGTCGGTCTGCACGTACAGCACCGGGCCGATGTTGCCGATGACGCTGTACTGCGCCGTCGGCTTGGGAATGATCTCGGCAATCCTGCCGTCCGGCGCGGACAGGTCCTGCACCAGCAGCGTGTTCTGCACCTGGTCGCCGTAGCTGGCGCTGATGATCAGGTAGCGCCCGTCGTCGGTGACCTCGCCGCCGACGAACCAGTCCGGATCGTCGCTGCGCGTGTAGACCAGCGTGTCGGCCGACTGCGGCGTGCCGAGCTTGTGGAAGTACAGCTTTTCATACTGGTTGGCGGCCTTGAGCAGCTCGCCCTCCTTGGGCGCGTCGTAGACGGTGTAGTAGAAGCCGGAGCCGTCCTTGCGCCAGCTGCCGCCGCCGGCCTTGGACCAGCGCAGCTCGTCCGGCAGGTCCTGGCCGCTGGCCACGTCGCGCACGCGCCAGACCTGCCAGTCCGAACCGGCTTGCGACAGGGCGTAGGCGAAGTAGCGGCCGTCGTCCGACACCGCGCTTTCACGCAGCGACACGGTGCCGTCCGCGGACAGCGTGTTGGGGTCGAGCAGCACCTTGCCCTTGTCCTTCGGGTCGCGCGTGGCGAACAGTACCGACTGGTTCTGCAAGCCGTCGTTGTGGGCGTAGATCCACCAGGGGCCGTGCTTCACCGGCGCGCTCCAGCGCTCGAAGTTCCAGATGCCGCGCATGCGCGCGGCGATGCGGTCTCGGCCCGGGATCGCCGCCAGGTAGCCGCTGCTCAGCGCGGCCTCGGCCTCGACCCAGGCGCGGGTCTGGGGCGAATCGATATCCTCCATCCAGCGGTACGGGTCCGGCACCTGCACGCCGTGATACTGGTCCACCACCTCGCCGCGCGCGGCCGGCGGATAGCTCAGGCGCTCCGCGGCCGGCGCGCCGGCCGCCAGCAGCAACGACATCCCCGCCACGATGCTCCTCATGGGTTGTTCTCCGCAATCTGATGGCGCAAGCATAGCCGGTCCGCGCCAGCCGCCGCGCCACGGTTCGTCCCAAACCGGTCCCCGGGCCTCGGCGCCGCCACCCCACCCGCGCAGCCGTGCGCCCGCTTCCGCTCTGCACCGCCCACCAAAAAAAACGCCGCGACGGCTGTCGCGGCGTTTCGGTGCCGGCCGGGAACCCGGCGCGGCTCGTCGGCTAGCGGCCGTGCTCGACGTCGTGGATGGCGTGCTCGGTGGCGTGGATGGCGCCGTCGATGTGACCCACCGCGCGGTTGCGCAGGCCGCGGGTCTCGGGATCATCCTCTTCGCGCGCCACGTCGGCGTGCACCTTGCGCAGCACTTCCAGCGCCTTGTGCAGGCGGCCCGGATGATCCGGCGGCACGTCCATCGGCGGGTGGTCGTGGACGTCCTTGCCGTCGTCGATCGCGGCGCGCTTGATCTCGCCGATGGCGGCGTCGATCTCGGTGATGGCCACGTCTTCCTGGCCGCTCACCGCGGCGTCGCCGGGGCGATGCTCGAGCATCCAGCGCGCGCCGCGCAGATCGGTCAGGGCGTGCAGGTAGAACGGGTGTTTGCCGGGAAGGTCGGCACTGGCGGCGAACGGCAGGGTCAGCAGCAGCAGCGCGCCGGACAGCAGCGCCTTGGTGGTGGACTTCATGTGACACTCTCCTTGTGATGCGGTACGCAGCGGGATTGCTGTACCGGATTTTGCAAAACCAAACTGAAGGCACGATGAACGCGCCGTCTTACGCCGCGCCTTCAGCACAAGGTTAAGAAGTGTTAATGCCGCTCAGGTTCTGGCGCTGGCGATGGCCTGCAGGATCTGCTCGATCACCGCCACCGGCACCGACAGGGCGATGTCCCAGTCCTCGTCGTCCTCGCCGATCAGCAGCGCCACCACGCCGTCCTCGGTGGACCAGAACACCGGCGCACCGGCGGATTCGCCGATCTGCATCGAGCCCTCGTCCCACGAAGTGCTCGGCACCAGTTTCAGCTCCTCCACCTCCGCCGCGGGGATGTGGATATTCAGCTCGAATACCTCGGACTGCAGCCTGACCAGGTAGGACACGCTCCTGCCCTTGCGCTCCGCTTCCACGGCTACGGATACGTCCATCGTCATCTCCTTTGAGTGCTTTGCGGTGGCGGCATGATGGAGCATCCGCGCCGCGCCGGCACCTTCACCATAGACGCAGCTCCCGCGTCACCAGCGCCACCAGCAGCAGCAGCGCCAGCGCCAGCCAGGCCAGCGCGCGGGCGCCGCCGCCGGAATGCGGGGGGCCGGGCTCAGCCATGCCTGGGCAGCCGCGACCATGCGGAGAGCTGCGCCAGCGACATCGACAGTGTCGCCGCCAGCAGGCCCAGGGACACCGGCAGGCGGAACTCCGGGGCGTCGTGCAGCAGGAACCAGCAATGGATGACAGCGGTGAACACGCCGGTGGCGGCCAGCAGGCCGTAGAGATAGCGCCCGGCCGGCCGGCCCTGCGCCAGCGCCACCACGCCGTACAGCACCAGCGCCACCAGCGGGATGTTGAGCAGCAGGTTGACCTGGCTGCCGCCGGGAACGCCGAACAGGTCCCATTCGTGCCAGAACGAGGCGTCGATCTGGTGCGTGATCAGGATGGCCGCATTGGCCAGGTACAGCCACAGCAGGCCGGATGGGTTCGGCATGGACTCCCCCTGAGATTGTTACGAGGGGTCCCGCCGCGTCGGCGGGTCCGCCCTGGGGCTAGCATATCGCGGCCGGGGCGCCGGGCTTGACCTCGAGTACGCTCTAGCAGGTCCAATAGGCCAGGGTCCGAGGAGCGTTCCATGCCTGCCAGTTTCCATATCGGCGAACTCGCCAGCCGCACCGGCCGCAGCGTGCACGCTATCCGCTGGTACGAGGCGCAGGGGCTGATCCCGGGCGTACAGCGCGACGGCGGCGGCCGCCGCGTCTACAGCGAGCGCCACCAGGGCTGGCTGGAGCTGATGGAGCGGCTGCGCCGCACCGGCATGTCCATCGCCGCGATGCGCCAGTACACCACGCTGGCCCGGCAGGGCAGCGCCACGCTGCGGCAGCGGCGCGAGCTGCTGGCGGCGCACCGCGCCCGTGTCGAGCAGACCATCGCCGAGTGGACCGAGGCGCTGCAATTGCTCGACGGCAAGCTGGATTTCTACGGCGAGTGGCTGAGCAGCGGCCAGCGGCCCGCCCGCGACCCGGTCACGCGCGCCGGCGCACCGCCCGGCGGCACACGCAGGAGAGGCAAGCCATGAGTACCGAAAGCAACAAGCGGCTGCTGCAGCAGGTCTATGCCGAGCTGGCACAGGGCAATTCCGCGCCGCTGCTGCACTGCCTGGCCGACGATGTGCGCTGGACGGTCAGCGGCAGCACCGCCTGGTCCGGCTGCTACGAGGGCAAGCCAGCGGTGCTGGAACAGCTGCTGCGACCGCTCGGCCAGCGCCTCGCCGGGCGCTACCGGGCGCACGCGTTGCGCTTCATCGCCGAAGGCGACGAGGTGATGGTGGAGGCGCGCGGCGAGGCCGTGACCCGCGCCGGCCTGCCCTACAACAACCGCTATTGCTTCATCTACCGCCTGGCCAACGGCCAGGTGCGGGAGCTGACCGAGTACGGCGACACGGCGCTGGTCGAAGCCGCTCTCGGCAGCCGCCCGCCGGCGGGCCCGGCAGGCAGCTAGCAGCTAGCGCTTCAGCGGGTTGATCGCCTGCAGCGCGCAGCGGTAGTTGTTCTGCACCTGGTGGATGATCAGATCATCGGACAGCTGCAGGTCGCCGTTGACCGAGGAGAAGCCGATGGTCACCGCCGACTGCATCGCCTCGCAGTCCTGCGCCAGCGTGATCAGGTAGTCGGTGGCGGTGCCGGTCTCGACGATGATGTGCCGCGCGTCGAGCGCGTGCCAGCCTTCCACCGTGTAGTGCGGCACGCTCTGCACCGCGGGCTGCTCGGCATAGCCCATCTTCACCAGGCGCTGCGGCAGCGGCCTGACCTTGGAGCCGCAACAGCCTGCCAGCAGCATGGCGCAGCCAAGGGCCCAGCCCAGGGCCAGCGTGCAGTGCATCGATCGCATCAGACTTCGTCTCCGGTTGGTGTGCGCCCCGATCAAGTGTGGAACTGTACCTCACACCGCACCCGCGCCGCCCGATAAACTGGGCGGGACAGCCCTGCGACGGGTGCCGGCCGGCCACGCCGGCGGCCGGCCGACCGGCGCTGCGCCATCAGGTTCCCGAAGCAGGTTCCAGGAGACAGCGGCATGAGCACAGGCACGCCCCAGGCGGGCGGCGGCGGACCGGAAATCGAATTCTGGTTCGAGTTCGGCAGCAACTACAGCTACCTCAGCGCGATGCGCATCGAGGACGCGGCGGCGCGGCGCGGCGTGCGCGTGCTGTGGCGGCCGTTCCTGCTCGGCCCGATCTTCAAGTCCCTGGGCTGGGACACTTCGCCGTTCGCGCTGCAGCCGGCCAAGGGCGCCTACGTGTGGCAGGACATGCAGCGGCAATGCCACAAGTACGGCCTGCCCTGGACCCGCCCCAGCACCTTCCCGCGCATGGCGCTGCTGCCGATGCGCGTGGCGCTGCTCGGCGCCGAGCAGCCGTGGATGGCCGACTACTGCCGCATGATGATGATGCTCAACTTCGCCGAGGACCAGGACATCGACGCGCCCGATCAGGTCGGCGGCGTGCTGCGCGAACTGGGCCTGCCCGCGGCGCAGCTGATTGCCCAGGCGCAGACCGAGGCCAACAAGCTGCGGCTGCGCCAGCAGACCGAGAGCGCCCGCGCCCGCGGCGTGTTCGGCGCGCCGACCTTCTTCGTCGGCGCGGAGATGTACTGGGGCAACGACCGGCTCGATGACGCGCTGGCCCGCGCCGCGCAGCAGCCGCGCGGCTGAGCCCATGGCGCGGCGGCGCCGGGGGCGTCGCGGCGCGCAGCCCTGGTCACGGCTTGACCACGGACCTGTGCCAGAATGGCCGCAGGCAGCACCCATCGAATCGACATCAGGGAGAAGTGAGCATGCACGGAAACAGGCTTGCATTGGCTTTGGCCGGTTTGCTGGCCGCCGCGGGCTGCGGGCTGGCCGCGGCCGACGACGCGCCGGTGCCGACGCAGATCGTCGACACCATGAACAAGATCTACGGCAAGCATCCCGGCTTCCGCGCCAACCACGCCAAGGGCGTGGTGGTGGAAGGCCGCTTCAAGGCGGCGCCGGGAGCGGCGGCGCTGAGCCGCGCCGCGCTGTTCGACGGCAGCACCATCCCGGTGACGGTGCGCTTCTCCGACTCGGGCGGCCTGCCCGATGTGCCGGACGGCTCCAACAACGCCAACCCGCATGGCATGGCGATCAAGTTCCACCTGCCCGGCGGCGCCGACACCGACATGGTGATCAACTCGCTCAAGTTCTTCCCCGTGGCCACCGGCGAGGACTTCCGCGATCTGCTGCAGGCCATCGCCGACAGCCCGGCGGACGCGCCCAAACCGACCAAGTTCGAGCAGTACGTGGCCAGCCACCCGAGCGTGCCCAAGGCCTTCGCCACGGTGGCCACGCCGGACAGCTTCGCCGACGAGGCCTACTACGGCATCGACGCCTTCATCTTCGTCAACAAGGACGGCACCCGCCAGGCGGTACGCTACATCATGCAGCCGGCAAAAGTGGTGCACCTGACGCCGGCGGTGGCGGAGAAGAAGGCCCCGGATTTCCTCGTCGATGACCTGCCCAAGCGCATCGCCAGGAAGCCGGTGGTGTTCCATCTCAAGGCCCAGCTGGCCGCAGCGGGCGACAGCACCAAGGACCCGTCGCAGCCCTGGCCGGCGCAGCGCAAGGTGGTGGAGCTGGGCACGCTGACGCTGGACAAGGCGGTGCGGGACAGCCTCGCGGCGCAGAAGAAGCTGCTGTTCCTGCCCGGCCAGCTCACCGACGGCATCGAGCTGTCGGACGATCCGCTGGTCGGCACGCGCAACAACGCCTACGCGGTCTCGTTCTCGCGCCGCCAGTGACGGCGCGCGGCGGCACTGAGCGATGCTGCTGAGCCACGCCGGCCGGTCGCCGCAGGTCGATCCCGCCGCCTACGTCGCGCCCAACGCGGTGCTGTGCGGCGACGTGCGCGTCGGCCCGGGCTGCCGCGTGCTGTTCGGCGCGCAGCTGATCGCCGAGGGCGGCAGCATCCAGCTCGGCGCCGAGTGCATCGTCATGGAGAATGCAGTCCTGCGCAGTACCGGGCGTCACGATCTGCGCATCGGCAACAACTGTCTGGTCGGCCCCAACACGCATCTGGCCGGCTGCACCGTGGAGGACGAGGTGTTCATCGCCACCGGCGCCGCGGTGTTCCACGCCGCGCGCATCGGCCAGGGCAGCGAAGTGCGCATCAACGGCGTGGTGCACCTGCGCACGCAGCTGCCGCCGGGCAGCACCGTGCCGATCGGCTGGGTGGCGGTGGGCGAGCCGGCGCAGATCCTGCCGCCGCAGGAGCACGAGCGCATCTGGGCCCTGCAGCAGCCGCTCGACTTCCCGCTGACGGTCTACGGCCTGCAGCGCTCCGCCGCCACCATGGTCGCCATCACCCGCGGCCTGTCGCAGTCGCTGGCCGCGCACCGCGGCGACAGCGCGGCCGGCTGAGCGCCCCGCCGCGGCCGGGACGAGGTGCCGGCGTGGCGGACGACGCGGTTCTAGGGCCTGTTAACACTGATTGGATCGCTGCGTTGCTGCTCAAAATCGCGTCAGGCAGGGCGGAAGACCTGGCCATGGTGATTCCATGGCCAGGTCTGACAACGCCGCCTGGCGCGATTTTGAGCGCAACCCGGAGGGACGGGGCCATTGTTGCGCATCGCTACGCCGGCCAGGACTTGCATGGAATCACCATGCCGCGTCCTGTCCGACTAGGCGCTGCGCAACAATGACCTCCGTCGCAGCGACCCAATCAGTGTTAACAGGCCCTAGTGGAAACTGAGGACGTAGTCGGCCAGCAATGCGGCTTCGTCTGGGCTGACCGGGACGCGCACGCTGCCGGGCGGCATCTTCGTCGGCCCCCAATGGTAGGCGGTCGAAGAGTTGTCGGTGCCGACCTCGATCGCGTGCGCCAGCATGGGTTTGGCGTTGTTCAAGCCGTTGAAGCGGCGACCGATGTCGCGGAATGAGGGACCGACGCGATCGGAGTTGGTGCTGTGACAGTCAAAACAGTGCTTGTCCTTGGCCAGCTGCGCCACGTCCGCCGCCAGCGCGGCGTTCGCCGCCATCATCGCGCCCAGAACGAGAAATGCCACTGAACGTTTCTTCATGCCGCTTCTCCTTGCAAGATTGCTGGACAAGAGTGCTGGTTTGCAGCAGAGCCCGCCCTGTGCAGCAGCGGGCCTTGACGGAATCAGCGGGCGGGCTGACGCGCGACCGCTTTGACCGCCTGGAAATAGCGGACGATGGCGTCGACATCGCCGTCGCTGAACTGGTGCGGCGGCATGCTGGAGTGCGGGCCGCCGAGCACCGACCTGAGGTGCGCCGGGCTGCCCTTGAACGGATCGAGTGCCAGGTGCGCGAAGCTCGGTGCGCCGTCGGCGCCGGCATGGCTGGCCGGATTGGGCCGGACTTCGTGGCATTCGGAGCAGTACTTGCGGACCAGCCTCCATCCCCAGCCATCGGCGTCCGGTGCACTGGCGCAAGCCGCACCGGCCGTCGCGGCGATGGCCAGCACCACGCCGCTCCTGAACAAGCCCTTGGCGGAGAAAAGGTGACAGACCATGGCGGGTTCCCCTATTCGTAGCGGAAATGTAGCGGGAAGCCCAGGCGGCGTTCCTTGATCTGGATCAAGGCCGCAGCAGGCCGCGCGGCCTGCGCTATGCTCGGCCGCGCATGCCCTACCAAATCGCCGCCGGTGCCGTCGTCGCCTTCCACCTGTGCTTCATCCTGTTCGCCGTGTTCGGCGGCTGGCTGGTGCTGTGGCGGCTGCGCTGGGCCTGGCTGCACGCGCCGGCCTGGGCCTGGGGCCTGTGGATCGAGCTGTCGCACGGCATCTGCCCGCTGACCCCGCTGGAGAACCATTGGCGCCGGCTGGCCGGTGAAGCCGGCTACGGCGGCGGCTTCATCGACCACTACCTGATCCCGCTGATCTACCCGCCCGGCCTGGAGGAATCGGACCAGGTGGCGCTGGCCACGCTGCTGCTGACCATGAACGTGGCCTTGTACGGCGCCGCGCTGATGCGCCTGCGGCGCAGGCGCCAGGAACCCCAGGTCAAACCCAGCTGCTGACACGGCTGACTGGCGCGACTGACCACCCGATGCACCGCGCCACGCACGCGGCGGCGCGGATTCAGCGGGTCACGCGCGCGCCGCCGCCCGGTTTCCGGTCCGGCGCGCCCTCGCCGGCCATGCGCCGCAGCATCGACACCACGCCGGCGCGCTGGCGCGGCGTGAACGAGGCCAGCGGGATCAGGGCCGGGTCCCACAGCAGCTCCTGCGCGATGTGCGCCAGCGCGTGGCGTTCAAACGGAGTCATCTCCGGCTTGCCTGCGCTCATGCGGTCTGCTCCTGCATGCCGGTGAAGGCGAAATCCACGTCCGGCCGGTGGCCGCAGACGATGTCCGCGAGGGCCTTGCCGGAGCCGCAGCCGTGGGTCCAGCCCAGCGTGCCGTGGCCAGTGTTGAGAAACAGGCGCTTGACGCGGCTCCTGCCGATGTAGGGCACATTCGACGGCGTGGCCGGGCGCAGGCCGCTCCAGTAGCGTGCCTGGGTGGTGTCGCCGGCGCCGGGGAACAGCTGCTCGACGCGGCGCACGATGGCCTGGCAGCGCACCGGGTTGAGCTGGCGGTCGTAGCCGTTCAGCTCAGCCGTGCCGGCGATGCGCAGCTGCTCGCCCAGGCGCGAGAACACCAGCTTGTACTCGTCGTCGGTCAGCGACACCTGGTGCGCCATGGCGGCGTCCTTCACCGGCATGGTCACCGAGTAGCCCTTGGCCGGGTAGATGTTCAGCCCCACGCCGAGCTGCTGCGCCAGCTGCGGGCTGAAGCTGCCCAGCGACAGCACGTAGGCATCGGCCTGGCAGCGCTTGTAGCGGCCCTCGGGGTCGGTCAGCTCGACGTGCGCCACGCCGCCGGCGTCCTGCCGCAGCGCGGTGATGTGATGGCTCATCAGGAATTTCACGCCGCGCGCCACGCACAGCTCGGCCAGCGCGCGGGTGAACTGCTGCGCGTCGCCGGACTCGTCCGCGGCGGTGTACGTGGCTCCCGCCAGCCGGGGCCGGATATGGCGCAGCGCCGGCTCGATCGCCAGCGCCTCGTCGGCCGAGATCAGGCGGCGCTCGCAGCCCAGCTCCACCATCTGCCGCGTCGGCTCGACGGCGGCCTCGAATTCGCGCGCGTCGGTGTAGAAATGCAGGATGCCCTGCGTGCGCTGCTGGTACTGCAGGCCTTCCTCGGCGCGCAGCGCCTGCAGCATGGCGCGGCTGTAGGTGCCCAGATTGACCATCTGGCGGATGTTGTGGCGCGTGCGCTGCGGCAGGCATTCATACAGGAAGCGCAGCCCCCACAGCCACTGCCGCAGGTCGGCGCGCAGCCGGAACAGCAGCGGCGCATCCTCCCGCCCCAGCCATTGCAACACTTTCAGCGGCGCCCCGGGATTGGCCCAGGGCTCGGCATGGCTGACCGAGATCTGGCCGCCGTTGGCGAAGCTGGTTTCGGCCGCGGCGTAACGCTGCCGATCGACCACCGTGACGTCGCAGCCCAGCCGGTTGAGATAGTAAGCCGTGGTGATGCCGACGACGCCGGCGCCCAGTACGATGACCCTCATGTTCGTCTCCGCAGTAAACGGGGAAGACGGCGCCGCCACCCCGGAAGGGTGTGCCGGCGCCGCTCCCGCTGTCCTGGGGCCTGAGAGTTTCCGCGGCTTCCCGCGTTGCTTCTTCGGCGGACCCGCGCCGTTGCTTCGCGGGTCGCTCTTCAGACGGCTATGTGCGCACGCAGTACTGGAACCTGAGCGTTCATGGGAGGTTGCGCCTTCGGTGGAGCCCGGGCTTGCGCCCCGGCCCGCTCTCCTGCGTGCGGCCACAGCTTAACAGCGGCGCCGGGGCGCGCCGCTTGACTTTAGGCGCCAGGAATCGAGGCCGTGGCGCCCGGCCTGACCCCGCCCTACCCCAGCTGGCCCACGCCGGAGCTCAGCACCTCGTCGGTGTACAGGTTGATGCGGCCGACGACCTCGTAGCTTTCGTCATCGGTAAGCCGGTAGTCGCGCAGCGTCTCGAACAGGTACTTGATGAACCGCTGGTAATCCTCCAGCGTGATGTGCAGGTGCTGGTGGGCGTGGATGACCGGGCGCCCGCTGTACTGCAACGGCCCGCCCAGCGCGGCGGAAAACAACTCGGACTGCATGCGCTGCAGCTTGTCCATGCTGACGCCGTGGAAATAGCGCGCCAGCGCCGGGTCGGACAGCACGCGCCGGTAGAAGTCGCTCAACAGCGCGGAAATGGCCTCCTCGCCGCCGATGCGTTCGAACAAGGTCTGCTGGGAAGTGTCCATCGGGATATCCGTCGCGCGGTGTGCCTGCTTCCACGCTAGACGCGCGCGCTGCGGCGGGCATTGATCCAGGTCAATGGACGGCGCGCGCCAAGGCTGCGCGCGCCCTCGCGCCGTCGCGGCGGCTCAGGGAATGATGCGCCGCCGCCGCAAATCATCGAACAGGCCCATGAACATGGCCTCGGTCTCCACGTACTCGTGGAAGCCGAAGCGCCGCGCCTTGGAGCCGTCGGCGAACAGGTCGTAGTCCCAGGAAAACACGAAGTCGGCGAAGCCCCAGGAGGACACCTCCTGGTACGGCGTCTGCAGCAGGCCGTGGCGCCGGATCATGGCGCGCCACAGCGGCTCCTTGTCGGCCATGACCGTGTGCAGCGACATCGGCAGCGGCGGCGCGGCTTCCAGCCCGAACCACTGTGCGATCTTCGGCCACAGCTCGCTCCAGCGGAACAGGTCGCCGTTGTTGATGTTGAAAGCCTGGTTGGCGCAGCGCGGGTCGGTGGCGGCCCACACGGTGGCCTTGGCCAGCAGGCCGGCGTCGGTCATCTCCAGCAGCTTGTCGTAGGCGCCGGGCTTGCCGGGGAAGCGCAGCGGCAGGCCCAGCTCCCGGCTCATCGCGGCGTAGACGGCGATGGCGGTGACCAGGTTCATCGGATTGCCGAGGGCGAAGCCGCCGACCACGGCGGGGCGGATCGCCGACCAGCTCCAGGCCTTGCCGCACTGGCGCTGCTGCAGGAACTGTTGCTGATCGACATTGAACTCCGGCGGCATGTGCGGCGGGTCGGTCTCGCGCGCCGGGGTTTTGAACGGGCCGAGATGGGCGCCGTAGACCTTGTAGCCCTGCATCAGGCTGATGTGGCGCAGGCCGGCGGCTTGCGGCTCCACCGCGTCCACCACGTTGACCAGCATGGCCAGGTTGGGCGCGACCAGCTCGGCCCAGCTGGGCCGCTCCTGGTAGGCGGCGTAGAAGATGTGCGTGACTGGGTGCAGGCCGCCGAGCTTGTCGCGGCTGTCGCGCGGGTCGAGCAGATCCACGGCGACGTGGCGCACGCGGGCACTGCCCTCGCCGCCGCGGCGCGACAGGCCGACCACCTGCCAGTCGCCCAGCGCATCGAGATGCTGCACCAGATTGCGCCCGATCACGCCTTGCGCGCCCACCACCAGCGCCACCTTGTCGGCACTCATGTCCTGGCCCCCGATGGTTGATGATTCAGCGCGTTTCGCACACCGCGCCCACCAGCGGCGCCGGCTTGCGGTCGAGCAGCGCCGACCACACGGTCAGCGCCAGGCCGCCCAGCGCCACCGCGGCGCCGGCGATGGGCAGCATGGTGAGCGGCGCACCCTGGGCGATGACCGCGCCGCCGAGCCAGGCGCCAAGGGCGTTGCCCAGGTTGAAGGCGCCGATGTTGAGCGTGGAGGCCAGGTTCGGCGCTTCCGCCGCCTTGGCCACCACGCGCATCTGCAGCGGCGGCACGGTGGCGAAGGCGAACACGCCCCAGACGAACACAGTGAGCATCGCCGGCCCGCGCGCCTGCATGGCGGCGGAGAACACGATCAGCACCAGCGCCAGCACTGCCAGGATGCCGATCAGCGCCGGCATCAGCTTCCAGTCGGCCAGCTTGCCGCCGAGGGTGTTGCCGACGGTGAGGCCGGCGCCGAACAGCAGCAGGATGCCGGTGACGGCGTGCGGCGAGACGCCGGTGACCTGCTCCAGGATCGGCGCGATGTAGGTGAACACGGTGAACACGCCGCCGAAGCCGAGCACGGTCATGCCCAGCGCGATCCACACCTGCGGCTTGCGCAGCACGGCGAACTCGCGCATCAGGTGGGTCTGCGGCAGCGGCAGGGTGGACGGCACGAACCAGGCGACGCCGGCGCTGGCCAGCACGCCGATGGCGCTCACCGCCCAGAACGCGGCGCGCCAGCCGGCGGCCTGGCCCAGCGCGGTGCCGGCCGGCACGCCCAGCACATTGGCCAGGGTCAGCCCGGTGAACATCAGCGCGATGGCCTGGGCCTGGCGGTTGGCCGGCACCAGGCTGGCGGCGACCACCGCGCCGATGCCGAAGAAGGCGCCGTGGCAGAACGCCGTCACCACCCGCGCCGCCAGCAGCCAGCCGTAGCCTGGCGCCAGCGCGGCGAACACGTTACCGGCGATGAACAGGCCGAGCAGCAGCAGCAGTGCGCGCTTGCGCGGCATGGCGGCGGTGAGCACCGCCAGGATCGGCGCGCCCACCGCCACGCTCAGCGCGTAGCCGGAGACCAGCAGCCCGGCGCGCGGGATGCTCACGCGCAGGTCGCCCGCCACCTCGGGCAGCAGCCCCATGATGACGAACTCGGTGGTGCCGATGCCGAAGGCGGCGAGCGCCAGGGCCAGCAGCGGCGGCGGTAATGCGGAAGCCTTCATCGAAACCACTCCAGCGGTAGCGGAGGCGCGTAGTGTGGGCGTTGGCGGCTTCAACGGGAATGCCATAAAGCACTAAACTATCTTTTCCTTTTTGTTGAAGATGAGGCGGCTATGGCTTCCGACGCGGTGGAACTGCCGGACCTGGAGCTGTTCGTGCTGGCGGTGGGCGCCGGCAGCCTGTCCGCCGCCGGGCGCACGCTGAAGATCTCGCCGGCGGTGGCCAGCAAGCGCCTGGCGCGGCTGGAGCGCAGCCTCGGCGTGCGGCTGGTGCAGCGCAGCTCGCGCCGCCTCAGCCTGACCGAAGAGGGCGGCGCCTACTACGAGCGCGTGGCGCCGCTGCTGACCCAGCTGGAGGAAGCCGGCAGCGTCGCCGCCGGCGAAAGCGCGCAGGTGCAGGGCACCTTGCGCATCACCGCCACCCACGCCTTCGGCCGCCGCTGGCTGGGGCCGATGGTGGCGGACTTCTGCCGTGCCCATCCGCAGCTCGGCGTACACCTGCACCTCAGCGACGAGGTGGTGGACCTGCTGGCGGGCGGCTACGACCTGGCGGTGCGCATCGGCCAGCCGCGCGACTCCGCCTGCGTCGCGCGGCGCATCGCCGGCAACCGCCTGCTGCTGGTGGCCTCGCCCGCCTACCTGAAGAAGCACGGCACGCCGCGCACCCCGGCCGAGCTGGCCAGGCACCGCTGCATCGCGCTGCTGCGCGCCGGGCGCGCCAGCGCCACCTGGCATTTCCGCACACCGCAGGGGCCGCTGCTGCACACCGTCAGCGGCGCGCTGGCCAGCGACAGCGGCGAGCTGGTGCATGACTGGGCGCGGCGCGGCGAAGGCATCACCCGCAAGGCCATCTGGGACGTGGCCGACGACCTCCTCGCCGGCAGGCTGCTGCCGGTGCTCGACGACTGCATCGACCACCCCGCCGACATCCACGCCGTCTACCCCAGCAAGCGCTTCGTGCCGCTGCGCGTGCGCCGCTTCATCGAGCACGCCGAAGCGCGGCTGGCCCAGGCCGAGCCCGGCGTGCTGGCTTCCGCCCGGCCGCGGCGCAGGACAGCCGCCGGCCGGACCGCGGTTAAGCAATTGTAAAAATGGGCCTGCGGCGCCGCGTCCTGAGGGATTTTGCACCCGGGCGAGGACCGCGGGGCCAAAGGGGCAACGAAGTGCCGCCTGCATCCATTCATCGATCAAGGCGGACATCATGCGTGAAACCACAGCGGCGGCTGAAACGGACGGCGCGGCGGCAGCGGCCCGAACCCTGACCCGGCGCGCGACGCTGGGCCTGCTCGGCGGCGCGGTGGGCGCGGCATTCCTCGGCGGCTGCGGCGGCGGCACCGCCGGCTCCGGCGGCAGCAATTCCTCCTCCGGCGGCTCCTCCTCGTCGGGCAGCTCGTCCGGCAGTTCCTCCGGCGGCTCGTCGGGCAGCTCGTCAGGCAGCAGCTCGGGCGCCACCGGCAGCGGCACCTGCACCACCATCCCCGAGGAAACGGCCGGCCCCTACCCGGCCGACGGCTCCAACACCAGCTCCGGCACGGTGGTGGACGCGCTGAGCAACAGCGGCATCATCCGCAGCACCATCACCAGCGACATCGACGGCAGCAACACCCAGACCGGCATTCCGCTGACCCTGACCATCCGCCTGGAAAACAGCAGCGGCAATTGCACGGCGCTGAGCGGGGTCTACGTCTACATCTGGCACTGCAACAAGGACGGCTCGTACTCGGAGTACAGCTCCACCCAGAACGGCGGCGACTACGAGGGCCACACCTTCCTGCGCGGCGTGCAGCAGAGCGACAGCAACGGCGAGGTGACCTTCGTCACCATCTATCCCGGCCGCTACGATCCGCGCGCCACGCACATCCATGTCGAGGTGTACCCGGACAGCAGCTTCAACCGCAACGCCCTGCTCAGCACCAGCCAGTTCGCCTTCCCCGATGCGGTCAATACCACCGTCTACGAAAGCTCGGGCTACACCGCCAACCAGGGCAAGGGCAGCACCGACGCCAACGACCAGGTGTTCGGCACCAGCGCCGGCGGCGACACTTACCAGCTGCTCACCGTCACCGGCGACACCGGCAACGGCTACGTCGCCAGCATCACCATGGCGGTGGCGGCCTGAGCCGGGCATCGCGTCAACCGGCGGCTTGCCCCGCGCCGGCTTGAGGATCGCAGCGGAACACGCGAGTATCCGCATCGGCCGGGGATGTCCCGCCGCCGCAGAGCAGATCCGAATGAAAAGCAGGCCGGTCCGCATCCACCTGGGGGACATCGACGCGCTCAAGCTGGGCATGAGCCGCTACAGCCTGCGCGATCCCTACTACCTGGTGCTGACCATTTCCTGGCCGGTGTTCTTCGCCCTCACCGTCAGCTTTTACCTCAGCGCCAACCTGCTGTTCGCGCTGCTCTATTTCGCCGTGCCGGGCTGCATCAACAACGCCCGGCCGGGCGTGTTCCTCGACCACTACTTTTTCAGCATCGAGACCCTGGCCACGGTCGGCTACGGCGTGATGAGCCCGGCCAATATCTACGGCCACGTCGTCGCCTCCACCGAGATCATCTTCGGCCTGATGAGCATGGCGGTGATCACCGGCCTGGTCTTCACCCGCTTCTCGCGGCCACAATCGCGCCTGCTGTTCAGCCGCGTGGCGGTGGTGGCGCCGTACGAGCAGCACCAGGCGCTGATGCTGCGCGTGGTCAACCGGCGTCACGGCACGATCGCCGAGGCCTCGGCGCGGCTGACGCTGCTGCGCCGCACCCACACCGCCCAGGGCAAGGTGCTGCGCCGCTTCCTCGACCTGGAGCTGGAGCGGGCCAGCACGCCGGTGATCAGCCTGTCGTGGACGCTGATTCACGTGATCGACGAATACAGCCCGCTATGGGGCATGACGGCGCAGCAGCTGCAGGAGGACAACGGCCTGCTGATCGTCTCGATCAGCGGCTACGACGAGTCGATTTCCGCCTCGGTGGTCGCGCGGCAGACCTATTCGGCCCACAACGTGCTGTTCGGCCACGAGTTCATCGACGTGATGGACCAGCTGCCGACCGGCGAGATGGCGCTGGACATGACACGTTTCCACGACACCACGCCGGTGGTGCAGGCGGTGCCCTGAGCCCGGGGCCTGCCGCCGCCCATCGCGGCGGGGATCACGGCCGCGGCGTGCGGGGAGCGGACGCCGCGCGCCCGCTCCCCGCGCTGCCGGGCCGGCGGCTTATTTGACGTGCTTGCTGACCAGCTTGGTCATCTCGAACATCGACACCTGGGCCTTGCCGCCGAACACCGGCTTGAGCTTGGCGTCGGCGTTGATGTTGCGCTTGTTCTTGCTGTCCTGCAGTCCGTTGGCCTTGATGTAGGCCCAGATCTTCTTGGTCAGGTCGGCGCGGGTCAGCGGCTTGGTGCCGACGATGGCGCCCACCTCCGCATCCGGCGTCACCAGCATGGCGATGCCGCCGCGCGGCTTGGCCGCTTTCTTCGCCGCGGCCTTCTTTGCCGGGGCTTTCTTGGCCGGCGCCTTCTTCGCCGCGCTCTTCCTGGCGGCGGGCTTGGCACTTCCCTTCTTGCTGCTTGGCATTCTTCAGAACTCCTCGAAAGTTATTATGCGGGGAGCGCAGCTCCCCAAAAGTTTTCGGGCCCCGCGGATGGCGACCCGGCACGGCCCGCGGCCGGGGCACGAAAACCCCCGCAGCCGCTGCCGGTTTTCCGCCCCTCCCTGGCCCCGGACCAGGGGACGAAAGGCTAGCAATGCCTCAATTCGGCCAAAAAAGCAAGATACGTTTCTGGGAGGCAGGGCGCCCGATCCGCTTTCATCATTAGGCTGCCGCCGTGTATCCGGTCTTCTGGGCGCAGCGGAACCGATCCTGCCAGACGCCGGCCGCGCCGGCCCCCGCTCAAGAGGAACAGCTTCATGAACGCCCCGATCAAACTGCAGCTGCTGCTCGATTCCCAGAGACTGGAGCGCAATCCCTTCCCGATCCCCACCGGCTGGTTCTTCGTCGCCTACTCCGACAGCATCCAGCCCGGCGAAGTGAAGAACGTCAACTTCCTCGACCAGGAATGGGTGATGTTCCGCGGCGAGGGCGGCCAGGTCGGCGTCACCGATCCCTACTGCCCGCACCTCGGCGCGCACCTGGGCCACGGCGGCAAGGTGGTGGGCGACAACATCCGCTGCACCTTCCACCACTGGGAGTACGGCGCCGACGGCTTCTGCAAGGCCATCCCCTACGCCAAGGTGATGCCGCCGGTGTGCAAGAAGCAGCCGATCCTGCGCACCCTGCCGGTGCAGGAGCGCTATGGCCTGATCTGGGCCTGGTACCACCCGCAGGCGGAAGACCCGCAGTGGGAGCTGCCGGCGATCCCGGAGATGGAGGAGTCCGGCTACGTCAAGCCGCGCCGCTGGACCGGCTCGGTCAACACCGCCATCCAGGAAGTGGCCGAGAACGGCGTCGACAACGTGCACCTGAAGTACCTGCACGGCGCGCCGATCGTGCCGCCGACCACGGCCACCTTCGAAGACCACAAGATGCAGATCAACATCGGCATGGGCTACATCATCGGCGACATGTACGGCCCCGGCCTCAACGTGATGCGCTTCACCAAGGATGGCGTCACCGCCACCATGATCTCCTACTCGGTGCCGATCACGCGCGACAAGACGCAGATGAACATGAGCTTCACCCACAAGGATTACCCGGCGGGCAGCAAGGAGCGGGCGATCGCAGAGCACCTGGTGGCCCACTCCATCGGCGAGGCCGAGGGCGAGAGCAGCGCCGGCTTCGAGAGCGTGGACATGATCGTCTGGAACAACAAGAAGTACCGCGCCAAGCCGCTGCTGTGCGACGGCGACGGCCAGATCATCAAGTACCGCCAGTGGTTCAAGCAGTTCTACCCGGGCTGGGAAAACTCGGACAAGATTTGAGCCGTTCCCACAAGATTTGAGCCGTTCTCATTGGTATCGACGACGCGCGCGCGGCCGGGGCCGCGCGCGCGTCGCGGTTTGGAGAGTTGAAAAAATGGCTGTGGAAGTACTCGCTACCGACCGCGACGGCACCGCGCACCGGCTCGAAGCCGACACCCCCCGCCCGCTGATGGAAGTCCTGCGCGAAGCCGGCGTGGGCGTGGAAGGCACCTGCGGCGGCGCCTGCGCCTGCGGCACCTGCCATGTTTACATCGGCGCCGCCTGGGGCGAACGCCTGCCGCAGCCGGGCGAAGACGAGCGCATGATGCTGGAGGCCATCGGCGAACTGGTCGAGGTGCGCCCGAACTCGCGCCTGTCGTGCCAGATTCCGCTGAGCGCAGAGCTCAACGGCATCGAGCTGGAAATCGGGCCGGTGCCCTGAAGCCGGGAGCGGATCGGCGGACCCGGCGCCACGCGCGGCGCCATCACACCCGGCGGAATCCCCTACGGGCGCCCGCCGGGCCGCGCCACCACGCTACAGCGCCGCCCTGACCCGCGCCGCCTCGGTCGAGGGATTGGCGCCGAACAGGCGCTTGAACTCGCGGCTGAACTGCGACGGGCTCTCGTAGCCGACGCGCTGCGCGGCGGTGCTGGCGCCGACGCCCTCGTGCACCATCAGCAGGCGCGCCTGGTGCAAGCGGATGGTCTTGAGGTATTGCAGCGGCGAGCAGGAGGTCACCGCCTTGAAGTGATGGTGGAAGGCGGACAGGCTCATGCTGGCCTCGTCCGCCATGCTCTCCACGTCCAGCGGGCTGGCGTAGTTGGCGTGGACGTGGCGCAGCACCTTGCCGATGCGGCCGCAATGGCTCTGGCGCGTGGCCAGGGCGCGCAGGGCGGCGCCCTGCTCGCCGCACAGCACGCGGTAGACGATCTCGCGCACCACCTGCGGGCCGAGGATGCGCGCGTCGACCGGGCTGGCCAGGCAGTCGAGCAGGCGCACCACGGCGCTGCTCAGCGCGTGGTCGAGCGGCGTGGCGTAGATGCCGCAGGGCGTCTGCGGCCCGTCCGGCAGGCGGTCGTCCATTTCCAGCAGCAGCTCGGCCAGGGTGCTCAACTCCACCTTGACCCGCACGCCGTACAGCGGCAGCTCGGGGCTGGCCTCGGTTTCCGCCTCGAACGGCATCGGCACCGAGGTCACCAGGTAGTTGCTCTGGTCGTAGGTGAACACGTGGTCGGCCAGGTAGCAGCGCTTGCGCCCCTGCACCAGCACCGAGATGGCCGGCTCGTAGACCACCGGGGTGCGCGGCGTCGAGCGCCGGCTGTGCATCAGCTCCACGCCCGGCATGGAGGTTGCATTGATGCCTTCGTGGCGCACCTGGCGCCCGATCAGCTCGACCATGTGCAGGCGTGCGGCCTCGATCGTAAAACCCATGTTCAGATCCTGCTGTTGCGACGGCAACGCGATGCGCGAAACTCTACACCGCCGCCACCGCCGGGCAAGCCCCCACTCCCGCTTTATGGAGGATTAGGCAAGCATTGAACAGCATCCGCTATCGCCGCCGTTTCCCCGCTCCGCGAGAATCTGCAGCATGACGCAAAGGAGCCCTCAGATGAACAACCCGGCAAGGAACTGGCTGATCACGGGGATTTCACGCGGCCTCGGCCGCGCCCTGGCGGAGGCCGCTTTGGCCCGCGGCGACCGCGTCATCGGTACCAGCCGTAACGGCCGCAGCGACCTGCCCGCCTCGCCGCGCCTGCACGTGATCGCGCTGGACGTGTCCGACCCGGAGCAGATCCGCCCGGCGGTGCGGCGCGCCATGCAGCTGTGCCCGCGCCTGGACGTGGTGGTGAACAATGCCGGCTACGGCCTGATCGGCGCGGTGGAGGAGGTCAGCACCACCGAGACCTACGAGCTGTTCGCCGCCAACTTCTTCGGCGCCTACCATCTGCTGCAGGCGGTGCTGCCGCTGCTGCGCGAGCAGCGCAGCGGCCATGTGCTGAACATCTCCTCCATCGCCGGCCTGGCGCCGCAGCCAGGCACCGGCCTGTACGCCGCCAGCAAGGCGGCGCTGGAAGGCATGTCGGAGAGCCTGGCGGCGGAGCTGGCGCCGCTGGGCATCCGCGTCAGCATTGTCGAGCCGGGGGCGCTGCGCACCGACTTCCACTCCGGGCGCTCGCTGCAGCAGGCCAGCCGCAGCATCGGCGACTATGCCCAGACCAGCGGCCGCACCGCGCAGCGCCTGAGCGAGCTGGACGGCCAGCAGCCGGGCGACCCGGAGCTGGCGGCGCAGGCCATCCTCGAACTGGTGGACGCGCCGCAGCCGCCGCTGCGCCTGCTGCTCGGCAGCGACGCGCTGCAGCGCGCGCGCACCAAGCTGGCGCAGCTGGCCGGCGACATCGACCGCTGGGAAGGGCTGACGCGCAGCACCGACTTCGCCTCCGAGACTGCCTGAAAAAAACCGGCCGGCGCGTCGCCGCGCCGGCCCGGCTCAGCAATGCCGCTGTCTCAACTAGGCCTGCCCCAGCCTGGTGATGGCCTGGTTGGTGAGGTACTTGTTGTAGACGTCCA
>CAYVKA010000030.1:10625-50145 GCA_964451925.1 uncultured Nevskia sp. | reverse complement strand
GCGCCCGCCGTTCCGAATGTCCCGAGTAGCGCTGCCAGCAGCGCGTATCGAGGGACCGCGCACTGTCCACGCGCACCAACCATGGCGACAAGCACCCGACCGCCCCCGTCACGCCCAAACCCTTGAGTACCCGATCTGGAATTCAGCCCGTAGGGTGCGCACCGCGCACGCGTCCACGCCGCCGAACTGAGCAAGCCGCCCGCCCACACCATCCCCCAGCCACTCCCGTTCGTCCCGAGTGCGCTGCGCCAGCAGCGCCTGCCGTTCCGAGTGTCCCGAGTAGCGCTGCCAGGCAGCGCGTATCGAGGGAGGGACCGCGCACTGTCCACGCGCACCAACCATGGCGACAAGCGCCCGACCGCCCCCGTCACGCCCAAACCCTTGAGTACCCGATCTGGAATTCAGCCCGTAGGGTGCGCACCGCGCACGCGTCCACGCCGCCGAACTGAGCAAGCCGCCCGCCCACACCATCCCCCAGCCACTCCCGTTCGTCCCGAGTGCGCTGCGCCAGCAGCGCCTGCCGTTCCGAGTGTCCCGAGTAGCGCTGCCAGGCAGCGCGTATCGAGGGAGGGAACACACCCCGCCCAACTGCGCTACACCCGACGTCTCTACGCCGCGCTTTTCAGCTGCCGCGCCGCAGCCTTCTTCGCCTGCTTCTGCTCGTACATGCGCATATCGGCCCGGCCCACCACCTGCTCGAACGCCTCGCCGCTGTCCGCGTCGTACACCGCCTCGCCGACCGAATAGCGCACCAGGTAACTGTTGCTGCGCGACTGGTTGAGCGCCTGCGCCGCCTCCGCCACGCGCCGCAGCGCCACACCGGCCTCGGCGCTCTGCGTCACCACCGCGAACTCGTCCCCGCCCACCCGCGCCACGATATCGGCGTCGCGGAACTGCGCCCGCAGCAGCCCGGCCATATCGACGATGAAGCGCGAGCCGGCATCGTGCCCCTGGCTGTCGTTGACTGCCTTGAGCCCGTCCAGGTCAAAGAAAAACACCGTCAGCGTGCTGCCGTTGCGCCGCGCCTCGCGCAGCGCCTGCTCGCCGAGGATCTTGAAGCCGCGCCGGTTATAGATGCCGGTCAGCTCGTCGGTGAGCGACATCGAGCGCAGATCGCTCTCCAGCACGTTGATGCGGCGCGCCAGATACACCGTCATCCAGAACACCACCGACGAAGTGCAGGCCGCCACCAGCGCGTAGGCGAAGGACGGCCGCAAAGCCCCGGAGCGGATGCACCAGTCGGCCAGCGCGAACGCCGCGAACGGCATCGCGATCAGCAGCGGCAGCAGCGCGCGCACCGCGCGCCCGCCCATGCCGATGTCCACCAGCACCGCCACCAGGCCGCCGCCGGCGGCGCGGCGCCCGGCCACGCAGCAGTTCAGGCAGGCCAGGCAGAACACCGTCTGCGGCGCCGCCATGCTCGCGGTGTCGGCGCGCAGCAGCTCGGCCGCCCCGAACAGGAAGGCACCGATCAGTACCATCACGTGAATCGTCAGCAGCGCCAGCACCGCGTCCCCCAGCTTCGCCGCCAGCCCCCCGGACTCGCGCATCAGCAGCAGGCTCACCCCGATCAGCGCGAAAGCCAGCGCCGTCTGCGGCGCCGGCCGCCCCGGCGCCAGCGCCCCCGGCGCGTGCGGCAACCACAGGTCGTAGCCCAACGGCCGGCCGCTGGCGTACTCGATCAGGGTCAGCAGGCTGAACAGCAGCACCGCCGCGCCCAGCCAGCGGCTGGCCCACACCGCCGGCGGCGAGCGCCGCTCGCCGGACAGGTGCAAGCCGGCCACCGACAGCAGCAGCATCAGCGCGGTATACGCCACCATCTTCGACCAGCCAGCCGGCGCCAGCGCCTGCAACGCCGGCACCAGCCACAGCAGCAGCACGCCTCCCGCCACCAGCGTCACCACCGCCAGCAGCAGCTTCTCCGCCAGGAACAGCCGCTCCAGCAGCCGGGCGTCCGGCCGCGCCGTAGGCTCGGCATCGCGGGCGCTGTCGTGCCGCGCGCCGCCCGCCCTCACCGCCGGGGCCGGCACCACCGGCGGTGCACCGCCCGGGCCCGGATGCAGGCGGAGGCAGGCTCCGCTATCGATCGGCTTGGACATGACACCGGCTAGTGGTAATCGGCCGCGGAGGTATCCTGAAAGCGCGCCATGACCTGCAGCGCCGCCGGCAGGGCCGACCTGAACACCTCCACGCAGCGCGGGTCGAACATCGTGCCGCAGCCGTCCTCCAGGTACCGCAGCGCCTGCTCCACCGGCCATGCGCACTTGTAACGCCGGCGCGTGGTCAGCGCGTCGAACACATCAGCCACCCGCACGATCCGCGCTTCCAGCGGGATCGCCTCGCCGCGCAGGCCGTCCGGGTAACCGCTGCCGTCCCAGCTCTCGTGATGGTGCCGTGCGATGTCGAACAGCGCCTGCACGTACGGCACCCCGTCGAGCCCCAGCTTCGCCACCAGCGCGCGCAGCAGCTCGGCGCCGCGCACCGTGTGCTGCTGCATGCCCCGGAGCTCCTCGGCCGTCAGCTCCCGGGTACTGAGCAGCAGCGAATCGGACACCGCGATCTTGCCGATATCGTGCAGCGGCGCGAAGCGGTGCACCTGCTCCACCCACTCGTCATCGCGCCCGCCTTCCGCGGCGTAGCCGCGCGCGATGATGGCCGAATACTGCGCCATCCGCGTCAGGTGCCGCGCGGTCTCGTCGTCGCGCAGGTTGGCCACATCGCGCAGCACGCTGAGCGAGCCGGTCAACGTCGTCAGGTTGTGCAGCGCGCACTCGATCATCAGGCCGATCAGCCGCACCACCAGGTCGAGATGGTGCACCACCAGCGGCGGAAACGCCCCCACCTGGCGCGAGTTGAAAAACATGAACCCGACGAAGCAATCGCCGTCATACATCGGCACCGTATAACTGGCGTGGAAGCCACTGCCGCGCAGCTTCACCGAGTGCTCGGAGCAGCCAACATAGGCGTTGACCAGATCGTCCACCACACGCGGCAGCCGCGCCCGGCGCATCGCATCCAGCGCCGGCGCCTCGGCCAGATTGACGCGGTAATTGCGCAGCGGCGTGTCATCCGGGCTGTAGAGGAACGTGCTGACCTCGTCGGTCAGCGCATCGTGCAGACACACCGCGATCCGGTCCACCGCCGGCAGATAGGCGCGCAACTCCTGGTGCAGCTCGCGGATACGGCTGTTCAGCGTATCGCAATGCCGCACTGCATCATCGCCACTGCCGGCTTGAAGCATCATCGGTCGTCGGTACACGCGCAAGAATCCAGTGGGCATGAATACCGCCCCCCGCCGCAGCCGGCATTGATCAAGATCAATCGCCACCCCCTGCCGCGGACCAACGGAAGCCACCGGCCGACGGCCAGCGCCTGTAGGGTGGGCAGGCTTCATCTGCCTACGCGGATGCACCACAGTCGCCAAGGAAGCACCCCGCGCACGCCGATGCCCCTCACCAAAATGCCCCGTCCTGCCGCACACCCCCGGAAAGGACCGCTCCCGCGGCCCTCACTGGCAGCCGCGCACGTTCCCGCCGACGCAGATGGAGAAACTGTTGCGGAACACGCTGGCATCGCGCGGCAACGGCAAGGGGCTGGCCCGATAGATCGCCTGCACGATCGACGCGTCGTAAACCGGATCGCCGCTACCGCTGCCGACGCCGGCGTACTGAACCGTTCCGGCGGAATTGATGCGCACCTGGACCGAGGCCGCCAGCTTGCGGTCCGCCAGGCGCGGCACCGCCCACTTGCGGTCGATGGCGACCAGCATATTCACCGCCCAATCGTTGGCCGCCTTCTGATTGAACGGTACCGGCGGCCCGCCCTTTTGCGCCGACAGTACCGGCTGGGCCGCCTTCTGAACCGGCGCCGCGGGCCGGACCGCGGCCATTGCGGGCGACGGCGCCGGTGGCGGCACCGCAGGTTTCGTCGCAGTTTTCGCCGCAACCGGCGCGGCCCTGGCCGGCTGCGCCGGCACCGGCGCACAGGCGGACATCGACACGGCAGCCGCCACGGCCCACAACAAGATGCCTGTTGATTTCATTTTGTTCTAATTGAACGCCCCCAAGCCAAGCGCGGAGCCGGGTCAGGCAGGGCCAACCCGCGCCCCACATCCCGCATCTCCTCAGCACCCCGGCACTGGCACATCCGCCCAGGCCACGCTGCTGTCTCCTCACCGTCCGATGGTACCCCGATCGGAGCGCAAGCAAAAGATCGTCGCCGCGCAGCGCCTATAGCGCCTGGGTGGGCAGGCTTCATCTGCCCACGCGGATGCGCGCTGCAGCCGCCACACGCCCCGCACCCCCCCGCCCTTGACCCAGGTCAATCCCCCGCCGCCGCGCGCGGACTACCATCCACCATCCCCCCGTCCGGCCCCGCCACGACCGCCATGACCGACCGCATCCAGCACCCCGCCTTCCAGGCCAAACTCATGCCCGCCGCCCAGGCCGCCGCCCTCATCCAGCCCGGCATGACCGTCGGCATGAGCGGCTTCACCGGCTCCGGCTACCCCAAGCTCGTACCGCAGGAACTGGCCCGCCGCATCAGCGCCGCCACCGACCGCGGCGAACACTTCGGCCTGCGCGTCCTCACCGGCGCCTCCACCGCCCCCGAGCTCGACGGCGCCCTGGCCCGCGCCGGCGGCATCGACTTCCGCCTGCCCTACCAGTCCGACCCCGAGCTGCGCCGCCTGATCAACAGCGGCCGCATCGAATACATGGACATCCACCTCGGCCACGTCGCCCAATACGCCTGGTTCGGCTTCCTCGGCCACATCGACATGGCCGTGGTCGAAGTCGCCGGCATCCTCCCCGACGGCCGCCTCATCCCCTCCACCTCCGTCGGCAACAACAAATCCTGGCTCGACCTCGCCGGCCAGGTCATCCTCGAAGTCAACAGCGCCCAGCCCGCCGGCCTCGACGGCATGCACGACATCTACTACGGCACCGCCCTGCCGCCCAATCGCAAGCCCATCCCCCTCGTCGCCCCCGGCGACCGCATCGGCGAACCCTACCTGCGCGTCGACCCCGCCAAAGTCGTCGCCGTCGTCCACAGCCACGCCCCCGACCGCCAGGGCCGCTTCAGCCCGCCCGACGACACCAGCGTGCGCATCGCCGGCCACCTGGTCGAATTCCTGCGCCACGAAATCGCCCACGGCCGCCTCGGCCCGCACCTGCTGCCCCTGCAATCCGGCGTCGGCAACATCGCCAACGCCGTCCTGCTCGGCCTGCGCCAAGGCGGCTTCGAACAACTCACCGCCTACACCGAAGTGATCCAGGACGCCATGCTCGACCTGATCCGCAGCGACACCATCACCACCGCCTCCGCCACCGCCCTGTCCCTCAGCCCCGAAGGCGTCGCCGACTTCGCCGCCAACATCGGCCACTACCGCAGCCGCATCGTCCTGCGCCCGCAGGAAATCTCCAACCACGCCGAACTGATCCGCCGCCTCGGCTGCATCGCCATCAACGGCCTGGTCGAAGCCGACCTCTACGGCAACGTCAACTCCACCCACGTCGCCGGCACCACCATCATCAACGGCATCGGCGGCTCCGGCGACTTCGCCCGCAACGCCTTCCTCTCCTGCTTCGTCACCCCCAGCACCGCCAAGGACGGCGCCATCTCCTGCATCGTCCCCATGGCCAGCCACGTCGACCACACCGAACACGACGTCGCCGTCATCGTCACCGAACAAGGCCTCGCCGACCTGCGCGGCCTCTCCCCCAAACAACGCGCCCGCGTCGTCATCGACCGCTGCGCCCACCCCGACTACCGCCCCCTGCTCCACGACTACTTCGAACGCGCCAGCCGCGACAGCCGCGGCAAACACACCCCCCACCTCCTCCCCGAAGCCCTAGCCTGGCACCAGCGCTACCTCGACACCGGCAGCATGAAACCCTGACCCCGGTACCAACCGGCACCACTACCCGTAGGGTGGGCAGGCTTCACCTGCCCACGCGGGCCACATCCCAACCCCGCGCACCCTCACCCCTCCCCATCCCCGTTCGTCCCGAGTGCGCTGCGCCAGCAGCGCGTATCGAGGGAGGGACCACGCACCGCCCACGCGCATCCACCATAACGACAAGCGCCCGACTAATCCGCGCACGAACCTGCCAACTCTAAAACCATCGAGTACTCAATCTCGAACTCAGACAAGGGTGGGCAGGCTTCACCTGCCCACGCGGGCCACGCCCCAACCCCGCGCACCCCGCCACCCCCTCACACCGCCCCATCCCCGTTCGTCCCGAGTGCGCTGCGCCAGCAGCGCGTATCGAGGGACCGCGCACCGTCCACACACACCAACCATCACAAGAAAAGTAGGTTGGGCAGGCTCCACCTGCCCACGCGGGCCAACCTCCAAACCACGTGGACAGAAAACCACCGAGTACCCAATCTGGAACTCAATCCCGGCAAGCGGTAGAGTGATGCTGTCCGCAAAGCCGCCGCCATCCGGCCAAGCCGTCCCCTCACACGGAAGCCCCCTCATGCCCGACAAGCAAGCCACCGTGCCCGACAACACCGCCGTCCGCACCGCGCTATGGCGTGCCCTGCACGTCGAACAGGACGCCCCGCCCCACGTGTTCGAAGACCTCGTCGGCGCCCGGCTGGCGGCGCCCGAAGACGGCTGGCGCGAGCGCCCCGACATGAGCCCCTTCACCCGCCCCTTCCGCGCCTCCATCGTCGCCCGCGCCCGCTTCGTCGAAGACCTCGTCGCCGAACAGGCCGCGCGCGGCGTTTCCCAATACGTCATCCTCGGCGCCGGGCTGGACACCTTCGCACAGCGCAAGCCCCAACTCGCCGCGACCCTCGACGTATTCGAGATCGACCAGCCCGCCACCCAGCACTGGAAACGCCGCCGCCTCACCGAACTCGGCCTCGGCGTCCCGCCGTACCTGCACCTCGTCCCGGTCAATTTCGAAGCCGGAGAAGCCTGGTGGGAACAGCTCGCCGCAGCCGGCTTTGACTCCGGCAAGCCGGCCGTGGTCGCCTCCACCGGCGTCAGCATGTACCTGACCCGCGAAGCCATCATGGCCACCCTGCGGCAACTCGCCACCCTCGCGCCGGGCTCGACCCTCGCCATGTCCTTCATGCTCCCGATCGAACTCAACGAACCCGAAATACGCCCCAGCGTCGAGCGGGCCGCCGCCGGCGCCAAGGCCAGCGGCACCCCCTGGCTCAGCTTCTTCCCCCCAGCCGAGATACTGGCGCTGGCGCGCCAAGCCGGCTTCGCCAACGTCCGGCACATATCCGCAGCCGCACTCGCCGAACGCTACTTCGCCGGCCGTGCCGACGGCCTGCGCCCGCCAAACAATTCCGAAGAATTTCTGGTAGCGGTCACATAGGCTCAATCCCAACCACTAGCATCGCAGCGTGAGCAGGCGCACCCGCCCGCGCTGTCCAACCGTCAAACCACCCCGGCAGCATCGACATCGCCCGTAGGGTGCGCACCGCGCACGCGTCCACGCCGCCGAACTAAGCAAGCCGCCCGCTTCGCTCCTCACCCCTCCCCCCCGTTCGTCCCGAGTGCGCTGCGCCAGCAGCGCCCGCCGTTCCGAATGTCCCGAGTAGCGCTGCCAGCAGCGCGTATCGAGGGAGGGACCGCGCGCTGTCCACGCGCACCAACCATGGCGACAAGCGCCCGACCGCCCCCACGTCACGCCTACACGCCACAAGGCGAATAGTGAAACACCGCACGAAACTTCCCGTGCTCACCCACCGTTTCGTCACAAGCACCGTCGAACCAGCGTAGCATTGTGGAATTGCAGCGAGTTCCTGATTGAGACCGCCACCGTCAATACGACTACCCGATGTCGATCCCGCCCCCGCTAAACGCTCAAGTGGCAATTGATGGGGCAGAGGAATCCTTCGGCGCCGAAAACAGCTGGATCATCGTCGCCTCCGATGTTCACCACAAATGGTTGCCGTTGGTGCCCGACCAATCGCGTGGCCAATGAGCTTCTTCCTTCGAGCACGAAGCTGGCAGCTGTTCGCGCTGCACCTGGGAGTGCCCATCCTGGTCGTGGCGGCATTCCCTCCCTTCGACGAATATCTCGCCACGGTCGGCATCCTGGCCGTGACCTTTTACCTGGGGACATACGTGCTGTGGCTGACGTCCGTCACCCGCGCCTGCAACCAAAAACTTCCCCGGCAATTCCGCCGCAACACCCTGTGGACCGAGGCGGGGATGGCGCTGCTGACCGCCTTCATCTTCGCGAGCCTGATCCTGGCCAATCCGTTCAGCGACGCCGCCCAGTTCTACCCGCTACAGCCGCCATCATCGCTGGCTCCGTACCTGACGATGCTGGAATATTTGAGCGACGTTCTCTACCTCGCCTTTGTCTATGCGCAATGGCTCTGTGCGCGCCAGTTGACCATTCTGAAGAACGGCCGGAAAAGCCTGGGCGGGACAATAGGGCGATTCCTGCTGATTTACATGTTCCCGGTCGGCATCTGGTTCCTGCAACCCCTGGTGCGCCAGCTGACCCAACCCGCTGCTGCCCCCAACGCTCCACCGTCACCGGCGACATAAAAGATGGAATCCATCCCCCGAAAGTCCTTGACCACATCCCGGACGCCCGCATCATGAAATACTCTCTCTTGGCTCTGCTGTTCATCGTCGCCGCCGCGCTCGCAGAAGATTTCGATGCCCGTGCGAAGGCAGGCCAGCAGGCTCTGGCGTCTGCGGAGGGTCAGGCATACGAACACTCCCTGGGCTTGGCCTTTCATAAGGCCATCTCCGCGTGCATCCCCAAGGGCTCGACACTACCCGCCAACCTGGGCAAATTCACGTTTGTAGCGAACGTCGCGTCGTCCGGGCTGGCTTCCTCCGTTGAGGTTCGTCCAGGCACCGCCGTGTCGCACTGTTTCGCAGAGCAACTTGACGGCGCCCAGCTGCCGCCGCCGCCCGCGCCGCCCCATGCGGGATCATTATTTCCCGTCACCGACGAGATCGAAGTCGTTCCCTGACGCAGCAAGAGCGCACCCCATGAGCCAACTCTTCCTCTTCCCCACCGCCGCCAGGCGCGATCCGGCCGTCGAGACCTGGATGCACGAACACGGCGAACTCGGCGCCATCGCACGCCGCTGGTTCGAGGTGATGCGCGCCTGCGGCGGCGACGTGCGCGAGCTGCTGCATGACGGCCACCCCACCGCCTGCGTCGAACAGGCCGCCTTCGCCTACGTCAACGCCTTCACCGCCCACGTCAACGTCGGCTTCTTCCGCGGCGCGGAGCTTGCCGATCCCGTTGGCCTGCTCCAAGGCACCGGCCGCTTCATGCGCCACGTCAAGCTCAGGCCCGACGGCGACCTCAACACCGCGGCGCTGGCGCAGCTGATCGAAACGGCCTACGCCGACATGAAGGCACGCCTGCAGGCGGAGCTGGACGGCGCACGGCCATGAAAATCGAGCCCGTCGAGATTTACTCCGACGCTTCCAATCTCGCCGTCATGAGACACCCAGGCCGCAAGCACCCTGGATCGCTCATCCAGGGCGACAGTCTGTCGATCCTGGTACAGGAAGCCAAGGATCTCTGCGCAGCGATTGAATCGTCCGGTGACGAGGAACTGATCGCATTGGCGCAAACGCATCTGGACAAGCTCGAAGGGCGGCTTGCCACCTACGAAAAGGCGCTTCTCGAGCACGGCATGGAACTGCCGTACACCCGCCGTGCCTGACCGTGCGCCGCGTGATCCGCCGCCGCTGAACCCCTACCGCACCCCCCGCAACAAAACCCCCATCGCCCCCAGCTCCTCCGCCTGCTGCGCCACCATCTGCGCCGCCAGCGCCCGCACCGCCGGCGCCTGCGCATTGCGCGCCGCGAACTGCGCCATCGGCAGCGCCCCCTGGTGGTGGCGCATCATCAGCGCCAGGAACAGCCGGTCGCGCTCATCGCCGTCCAGCGCGCGCAGCCGGTTCAACTCCTCGCTCGTCGCCAGCCCCGGCATGCCCCCCGGCGCCGAGCGGCAGTCCAGCAGGTAGCGCGCCAGCGCCGCGTCCGGCGGCGCGCTGCCCAGCAGCATCCAGTCCATGCTGCGCGTCGCCGGCAGCAGCGGCTGGCCCCACAGCAGCAGCCAGCCCTTCATCTGCCCGATCTCCAGCAGCTGCTCCGTCTGGATCGAGCGCGCCAGCCCGCCCAGCCGCGTCGTGCCGCGGTCCAGCAGGATCTGCGCCATCGTCACCGCCTGGTCGTGGTGCCCGCCCATGAACTGCGCGAAGCCCACATCCACCGCCGCCCCCGCCGCCCGCGCCGGCGCCGCGCAGGCGGCGTGGCGCCCATACGCCGCGCCCAGCCCCGCCCCCGCCAGCAGCGCCAGCGCCAGCCCCGCCAGCCCGCGCGCCTTCACTGGATCGGATAAGCGCCGTTGGTGAACTGCAGCGCCATGAAGCCGTTATCCATGCAGCTCACCCACAGCTGGTTGCCGACGAAGCGCGGCGGCGAGCTGCACCAGTCCGCGCTCAGGTTGCCGGAAACCGGATCGCCGTTGCCCAGCCCCGCCAGCAGCCCCGGCAGCTCCGCCACGAACGCCCCCACATAGCGCGCGTCGATCGTACCCGTACCCACCGTTACGCCAGAGCCCGAGGTATACAGGTCCGAAACCGTCGGCGCCAGCCCGCCCAGCCAGGCGTGCAGCGAATGCTGCAGCGTCAGCCCCTTGCCGGTCTGCGCCGGCGGGTTGTAATACGCGATCTCGCGCGGCTGCATCGGATCGGCGATGTTGAACACCCGCACACCCGACTGGAAATAACCGCAGGCCAGCGCCTTCGGATCGGTCGGCGTGTCCACCGCGCAGTAATGCGCCTCGTAACCGAACAGCCCATCCCCCGCCGTATCCGCCGTGCGCGTCGCCGCATTCTGCAGCTGCTGGATCTGCAGCTGGATCTGCCGCACCACCACCGGCTTGGTCTCGTCGGAAATATCGATGATGTGCACCCCTTCCGAATCGAACTCGTCCGGCGCGATCAGGTACGGCTTGCCGCCATACGTCACCGGCAGCGCATGCTGCCCGCAGCTGAACGGATTCCAGCTCACCGCCCCCACCTGCCGGATCGAAGGCGCCGCCTTGCGGCTCTGGATATCGCTCACATCCAGCACCACCACCCCGCCCGGAAAGCACGTCGCCAGATACAGCCGGTTGCCGTCCGCGCTCAGCTCCACCCCGTGATTCGCCGGAAACCCCGCCAGCCCCGTGTACAGGATCTGCGGCGACTGCGGCTTGCTCACATCGATCGCCGTGATCAGCCCCGTCACATTGCCGGTGGACCAGTAAGTCTTGCCGTCCGGCGACCAGTTGCCCTCATGCCCCAGCAGATTGTCCGGCAGCTCCAGCGGCGTCCCCGCCACCACGTTCAGATGCACCGGGTGCGCGCAATCCGTCACATCGTACACATCGAAAAACCCCGCCCCCACCTCCAGCCCCACCGCCACCCCGCCCAGCAGCTTGCGCGGCTCGTTCACCTTCAGCGACTCCCACGTCCCCGCCAGCATCGCCGGCCCCGTCAGGTTTCCCGCAAGCACCGGATGCGCCGCGCTCGACACATCCACCACCTGCGCCCCCGGCGAAGGCTCCAGCGACTGCAACGGGTCCACCAGCGAGCCGCTGGTCGAAAGATACGCACAACTCGAAGTCGAAGGGCTCACCACGCTCGCCCCCGCCCCCTGGTACTGCCCCACCAGCTGCAGATTGCAGCGATACCCCTGCAGATTGCGCCCGCTCTTGCGGTCCGCCAGCGGCACCTGCCCCTGCAACCCCGTCTCCGGCAGCGACCCCGCCCCGCACTGCGCCGCAGTCACCGAAGTCACCGCCGTCGCAGAAGAAACCCCGCCCCCCGGCGCCGAACTGCTGCCACAACCCGCCAAAGCCCCCGCCAACACCAGCACACCCGCCACCCCGCCCAACCCCAGCCGGCCCATCCGCATCGCAATCATTCGCTCCTCCCCAAACCCGCACCGTCGCGGCCCGGCCCGCATCCTGCGGCCGCCGCTGTTCTCCGCCCCGCCTCCAGGGCGCCTTTCTATGTACACCCCCCACCCCACCCACGGAATTGGCCGCAGCGCCAAACACCCCCGCAACACTGCAGCCGCACCCCCGCCGCCGGCGACCAGGCCCGGGTCGGATACCTCAGCTCGTACTTGTCCCCATTGCTTTAGAGCGCCCCTCTTAGCTTTGTAATTAACGGAAGCGGAGGAATTGCCATTTTTACAGCCAGCTGCTCAATTTGGGTCAGGACGTTATCCGAAACCCGTTTATTCTCTTCAAGGCAAATATCAACCAGCGTCTCCAATGCAAGGCCATATTCACCCACATCAACAAACGACTGAACTTCCAGAATTTCCGACTCGGACAGATCAGAAATTGAAATAAGTTCAAAAAATAGCGATTCGATTTGTTCGAAGTGGGACATATCTATAGTCAGCCCGATGAGCCCAAGGGCGGATTAGCTCCGTGGGAGCGTAATCCGCCTTCCGCGGCTGTCAACCCGGCGTCTCTCCACGCGGGACGTGACGCGTCCGCTCAAGTGTGCGGCGGGTAGACTCTCCGATGCAGGTTGATGCAACTGCAGCGGCCCGGTCAAGCCACCTCGACGACATGAGACCGCCTTCACAACGCAGGTCGAAGCACCTGAGCTAGAGTCCACGCATGGGGGATGCAACCAACGGCTCTGCGACCGCTGCCTCAAAACACCTTCCCGGGTTTGCCCTCGATCAAAGAACTTTGATCCTGCTGGCATCGGCAGTGCTCATCGCCCCCGGCCTGCTCAATGGACTCTACATCGAGCCGTTGTACGAAGCCAGCCGCCTTGCCTACTGGGCTGCGGATGCCCTCCAGTACCTGGCACTCCCCGTTGTAGTTGCAATTCTGCTGATAAAGCAAGGCCGCCTAAGGCCAAAAGATTGGGGATTCAACCCGTGGCGCAATCGGCGCGGTCCGCTCGACTACGCAGCGCTCTGTCTATTCGTCTGCTTCATGTACTGGCTTGCCTACTTCCCCGTCCGGGCCGCAGCCTATGGCTTCTTGTCGACGTACGCCCCGGCATTTGGCAACTGGACGGCCGTTCCGCAGGCATTTTGGCCACACCTGCTTGTGGTGGCCTATTACTCCGTTTCGGCGGCGCTGGTTGAGGAAGTCGCGTACAGAGGGTTGCCCTGGCTGTATTTATCGCGCTTCACGTTCAAGCGCGGCAAAACGGCTCTTTACGTGCTGAGCACATCCATTCTGTTTGCAGCCGCTCATTCCGAACAGGGCCCACACGGCGTCATCGCCGCGCTTTCACTGGGAATCATCGCCGCAGCCCTGTATTCGGAGTTTCAGGATCTCTGGCCCTTTGCTATTGCCCACATCGCAACCGACCTTGTCAGCTTCTGGTGACGGACTTGCCGGACTGGGCCCGGGCAGCCCACAAGGGCGGCGCCGGGTGACGTTGGCGTTCGCAACGCCCACTCCAGCAAACACGATCAACTATCAGTCATCAATGGACTGCCACGCATCCCGCAAGGAGTCTTTGACCTCCGCAACATCACTGTCCCAAAAATTCCAAAGGGCAGTTGCAAATGCAGCAAGTCCGATCGCGGCAGAAGGCCCCCACACAGCAAGGGAATGAGCATCAATTCCGGTTATGTCTGGAAGGTAAGCAATCAACACGCATGCAGCTGCTATAAAAACGAGCATTCCAAGAAGCATTGCACCCAGACAAATCTTTAGTCGCTCAACGAAAATTGGCTTCATGAAAACTCCACGCAACGAGTTACGCAGGCTGCGGTTCTCAAGCTCACCCCACCCCACGACCTCCTGTCTGCGCCTTCCGCTCGTATGCCAGTAACACCCGATCGATCTCACGGTAGTCCAGATCAATTTGAAAGTGATCGCGAATTCCCGCGCGAAGGTCCACGAGCTTGGAGAAAAAGGACGAGTACACCCCCGCAATATTCCCGGGCCTCGATCGCCTCGCCTTCCCCGGAACCAATTTGGCAAGCGCTGCACTTGCCCGCGAGTCATAGAGCGCGAAGTGGGTCGGAACATGAAAATGCAAATACTTCGAAGCAAGCGAGGGCTTGTTCTGATCTGAAATCTTCCGGAACAGTTCCACCACCTTGCTGTGAACCGCAAGAATGCCCTGCAGATCAGTAGAGTCAAGCATCTTCACGCGGTCAATCAGGTTGTCCAACTCCGATTGCTGAACGATCGGAACCACCCGCTCCTCGTAATACGCATCGCCTTTGAGACCGCCGCGATCACGGCGCCGTTCGATTGCCGCGGCGTATGAGCGCCCAATCAACCAGAGCTTTGCAACAATTTCGTTCGGCGCCTTATGGCCCGGATGCTGTTTGCAAAGCTCATACAAAACGTCGTTGCCCAGGTCCCAGGCATTGCGTGCTCGATGTTCATTGATAAATTTCACAGAAAGGACTTGTGCAAGTCCCGGGGATCGCGCAGGCATGGAGTCATTCATCAAAGTGCGTCACCCAAAACTTGATGCAAGCAAGGGGCTGTTTTCGATATGCGCCTTGCGGCACGGCACACCCGCTAATCATCAAAGAAATTGAACAGATCGGAAATGCTCCAGGAGTCGGTAGACGTGGGCCCGCTGGATGCGTCGGACAAGCCGGATCGAATGTCGCCGCCAAACCACCAGGTCCAATCGAACAGGCGCAGCAGCAGATCAAGAAGGCTGAGAAACAGGTTCACCACGTCCAGGTACAGCTCGATGGCGCCCCGCACCGGATTGTCGTGTTCGCCGCTGACGATGGCGCTCACGTCATACAGCACATAGCCGCAGAACAGCAGGATGCCGCAGGCATCCAGCGCCAGCTGCATCGGGCTTGCCGGCGTGAACAGCGCCGCCATCGAAATGACCAGCAGCGCCATCAGGCCGGTGAGCAGGAACTGGCCCAGGTCGATGAAAAGCTGCGGCAGCCACGCCGCCACCAGCGCCAGGATGGCGACGATGGCCAGCGCCGCGACAGCCGCCGTGTAGACCCACTGCGCCGTTTCACGGTGATGCGCCGCCATCGCGGCCAGCGGCGCCAGCAGGGCGCCATTGGCGGCACAGAACAGGCCATACAGCAGCGCCGCCGCGAAGTTGCCGCCCCGGCTGCAAACCCACGACGCCAGCAACAGCAGCGCGAACCCGCCAAACACACCGAAGGTCATCAAGGCGCTGGAGTGCGCAACCGCCAGCGGCACGGAAGCCACCGCCACCACCGCCGTCACCACCAGCCCGGCACCGGTCAGCAGAAACACCAGCGCCAACGTGTCGCCCAAGGGCCGGCTGCGGTTGATCGCCTGCGTCTGCATAAACGCTCCCTCCGCTTCGCAAAACCAGTCTCGCCGCCAGCGCCCGCACCGCGCACCGGCGCAGCCACTCCGGCCCGCCGCGCCCGCGCATGCGCCGCAGCTGCGGGCCTCATTCCCGCCATGCGGCCCAACGTCACACGCCTTGCGCCCACCACATCAGGCCGCTGCGGCAGTGTGGCAGCACCAGCCCCGCAAGGCGTACCGCCCGGTCGGCGAAGCCGCCAGCGGATTGTGACGCGGATCACATTTGCGCCAGCAACAGCCCATCACGCTCCCGCCGCCGCCTCCGCAAAGCCAGGGTGCAAACCCACGGTTACCGCCCGGCGAGCAAGCCCGCTGCCGCCGCCTGCGGCAGCCAAAACCCTTGCAGCCCCCGACCACGGCAACAGCCGCCAGACCGCCCAACCTCGCGCGATTCACCGGCAGACCCCGCTCCCGAGCGGCACCGCCTACCCGGACGCTCCAACCCGCCGCCGCGCGCCGCCGGCAGATCGCCCCCGCGCCCCTCCACCCACGCGCAGCGCCCCACCCCCCGGGCCATGCGAAGCACCTCCGCCGCCCGGTCTTGCGCATCAACCTTCGAGGCCTCCTGCGCCCACCCGCGTCGGCCCGGGCGCAGCCGGAAATCCACACCCGTCATCTGAACCACTCATCACTTGCCGCGCCGAGCCAGGCCGTCCACGCAGCGCCACACGGTCACCCGCGGCCCCGCCACGCACCGTTTCCATTTCATGGGACTTCCGTGGCGACCCGTGCGCGGCCCCCCCGGCAACATTGCCCCATCCCCGGCAACCACCGGGCCCCTTGCGGAGATGAGGCTCCACCATGCACCTGCTACTCATGAAAACCGGTACCGGCGGCAGCCACGGCCATCGCATCGAACTGTGGCTGGAGCGCTCCCCCACCACCCAGGTCGCCCCCTACCTCCACGCCGTCAGCTACCGCGGCAGCGTCGAAGACCGCCGCCGCACCATCCGCGTGTTGGGCGACGAGCCCCTGGCGGTCAGCGCCCGCCGCCTGTACGACGACCTGTGCCGCCATGGCCTGGTCGACTGAGCCCGCCCGCAGCACCCCCGCCCCCAACGCCACCATGCCCCACACCCAGACCTACGCCCCGCCCCGCGCTCTGCCCCGCGCCCCGACCTACACCACCACCCACACCCCGACCCAAGCCGCCACCACCCGCCGCATCGCCGCCCCGATGTCCACGCCCCAGCACACCCCCACCAACCGCCGCAACGGCTACCGCCTGCGCTACCCCGCCGACCGCCGCCCGGTCCTGTCCCTCGAAGGCCGCCGCGCCGAAGTGCTGGACATCTCCGAACAAGGCATCCGCTTCGCCCGCCAATCCGCCCAGGCCATCAGCGTCGGCCAGTTCTTCGTCGCCATCGTCGAATTCGCCGGCGGCCACCGGCAGACCGTGTTCGGCAGCATCGTCCGCGCCACCCGCCGAAGACATCGCCGCCCGCCTCTACAAAGGCTTCGAATTCAACCTGCTCGCCGAGGAACACGCCAGCATCATGGCCTAGGCGCGCCCTGACTGGAGTCGAATTCGACCGGGAGCAAGGCCCAGCGCGTCATCCTGGGCGGCTGTCATGGCGGCGGGTTCGCGCCTTTACCAGAGCGACCTCGCCAAACCAAGACCGCTCACCAGGCCGCGCCGGACGCGCGCCGATTCCGATTGGCACGCCGGCATCAGCCACTGATCACGCCGCCGTATTCCGTAATTCCTCGCGCAGCACACGACGCAATGTACGCTCCAGCGTACCCTCGCTCTCGGCGATGTGATCACGCAGCGCTTCATTTATCAGCGTCTGATAGTTGCCTCCGCCCTTCACTTGGGACCGGAACCAGCTCAGCACGTCCGCATCAAGACGAATCGTAATGCGTTCCTTGCCGATGTTGTCAGCTTGAAGTTTCGCAAGCATCGGCACATCCTTCGCCCGCTTTGCCTTGCTAAAATCGTATTCCTTGCGCATCCGTCAATCCTCGTAACCTCGCGCCTCGCCAGGGCTGGCCTTCCGCGCCGAAATGATCCGAATCACGTCTTCGTCGCGCTCGGTCCAGATCACCAGTAACAACCGCTCACAATACCCTCGATCCAAGGTTATAAAACGCGTCTCGGCGCGCGTCAGGATCTTCACGCGTGAGACTGTAAGGATCGAGCAGGGCACCCACTGCGTCTGCGAAGTCAACGCCATGCTTGCGGAGATTCGCGGCACGCTTGGACTCGTCCCATTCGATTCGCATGCGCCAGTGTATGCCACATGTACATACATGGCAAACCGAAAATCCCAGCGGCTGTAAGGTGGGCAGGCTTCATCTGCCCACGCGGCTGCGCGGCCACGTCACAGCTTCACACCTCCCCTACTGCGGCCGCGGGATCGTCGACTCAACTGTGTATTCGCACACTTGCCGAGTTATATCGTCTTTGCGCAGGAATACACCTAATGTGTCAAACAGCTGCGCATCACCTTGGCGCTGATCCTTGAAATCTCCCCAGCCATCGAAGAACGTATCAAAGTAATATTGCCCGTCGTACTTGAAGATGCTCATGCTGGTGCCGATAGGGCGGAAATCGGACATCAGCACCGGGTTCCCGCGTTCATCGTGTACCGGGTATCCGCGGCGAGGGTGCTCGAATATCTCGTGCATACGCGCCTCGTCAATACGCGCACCGTCCGCCGTCAACATGTATGCGACCTGATGGCCCCGGGCTCCGCCTGGGACGTTGGGATAAAACACCCCGCAAACTCCATTCTTCAAGTCAGCCCCATAGCCGTGCCAGACAATCAATTTGTCGGGTTTCCCATCATTGTCGATGTCGACCTCCGGCGCATAGCGCCAGACGTGCAAGTCCAGCGCCAAATTCACGGATTCGAGCGACCACTGATCTGGGACAAAATGACCCTGTCCGTCATATACCGCTGCATCCTGGTTCTGCGACTCCATGAAATCTGTTACGTGCGCAATAAGCTTCTGAATGTCCTCATTGGCCAGCGGCACACGGTTTAATGCCGTAAACCCCCTCAGCTCGTCATTTTCCGGTCGCCCGCAGTACGGAGGACGCTCGAAGAAAGAGGCATTCAGACGCTTGAGATACGCGTCGCACACCGGTTGTCCGTAGCCTTCCGTCAGCGCAAACCGGTATTGCGTTTGTGAGGGCCACTCGCCCTCGCCTGGCATTATTCCCCTGTTCAGCAGGGGATGTGGCACCGCTTCGGTAAGGCGATTCGACTCGACCCATCCGCGCGTGATGGATCGGCCGGAGTACTGCACGTAAGCCCATGCACCGCAGGTACTTCCAACTGCAACTGAATCACCCGGAATGATGTAGGCACTCGCCCTGCACCCGCCGGCGTTGGCGGACACGCAACGTGACGGGTGTTGCGGATGCAGATCGAGACGTTTTTGTGCGCCGCTGACATATTTGTGTTGAATCAACGAAGGATCATCGAACAAACTCTGCTGCTTGGCGCACGTTGCAACGCTCTCGTTTGCTCCCACTGCAAAGCCGACATTGGGCGAAAGCAGCACCGTCAACAGGAGCGCCCGGCATAGGGCTTTATCGTTCCGTGACATCAATAGTCGCCGTAAGATGCGCACCGCGCGCGGGCTAAGCGAACCGCACCCACGCCGCTGCGAAGTTTGTCCGCCGTGACATCACTTTTCCGAACCCGGTTTCTGCCTGATGGCTCGCTGAAGGTTGCCCGCCAGAATGGTACTGAATCGCTTTGAAAAATCTCCACTCTTGGCAGTGAAGGATGCTCCTGCGGGCGTATTCGCGAAAGCGATATAGGCTTCAAGCTCGTCCTTTGTATAGGTCTGCATGACCAGGTCTGCGAGCTGCCCCTCGATAGCCTTCCAGCCCATGGTGGATTCCAACAACTCATGAACCCTTGCCCGCTGTTCGGGAGTTGCGTCCTTTTTGACCATGGACGTCTCATACTCCTGAATTGACGAGTTGATGATCTCATCCATTCTCGAGACCTGCAGATACTTTACGGCCAGGGCCCTGTCCACTTCCTCAGAAGCGGAGGCAATTGAGGACAACGCTCCCAATACAACGATTGCCGCCAAGGTCTTCAACATCATTTTATTCCCTCAGCCATTCCAGAGGCAGTAGATGACGGGTCAGCGCAAGGGCTGGACGCGATGTTAAACCCAGTTATACAGTACGGCAGCTTACCCGACAGCGGTCACTCACGGCCGACCGCCCCGGGCCGGTTGCGCCCGATTGCAGTTCGTAGGACGAGTTAGCTCCGCAGGAGCGTAACCCGCCGAAGGCCGCGGAAGGCGGATTTCGCTGCGCGAATCCGCCCAACTCGGGCTTCTCAGACTTACTTCGCGCGCCCTACAATTGCCCGGGGCGTAAAGGGAAGTCCTCTATAACAGCGGGGGATCGCATGAAATCGATAGCCAGGGCAATAGTCGTGTCACTCGGCATCCTGGGTGCTGGATGCGCCGCGCCCATCACCTACTACAGCCCCACCCCAGACGCGGTCAAGACTGGCATGGTGCATTTCGTGTCGCAGGGCGGCACCTACTCCACCATCGCACTCTACCAGGACGTCCGCACCTGCCAGGGCATCCAGCGCGTCGCGTTCTTCAAGCCCGGGGTGGACCAGACCATCTATGTCCCCCACGGCGCCTACCTCACGTTCAGTGCCTACGTTCAGTTCCCTGGCTACCCACAATACGTCTACGGCTCCAGCATGTATTCGGTGCCATTCCGTTCGGGCGATCTGCGAGTGATCATCTCCTACGACAGCAAGTCGATGTACACGCGCATCGACAGAAGGGAGGCTGGCGGTGACTGGATCGTTGTGCGCAATGCGGTGCCCAGGCAGCCGCACCAGCCATTCCTCGACTCGGGAGACTGGTGCAAGGCCACTCCGGCGATTCCGCAGTAACCGGCCATGAGCGATAACAGGCAACTCGTTGGGGTGAGCTTGCGAACCCCAACGGCACCCCGGACTGAACCGCCGCGCCCAAAACGGATTGGTCCGTGGGCGAGCGTGGGGAGTGATGTTGGGGGTCGCTACGGCCACCCCAACCTACGCCGGCTTAATTTAATCCGTTAGGATGTCACGCAAGCCCCCGCAGGATGTCCAGCCGATTGGGAGGGGCATCCGGAGCCAGAAAGTCCGCGATGGTTCGCTCCGTTCGTCGCGGACGCCGAAGGAACGAAACGGGCCACTCTGCAATGCGCTCTTCCTTCATGTGCACATACTGGCCAGGCTCCGGCTCAGAGATATATTCTCTCTGTAGAACGAGGGCGAGAGGTTCTTCGGCGCCAGCGGCGCTCTGCGAAAACTCCAGAGCCTCTTCGTACGACTCGAACGGATAGTAGTAGTCGCTACCATCCGCCTCGTCGGGCGCTCCTTGTTCGGGACGACACCACACGCGGTATTCCAGAACCTCGTCCCAGACAAAGCCGCCGCCAGCCTTTGCCAAGGGCTCGTACTCACCGACCAGCGCGGGATTGAGAACCGCCGGATAGCTCATCCAATACCCCCGACCCGCAGCCGCCGCAGGGTGCGCACCGCGCACGCCGCCGCGCCACCGCTGCAAAGCACGACCGCATCTGCCCGAAGCAAAGCGCCACCCGGCCCTACTTGCCGCCCTTACCCTGATTGCGCACCAGTATCACCACGCCCGCCCCGATCAGGACCACCGGCCACCACTCCATGATCAGGTAGCCCAGATGCGGCACCCAGCCGAATTTCAATGCCAGGAAATAGATACCCAACCCGATCAGGATATAGGCGGTGAGATTGGAATTGTTCCGCATAAGGTGATCCCGGTGATCAATCGACAGGCGCGCCGGCAGCGATGGTCTCCCCCGCGAGCCGCCATCCGGAGCACCCACCTCAACTGCAGGTCTCAGCGCCCCAACGGTGATGCGAGTTCCGGGAACAGAGCAACGCCCATCCAAGCGGCCAGGAACAGAAACAACAAACCCACCATCCACTCAAAGTATACCCACGACACCGTTGGAAGCGGCGGCCCCTGATTCAGTTCAGCCGCGGCACTACGCCTGGACGTAAGCTGCCCGATGGTCGAGAGAATGCCATATCCAACGACCATGGAAAGCACCCCCGCCCACAGCAGGGAAAGCAAGATGAAGGCCGTAATGTGGAAATGCACGACATCATAGCCGGCGCCCCGGCTTTTGATCAGCGCAATAACAAAAGCAAGGGCAAAGACGGCATAGGGAAGAATCGCAAATCCCCATCTGAATCTCGCGCCGTCTTTAATCCTCGCGACTTCATAGGTGCACTGGATCAGCAGGTCTTTCCTTTCCATCTTCACGATTCAGGTCAACCGTCATTGGATCGGGCAAATTCCGCCAAGCCATCCGTTCGGATCACTCCGCGGACAACACGCCATTGATCATAGTATCGCGCCATGTTGTAGTACAGCGCGGTATAGCAGTTAGGGTGGGCTAAGCGAAGCGTGCCCACGCGCTTGATCCCTTTCCGCGTGGGCACGCTCCGCTTAGCCCACCCTTGCTGCCGCCGCCATCCACGCGGAACAAATCAGGCTACAGCCTGTAGATATTGCATCTAAGATCGGGCCATAGCCGTCGTAGGGTGCGCAACGCGCACGCGGACGTGTCGACGGTTTCAAACTGCGCCGCGTGCGCGGTGCGCACCCTACGACTCCTGGTAGATGCCCTCGCCGCCATCCCGCGGAACAAATCAGGCTACGGCCGGTAGATATTGCATCTAAGATCAGACCATAGCCCGGCCATAGCCTGATCCAACCAGGTTCATTCGGAACACAAGGCGCGCCACCCCTACCGCCACCGCTCCCGCCGCACCTCCCGCGCCGCCAGCCGCGCGCCCACCTCGCGCACCATCCCCTCACAGCTCAGCCCGGTGCGGAACGCATCCGCCGCGTGCGAGGCCCAGTCGTGCAGCGGCTGGTTGCGGTACACCCCCAGCGCCTCGTTCCACTCCTTGCGGTAATGCTCCAGCGCGCGGATGCCGTCGACGCAGCGCTCCTCGTCGAATACGCAGCGCGGCAGCGCCGCGCGCACCGCCTCGATGCCGTCCACCACCGGCAGCATCGGCGCCACCTCGAACACGATGCCCAGCCCGCCCGCCGTCTCCAGCCGGCTCTTGCCCGTGCTCAGCTCGCGCACGCGGATGTCGTGCGGCGCCACGTGCCGCCCGAACACCACCCCCCGCTCGCGCCGCCACTCGTCCAGCACCGCCGCGTAGTGCGGCAGCCCCTCGCCGCTGTTCTTGTAGCAATCCACCAGCCGGATCTCGTAGCCGTTGCGCTGCACGAACCAGACGAAGGTCTCGTCGTTCACACCCAGGTCCCACCAGGTCTCCACCAGCAGCGCCCGGTCCACCGGCACCGCCGTCACGCGCCCCTCCTGCCACGCCTCCAGCATCTGCGAGCCGTAATACGCCCCCTCCGTCGAAGCCTTGAACGCCTCCTCCGCCGTGCTCGGGTACTCCGCGTACATATCCCCGCCCAGCTCGCGGTGCTTGCCGCACCACCACTGCCGCTGCCCCGCCGTCAGCTCCCGCCCGATCAGCCCCTGCAGCCGGTCCAGGTACTCCGTCTCGTGCTTGTACTCCACCGCCTTCGCCGGCTGCAGCGCATAGCCCGGCTCGCAGTACCACGGCAGGAAGCGGAAGCGCCAGTCATTGCCCTTCTGCGCCGCCTGGCACAGCTCGTGGAAATGCCCCGCCCGCCCCTTGGCGGTCGACTCCACCACGATGATCCCGTCCGCCGGCACCGCCTGGAAAGCGCCCGTCCTGATCTCGTCCGCCCGCTGCGGCTGCCGCTGGCAGATGTAGCCATATTCCGTAACGTGCAGTACCTGCACCGTGCCCGAGCGGAACGTCACCCCCACGCGGATGCTGCTGCCGTTGTTCAGCAGCAGCTCGTGCGCGTCGCGCTTGCGCGCGCGGATCGCCGCGCGCAGCTCCGCCGGCAGCTGGTCATAGGCAAACAGGATCTTGTCGCGGAAAATGATCATCGCGTCGTCCTTGGTGTGCGCCACGATGCCCACCCGCAGATCGCGGTTGAACAGGCACGCGTCCAGCCACAGGATGCAATACCCCGTCGTCACCCCCAGCTGCCGCACCTTCAGGTCCACATTGCGGCGCGCCAGCGAATCGAACAGCTGCAGCTGCGCCCAGTTCGGCTCGAAGCGCACCCGCTGCCCCGCCTTGTCGGCGATGAAATACAGATTGCTCAGCCGCCAACGCCGGTCCAGCAGCCGCTCCCCGAACCGCGCCAGCGCCGCCGCGAAATCCGCCCCGCCCCCCGCCGCCGCACCCTCCACCACGCCGCCCGCCACAAGCCCCGCCGCACCGTCGCCCGCCACCGCACCTTCGGCCCCGACCGCACCCTCAGCCCCGACCGCACCTTCGGCCCCGGCACGATCCACCACCGCGCCCTCGGCGGCCCCCTTCGCGGCAGCACGCTTCACCGCCGCGCCCTCCGCCGCCACGCCCGCGCCAACCCCCGCGTCCGCCCCCGCATCCGCCCCCGCATCCGCATCCGCCTCGACCGCCGCATCCCTCATCCCCACCGCGCACCTCCCGTCACCCCACGCACCCTCGCCAGCCCCCTCCGCCCACGCATGCCCCCATCACGCCCCGCCCGCCTCCTCCTCCCGCCTCTCCCCATCGCCGCGCCCCAGCAATCCACCCACCCCGCCGCCCGCCCCCTGCGCCCGCTCGATCAGCTCCAGCAAGGCGCCGCCCACCTTGTCCAGCCCCGCCGACTGCACATCCATCGTCGACAGCTTCGGGTGCAGGAACGGCGCCGCCGTCTTCGCCGCATCCATGCGCCGCGCCGCCGGCTCCCGCTCGTCCCGCATCACCCGCAGCAAGTACCCCAGCGGCGAAAGCCCGCCCGCCTCCGCTTCCGCCGCCGCCAGCTGCGCCAGCACCGCCGCCTCCACCGCCGGCACCCCCGCCGTTCCCGCATCCCCACCCACCGCACCATCAGCCGCCGCACCATCAGCCACCGCACCTTCAACCCCAACACCTTCGCCAACATCGGTACCCACTCGTACCGCCACACCCCAGACCTCCGCCGCCGTCACCCCCAGGCCATCACCCTCCGCCGCTACAACCTCCCCCGCGCCCGTCGGCCCGCCGACCGCCCCGCCACCCCGCGCCCCGCGCACCCGCTTGCGCGCCTTGGCCACCACTACCCCATCACCCTTCGCCGTCCTCGCCAAATCGCACCCCCGAAAATTGCCACCCCAGGCCGCGCCACCCGCCCCGCGCTGCTCCACAACGCCGACCGCCGGACCCGCCTCCGCAACACCCAGGCGTCGCCCACAAAAAAGGCCGCCCACCGGCGGCCCGTCAAAAAACCCGGCGCCCCTCGGCGCCTTCACCCGCAAACCCCACAACCCCGCCCCAACAAAAAGCCCCGCTCAATGGCGGGGCCTTCGCTGCGCCGCATTCACACCACGGCGAGCACAGCACGTTTATATTCCCTTCCACCGCCACCGGCAAGCCCGGCGCCCGCCCCTCCCTCTCCCCTCAAGCCGCTCCGCCCAGCCACCGCAGGTCGGCTCAAGCGCAGCGGAGCCGACACGCCACACCACCACCCTCGCCCGCTCCCCCCGCTCTCACCCCTCCTGCTTCGTCAGCCGCGCAAACTTGCTCTTGTAGCGCTCCTGCCGCTGCGCATCCGGCGCCAGCAGCAAGGCCACGTGCAGGCTCTCCCCCGCGCGCTTGGCGTCGCCCATCTGGTCCAGCACGATCGCCATCAGGAAAAAGAAGCGCGCATCCTTCGGATACAGCAGGATCGCCTGCCCCGCCTCGTCATACGCCAGCTGCTTGTCGTGCGCCTGCAGCGCCTTCAGCGCCAGCTGGTAATGGTGATACGGATTCTGCGCCAGGAAATACGCCGCCCGCTCGCGGAAGTAGCGCGCCAGCGCCGGCTGACCCAGCTTGTCGTAGACCTGCGCCGCCGTGTCGTAGCCCAACAGGCTGGAGCTGTCCAGCTGCAGCGCCTGCGTCACCGCCACCCGCGCCGCCTTGCCCTCGCCCAGCAGCAGATACAGGCTCGCCAGGTTGTCCCACAGGTAGGCGCCGCCCGGCGCCAGCTGCAGCGCGCGCACCTCGTAGCGCAGCGAATCCGCCAGCCGCCCTTGCAGCCGCAGCTCCACCGCGCGGTTGTTGTAGAACTGCGCCGCCGCCTCCGCGTCGGAGATCACCGCCTGCCCGTAGGCCGGGTCGTACTCGTCGCCGCTCACGTCCACCATGCGGTAGAACATCAGGTCCAGGTCCACCCGCGCGTTGATGTGCTTGTACAGCAGCGAGGTGTGCTCGTCGCCCATGTCCCAGATCGGCGGAATGTCCACCTCGTTGAACTTCGCCGCAATGCCCACCTCGCGCGCCAGCGCCACAAACAGCATGGTGTAGCTCAGGCAGTTGGCCCGCCGCTGCGCGAAAGCCTGCTGCGCCGTCAGCGTCGCCTGCGCGTCGTACTGCATGTCCAGGCCCTGCGCGCTGCCCAGCGCCGCCGTCAAGGCATCCAGCTTGTCCGCCGCGCCGCCGTGCCCCGCCGTCACGTCGCGCACAAAGCGGCTCATCTGCGGCGTCACCTGCATCAGCGAGCCCAGGTCCTCCAGCACCAGCGGCTGCGCCGCATCCAGCCGCCCCGCGCCGGCGCCGGCCCACGCCACCTCGTCCTGCGTCGCCACCGGCTGCGGCGGCAGCTCCGCACACGCCGCCAGCCCGCACAGCGGCAACAGCGCCGCCCAACGCCACAGCCGCGCACCCGCCAACCGACCCGCTGCTCCGGTCTTCACCGCGCTCCTCCAGCGGCTGCTTGGGCCGCCCAGTTCTATGCGCCCAGTCTACGCCCACCCTGCCGCCGAATCATGGCGCAGCGCAGCATCCCGCCCGCGCGCCCGGCCACCCCTGCCGCGCCCTCGCCGCCGCCACCAGCGGCCACGCCGCTCCCGCCTTTCGCACCGGGGCGCAGCCCCACCCGATATATATTTTTTCTGGTTCTTGGTTATTGGCTCCTGGTTGGCTTGTATCTGGCCCACCCCGCGCCACGCCGGCGTAAAGCCCACGCTAACCCACTGGGTTTTCGCACCCCAGCAAACACAGGCGATTCAAGCCGCCGCACCACTTGCGGCGCCGCCCTCGCCGCAACGTCACGCCGGGCAAAAAAAGAATCCGGGGACAGCGTCCCCGGATTCCCGCTCCCGCCGGCAACGTGCCCGCGCCCTTCACCACGGGCGCGGCACGCCCCGCTTCACATCACTTTCAGCGCCCGCGGCGGCGCCGCAGCAGCGCCGGCAAGGCCAGCACCAGCAGCGGCAACCCGCCAAAGCTGCCGCCGCCGGATACGGACCCGCCCGCCGCCGAAGACAGCCCCGGAACCGCCGCCCCCGAGCTGCCCGACGAAGCGCCGCCCGACGACGACGAGGACGACGACGACGAAGCCCCCGCCGTCAGCGCCAGCTTGAACACCGTGCCGCTGTCCTGCGTGCCGCCCGACAGCGTGGTGCCATACAGCGCGCCGTCACCGCCCTGCGCCAGCCCCGCCATCGGGAACTTGCCGTCCGCGCCGCCGGTGAAGGCATACAGCGTGGTCAGCACACCCGCCGGCGTGAGCTGGAACACCGTGCCGTCGTTGCCGCTGCCGCCATAAGCCGTGGTGCCGTAGAAGTTGCCGTCGCCGCCCAGCAGCAGCGCCCCCTCCGGCGCATCGCCGTCATTGCCGCCGCTGAAGCGGTACAAGGTGGTCAGCGCGCCCGCCGGCGTCAGCCGGAACACCGTGCCGTGCCCGCCGCCCACCGCGTGGCCGGACGAAGTGGTGCCGTAGAAATTGCCGTCCTTGCCCAGTATCAGCCCACCCTCCGGCGCCGCGCCGTCGCTGCCGCCGCTGAAGCTGTACAGCGTGCTGAACACGCCCGCCGGCGTCAGCTTGAACACCGTGCCCGCATCGCCCGCGCCACCCACCGAGGCCGTGCCGTAGAAGCTGCCGTCCGCCGCCTGCAGCAGCGCGCCGTAGGGCGCGCCGCCGTCGTTGCCGAAGGTGAAGGAATACAGCGTGGTGAAAGTGCCCCCCGGCGTGATGCGGAAAATGCTGCTCGCCGCCGTGCTGTTGTCGCCGCCGGACGCGGTGCTGCCGTAGAAATTGCCGTCGCTGCCCAGCAGCAGCGGCGCCGTCGGGTTGCCGCCGTCGGCGCGCGCATTGCCGGTGAAGGAATACAGCGTGCTCAAGGCCCCCGCCGCCGTCAGGTGAAACACCGTGCCCGAATCGCCCGGGCTGCCGTCGCGCGCCGTGCCGAAGAACGAGCCGTCCGCCGCCAGCGTCGGCGCCGCGTTCGGATTGCTGCCGTCGTTGCCGCCGGCGAAGGTGTACAGCGTGCTGAACACCCCCGCCCGCGAGATCTCGAACACCGTGCCCGCGTTCTTCGCCCCGCCGGTGGACGCCGCGCCGTACAGATTGCCCTGCGCGTCGAAGATCACCCCGCCGTAGGGGTTGCCGCCGTCCGTGCCGTTGAAATTGTGCAGCGTGGTCAGCACCCCGCCCGCCGCCTGCGCCGCGCCCGCCACTGCCAGGCCGCCCGCCAGCAGCAGCCCGCGCGCGCCCCACACACCACCCTTGATGCTCGTCATCATGCTGTCCTCGAAGACTGTGAACCGCAGGGCGCCGGCCGCGCCGGGCCTGAGCCCGCGCGCGCCGCGCCCCGTGAGAAAGGAAACCGCCGCCTCAGGTATTGCCCGCCGAGCACATCAGCAGGCGCTGCGACGGCGTGGTCAGCTTGTAGTGGTACAGGCTCACCTCGGTCGGCATGTCGTCACCGTTGAAGCCGTACAGCGCCGAGAACGCCGAGGCGTACGGCGACGCCACCTCGATGTGCATCTGCCCGTCCGCCGTCGGGTAGAACGCCAGCCCCTCGGTCTCGGTGTGGTTGATCACGTCGTAGTGCAGCACCTCCGTCACGCTGCCGCTCACCGGGTCGATGCGGTAGACCCGCTTGCGCTTGGTGTTCAGCACCGGGTCCGCCGTGTCCTTGGTATCGGCCGAGGCGTAGAGCATGCCGTTGTAGATCTTCGCCCCCTGGATGCGCGTCAGCGTCGGCGTCACGCTCTGCAGCGGCACCGTGCGCACCAGCTCGAAGGTGTTCAGGTCGAACACATTCAGCACCTTGTCGTTCTCCCACTCCGCCGTGTAGAGCAGCCCGCGCGCCGGGTCCACCGCCACCCAGGGCACACCCTCGGTCAGCAGGTTCTGCGGCAGCAGGTGCTTCTCCCCCGTGTACTTCAGCGTCACCGGGTCGAAGATGGCGATGTACGGCAGGTTATAGACATTCTCGTCCTCGATCGGCGCATACAGCTTGCCGTTGGCGTAGTCGATATCGCCGATATGGCTCGCCCCCGGCGTGAAGCGCTGGCTCGGGTCGTACTGCGTCACCTCCTCCTGCTGCGCCAGGATCTCCGCCGGCACAGCAAGCGGCACCGACACCAGCGGCGCATAAGTCATGTCCGTGCTCTGCAGCCCGTAGCGCCAGGAAAACACCACGCTGTTGCCGGTATACGCCAGCCCCTGCGTGCGCCACTGCGCCGGCAGCAGCGCCGCCTGCTGCGGCGTGATCTGGTTCAGCGCCGACAGGTCCGGCAGCGCCTTCACCACCGCCCCCAGGTAAGTCTCCAGCGTCGGCACGTCCGACTCGAACAGATCGCGGTTCGCCGCCTGCGTCCAGGTCTCCGCGTCCAGCAGCGCGTTCAGGCTCAGCAGCGCATCGTTCAGCGCGACGCTGTGCCCCGCCGCCTGCTGCTCCAGCGCCAGCAGGTCCGCTTCGCCCAGGTCCGCCAGCTTCACCGTCGCCGCACTCGCCGGCGCCGCCGGCAATACCACGCTCGACTTGTCCGCCCCCGCGCTCAGCGCATACAGCAGGCTCGCCACCTTGGCCAGCGCCGGCCCGCTCTGGCACTGCCGCTGGTCCACCAGGTCAAACAGGTTCATCTGCGCCTTCGGCGCCACCGTCGTCAGCTGCACATTGCCGGCGTAGAACGTCACCGGCACACCCGCCGGCACCGTATACGAGCCGTCGCCATTGGCCGCCACCGCCTGCCCGCCGCTGCGCACCCCCAGCCCGCTGATCGCCGGCGCCCCCGTCATCCGCATCGTCACCACCGCCGGCGCGCTGGCCGCGCCGTTGTTGTTGTCACTGCCGCAAGCCACAAGCAAAACCGCGAGCGCGCACAAACCCGCGCACGCCACCGTGCGTACTGATCGCTGCATGATTGTCCCTTCTGTCTGGTTCTGATACCGGCAAGGTTCCGCAGCCGCCCCAGGCTCGCGCCACGCACGGCCCATCCCGTCCACGGAAGTACCTGACGTTACGCCATGCGCATGACGCCGCCATGAAGCCTTGATGACAGACCCGCCGGTACGATCACCGCACGGCGGCGGCGCAGGGGCGGCCCGACAACAATCCGGATAACCGACAGAGCACGATCAATCGTCGAGTCCGCCGGGATAGTAAATCCCAAGGAACCGTGCCCGAGCCCTGGCGGCCCGTAGACTTCACTTTCCGCCGTAGGCGGAACGCCCACGCCCGCACCAAAGCACTCTCTCACCCCACCCACACCCGTTCGTCCCGAGTGCGTTGCGCAGCAACGCGTGCAGTTCCGAATGTCCCGAGTAGCGCCGCATGGCGGCGCGTATCGAGGGAGGGACCGCGCACTTTCCCACTGCGCCACCCCAAGCGTTACAGGCGCCACCCTCGCTTGTTCGCGATAGCCGGACCAACTAGGATGGATTCAGAACCAAATCAATACAGGCAGCCCAACGCTCGCGTCCGGCTGCTAGCGGTTGGACGCCATGAAAGAAACTCGCAGGATTGAAGGCACAGAGTTCGACTGGTTCGCAACCGATCGCGATGGCCGCTTTGCCATATTTGCCACTGCCGGCTGCGGCCCCGTCCCCGAATCGGCACTCGCCCTTGCGAAAGCCCATGATGCGGTCGGGGATACCCTGGAAGTCACTGGCTGGGGTACGCACGCCGTGTGGCAAAGCTACTCCCGCGCCGGCCTTTATGCCTACGATTGGTCTGACCGGCAGGGCTGCTATATCCGCGTAGCCGAACCGGCAACATCGCCTCCCCTCAAGCTGGCCGCCGACATTGCGGCCATCACGGGGCTGCCAAGGGTGGAAGCGTCATTCTCCATCGCCACGACCATCCAGCCGGACTGGCAAGATCGAGCCACCAGCGGCGCGGCTGCCCCCTCGATACACCGCGCTGCGCGCGGCACTCGGGGCGAACGGAATTGATCTATGAATTTTCGAGCTCATGGGCGGGTTAGCCCGTAGGGTGGAATAAGCATGTCCCGAGTAGCCGGCTACGCCGGCGTATCGAGGGGCGAAGCGTCCCGCGGGATTCCCTTCGGTCACATTCCACCTTCCGCCGCAGGCGGAACGTGAACGCCCCAGGGCGCTTCAACTCCTGCCATCGACATGGCGCCGCAGTCCAGGAAGCACCGCGCGCCATCCTGGACCCGCCAACCCCTAAACCCCCTCCACCACCCCCTCCTCCATCCCGCCCGCCGCCACCGCCTTCGTCCCCCACAGCGCCACGCCCATCCCCAGCACGCACAGCGCCGCCACGTAATGCACCGCCCCCAGCGGGTTGGCCTTCACCAGCAGCGACACCAGCGGCGGCGTGAACCCGCCGAAAATCGCATAGGCCACGTTGTACGAGAACGACAGCCCCGAGAACCGCACCGGCCCCGGGAAGCTGCGCACCATCACCAGTGGAATCACCCCCACGATCGCCACGAACAGCCCCGCCAGCGCATACAGCGGCAGCAGCAGCGACGCATCGTGCGCCACCCCCAGGTACAGCGCGTACGTGCTCAGCAGCAGCCCCAGGCAGCCCAGCCCCAGCACCGGCGCCGGCCCGAAACGGTCCGCCAGCGCCCCCGCCGCCACCGCCCCCAGCGTCAGCACCAGCGTCGCCAGGCTGTTCGCCGACAGCGCCTGCGGCGCCGGAATCGCATACAGCTTCTGCAGCAGCGTCGGCGTCATCAGGATCACCACCACGATCGCCGCCGTCAGCACCCACGTCACCAGGATCGAGCGCACCACCCCCGCCGCGTGCCGCCCCAGCACGATCTTCAGCGGCAGCTCCCGCGCCAGCGCCTTGCGCCGCCGCAGCTCCTCGAACACCGGCGTCTCATCCAGCCAGCGCCGCACATACACCGCCAGCAGCCCGAACACCCCGCCCAGCAGGAACGGAACGCGCCAGCCGAAATCCAGCATCTCCTGCGGCGAGTACCGGTGCGTCAGCCCCGACGCCACCAGCGAGCCCAGCAGGATGCCCGCCGTCAGCCCCGCCGTCAGCGAGCCGCAGGCCAGCCCCGTGTGCCGGCGCGGCGCATGCTCCGCCACGAACACCCAGGCCCCCGGCACCTCCCCGCCGATCGCCGCCCCCTGCAGCACCCGCAGCAGCAGCAGCGCCAGCGGCGCCCACTGCCCCGCCACCGCGTACGTCGGCAGCGCCCCGATCGCCAGCGTCGGCAGCGCCATCATGAACACGCTCAGCAGGAACATGCGCTTGCGCCCCGCCCGGTCGCCGAAATGCGCCATCACGATCCCGCCCAGCGGCCGCGCCAGATACCCCGCCGCGAAAATGCCGTAAGTCTGCAACTGCCGCAGCCAGTCCGGCATGTCCGCCGGAAAGAACAGCTTGGCGATCACCGCCGCAAAGAACACGAAGATGATGAAATCGTAAAACTCCAGCGCCCCGCCCAGCGCCGCCAGCAGCAGCGTCTTGATATCGGAGCGGCCCAGCCGCCGCGGCTCGTTCACGGAAATCGGGTTCACCTGTCGCCTCGGTTTCAAAAGGGAATGACCAGCCAGGCCCAGGCCCGGCAGCCGCTACTTTAAGGCAGTTCCACCCCGCCGGGGCTACCCCCTGCCCATTCCCGGCGGTCATCCTGGCGGCGTTCCTGGAGATGTATGTCTCCGACCCAACGGGTATCCTCTAGCAAGGCAGAACGGATCCGATGAAGTGAATCGTTTCGAGACAACGTCGCGGAGACAAAGAATCGCAATAGTGTCGATCCTGCTCTTGGGAGTCGCCTTCAAGGTCGTCTACGTCTTCAAAAGTGATCAGGCCTGGAACAAGGAACTGGTGTCCACGGTTCACACAAGCCAGCACAAATACGATCACTATTATTTTCGTCGCGGCGACTACAACACCGTTGAGCGCGATGGTGATGTGGTTTTTGACAGCCGCAAGGACGGCCCCATCCAGGGGCTGGCCCTGATAGACGGCGTGGCATGTAAACAATTCTACGACGCGTCAAAAAACGATACTGGCTGCGCTCCGCTCCCATAGCTCAAGGGCGGGTTAGCTCCGCAGGAGCGTAACCCGCCGCCGCAGGCCGCGAAGGCGGATCACCGCTTGTTGGGAGCCGCTTCAAAGGCACTGACGTAACTTTGATAATCAGTCAAGGCGCTGCTGACATTTCTTGTCTGATACTCGGGCTTATTTGCATAGAAGCGCAAGGACTTTTCGTATCCTTTGGACTGACCTTCCAAGTAATTGATCACATGATAGCTATCATCATGCGGATACTTTCGTAATAGCTGTAGCGCACGCACTTGCACGCGCAGAGCAGATGCACTTTGACTGCAAAGGGTTTCGGCAGCCAAATTCTCGGGGCAATCGCCAGGGTTATCCCCGTGTGCCAAAGAGCCTAATGTCATTAGGCTTATCGCGGTCAGTATTCTCTTCATTCCTCGATCCCCTTCTGCTGCGTTGTTGTTTATTCCCTTTCATTGCAGGTTGTTGTCTCCTTTGTAACAACCATGTCGTGCCAACTTCAAAGCGCCACGCATGCGGCGCACACCCTTGCACGATTCTCGACTTTTATTCGGCGTCTTTTAACCATGGCCCCGGCTCATCAGGAGACCCAAGCACGGGATGCCGCCTGTAGATTGGGATCATTAGCTTCGAATAGATATCACCAATTAAATCTCCAAGTGCTCGGGTAAATTCAACTTTAATGACCCCGTCCGGCAAGGAGGAGCAAATTTTATCCAGTCTCCCAAGGTTGAGATCCAGCCCATGCAACGCGATGAGCAGTTCCTTGGAAAAGCTCTCACTAATCTCGTCTCGACTTTCCATATTCATTTTACCCTAATAATTGCCCGCGCATTCCGGCGACATGCAACTACGCATGCATTTGCGATAGCACGCCGGTGCATCGCTACCAAGACCCACCCCAATGCATTGTGCAGCACATATGGGATGGCACTTCTCTCTTTCCGCACCGCAATCGTGGAATCCATGGGCGCACATATCAATCATGTGGCCTAGGGGGCGTTCAACGTATGGGTATGCAAGCGTTCCTACACCGTAGCCAACACCACCGCCTGCCGCTCCTGCAGCAAGCGCCGCGCACACCTCTGGAGCAATCGTACAAAAATCAATGATAGGGGCTATCGGGTTCGGAATCGACGGGGGTTCCGTGATCGGAATCGTCATCTCCATCCCGTTGAAATCAATCCGACTTATAGGGTTCTCACCGACATAGGCATAAGTGTTTATCCCGCCACCCAACCCAATCGGATCACTCTCAATATACCGTCCCATCGCCGGGTAGTAATCGCGGAACAGGTTGTTGCTCGACGTCGATTCGCTGTCGTAATACTGGCCGGGAAAGCGCAGGTTGAAATTGAACGAAGGTGTGAACAGGGACGGATGTTCGTTCGGCGTATTGTCGCCAAACGGCGTGGGATCCCATTCCCAGACCGGGGTCTTGTTGGCGCTGTCCACCTGCCGCGGCGTGTTGCGGTAGTCGGCATGGACGTAAAATGCGCCAGCCGGCTTGTTAACCGCAACCGGCATATCACCAAGGTAGATGGTCTCCTGGTTGACCGAACCGGAACTGCTGTACTCGCCGATCAGGTGGCCGCTGTCGTCGTAAGCGAACAGGGTTGTGGTGCCCCCCGAGGTCTTAGCGGTGCGCTGCCCATTGCCGTTGTACTGATAGCTGCCGCTGCTCAGCCACGGCAGGTTGAATGTGCTCAGGCGCCCCGGGGCATCATAACTCAGGCTGGCCGCCCCCAATGCGGTCAGGCTGCCATTGGCATCGTAGCTCAGATTCGCGGTGGCGCGCGCCGTGACGCGGTTGCTGGCCGGATCGATGGTGAAGCTGGTCGCCGTTCCGTTCACCGTTTGACTCAGTCGGTTGCCGTTGGCGTCGTAGCTGTAGCTGATCGGCCCACCGCTGCCAGTGTAGGACGTGAGCCGATTCAGATTGTCGTAGCCGAAACCCTGATTCCCACCTAGGGCGCTCAGATTGCTCAGCGTCCAGCCGGTAATGCGCGAAGCGGCGTCGTAGCTGATGGTTTCCACCGGATCCTGGACGATGCGCCCGTCCAGGTCATACGATCGGGTGGCGACTTCCCCATTGGCCAGGGTCCAGCTGATGGGGCCGCTGAAAGGCTGGTAGGCGATGCCGGAGACCAGGGGCTTGCCGCCGAGAGTTATGGCCGTGATACGCCCGTTGGCCCAGGAGTAGCCCACGCTGGCTCCGGACGGCAATGTGGCGTTCAACAGATTGCCACTCGGCCCGTCGTAACTGTAGGTCGAACTCAGCGTGTGCCCGCCCGTAAGTGAACTCTTGCCGAGCACGTGCCCGTACCCGTCGTAGCTCCAGGTGGTGGTGCCGGAGGGATCAGTCATACCGGTCATATGACCGATACCCTTGTTGCCGTTCGCCACACTGTCGTAGACGTAGGTCACGTTCTTCGAGGCGTCGGTCGAGTAGCTCTTGCCGGTCAGGCGACCCAGCAGGTCGTAGGTGTAGGTCGTCACGACGCCAGTGGCCTTGGCTTCCGTCAGCACCAGTCCGCGCGGGTCATAGGTGTAAACGGTGGTGCCGGAATCCGGGCTGCTGCGGCTGATGACTTCGCCGAAACCGTCATAGACGGAAGTGGTGACCAGGCCGCGCGGATCGGTGACCGTGGTTACATGGTCCTGGGCGTCATAGCCATAGGCAATGCTGTACTGCAGCGGTCCGGTTTGGGAAACCAGCCGGTTGAGGGCGTCGAAAGCAGAGGAATACTGGTTCTTGAGCGGGTCGGTCACGCCCGTTTGATTGTCGGTGCGGTCGTAGGTGTAAAGCGTAGTCTGGCCGGCGGCGCCGATGCTGGTCAGCAGGCGGTTCAGCTCGTCGAAGGTCGCGGTGGACGACTGCACGATGGTGCCGCCGTTGTTGAGAACCTTGGTGGCCGTAATGCCACCCATGGCGTTGCGCGTATACTGAATCTGCGCACCGGTGCCGTCCTGAATCGTCGACAGCCTCCGGGCGTTGTCATATTGGTAGGTGTAGCTGGCGCCGCTGGGCTGGTTGATTGAGGTGACGTCCCCGGCCGCGTCGTAGCCGATTGAGGTCACCATCTGACCACTTCCGGGGTTCATCGTGACTTGTGTCAGGCGACCGCGCGCATCGTAGGCCATGTCGGTCTCGACGTTGTTGGCGTCCAGAATTTTCAATGGCTGTCCCAGGCCGTTCACCGCAGTGACCTGGGTCACCTGGCCGAGCGCATTGGTGATGCTGGCCAGATTGCCGTGCGCGTCATAACCGAATGTGATGGTATCGGCAGTGCCGGGCAGCGGACCGTCGATGCTGGTCAGAAGACCAGCGGCGTTGTACCCATAGGCCCAGACACGGGTCTGGCCGTTGGTGCTATAGGGCACTGTCTGGCTGGTCGTATCGGCTTCCTGCCGCTGCGTCAGCCGTCCGGTGCCGTCATAGGTCAGGTTGATCGTCAGGCCAGGCTTGACGATCTGCGTGGGCAGCGGGTAATTGGACAGCCAACTCATCGAAACGGTGCGCGCCAGATTGGTGCCGCTGGCGTCAGTGCGGCTCAGCGGCCGATCCTTGCTGTCCTTGACCCAGGCGGTGGTGCGCCCTTCCGCATCGGTGCGCAGATTGATGTGGCCGTTGGCGTCATAACCGAGTTGCGTGGTACTGCCGGCACAATTTGCGCTGGGCTGCCCCTGTATCGACGTGATGCGCTGCAGCGCTCCCTGAGCGGCCGCAAGCTGGTAGACGGTCTGCTTGCCGGCGGCGTTGGTAACCGTGCGGGTGTTTCCGGTCAGGTCGTACTGGACGCTGGTGTAATCGACGCCGTTGGCGTGCTGACTGGACGTGGCGCGGCCGTTGGCATCGAAGGTCCAGGTGGCAAAGCGGATGCCGCGCTCGTCAGTGATGCCGGTCAGCGCGGTCAGCGTCGCGCTGTTTTCGTATTCATAGTTGAGCTGTGTAGGGATTAGCGGCGGCGCGGCCGGATAGGTTACCTGGCTCAGCACGGTGGTGTGGGAAGCCACTAGGGTAGACGTTGCCGGCCCGGGCGAGGCGGTGCTTTGGTCGATGTATTGGTATTGATAGACCTGACCGTCCGGGGCGGTCACCGACGTCAGGAGATTGTAAGCGGAGTAGGTGAACTGGATCTGGCGGCCAAGACTGTCGCTGACTGAGGTGTTGTTGCCGTTGCCGTCGTAAGCTAGCGTCTGGGTGTAACCGCCACGGTAGGCAATGGAGGTCAGCTGGAAGGCGGCATTGTAGAGCTCGACCGTGCCGTCTTCGTCGATAAACTGCCAGCCGCCGGATATCTGCTGCAGGGACCAGCTGACGTCCGTACGGGGTGAGACCATGTTTCCGGAAGCATCGATATAGGCCGGTTGCCAGGACGAACCGTTCGGACTGAATAAGGCTTCCCGGCCGTCGCCGAGAACCAGGCGGACGTAGGCGCCGCCACTGCCATAGGTGGCAAAGCTGCGGTCGAAGTTCGAGCGCCAGCCGGCGCCGAGCCGCGAAATTGCTGTCCATTGGCTGTTGTAGCTGCGGGTGAACGCCAGCGGAAAGCTGTCGCGCGTCGTAAAGTCCGTTACCGTTTCGAATTTGTTGCCCGAAATGACGTCGATAGGGTTGCCGACCAATTTGTCGTTCTTCCCGCAGCGCTGGCCGCCATTGTCATCCGGCGGAGGCGGGGCGCATCCTCCCGGGGCCCAGATGGCGGGCTGCATGCCGCTGGCACAAGACACAAAGGCACCGCCGCCATAGGTCGGATAGCCCGGAGGCGTCGCTGTAAAACCACAAGTAACTGACTCGACTCTTCCGTTCAGGTCGTAGTTCAGCTTCGAGCCCGTGAACGGCCACGGATTTGAAGAGACCACGTAGAGGTCATAGTAGGAATACTTGCAGGCGGTGATCGGATCGCCAAATGTGGGAGCCGTATGGCCCGGCTTTACTTGGGGTACCCAGTCGGCGCGAACCGGCGCGGATGAAAACGCCGCCATAAAGCACACCAGGGCAACCGCCAATATGGCCACTGGCATCTTGTTTCGGAAAGCGGACCTTCGATGTAATAAAACAGCGCGCACAAATTGCAGCGCCACGCGACGAGCTGACATGACCCTGTTCCCCTGAGTGGTGATCCGATCCGACGATCGAACCGGCCCGACTTTTTAGACTGATCAGTACACGTTAAGAGGCGTGTCGGGCCTAAAGGTATGGTTCGGCGGATGGCCGGCGCTCAGGCACGAGCGGTGTGATGCAGCTCACAAATAATTTGTGCGCTGCCTCACAATGTTTTGGTTCGCCTCCGACGACTGCGCATTCCGAGACGCAGCCAGCAATGCGCCAGCAACGGACTCACCGGTACCCGTATAGAGCTAGCCACCTTCGCGAAAACCCATCAGGCGCGATGAGCACCTCGCATTGCACCGCACGAACTCGCCGCCTCATCCACTTGATTATCGGACAAAGCCGCACAGCCGCATGCGTACCGCGAGGCATTCAACACCTGGCAACGACCGGGTCGCTCAGTACCGCATCACCGCACCACCTATCGCGCCTTCAAGCTCAGCACATACGCCGCCACATCATCGATCTGCGTATTGGAAAGCTGATAATTCGGCATCGGCGGATGCGGCGCGTTGAGGAAGCCGTGCAGCGTGGCCGCCGTGGTCGAGGGCATCGCCGCCACCGCGGCAAAGGTCGGCGCCCCGGCCGCGCTCGCCGTGGTCTGCGCCGCGTCGACCACATGGCAGCTGACACACCAGGTGCGCGCCACTTCATGCCCGGCCGCCGCGTTGCCCGCCTTCTGCGCCATCGCCGCGCCCGCCACCAGCGCCAGCGCGGCGCCCAGCGCCGGCCGCCAGCAAGCCGCTTTCCCGACCCCGGTTCCCGATGCTCCGATCATGGCAAACCTCCTCCGCCGACTGCCTTTGAGCAGACCACGGGCACAACCGCCCGGCATTGATTCAGGTCAATCGCCGTGTTTCCCGTCGAGAGCGCAGTAGGGTGCGCACCGCGCACCGGCGTCACTCTCCGAATTCACCCGGCACATCCGCAATGCCGCCCCAGTCCCCGGCGTACACACCGGAGCGAACGTAGCGATGAAACGTCGAGTACGGCCACTCGGCCACCTGACGAACGTAGCCGTGCTTGACCGGGTTCCAGTGAACGTAATCGACATGGCGCGCGAAGTCCGCCTCGTCGCGGATTTGGTGCTCCCAAAAGCGCCTCTGCCACACCGCGCCCTCATGACGCTTCACGCGCGAGGCGGCAGGCAACGGCGGCTCCTCAAGCTCAAGGTCGCACGCGCGCGTGACGTGGCTCTTGATCTGCCCCCAACGCAGTCCGAAAGCCGCGTCACCGGGCGGCAGTTCCCAGATGCAGTGCAGATGGTCCGGCAGCAGCACCCAGGCGTGGATTTTGAAGGGCAGGCTGTTGCGTACCTCCTTCAGCCCGTCCCGCAGCGCCGTGCGCACCCGATCCTGCAGCAGGACAGGCTGGCGGCGAAGTGTGTTCACGGTGAAGAAAAAAGTGGCCCCTTGCGTGCTCGAACGCCGATAGCGAGACATTCCGTGCCTATCCGGTCAGCCAGAATGCCTATGGTATCCGGTGCGCGAAAGCGCAGCCTACACTTGCTCGGCAGCCTGGTCCGGTGCGCGGTGCGCACCCTACTGCACATGATCGCGTGCGCGGTGGGCACTGCACTGGCTTTTTGGGTAGGGTGCGCACCGCGCACCAGCGACACTCTCCGAATTTACCGGACCCATCCGGGAATGGGGTCACTCCAGCCTGACCGAGTGCGCGGAGCGCAGCCTACACTTGCTCGGCAGCCTGATCCGGTGCGCGGTGCGCACCCTACTGCACATGATCGCGTGCGCGGTGGGCACTGC
>CAYVKA010000030.1:0-10525 GCA_964451925.1 uncultured Nevskia sp. | reverse complement strand
ACTGGCTTTTTGGGTAGGGTGCGCACCGCGCACCAGCGACACGCTCCGAATTCACCAGCCCCATCCGCAGCGCGCCCACCCCAGCCCGACCGCGTACCGGGCGCACCCCCACCGCGGCTACGCCCCGCCCCTACCCCCCGTCGCCAACCTCCCCCCTTCCCGCAACATCCGCGCGAACTCGTCCGCCGGCACCGCCGGGCTGAACAGGTAGCCCTGCACCTCGTCGCAGCTCAGCAGCCGCAGGAACTTGAGCTGCTCGGCCGAGTCCACGCCCTCGGCCACCACGCGCAGGTTCATCGAGTGCGCCAGCGCGATAATGGTGGCGACGATATTGGTACTGTCCGGGTCGTCGGTCATCGCCTCGATGAAGGAGCGGTCGATCTTCACCGCGTCCACCGGCAGCCTGGACAGGCGCGACAGCGAGGAGTAGCCCACGCCGAAGTCGTCGATGGCGATCACCACGCCCATGTCGCGCAGCTCGCCCAGCTTGGCCACGTGCCGGTCCTTGTCCTGCAGCAGCATCGACTCGGTGACTTCCAGCTCCATGCTGGCGGCCGGCCCGCCCGCGCCGCGCAGCGCCGCGCGCACCTCATCGACGAAGCCCGCCGGCCGCAGCTGCAGCGGCGACAGGTTCACCGCCACGCGCGGCGGGCTCAGCCCGGCGCCGCTCCAGCGCTGCTGATCGTGCACCGCCTGCTGCAGCACCCAGCGGCCCACCTTGATGATCAGCCCGGACTCCTCCAGCAGCGGCACGAACTGCGCCGGCTGCACCAGCCCCAGCTCCGGGCTGTTCCAGCGCAGCAGCGCCTCCGCGCCGCAGATGGTGTTGCTGCGCAGGTCCACCTTGGGCTGGTAGTGCAGGACGAATTCCGACTGCTCCAGCGCCCGGCGCAGCTGCCCTTCCAGCCGCAGCCGGTGGCGCAGCGCGTCGCTCATCTGCTGCGTGAAAAAAAGAATGTGCTCGCCGGAGGCCTTGGCCTCCTTCAGCGCCGCCTCCGCGTTCTGGATCAGGCTTTCGGCATCGTCGCCGTTGTCCGGAAACACCGCGATGCCGATGCGCACCGACAGCCGCACCTGCTGCCGGCCCAGCTTGTACGGCCGGCCCAGGCCCTCCCACATGCGCTCGCGCAGCATCGTCCCCGCCCCCGGCGCGGTGCGCAGCTCGGTCAGCACCGCGGCGAAGCGGTCGCCGCCGATCCGCGCCACCCGGCCCACGCCGCCGGCGTAGCGCGCCAGCCGCCGCCCCAGCCGGCGCAGCAGCTCGTCGCCGGCCGCCATGCCCAGCGTATCGTTGACGCTCTTGAAGTTGGTCAGGTCGAGCATCATCAGCGTCAGGCCGTGGCCCGCCAGCCGCGCGCCGCGCACGAACTGGCTGACGCGGTCGCTGAACAGCCGCCGGTTGGCCAGCCGCGTCAGCGGGTCGAAGTAGGCCAGGTAATCCAGCCGCTCCTCGTGCGCGATGTGCTCCATCGCATACGACAGGCTGTCGGCGATCTCCGCCAGCACCCGCGTCTCGCCCTCGTCGAAGAAACCCGGCTCCGGCGCGCACAGGCCCAGGCAGCCCAGCGCCTTGCCGCCGGAGACCAGCGGCAGCGCCGCCATCGCGCGGCAGCCGCCGCGCGCCGCGTCGCGCCCCGGCGCCGGAGCGCCCGGCACCTCGTTGACGATGCCCGGCCGCAGCTCGCGCATCGCGCTGTCGGCCAGCGCCCGCGACAGCCCCGGCCCGCCGTCGCCCTGAACAGCGCCGGGCTGCGCCTCGATCGGCCCCCCGATCCCCTCTGCGCCGTGCCGCGCCACCGTCTCCAGCTCGCCGCCGCGCAGCAGCCCGATCCACGCCGCCGCGAACAGCCCCTTCTCCACCGCAACGCGGCACGCCCCCTGGAACAGCTGCTCCTGGCTGCGCGCGCGCACGATCAGCGCGTCGATGCCGGACAGCATCGAGTACACCCGGTTGAGGCGCCGCAGCTCCACGTTGGAAGCCTCCAGCGCGCGCTGCCGCTCGTCCCGCTCGCGCAGCAGGCGGTAGGTGCGCAGCGCCGTGCTCACCACCACGTTGAGCCGCTGATAGGTCAGGTCGGTCTTGGTGCGGTAATCGTCGATCTCGTACTGCTTCAGCACCTCCAGCGCCGGCGCCTGGCCCGGCTGCCCGGTGCGCAGCACGATGCGCACGCGGTCATCGCCCTGCTCGTCGCGCACGAAGCGCACGAAATCCAGCCCCGCCAGATCGGTCTCCATCACCACGTCCAGCAGCACCAGCGCGATGTCGCACTGGCGCAGCCACAGCGCCCGCGCCTCCGCCGCCGACCGCGCGCCCAGGATCTCCAGCGGCCGGTCGCCCAGGCACAGGTCGCTGAGCGCCAGCCGCGTCACCGCGTGCACCTCCGCGTCGTCGTCCACCACCAGGATGCGCCACGGGCTTTCCGTCCCGGGCGCCGTCTCCTCCACCGGCGGGGCCTCGGCGTAGTTCATGCCGGCGGGCGCCCCGCCGCCGTCACCCGCTGCAGGTTCTTGTAGGCGATGCCGACATTGCGATAGAACATCTCCAGCAGGTGCCGCCCGGTGAGGCTCAGCGGGCCGTCGGCGGAGACGTAGAAGATCAGGTCCTCGGCGGCGGACTGGTAGCCCACGATATAGTCCTCGCCGTAGATCAGCCCCACCGCGCTGCGCGCCGCGACGATGCGCGTCATCAGGTTGGCCGGCAGCGTCTCCCGCGCGTCCTTGCCGACCAGGGCCTCGAACGCCCCCGTCGCCGCCACGATCCGCAGCTGGTCCGAAACGTGCGGCGCCGTGGCGGCGATGCCCGCGGTGCACAGCATCACCGCGTCGCTCTGCACGAACAGCAGCGCGATCAGCTGCTCCAGCACGCCCTGCGCGAAGCGACTGATCGAATCCAGCTCGAACAGCCGCGCCGTCGAGTCGATGATCTTCTCCAGGCCGCGCCGGTTGGCGTCCAGCGCCACCAGGTCGCGGTAGGTGCTCAGGCTGGTGTAGATCGCGGTGTGCAGCTTCTCCCGCGTCAGCTCGGTCTTGTGGTTGTAGCCGTTGATGTCATAGCGGCGGATCACCTCCAGCTCCGGCGCCTGCCCCGGCTGCCCGGTGCGCAGAATGACGCGGATGAAGCGGTTGTGCAGCACGTTGCGCACGTACTCCACCACCTCCAGCCCGGCGCTGTCCGACTCCATCACCACGTCGAGCAGCACCACCGCGATGTCCGGCTGCGCCGCCAGGATCTCGCGCGCCTCGCGCGCCGAGTAGGCGTGCAGGAAGCGCAGGCCGCGGCCGCACAGCTTGAAGTCGTCCAGCGCCAGCGTGGTCACGGCGTGGACCTCGCGCTCGTCGTCCACGATCAGCAGGCTCCAGGGGCGCCGCGCGGCGGCGGAAGCCGGGGCGGACTCGTCGGCGAATACCAGGGTGTCGCTCATATCGCACTCTCGCTGATCTTGTGTTCAATGCCGGTGGGAAAGCGCACCGCGATGCGCAGGCCCTGCCCCGGTGTGCTGCCCAGCTCGACGCGCCCGCCGAGCATCTGCGTCACCAGGTTGTAGACGATGTGCATGCCCAGGCCGCTGCCGCCGCTGCCGCGCTTGGTGGTGAAGAACGGGTCGAACACGCGCGGCAGGTGGTCGGCCGGAATGCCGCAGCCGTCGTCGCTGAACACCAGCTCGATCCAGCCTTCCGATTCGCGCACGCGCAGGTGGATGTGGCCGTGCTGGCCCGGCGCGTAGGCGTGCATCATCGAGTTGTTGACGAAGTTGGTCACGATCTGCGCCAGCGCCCCGGGGTAGCTGTCCACCACGATCTTCTCCGGGCAGTCGATCGTCACCGCGTGGCCGCTGTTGCGCAGCCGCGGCCGCAGGCTGAGCAGCACTTCCTCCAGGTAGCCCTTGAGGTCGAAGCGCCGCCGCTCGCCGCTGGACTGGTCCACCGCCACCTGCTTGAAGCTCTGGATCAGCTCCGCCGCGCGGTTGAGGTTGGCCAGGATGATGCGCGTCGACTCCCCGGCGATGACCATGAAGCGCTCCAGGTCCGAGCGGCGCATGGTGCCGGCCTCGTGCAGCGCCAGCAGCTGCGCCGCCTTGGCCTGCAGGGTCGAGGCCGCCGTCACCCCCACGCCCACCGGCGTGTTGATCTCGTGCGCCACCCCCGCCACCAGCGCGCCGAGCGAGGCCAGCTTCTCGCTCTGCACCAGCTGCGCCTGCGTCTGCCGCAGACGCTCCAGCGCCTGCGCCAGCTCGCTGTTGGCGCGCGTCTTCTCCCGCACCTGCAGCTCCAGCTGGTCGTGCGCCTCGGCCAGCTCGCGCTCGCGCAGCGCGATCTGGTCGAGCATGTGGTTGAAGTCGCTGACCAGGCGCCCCACCTCGTCCTGGCCGGAGGCTTCGGCGCGCAGCGTGTAGTCGCGCGTCGCCGAGATGCGCTGCGCGGTCTGCGCCAGGTGCACGATGGGGCCGGAGATCGGCGTCTGCATGCGCCAGCCGATGGTGAAGCTGGCGGCGAAGCTCACCGCCAGGATCGCCAGCGTGATCAGCATCTGCGCCCGCAGCGCCGCGCGCAGCGGCTCCAGCGTCTGCGTCACGCGCAGCGTGCCGACGCGCTCGCCCTTGAGCTCCACCGGCGCCACCTCGGTCAGCCCGCCGGCCTGCCGCGCCAGGCCGGCGCCGCCGGGGTGCGGCGGACAGGCCGGGCCGTCACCGGTCGCATAGGTGGCGAACAGCTCGCCGCCGGCGGCGTCGTAGAGGCAGGCCGAGCGGATCTCGGTCTTGGCGCGCAGCGCCGCCAGCGTCTCGGCGGCGGCCTTGCGGTCGCCGAACACCAGCGCCGCGGTGGAGTTGTCGGCGACGATGCGCGCCACCGTCAGCAGGTCGCGCTCGTAGCCGGCGCGGGCCGTGACCCAGGCATGGCCGATCAGCGCCGCCGCGGCCAGCAGCAGGCCGACCGCGGCCGACAGCGCGGTCAGCGTGGTCAGCTTGCGGCGGATCGAATGGGTGACGATGCTCAGCATGGCCTACTCCCGCACCACGCTGGCCACGCTCAGCAGCCGCGAGCTGATCTGCAGCCCCTCGCGCTCCGCCGCCGCCTCGTTGACCTCGAAGCGCACCTTGCGGTCGTCGAGATAGAAGCGCACCACGCCGCCGCTCTGCGGCGCGTCGCCGTCATACACCGACAGCACGCCGTTGCCGGCCAGCGCGGCGAGCATCGCCGGCAGGCGCGCCCCGTCCGGCGCGCCGAGGTAGGCGATATGGCAGCCGCGCAGCTCCTCCGCCCGCCCCACCCGCCGCAGCTGCAGCGGGTGACCGTCGATGGTCTTGTCCGCCAGCGTCATGTCCAGCGCCGGCACGATCGGGTCGCGCTCCAGCGCGCAGAACAGGATCGGGCTGGTGGCGCCCGCCAGCTTGCCCGCCGGCCACGACACGAACTTGGAGAAGTTGAACAGGAAGGCCGACTTCACGCGCTGCTCCAGCGTGTCCTGCGCGCGCACCGGCGCCGCCGCCAGCAGCAGGCCCGGCAGCAGGCCCATCAGCAGGCCCGGCCGCAGCCACGGCAGCAGCGGCAACAGCAGCGCCCGCAGGCGCGCCCCGCCAACGCCATGCCGCCGCTGCCGCGAGGTCTTCATCCGTTCAGCGCAGGTCCCAGCGCAGTTCCAGCATGGCGCTGCGCCGCAGCTCGGCCCGCAGCGCCGCCGACTCGAACTCGGCGTGGCCGCTGGCCAGCAGGTTGCGGCCGATCAGCGCCACCGACAATCCGGATAACGGCGAGTACGCCACGCGCCCGCCCAGCTCGGCGTAGTCCGGCAGCTGCCAGGCGCGCAGCTTGTCCACGTAGCGCAGGTCCGCCGCCGCCTGCCAGCGCGGCGCCGGCCGCGCCGTCAGCTGCAGCCCCAGCTGGTGGCGCGGGTCCGAGCCGAGCAGGCCCGGCACCGTGGACTTGTCCACGCTGCCGTCCACCGTCCTGGCGCTGAGCACCAGCAGGTCGTAGAAGGCGCGCAGGTCCAGCTGCTGCAGCGGCTGCCAGCGCGCGCTCAGCTCGCCGCCCTCGGAATGGGCCTTGACCTTGTTCGCCAGCGTCTCGACCAGCGCCGTCGGCTCGGCGCTGCGCAGGTCGGAATAGTCGTTGTAGAAGGCCGCCAGGTCGAACGAATAGTTGCGGCTGCCCCAGACGCGCGCGCCCCACTCGTAGGCGATCAGCTGCTCCGACTTGAGGTGCGGATTGCCCAGCGGGAACACCCCCGGCGCGCACACCCCCGGGATGCCCAACGGCGGCGGGCAGTACAGCGCGATGTCCTCGTCCACCCGGTTGGGCGTGCGCACCGCGCGCGAGACCGCCGCCCAGGTGAACAGCTGCTCCGCCGGGTGCCAGCCCAGGCGGATGCTCGGCTGCACGTTGAAGCCGCCGTAGGTGTTCTGCTCCAGCTTGGTGCCCACGGTGAGCTGGGTGGCGGCGCCGAGCGCGATCTGGTCCTGCACGAAGGCGCTGGCCGACTGCAGCGTGCGCCGCGGCGGGTCGAACAGGAACAGGATCGGCGGCCCGGCCGTGTCGTCATGCGTGTTGCGGTAGCCCAGGCCATAAGTCACCGCGTGCCGCTGCAGCAGCGCCAGGCTCTGCTGGAATTCCACGTCCGCGGTGTTGCGCGTTTCCGAGTAGATCGAGGGGATCTGCCGCGCGAAGTTGTCGAAATAGGCCTGCAGCGACCAGTCCGCGCCCGGGCCGGCGCCGCCGCTCCAGCGCGCCAGCACGTTGCCGCCCGACACCGTGGTGGTGCCCGGCGGACCCAGGCCGATGCTGTTGTCGCCCTCGCGCCCGGTGTAGCCGTCGCCGGAAACGGTCAGCGCCTGGCCGTGCGCCAGCGACCAGTCGGAGCGGAAGCCCAGCTGCTCCTTGGCCGCGCTGTCCAGCGCGCTGGCGCCGCTGGCCAGCGGCGAATCGCCGCGGCTGTAACCCTGGGCGTAGATACGCACCGCGCCGCCCTCGCCGGCGGCAAAGCCCGAGCGCGCCGCGCCGTAGACGTGCTCATAGTTGCCGCCGCTGGCCTGCGCGCTGCTGCCCAGCGTATCGCGCGCGCTGCGCGTGATGATGTTGATCACGCCGTTGACCGCGTTCGCCCCCCACAGCGCCGCGCCGGGGCCGCGGATCACCTCGATGCGGTCGATGTCGTCGAGGTAGGTGTCCAGCGTGTCCCAGTTCACCCCGGAGAACAGCGGCGTGTACACGCTGCGCCCGTCCAGCAGCACCTGCAGCTTGTCCTCGGTGGTGCTGTTGAAGCCGCGCGCCGAGATGGCGTAGGACGTGCCGCTGGCCTGCGCCACGTCCAGCCCCGGCACCATGCGCAGCGCCTCGGCGATGCTGTGCACGCCCGAGCTGCGGATATCCTCGCCGCTGAGCACGAACACCGCCGCCGCCGAATCCGCCAGCGGCTGCGGCCGCTTGGACACGGAAGTCACTTCGATATTGAGCAGCTCGTTGAGGCTCAGCTGCGTCAGGTCGCCGGCCGAGGCCAGCTGCTGCGGCGCTTCGGCTTGCGCCAGGCACCACCCCGGCAGCGGCAACACCACCGCCAACCACGCCCCCACCAGCAACGGCGCGCGCAGCGCGCCACGCCCGCAACTTCGGCTCATGGCCTCTCTCCCCCCGGAATTTCCGCTTGGCCAATGAGCTTGTCGGGCCTTGTCGAGCGCCTTCCATGAGCACTGAAAGCTTACGCCGCTATCGCCCAGTAGGACCCCCTAGCCGAGCGCCGCTCATCAGGCGGAAGCTACCGTTCAGGTCGGTACTGCGGCGCCCGGCCGGCAGCGCATTTCAGCCCCGCAGCGTCACCCCGCGACGCGCCGCAATGGCCGCGCCCGCCAGCGCCCGCCAGCGTCCGGCAGCGCCCGGCAGCGCCCGGCAGCGCCCAGTTTCCGCTCCCGCCCCCGGCCCGCGCTAACATGCGCGGCAAGCGCCGCCGCCCCCGCCGGCCCCGCTCCCCGCCACCATCCGCCCCGCCTCATGATCGCACTGACCGACTTCGCCATCGGCCGCCTGTTTCCCCGGCAGAAACGCGGCAACACCATCCAGGACTGCAGCGCCGAGGAATTCGAGCAGCGCCTCAACCAGCACCCGCCGCTGCAGGTGCTCGACGGCTACGCCGACTTCTGCAAACTCCACGTCCACGCCAACTGGACCTCCACCCGCTGCCAGGCCATCCCCATCACCGCCGGCAACCGCCACCTGCTGCGCAGCGGCTACGACGCGCGCAGCCCCGCCGAACTCCCCGTCCTCACCCGCTGGTTTGAAGGCGTGCAGGCGCCCGTCGCCCGCTACCTCATCCCCATCCTCTACAGCCGCGAGCAGCTGCACCGGGAAGGCGAAAAAATCCGCGCCGACTGGGGCGTCGTCGGCTGCCTCTACACCCTGCTGCCCGAGGAAATCCCCATGGCCCCCATCACCATGATGCGCAACGCGCTCGGTGTCGCCGAAGGCGGCTCCGGCATCGCCCTCGACCGCGCCGCCTACCAGCGCAGCGTCGACTTCTGGGAGCGCCACGCCAACTGGCGCGACCCCCAGCCCGGCGCCCCCGCTTGAAGCCCCAGGCCGAACCCTGCCCCTGCGGCAGCGGCGCCACACTCGCAGCCTGCTGCGCCCCCTGGCACCGCACGCAACAGGCCCCCACCGCCGAAGCCCTGATGCGCTCCCGCTACAGCGCCTACGTGCTGCAGGATCAGCCCTACCTCCTCGCCACCTGGCACCCCCGCACCCGCCCCGCCACCCTCACCTTCGAGCCCGCCACCCGCTGGCTCGGCCTCACCGTCAAAACCGCCCGCAACACCGCCCCCGACCAGGCCGAAGTGGAATTCGTCGCCCGCTACCGCGTCGGCGGAAACTCCGCCGTACGCATCCACGAACGCAGCCGTTTCGTGCGCGAGGACGGTCGATGGCTCTACGTGGACGGGGAGCAGTACGGCTGAGCGGGCGCGCGCCTTCTGCCGGCAGCAGACACCACGACCTGCAAATTCGCCGCCGCAAAGCGGCCAGACAAGCGGCGAGGCTAGCTAGAGCTGTTGCTTGACCTTTGCAGGCCGAGTACATACGTGACGCGCTCTTGTCCAGAGCGATCTAGTTAGGACTGCACATCTGCGCCGAGCATGGTATGCAACGCAAGCTCGATACTACGGTAAGTCGCTTCGGCCTGACTAGGCGGTAACGACACACTCAACTTGTAGCGGCCATCTGGATCGACTGTACCACCCACGACTATTTGTCCAACGTAGCGCGATCCGATGGCACCTGATGCCATAACGCAAGAAGAGTGATTGGTAAGCGTAAAGCGGCAGAGTCTTGTTTTTGCCCTGCTCTGCAAGAAGCGCTTCCGATCAATAACGGGTCGATGCGCGGCTTCCGATCCTTGAAATACTATGGCAGAGTCAAGTGGATTCCCTCGCCATTCCGATTCAATGAGCTCGCAAACACGGTTGACTTGGTCAGGCCAAGTCGCACGATCATATCGAAACATAACCTGAATCGAAGGGCCGTATGCGTTCATCGTACGGGACCTGCCACAAGAATTACCCTTGACCTTTCAACGGCAATGCCCTTCTCCCAAGTGTGCCATTCACGACCGTCGAAATAGGTTGCAGAGCGGCAGTGAGACTCTAAAGCTGCCGTTCGCGACCGGCGGCTCCGGGCCGAGAGCGACCTATTAGGGCGGACTCCACAGATCAAGTTTTCCGCCCTCGCTGCTTGAGACTAGGATGAACTGCGAGCGCCAATCGACCAGCACGAGTCCATATGCTGCATGTAACTTCTCGAATGCCTTGGTCAGAACTTGGTTGTCAGGATTGTTGCCCACCAATGCGCCGAGTACTGGAATTTGACCGCTATTTTGATAGCCGTAAAGGATAACGTTGCCGCCCAGCGGGAGCGTAAAACCCTCCCTTACCCGTCCGGTCAAAGCACCTGAGGAGTACAGCACGGGAGCAGGTCCGGCTTTAGCACCTAGAGTTGACTCCAGCTGCGGCAAGGGCGCGGAGCCGGCTATTAGCGGATTCCGAACGACCTTCCGCACATAAGTATTACGCCAGACCCAGTAATCCTTTCCTTGGATGGTAGTCTTTTGCCTATTCGCCAGTTCAAAGGTTTTGTACTCCTGAAGCATCCTCTGTAATTCAGGCAGGTAGCTCCGAGGGTAAAACTCTACTTGACACCAGTCGTCCTCGTGAAAAGCCGGCTGCTCGGGATTGGGTTTTGATGTGACGGGCTCTACCGGCGCCAGATCGTTGGAAATCGTCGGCACCGTGAACATGATTTTTTTGGGGTCTATCATTTGGGTTTTGTCGGAGCGAGTATCAGCCTGAGCAAGCCCCATAGCAGCGATCAAGATAACGATGACGAATCTCATCAAATGTGTTCCCAATCAGCGGAGTGCCGGCGACGCTGGGTAGCCTACCCGAAAGTTACGTAGGTTGGGCTGAGCTTGCGAAGCCCAAACATCCACTCCGGCCAGGCAAGCGTTGGGGTTCGCAAGCTCACCCCAACCTTGTGTAATGCTTTTCGT
>CAYVKA010000029.1:0-51413 GCA_964451925.1 uncultured Nevskia sp. | reverse complement strand
ACCTGAGCAACAACGCCGACACCGCCTACTTCGCCGAGGGCATCCAAGGACGAGATCCTGACGCGCCTGGCGCGCATCGGCGCGCTGCGCGTCATCTCGCGCACCTCCACCGTGCACTACGCCAGCGCGCCGGCCGACCTGCCGAAGATCGCCGCCGAGCTGAGCGTGCAGAACATCGTCGAGGGCAGCGTGCAGCGCCACGACGACGATGTGCGCATCAACGTGCAGCTGATCAATGCCGGCAGGGATTCCAACATCTGGTCGGAGACCTACGACCGCAAGCTGACCAACGTGTTCGGCGTGGAAAGCGAGGTGGCCCGCGCCATTGCCGACTCGCTCAAGGCGCGGCTCACCGGCGAGGAGCAGCGCGCGCTCGAGGTCACGCCGACGCAGAACGCCGAGGCGTATGACCAGTACCTGCGCGGACTGGCCTTCGACCTGCGCTCGTTCGAGCCGGCCAACTTCACCAGCGCCGCGGTGTTCCTGCGCCGCGCGGTGCAGCTCGACCCGCAGTTCGCGCTGGCCTGGGCGCGGCTGTCGCGGGTCGATGCCAACCTGGTTTACGAAGGCATCGACACCAGCCGCTGCGACCAGGCCGGGCAGGAAGCCGCCACCGCGCTGCGCCTGCGGCCCGACCTGGGCGAGGCGCATCTGGCGCAGGGCTACTACCACTACCTGTGCCGCAGCGACTTGGCGCAGGCGCAGACCTCGTTCGAGACGGCGCGGCTCGACCTGCCGGGCAGCGCCGAGGTGCTGGAGGCGATGGGCAAGATCGAGCATCGCCGGGGCGACTGGCAGAAGGCGCTGGACTACATGCAGCAGGCGGCGCAGCTCGACCCGCGCAACATCGCGCTGTTCGGCAGCTACGCGCTGACGCGGGTGCAGATGCGCCAGTTCGACCAGGCGCTGGCGCTGGCAGACCAGGCGCTCGACGTGCAGCCGGATGACTCCTCGATCATCGCCCTGCAGGTCTACGTGCATCAGGCGCAGGGGCGGCTGGACCGCGCGCAGCAGCTGCTCGACAGCATCAGCCCGCAGCAGCAGGAAGTGGACGTGTTCGACTACCAGATCCTGCAGCAGCTGTACCGGCGCCAGTACCAGCCGGCCATCGCCCAGCTCAAGCATGCGCTGGCGCAGGACCTGACGCCGATCGGCGAGGGCGCCGGCGACTACTACTACCTGCTCGGCGTGGCGCAGCGCGCCGCCGGTGACGCCAGCGCCGCGCGCGCCACCTTCGAGGACGGCCGCGGCTACCTGCAGCGCTTCCTCCGGCGCGAGCACGCCACCGACAACGATATGTATGTCGATGCGCTGCTGTGCCTGATGGACGCCGGCCGCGGCGGCGCCGCCGACAGCGCCGACTGCCGGGCAACGCAGCGCACCGCCGCCTCGGACAGTCCGTTCGCGCCCAGCGCGCGCGAGTCGCTGGCGCGCGCCGAGGCGCTGCGCGGCCGCGTGGCGCAGGCCGTCGCGCCGCTGCAGGACCTGCTCGGCACGCAGTACTACAGCTTCCTCTACAGCGCGCCGCTGACGCCGCAGCTGCTGCGCCTGGACCCGGTGTGGGACCCGCTGCGCGGCGATGCCCGTTTCCGCAAGCTGAGCGGCGACAGCGGCACGTCCGGCGGCTAAGCGTGATTGGCCGGTGCAGTCCACGCGCGCCCGGAATTGCGTCAAACTGAGCGCGGGACGCGGTCGTGCCGGCCGCGCTGACCATCGCGCCATCCGCCGTGCCGCCCGTCGTGCCGCGGCGATGCGCGCGATATTCCAATAGCACCGGCACGGGAGGAGGCACAGTGAAACGACTGAGGCTCGGGTTGTGGGCCGTGGCGGCGCTCGGCGCGGTGGGCGGCTTGGTCTGCGGCGCCGCCGCTGCGGCCCAGGCCGGCGACGACGTGGTGCAGCTGGGGTGGCTGCATCTGATGCCGAACTCGAACAGCACGGCGCTGCATACCGAGCTCAAGCCCAGCCTGGTCGGCTCGCTGCTTGGGGTGCAGAGTTCGTTCGACTCGCCCGGCACCTCGGCCACGGTGGGCTCGGCGGAAACCGCGGCGCTGATCGGCACGCACTTCCTCACCGACCATTTCGCGCTGCAATTCGTCGGCGGCATCCCGGCGCGGGTCGACATCTCCGGCGCCGGCGTGGTCAAGCCCACCGGCCTGCTCGGTAATTTCCTGCACGTGGACCTGGGGGCGCAACAGAACAACCCGCTGGTGTCGGTGCAGGAGTGGACGCCGGTGCTGCTGCTGCAGTACTACTTCGGCAATCCCGGCGGCAAATGGCATCCCTACCTCGGCGTCGGCGTCAGCTACGCCTGGTTCAGCGGCTATTCGCTCAACGGCGCCTTCAGGAACAGCCTGGAAAGCAATTTCGGCAGCGTGCTCAGCCTGGCCAGCGGCCACGCCGGGCCGACCAGCGTCAGCGTCTCGGCCTCGCGTTCGTGGAACCCGGTGTACAACGCCGGAGTGAGCTATGACCTGTCGCGCCACTGGAGCGTGGCCGCCTCGCTGACCTATGCGCCGCTGACCAGCACCGCCAGCATCGACGTCAACGCCCAGGACGGCACGCTGCTGGCGAGCAGCAAGAGCCGCCTCAGCCAGGACGCGCTGATCAGTGCGCTGCTGTTCAACTACCGCTTCCGGTTCCTGCCGCTGCGCGCGGAACAGGCGGGCGCGGCGGCGGTCAAAAACTAGGCCGGTCGCGCCGGCCGGCGCAAAGGAGCAAGCCATGAAAAACACCGTTGCGCGCTGCTGTGTCGCCGTGCTGTTGCTGGTGGGCGCGCCGGCGCCGGCGGTGCAGCTGGCGGGGGTCAATGTCGACGATCAGGTCACCGTGGACGGCAACACGCTGATGCTCAACGGCGCCGGCCTGCGCACCAAATACCTGCTGGCCGACGTCTACCTGGCGGCGCTGTACCTGCCGCAGAAAAGCGGCGACGCCGGCGAGATCGTCGAGGCGCGCGAGCCGCGCCGGATCAGCCTGATGATGAAGCGCGACATCGACACCGCCGCCCTGGTCAAAGCCTTCCACGAGGGCGTGTCGCGCAACCTGTCCGCCGCCCAGCTGGCGGCGCTGAAACCGCGTCTGGAGCGGCTCGACCGCAGCTTCGCGCAGGTCAGGGCGCTGCGCAGCGGCGACGTCATCACCCTGGACTTCGGCGCCGACGGCAGCACCCGCGTCCGCTACAACGGCCAGCTGCAGGACTCGATCGAAGGCGCCGACCTGTCGGCAGCGCTGCTCGGCATCTGGCTGGGCCGGAACCCGGTGCAGGCCGACCTGAAGCGGGAGCTGCTCGGCGGCTGAGGCGGTGTCATCCAGCTGTCATCGCCGGTTCAGCACGGGTTCAGCTATCGGCGCGATATGATCGGCCATGCTCGGTGCTGTGTACGCCGCCGGAGGGTCAGAAGCCGCGGCGCGGTGCCGGTCGACTATTGGGGAGGCATCGATGCGATACGGCGCGTTGTGGTGCGGCCTGCTGGCGCTGGCTCTGGGCCTGTCGGCGTGCGGCGGCGGCGGTTCGGGCTCCAGCGGCTCCGGTTCGGGAGGCGCTTCCGGCTCCAGCTCTGGTTCTTCCGGTTCCAGTTCCGGTGCGAGTTCCGGTGCGAGTTCCGGTTCAGGTGGCGGTTCCAGCTCGGGTTCAGGCTCGGGTTCAAGCTCCGGTTCCGGCAGCAGTTCCGGCGCCACGGTGTCCCAGGCCGATGCCACGCGCCTGCTCGAACAGAGCAGCTTCGGCCCCACGCCGGCGGCGGTGGCGCAGGTGCAGGCGCTGGGCATCCCGGCCTATCTCGACCAGCAGTTCGCCACGCCGGCCACCGGCTTCTCCGGCTACAGCTACATGGACCCCAACGAAGCCGTGGGCTGCCCCAGCACCGCGCCCACCACCTGCGCGCGTGACAACTACTCGCTGTTCCTGCTGCAGATGCAGTTCTTCCGCAACGCGCTGAACGGCTCCGACCAGCTGCGCCAGCGGGTCGCCTTCGCGCTGTCGCAGATCATGGTGGTGTCGGGTGTCGAAATCTTCCAGCCCTACGGCATGGCCGACTACCAGAACATGCTGCTCAACGACGCCTTCGGCAACTACCGGCAGCTGCTGGCCGACGTGACGCTGAGCCCGGTGATGGGGCACTACCTGGACATGGCCAACAACGACAAGCCGAATCCGACCACCGGCATCAATCCCAACGAGAACTACGGCCGCGAGATCAACCAGCTGTTCTCCATCGGCCTGGTCAAGCTCAACGCCGACGGCACGCCGCAGACCGACAGCCAAGGCAACAGCATCCCGACCTACGACCAGGGCACGGTGGAGGGCTTTTCCAGCGTGTTCACCGGCTGGGCCTATCCGCCGCGGCCGGGCGGCACCGCCAAGTTCCCCGCGCCTATCAACTACGACGGGCAGATGGTGGCATTCGCCAGCCACCACGACACCGGCACCAAGGCGCTGCTCAACGGCACCGTGCTGCCCGCCGGGCAGGACCAGGCCACCGATCTGAACCAGGCGCTGGACAACATCTTCAACCACCCCAACGTCGGCCCCTTCATCGGCCGGCAGCTGATCCAGCAACTGGTCACCAGCAATCCCAGCCCGGCCTACGTGTCGCGCATCACGGCGGTGTTCGACAACAACGGCCAGGGCGTGCGCGGCGACCTCAAGGCGGTGGTGCGCGCCATCCTGCTCGACCCGGAAGCGCGCGGCGACGTCAAGAGCGACAGCAGCTACGGCAAGCTGCGCGAGCCGGCGCTGCTGCTCGCCGGCCTGCTGCGCGGCATCGGCGGCGCCACCCAGAGCGACGGCGAGTACCTGCGCAACGTCAGCTCCACCATGTCGCAGAACGTGTACAACGCCGGCTCGGTGTTCAACTACTACCCGCCGAGCTACCCGCTGCGTGGCAGCGCCACGCTGAGCGGACCGCCGTTCGGCATCTACGACCCGGCCACCGCGCTGACCCGCGCCAACGTCATCAACAAGCTGCTCACCTCCAGCGTCGCGCCGGACACCACCGTCACCGGCGCCACCGGCACCTCGCTCGACCTCAAGGCCTGGCAGGCCGCGGCGGCCAGCATCCCGACGCTGGTGGCGCAGATCAACCAGCTGTTCTTCCACGGCGCCATGTCCGGCACGCTGCAGTCGGCGCTGACCGCGACGCTCAACGCCATCCCCGCCACCGATACCACGGACCGCGCCGCCGCCGCGCTGTACCTGGCGCTGGCTTCTAGCGAATACCAGGTGGAGCACTGACATGAACTTCAAGCGTAGAAGCGTGCTGCTCGGCCTTGGCGGCGGTCTCATGCTCGGGCAATTGCCGCTGCTGCCGCGGCTGGCCCATGCCGCCGACTACAAGGCGCTGGTGTGCGTGTTCATGTTCGGCGGCAACGACGGCAACAACACCGTGATCCCGCTGGATGCGACCAACTACGGCACCTACATCAAGGTGCGCGGCGACAGCCTCAACGGCAACGGCCTGGGCATCGACAGCTCGCAGGTGGTGCCCCTGGCCCCGGCCAGCGGAGCCACCAATTTCGGCCTGCATCCGGACCTGAAGGAGCTGCAGGCGGTGTGGAACGCCGGCAGCCTCGCCGTGCTGTTCAACACCGGCACGCTGGTGCAGCCGCTGAGCAAGAGCCAGTACCTGGCCAAAGGCGCGGCGGCGCCGCAAAACCTTTTCTCCCATGCCGACCAGCAGAACCAGTGGCAGTCCGCCTACAGCCAGGGGCCGAGCCGCAGCGGCTGGGGCGGCCGCATCGCCGACACGCTCGGCACGCCGGCGCTGCCGCCGCTGATCTCCTTCACCGGGCCGGACCTGTACACGCTGGGCGACAGCAGCTCGCCGCTGTCGCTGCCGGCCACCGGCAGCTTCGCGCTGTCGGCTTTTCCCGGCACCTACAGCAAGCAGGTCGGCAGCGCCTACCAGGGGTTGGCGCAGGCCAGCCCGTCCGACGCCACCAGCCAGGCGGCGCAGGCGGTGCTGCAGTCCGGCCTGCAGAATTCCACGCTGCTCAATCCGATCCTCACTGGCACGTCGTCGATCGACAGCCTGTTCAGCGGCCAGACCAGCAGCATCGCGGCGCAGTTGCAGCGCGTCGCCAAGCTGATCGCCAACCAGGCGTCGATCGGCGCCTCGCGGCAGATCTTCATGGTCTCGCTCGGCAGCTTCGACACCCACAGCAACCAGTTGCAGCGCCAGTCGCAGCTGTTCAAGCAGCTCAGCCCGGCGCTCGCCGCGTTCTACAACGCCACGCAGCAGCTGGGCGTGGCCAGCCAGGTCACCACCTTCACCCTGTCGGACTTCAGCCGCACCTTCGCGCCCTCGGCCAACGGCGGCACCGACCACGCCTGGGGCAACCACCACTTCGTCATCGGCGGCGCGGTGAAGGGGCGCAACTTCTACGGCCAGTTCCCGGACCTGACGCTGGGCGGCGGTAGCGACGTCAGCAGCGAGGGCCGCTGGCTGCCGACGGTGTCGGTGGACCAGTACGGCGCCACGCTGGCCAAGTGGTTCGGCGTTTCCAGCAGCGCCCTGGCCACGGTGTTCCCCAACCTGGCCAACTTCAGCAGCAGCGATATCGGCTTCATGGGCTAAGCCGGCCGCGGCGCCCCGTCCCATCGGGGAAGGGGCGCCGGCGGCAAGCGGCCTTACAGGAACATGCCGCCGGAGACCTCGATGCGCTGGCCGTTGATCCAGGCATTGGCCGGCGACAGCAGCGAGGCGATGGCGCCGCCGATGTCGTCCGGCAGGCCGACGCGGCCCAGCGCCGTCTGCGAGGCGATCATGGCGTTGAGCTGCGCGTTGTCGCGCACCATGCCGCCGCCGAAGTCGGTGGCGATGGCGCCGGGGGCGACAACGTTGACGGCGATGCCGCGTGCGCCCAGTTCCTTGGCCATGTAGCGGCTCAGCACCTCGATCGCGCCCTTCATCGCCGCGTAGGCGGCATAGCCGGGCAAGGAGAAGCGCGCCAAGCCGGAGGACAGGTTGACGATGCGGCCGCCATCGGCGAGCAGCGGCAGCAGCTTCTGCGTCAGGAAGAAGGTGCTCTTCAGGTGGATGTTCACCAGCTGGTCGAACTGCGCCTCGGTGGTCTCGGCGAATGCGGCGTGCACGCCGATGCCGGCGTTGTTGACCAGGTGGTTGAACTGCTCGCGCCGCCACTGCTTCTGCAGCACTTCGCGCACCTGTCCGGCAAAGGCGGCGAAGCCGGCGCTGTTGCCCACGTCGAGCTGCAGCGCTACCGCGCGGCGGCCGAGCTTTTCGATCTGCGCTACCGCGCTGTCCGCTTCGGCGCGGTTGCTGTGGTAGGTGAGGATCACGTCGCTGCCGGACTCGGCCAGCTTGATCGCGGTGTTGCGGCCGAGGCCGCGGCTGCCGCCGGTGACCAGGGCGATGGGGGTGTTTGCAGTGCTCATGAGGTTCTCCTTTCGGGGCTGGGGTGCTGCGATGAGAGGCACTTTATTGATGTGAACAATTAAGATAAACGGGCATAATTTGATTTATCTGTTCATATAAAATGAACAATAGGCCCGTTTGAGCGGGCGCAGCCCCCTGGCGCGACGCAATGAACCGACTGGAAGCGATGCAGATCTTCGTGCGGGTCGCCGAGCTGGCCAGCTTCACCCGCGCCGCCGAGCACCTGGGCCTGCCCAAGGCCAGCGCCTCCAACGCCGTGCAGCAGCTGGAAAGCGCGCTGGGCACGCGGCTGCTGCACCGGACCACGCGCAAGGTGCAGCTGACCCAGGACGGCCAGGCTTTCTACGAGCGCAGCAAGGACTTGCTGGCGGACATGGACGAGCTGCAGTCCATGTTCCAGCACGGCGAGCAGGCCTTGCGCGGGCGCCTGCGCGTGGACATGCCCGGCGCCACCGCGCGCAAGTACGTGATCCCGCGCCTGCCGCAGTTCCTCGACGCGCATCCGCAGGTCGAGCTGGAACTGAGCTGCACCGACCGGCGTGTCGACCTGGTGCGCGAGGGCTTCGACTGCGTGTTGCGCATCGGCGCGCTGGGCGACGTCAATCTCATCGCGCGCCCGCTCGGGCAGATGCGCATCGGCACCTACGCCAGCCCCGCCTACCTGCGCCGCCATGGCACGCCGCGCACGCTGCAGGACCTGGCCGGGCACCGGCTGATCCACTACGTTTCCACCTTCGGCGCGCGGCCGGACGGCTTCGAATACGCCGACCCGGCCGGCGCCGGCTACTGCAGCCTGCCCATGTCCGGCGCGCTGACCGTGAACAACGCCGAGGCCTACGAAGCGGCCTGCCTCGCCGGCCTGGGACTGATCCAGGCGCCGGCGGTGGGCCTGCGCCGGCGGGTGGAGCAGGGCCTGCTGGCGGAAGTGCTGCCGCAGTACCAGGCCGAGCCGATGCCGGTGTCGCTGCTCTATGCCAACCGGCGCAACCTGTCCAAGCGCCTGCAGGTGTTCATGCACTGGCTGGCGCAGACGCTGCGGCCGCACCTGGACCCGCCGCACTGAATCAGGCGCGAACACCCGTCGCGCGGGACTTCCGGAAGCATTCGACTTGAGGGCCCGCCCTTGTCATCCTTCGCTCGCGCCTGGACGACATCGAGGAATCCATGAATCTCCATCAACCGCCACAGTCAGCGCCGCCGCGCCAGTCAGCCGGGTGCGCCGCACACCACCACCCGCCGGAGGGGCCATGAACGAACGACCCGCCTGCATCCGCCACTGGCGCGAACTCGAAGGCGCCGACGACCGCCACTACCCCGGCGACAGCGAGCTGCTGGCGATCGGCGCGCCGCTGGCGCGCCAGCTCGGCCTGGGCCGCATCGGCATCCACCATGAGCGCCTGCCGCCCGGGCGGCGCACCTCCTATCCGCACGCGGAGAGCGCCGAGGAGGAATTCGTCTACGTGCTGGAAGGCACGCCGGACCTGTGGCTCGACGGCACGCTGCACCGCCTGCAGCCGGGCGACGCCGTCGGCTTCCCCGCCGGCACCGGCCAATGCCACAGCATTCTCAACAACAGCGACGGCGAAGTGCGGCTGCTGGTGGTGGGCGAGGTGTCCAAGCCGGAGAACCGCGTCTACTACCCCCTGCACCCGGAGCTGCAGCGCTCGCGCAGCGACGCCTGGAACGACGCGCCGCGCCGGACGCTGGGCGGGCACGACGGCCGCGCCCAGGACCCGCGCCAGCCGCAGGACGTGTAGCCGCTGCAGCCGCCGCAGCCGTCGCTGCGGTTGGCTCAACATAGTATAGGGGGGTATACTATATTCCCCGAAGCGAGGAACGCCCGTGGCCCATACCGTCCGTGACAAGAGCAAGCTGCTCAACCGGGTGCGCCGCATCCGCGGCCAGGTGGAGGCGGTGGAGCGCGCGCTGGATCAGGAAAGCGGCTGCGCCGAGGTGCTGCAGCTGATCGCCGCCGTGCGCGGCGCCGTCAACGGCCTGATGGCGGAGGTGATGGAGCAGCACATCCGCACCCATGTGGTGGAGCCTGCCGCAGCCGGCGAACGCCTGGGCGGCGCCGAGGAAGTGATCGAAGTGGTCCGGGCGTATCTGAAGTAGGAGAGGGCAGATGAAGCGGATGGAAGCGGCGGCGCACAGCCATGTATTCCTGGCGGCGGACCACGCGCGCAGCGAGCGCAAGACCTGGGCGGTGATCGCGCTGTGCGGCGCGATGATGGCGGCGGAAATCGTCGGCGGCCTGCTGTTCGGCTCGATCGCGCTGGTGGCCGACGGCCTGCACATGAGCACCCACGCCGGCGCGCTGCTGCTGGCCGCGCTGGCCTACAGCTACGCGCGGCGCCACGCGCACGATCCGCGCTTCAGCTTCGGCACCGGCAAGCTCGGCGACCTGGCCGGCTTCACCAGCGCCATCGTGCTGGCGATGATCGCGCTGCTGATCGGCTACGAGTCGGTATCGCGCCTGTTCGCGCCGGTGGCGATCCATTTCGCCGAGGCCATTCCCATCGCCTGCCTGGGGCTGGCGGTGAACATCGCCAGCGCCTGGCTGCTCAGCGGCGGCGGCCATGACCACCATCACGGGCATGGCCACAGTCACAGCCATGATCACGACCATGGCCACGACCAGGGGGAGCACGCGCACGGGGAGGCGGAGCGGCACCGCATCGCCGTCCCCGGCGGCGCCCTGCTGCTGGAGGTGTTCGAGGATGGCGTGCCGCCGCGCTTCCGCCTGTATGCCGAGGGCGCGGCCGCCGCGCAGGCCGGCGGCGCCAGCATCGAGACGATCCGGCCGGACGGCGCACGCCAGCGCTTCGCCCTGCTGCAGCGCGGCGGCTACTGGGAATCGGCCGAGGAGATTCCGGAGCCGCATGCCTTCATCGCGGTGGTGCGCAGCGGCGGCGCCGAGCACACGCTGCTGTTCGAGGAGCATGAGCATGATCACGCGGGCCATCACGCGGGCCATCACGTGGACCATCACGCCGCGGACGATCACGCCGGCGGTCACGGCAGCGGCCATGCCGGCGCCCACCGCGACAACAACATGCGCGCCGCCGTGATCCACGTCGCCGCCGACGCCGCGGTGAGTGTGCTGGTCATCGCCGGCCTGGTGCTGGCGCGGCTGTTCGGCTGGCTGTGGATGGACCCGCTGGCCGGCATCGTCGGCGCCTGCGTTATCGCCAGCTGGTCCTACGGGCTGGTGCGCGACACCGGCGCCATCCTGCTCGACATGATCCCGGACCGCCAGCTGGCCGAGAGCGTGCGCCAGGTGGTCGAGGCCGAGGGCGACACCCTGGCCGACCTGCATCTGTGGCGCGTCGGGCCGGGGCACCTGGCGGCGATCATCGCCGTGGCCAGCCGCGAGCCGCGCCGGCCCGAGTACTACCGCGAACGGCTGGCGCGCTTCAAGCTGCTGTCACACGTGACGGTGGAGATCGTGGCGCCGGCGACGCCGTAGCCCGCCGCTCCGGAGCGCCCGGCGCCGGCCTTCAGTAGTCGAAGCGCATGCCCAGCTGGTAGGTCTGGCCGTAGAACTCGCGCTGGATGGTGCGCTCGGCATCGCCCTGGTAGAACTTGTGCGGCGTGTCGAGCAGGTTCTTGGCGTTGAAGTACACCGTCCAGTGCTTGACCACGGCATAGGAACTGCCGAAGTCCATCGAGGTGCGCTGGGCGTTGAACACGTCGCTGGCCTTGCCCGGCAGCGCGGTGGTGTTGGTGGCGGAGGGAACGGCGCCGATGGCGAACAGATCCTTGGACACGGAGTACGCCGCCAGCCGCATGTCCAGGCCGTACTTCTCGTAAAACACCGTGGCGTTCCAGGTGTTGCGCGAGGTCGACGGCAGCGGCGAGTACTCGCCCGGGCGGATTTCGAACTTGGAGTCGACGTAGGTGTAGTTGAGCCCCGCGCCCAGGCCGCTCCAGATGCCGGGCAGCCCGCGGAAGCGCTTTTCCCAGTTCAGCTCCACGCCGCGCGCATGCGAGTGCCCGGCGTTGTTGAAGGTGAGCAGCCGCACCTGGGCAGTGGTGAACTGCGGCAAGGACGCGCCGTCCTGTTCGGTGGCGACGATGTAGTTGGAGATCTCCTTGTCGAACACGCCGGCAGAGATGATGCCGCCGGTCTTGAGATACTTCTCCAGGCTCAGGTCGAAGTTGTTCGAGGTGGCGGGCTTGAGGTGCGGATTGCCCAGGGTGACCGTATTCGAACCCAGGTCGATGCTGTACGAGGCGTTGTTCTGGTTGAATCCGGGCCGGGCCAGCGTCGACGAATAGGTGGCGCGCCCGATCAGGTCCGGCTCGATCTCGAAGCGCCCCTGCAGGCTGGGGAAGAAGTTGGTGTAGCCGTGCGAAGCCTGCACCGGGGTCACCGTGGTGGTGCCGTCGGCGGCGGTGGTGGTCTGGAACGCATTGGCGCTGTCCTGGGTGCCTTCCACGCGCAAGCCGGTGAGCACGCCGACGCGCCCGCGCGTCACCTGGTACTGGCCATAGCCGGCGTAGACGTCCTCCTTGGCGTCCAGGTACTGCTGCTGGGCGCTGACCTGGTCACCGGGCGCGATCGAGCCGGAGCCGAGCACCGACTGCAGATAGCCGGGCGGAATGTCCGGCGCGTTCTGGTAGTGGCCGTCGTAGTAGGTCTCGGAGCCGGCGGAGGTGATGTCCGACAGCAGCAGGTTGGGCAGGCTGCCGTAGGAGAAGGGCTGGGCCGTGGTGCGCTTCTTGCGCAGGCGGATGCTGGTGCCGAACTTGAGGCTTTCGCTGTCCGACCCGCTCCAGTTGAGCGGCAGCTCCAGGTTTTCGGCGAAGGAGAATTCCTTGTCGAAATTGTGCGCCGTGCCGTTGCCGAAGCTGGACAACTGGTACTTGGTCGAGTCGGTGTAGTCGGCGCCGGAAATGGTATAGGCCGGCGTGTGGCCGGGACCGGACAGGTCATAGGTGATGGACGGCGTGGTGCCCGCCGCCGGCAGGTAGTCGAAATACGAATTGTAGTCGAACGGCTTTTTGTACGAGCCCTGCGTGAAGCCCACCCGGTAGTCGAGGATGTTGTCGCCCAGCAGGTTCTTGCCGCCGGCCACGAACACGCGGTCCCGGGAAGTCTCCACTTCGTCGCGCAACGCCATCTGGATCGCCGTGGTGCCGCCGTTCCCGTCCGAGGCGCCCAGCGTATCGGTGAATTTGCCGTTGGCCAGCGCGGTGGTGTTGCCGTCCGGGGTCAGGTTGAGGAACTGACGGTAGTAGCGCTCGGTGTAGCCGGCGTCGAACGCGCGCACGTACCAGCTGTTGTCCGGATTCGGCTGGTAGCCGAAATCCGCGCCGTAGCCGTGGCGCCGGCGGTGCAGCTCGTAGTCGCGCTGCTGGATGTTGCTGATCGCGTCGTAGGGATGCGCTTTGTCGTTGATATAGCCCGGCTCGACGTCGTCGATGCCGCGCTTGTCGTCGTAGTAGGTGGCGGTCAGCACCACCGAGAACGGGCGCCGGCTGTAGGCGCTGTCGCCGCCGCCGAAGCGGCCGCCGCCGGTCACCGCCACGTCGATGATGCCGGTGCTGCGCAGCGGCTCGTAGCCGGAGCCGATGTTGCCCTGGATGAAGGGCTGGCCGTTGCCGGGCGCGGTCTTGGGCGTGATCTCGATGGTGCCGCCCAGCGCTTCGGCGTCCATGCTCGGCGTATTGGTCTTGGTCACGGTGATGGCGCCGACCAGGCCGATCGGGATCGAGTCCAGCGTCACCGCGCGGTAGCCGTTGTACGGCGAGGCGTTGTTGGTCGGCGGCAGGCGCAGGCCGCCGAAGGTGGTGCTGTTCAGGTCGGCGTCGAAACCGCGGATGTTGACGTAGCGTCCTTCGCCCTCATCGGTCTCCAGCGAGATACCCGGAACGCGGCGCACCGCTTCGGCGGTGCTGATGTCCGGCAGCTTGCGGATTTCCTCGTAGGTGGTGATGTTGATCAGGTTCGGCGCTTCCTTCTGCGCCTCGCGCGCCACCGCTGCCGGTGTGCGCTGCGCCAGCACCACCACGCTCTCCAGCGCGGTGATCTTGCCGCCGACCGCGATGTCCTGCTGCGTGGTCTGTCCGGCGGCGATGCTGACGCTGCGCTCGACCGGCTTGCCGCCGGGCGGCGTCACCACCAGCGTGTAGCTGCCCGGCGCGACCTGCCTGAACGAATACGAGCCGTCCTCGGCGGTGCTGGCCTTGAGCCCGATCTCGCGCAGCTCCACCGTGGCGCCGGCGAGCGACTGGCGGTTGCGGCCTTCGACGTGGCCGGTGATGGCGCCGCTGTCCGCGGCATAGGAGGGTTGAGCCAGTCCGGCGGCGAACAGCAGTACCGGGATGGCGACAGCGTTGGTATAGCGGCGCATTGCGATGAATCTCCCTGATGGCAACGGCACAATCACGCTTCCCGCCGTGCGGCGATTCCGGGCGTGCTTGCTGGCTGAGCTGTGCAGTGTTGGCCCGCCCTGTTACAGAATTGCGAATCAAAATGTAATCCGGGCCAATGACCGTAAGCTGAGGCTAAGTCTGCGATCCACAGCCGGGCGCGGGCGCGGATGGCCCGCGCCGCCGTCGCGCGCGGCGATTGAAATGCACGTCGCGCCTGAACGACAATCGGCGCCCCTGGAGCCCGCAGCCGCGACACGATCCGGCTGCGCCGCCCGCCCGCTTGGTCCGCTCAGCCGGAAAAGCCCGACCCGATTCAGGAGAAACCCAGTGAAGAAATGGCCCGTGGTGATCGCGGCGATGACCCTGTTGGCGCAGTGGCCGCCCTCATCGGCGGACGCGGGCGCCACGCTCACGATGTCGAAGCAGTACAGATTGCCGGGCGGTACCGGGTGGGACTATTTGACCTATGACGCGGACGGCCAGCGCCTGTTCATCAGCCGCGCCGATCACGTGCAGGTGATGGACGCCGCCAGCGGCCGGGAAAGCGGCGCCATTGCGGGCACCGACGGCGTGCACGGCATCGTGCTGGTGCCGGAGTTGAAAAAAGGCTTCACCAGCAACGGCAAGGCCAACAGCGTGACGGTGTTCGATCTCGCCAGCCTGAAGGTGCTGCGCGAGATCCCGCTGCAGGGCAAGAAGCCCGACGCCATCATCTACGACCCCGCCAGCAGGCATGTGCTGGCCTTCAACGGCGCCAGCAACAACATGAGCGTGATCGATCCCGCCGGCGAGTCGCTGCTGGCGACGCTGCCGCTGCCGGGGCGGCCCGAGTTCGCCGCCGCCGACGGCCACGGCCGGGTCTACCTGAACCTGGAGGACAAGGGCCAGTTGGCGGTGGTCGACACGCTTGCCGGCAAGGTGCTGGCGACATGGCCGCTGGGCGAGTGCGAGGAGCCGTCCGGCCTGGCGCTGGACGTGGTGCGCCATCGGGTGTTCTCCACCTGCCAGAACCACAAGATGACGGTGCTCGACACCGCCACCGGCAAGCTGCTCGCCGAAATCCCCATCGGCGGCGAGCCGGACGCGGCCGTGTTCGATGCCGCCAGCGGCCTGGTCTACGCCTCCAACGGCGAGGGCACGCTGACCGTGGCCAGGGGCGACGACGCCGGCCATTTCCAGGTTCTCGCCAATGTGCCGACGCGCAAGGGCGCCCGCACCATGGCGCTGGATGCGGCAGGTCATCGCATCTTCCTGGCCACCGCCGAGTTCGGCCCGCCGCCGCCGGCCACCGCCGAGCATCCGCATCCGAGGCCCAGCATCGTGCCGGACAGCTTCACCATCCTGCTGGTGCGTTGACCGCCGCACCTTGGGGCGGCGGCCGGCTGCGCTGCCGCCTCAGGCCGCGAGGCGCAGGCTGACTGTGGCGATCAGGCCGCGGCGATCCGGCTTGTTGCTGAGCTGCAGCGTTCCGCCGAGCAGCGTCACCGTGGCCTGCACCACCGACAGGCCCAGGCCGCTGCCTTCGGTGTCGTCGCCCGCGGCGCGGTAGAAGCGGTCGAGCACCTTCGGCAACTCCGCTTCCGCAATGCCCGGCCCCTCGTCTTCGATGCGGACGCGGGCCTGGTCTGCGCCGGCCGTGGCGACGATGCGCACCGTGCCGCCGGGGCGGGTATAGCGCAGCGCGTTGTCGATCAGGTTGCCGAAGATCAGCGCATGCTGCCGGCCGTTGCCGGGCACCGCGCGGCCGACACCGGCGTCGAGCCGCAGTGTGACCTGGCGGTCCTCGGCGACCGGCAGATACAGCCGGTAGACCTCGGTGAGCGACTGGTCCAGCCGCGACACGCCGTGCGGCACCTGTTCCTGCGCCGCGTCACGCGCCAGCGCCAGCAGCTGGCTGGACAGGTGCGAGGTGCGGCGGATGCCGGCCTTCAGCTGCGCCAGCCGCCGCGCCCGCTCGTCCGGATCGGCCGAGCCGTCGACGATGTCGGACTGCAGCTGCAGCGCCGTCAGCGGCGTGCGGATGGCGTGCGCGGCGTCGAGGATGAACTGGTGCTCGCGCTCCACGGCCGCGCGCTGGCGCAGCAGCAGGCGGTCGATCTCCCGCAGCAGCGGGCGGATCTCGGTCGGCACCCGGTACTCGGGCAGCGGCTCCAGGCTCAGCGCAGCGCGCGCCGCCACGTCATGCGCCAGCTCCGCCACCGGCGCCATCTGCCGGCGCACCACCCAGCCGATGATCAAGCCCAGCGTGGGCAGCAGCGTGGCCAGCGGCGCCGCGGCGGACAGCGCCGCCTCGCGCGCGTCGTCCTGCTGCGCCGCCTGCGGCTGGGCCACGACGATGCGCAGCGGCCCGCTGCTGCTGGCATAGGTGCGGTAGCCCACGCCGTCGATCGACAGGTTGTGGAAGCCCGGCGTCTGCGCCAGCGGCATCGGTGGCGCCGGGCCAGAGGAAAAGCGGAGCTGCCCGGAGGCGTCGCGCACGGTCACGCTGATCTGCTCGCGCGGTTCGTCGTCGACCGGGGGCGCTTCCGCCGGCGGGCTGGCAGCTGTGCCGGCCGAGGCGAAGCGGGCGATCTGCAGCATCTGGTTGTCCAGGTCGGAGCGCGAGTCGTCCAGCGCCTGCCAGTACACCAGCGCCGTCGCCACCAGGCCGACGCTGATCGTCGCCCCCAGCAGCGAGGCGGTGAGCCTGAAGCGCAGCGAGGTCACGGCGCGCGGCCGATACGCCAGCCCGCGCCGCGCAGGTTCTCGATGATGCCGGCATCGAGTTTCCTGCGCAGGCCGTGGATCAGGAACTCGATGGCGTTGCTGTGCACCTCGCGCTCACCGGCATAGACCCGCTGCTCCAGCAGCGCCCGCGACAGCACCGCGCCCGGCCGCTCCAGCAGCGCTTCCAGCAACAGCAGCTCGCGCTGGCTCAGCGCCACGCGCCGGCCGCGGTAGCAGACCGAGCGCGCCTCGCGGTCCAGCACGCAGTCGCCGTGCGCGTGCTGCGGCGCCGGCGGCCCGGCGTGCCGCCGCAGCACGCTGCGCATGCGCGCCTTCAGCTCGGGCAGTTCGAACGGCTTGACCAGGTAGTCGTCGGCGCCGTGGTCCAGGCCGTCGGCGCAAGACTCCGGCCCGGCGCGCGCGGTGATCATCAGCACCGGCGTGGTGTCGCCGCGCTCGCGCAGCGTTTTCAGCACCTTCAGCCCGTTGGTGACCGGCAGGAACCAGTCGAGCAGCACCATCGCATAGCCGGCCTGGGCCGCGGCGAGCAGGCCCAGGGCCGAGGCGCCGTCACGCACCCAGTCGACGGCATAGCCCTCGTCCTGCAGCCCGCTCACCAGGCTGGCGCCGATCATCCGGTCGTCTTCGACTGCGAGTATGCGCATGGCCCGGCGAGCATACTGGGCGTGCGCGGCACGCTCAAATCCGCCGCCGCGGCGCGGCGCCGCTCAGACGCCGTCCGCCTGGAACTCCACCACCGCGTGGGTGCCGTCGCAGAACGGCTTGTTGGCCGACTGCCCGCAGCGGCACAGGCGTACCGTGGTCAGGCGGTCCACGGTGCGGCCGGTGCCGGCGCACAGTTCCAGGTTGCCGCTCACTTCCAGCGGGCCGTTGCGCAGCGGGTCGACGCGCAGGCGGCCGTTGCGCAGCGCCAGCGGCGCCGATTCGCGCGTCTCCGGCTCGCCGCTGGCGCTGAAGTGTGCGGCGCCATGCGAGCCGTCGCAGAACGGCTTGTTGCGCGACTGGCCGCAGCGGCACAGGGTGGCGCGGAACGGCGCCGCATCGCCCGGCGGATAGCCGCTGATCTCCAGATCGGCATGGAACGCCAGCGGGCCGTTCTCGCGGATGCGCGCCACGTTGACCGGCGGCGGCGTTTCCTCCACGCCGTCCTTGCGGCCGCGCACCGAGACCGCGCCGGAAGGGCAGTTCAGCGCCACCTGCATCAGCCGCTCCGGCGTGGCGGCGTCGGGATAGAGCCACTCGCCCGGCTTGTTGGCGATGAACACCTGCGGCTCGCCCAGCACGCAGTGGCGCGAATGGATGCAGCGCCTGGAGTCGAACACCAGCACCGCCTCGCGCCCCGCGATGATCTCGGCGGACTTGAAGCCGGCCTGTGCCGCCGGCGTCACCGCGGCGGGCAGCGGCGCGGGTGCGGCTGCCGCCGGCGCTGCCGGCGCGGCGCCCTCGGCCGGCGCCAGCTGCTGGTGGCGCTGCGCCCAGAAGGCGGCGTAGCGCTGCATCTGCGCCGCGTGCCGCGTCAGCTCCGGCACGCTCTCCGCCAGCTGCCGCAGGCGTTCGCCCAGGGCCTGGTAGCGCTCGCCCAGGGCGTAGCTGTCGGTGGCCGGCGTCAGGAAGGTCAGCTCGGTGCGCGACACGGTGAAGGTCAGGCCGGCGTGCACGCCGGGATGATTCGGGTTGGCCGGCAGCCGCGTCAGCAGACCGCCGATGTCGGCCACCGCGTGCATCAGGCACAGCGTCTGCTCGCCGACGCTGCGGCGCAGCGCCGCCTGCTCCGGCGCCGGACCGACTTCGGCCTGGGCGGCGAGCACGTGCAGCATCAGTTCGTAGCAGACATTGCCGGCGTCGAGCAGCGAAACGGCCGGCTCCTCCACGATCTGGATGCGCCCGGCCAGGATCGGCGAACGCATCACCGGGTTGCGCGCCACCGGGCGGATCGGGCTGAACGACGGCCGCTGCGTCTTCAGCGCCTGCCACTCCTGGCGGATCTGGCAGAAGCGCGAGAAGTGCGAGCCGGCCTTGTTCTGCGGCGAGCCCTCGCCCTGGTGGACGATGAAGCTCACCGCCTGCAGCGCCTCGTCCAGCGTGCGGATGGTGCGCAGGCCCGGCAGGCTGAAGTCCTGCGGCGACAGCTGCGAGCCGCGGCTGCCGACGAACACCTGCTCCTGCCCCAGCGTATCGACCAGCACGCGCACGCTCTCGGCAATCGACACGTACAGCTCGCCCACGGTGGCGTAGTCGTCGGCGAACGGCATCAGCCGGCCCACCGCGCCCTTGCGCTGGTAGCTGAGCTTCTCGAAGTGCGCGGCGTCCCGCTCCTCCGCGTCGCGCGGCCGCTCCAGGTAGATGAAATGGTCCAGCGTGCCCTCGTCGAGCGGCGACAGCTCCACCACCACGTCGGCCGGGAACAGGCCGGGCGAGATCGGGAAGTTGAAACGCCGCAGGTGCGGCCGGCCGCCGAGGGCGATGGACAGGTTGTTGGCCAGCGCCAGGTGCAGCATCTCGTCGGTGGCGATGCCGATGATCTCCTTGCGCCAGCGCCGCACCGCTTCCGCCTCCGGCGCGGTCAACTCCTCGGCCTCGGACTGCTTCAGCGAGAACGCGGCGTACAGGTAGCAGCACATCAGGCAGTGCTCGATCTCGGCGGCTTCGCTGAGCATCATCAGCAGCTGGCTGCGGTGGCGGGCGGGAGTCATCGGGCGGCCTTGCGGAATGGTCTTGCCCATAGTCTGGCGCAGCCGCCGCGATTAAGCGATCGCCCCCGCGCCGCCGTTCACCGAGCGCGGCAGGCGGGTGCGGCGAGCACAGCGCCCGGCACAACGCCCTGGCACGGCGCCCGGAAGTCCGATTGCGTCGAAGACTCCGCTCAGGCCACCAGCCGCGCCATCCCCTCCATCAGCGGCTGCACCACACGCCGCGCCAGCGGTGCCATGTCCAGCGGCTTGAGCAGCATGTTCACCGACATCTGGTGCGGCACGTGCGGGCCGGCCAGCCGGCGGCAGCGCGCCACCACGTCCTTGTACACCGCGCGGTCGAAGCGCTGGCCGGGATGGCGCGTGGGATAGACGTGGCGCAGCGCCAGGTAGGTATCCTCGTCCTCGATGATGCGCAGGCGCTGCCACAGCGCGCCGAGCACCTGCGCGCGGCTGGTGTTCTCGATCTCGCGATACTGCCGGAAGTATTTGTAGAAATGCTTGTAGTGGCCGACCTCATCCTCGTAGATGTGGCGGGTCAGCCGGCGCAGCAGCGGTTCGTCGCTGGCGTGGTGCAGCGCCGTGTAATAGGTGGCGGTGCCCATCTCCACCACGCAGCGCGCCACCATTTCCAGGCTGCGCAGCGGCTGCAGCGCCTCCGGCTTGCACAGCGCGCTGTAGTCCTGGAAGAACGCGGCATACTGCGTTTCCCAGTCGAACTCCGGCCAGGCGCGCAGCGCATATTCGCGCAGCGCGCGGCCGTGCTGCACCTCTTCCGGCTCCCAGCCCCGTGCCAGCCACTGGCCGACCTCGGCGTCGCCGGCGAAGTGCTGCACCAGGTTGCGCGTGTACAGGTCCGAGGTGATCTCGATGAACGAGGCGGTGGTGACCATGTAGAACAGCTCTTCGCTGCCGGTCACGCGTTCGCGGCGCAACTCATCCCAAGGCAGTTCCGCGAGGGTCCAGTGCGGCTTGTGCGGCATGGCGGCGTACGCTCCGTTGTGGCACCGGCATCCAGCATGCAGTATCCGTACCGCTTGGACCGCCGCCGCGGCGGTGAAGTTGCGTCAAGCGGCTCAGCGCTTGTGCGGCCGCGCCACCCGCCGCGGCCGCGGCTCGATGCCGTTGAAGGCCTGCAGCAACAGCGCCTGCGCGTCCGCCGGGGGCATCAGCAGCACGTGCGGCTCCACCGCGAAAGCGGCGGCGATGCGGTCGATGGCGTCGACCCCGACGCTCAGCTCGGCACGTTCCAGGGCGCTGATGTGCGAGCGGTGCAGCTCGCACTTGCCGCCCAGTTCCTCCTGCGACCAGCTGAAGATGGCGCGGCCCATCTGGATGTTGCGCGCCAGCGCCTGGCGAGGGCCGGGGGCGTCAGCCCGGGGCGTGGCCTCGGCGGCAGCCGCGGCCGGGGTCGCGGCAGCGGGAGCGCGCGCCGGCGCGGGCGCCTCCGCCGGCTCGGCGGGTCCGGGCGCAGCCTTGCTCAGCGCGATATTGATGGCGTCGAGCAGGTCCTGCTCGCGGAACGGCTTTTGCAGGAATTCGAGCGCGCCGGCCTTCATCGCGCGGACGCTCATCGGCACGTCGCCGTGGCCGGTGATGAAGACGATCGGCGTGCGGTCGCCCACCGCCACCATCTCCGCCTGCAGATCCAGGCCGCTGGTGATCGGCAGGCGCACGTCCAGCACCAGGCACGAGGGGCCGTTGCCGCGGCGATGGCGCCGGAAATCGGCGACCGAGGCGAACAGCTCCACCTTCAGCCCGACCGAGCGCATCAGGTTGCCGAGCGATTCGCGCACCGAGATGTCGTCGTCGACGATATAGATCACCGGTTCCGGCGCGGGCTGGAAGCCCGCCACCGCATCGCTGCTTTTGCTTTTGCTGCTCAAGACGTCGGGCCTCGGCCGGCTGCGGCCGGCTGCTGCAAGCTGGGAACGGAATGACGCTTTTCTTATACCATCCGGCCGCTTTGTTTCACAGTCGGCGCGCATCACAAGGTGAAATCCTCTCCGGCGATCGAGCGGGCATCTTCATCCAGCAGCTGCTCGCGCGGCAGCAGCAGGCGGAAGCACATGCCGTGCTCCGCATTGCGCAGCGCCAGCAGCCTGCCGGAGTGGCTTTCGGCGATCGACTGGCAGATCCACAGCCCCAGGCCGGTGCCCTGGGCCTTGGTGGTGAAGAAGGCGCTGAACAGCTTGTCCAGGTCCGCCTCGTCCACGCCCGGGCCGTTGTCGCTGACTTCCAGCTCGACGCCATCGCCGTCCTGCACCTGCCGCACCGAGCGGACCCGCAGCTGCCGCGGCCGCGTGGTGACGGCGGCCATGGCCTCGATCGCGTTCAGCGCCAGGTTGATGAACAGCTGCTGCAGCTGGATGCGCTCGCCGTGGATCGCCGGCAGCTGCGGATCGAGCTCGGTGGTGACCTCCACCTTGCGGCGGCCGAGCTCGCCTTGCACCATCTCCAGGCCTTCGCGCACCACGTCGTTGAGATGCACCGTCTCCCAGCGTGGCGCCGCCTTGCGCATCAGCGCGCGGATGCGCGCGATGACGTCGCTGGCGCGCCGCGCGTCGCGCATGATCCAGTTCAGGGTGTTGCCGGCTTCACGCAGGTTGGGCGTGTCGCCGGCCAGCCAGCGCAGGCAGGCGTTGCCATTGGTGACGATGGCCGCCAGGGGCTGGTTCAGCTCATGGGCGATGGAGGCGGTGAGCTCGCCGATGGTGGTGAGGCGCGCGGCGTGGGCCAGGTTGCTGCGCGCCGTCAGCAGCGCCTCCTCGGTCCGGCGGCGCTCCGAGGCGTCCTCGCAGAAGGCGATTAGGAAGCGCGGAAACTCGGGCGTGGCGGCAACCAGCGCGATGTGGATGCGCAGCCACGCCGCCGTCCCGTCCACCGCCTGGCGCTGCACTTCCATGTCGATGCGCTGGCGCCGGCCGTCGAGCAGCTCGGCCAGCCGGGTGCCGAACTCGATGCGCCGCGCTTCCGGCAGGAACTGTTCCAGGTCGTCGCCTGGCGGCGCACCCGGCTGCCGCCCGGCCAGGCGCTGGTAGTGGCCGTTGCTGGCGATGATGCGGCCATCCTCGCCGGCCAGCGCCATGCCCACCGCCGAATTGTCGAATACCGCGCGCCAGCGCAGCTCGGCGACGCGCCGCTCATGCTCGGCCTGTTCGCGGCTGCTGGCTTCGGCGCGCAACGCCTCGCTGACCTTTTCCAGCTCCGCGCCGCCTTCCTGCACCTGCGCCGCCAGTGCATCGCGCGCCTGCTGCAGCGCCGTGTCGGTGCTCTTGCGCCAGGCGCCGAACCAGTTGCCCAGCAGCATGGAAATGGTGAAGGCGATGAAATAAGGCAGGTCGTCGGGCTCGACCGTGAAGCTGTAGATGGGGCGGGTGAAAAAAAAGTCGTAGCACAGCGTGCTGAGGATCACCGCGGTCCAGCCGGCTACACGCCCGCCGACCCAGGCGCTGGCGATGCCGGCCAGCAGCAGCGGGAACCAGGTCGGGAACTCGATCCAGCGCAGCAGCAGCAGGTTCAGGCCGGTGGCGGCGCCGACGCTGACGAACGCCACCTCGACCCGCCGCACCACGCTGGCGCGGCCAGGGGCGGGGCTAGCCGGCATGTCCGGCTCCGGGCTGGTGCGGACTGTAAGGATTGCGGCGGACAGTCGGAGTCGGCGTTGATGCGTCGTCGCAACGCCCTGGTTTGGGCATAATGGCATCTTTATGGTGCATTTTGGCCGGTATTTGCATCAAAAAAGGTTCCGCCGTTGCCTTGGAGGTCATTCGGGCGCAAGCCGGCCGCCCCGCAATGGAGCCCTGCCGGGTTGTGGCCGGCGCTCAGCCGGCCGCTTCCGCATGGGAAACGAAAGCTTCGTACAGCAACGCCTGCGCCTGCGCCCGCGGCATCAGCAGCACATAAGCGGGCACGCTCAGCGCCTCCGCGATGCGCTCCACCGTGTCCACGCCCACATTCAGTTCCTGGCGCTCGATGGCGCTGATATGCGTGCGGTGCAGCTGGCAGCGCAGTCCCAGGTCCTCCTGCGACAGGTTGAAGATGGTGCGGGCCAGCTGCAGGTTGCCGGCGATGGCGACACGGGACAGGCAGGCAGCGGTCTTGGACACGGCGGGCTCGCTCAAGCAGGCGCCGCGGCTTGCCGCGGTCGGGCGAGCGCCGCCAGGGGCGGTGATCGGTCGTCGTGAAGGGTGGCCATGATGAGAGAGCTTATGTCATCGCCGGGCTTTCTCCAATCCGCGCCGCTGCGCCCGCGGCGGCCATCCGCGCCGTTTTGGCACGAATCATGAAATATACGAACTGACTAAAATATAGTTCAAATTGTCTGTGAGCATTGGATCTGACAGGGGGCGGTCCGTCTGTGCTGGCGTCTGCCCGCCCGTCCCGGGTGCAGTGGCGGGGCCGGTATGTGCCGGCCGGGCCCCGTGACGAAGGGGGATGGTGTGGCCGAGTTCGCCGTGTACCTTGCGCCGGGGACCGCGCCCCTGGCCGCGCGCGAGCTCGACATGATCAGGCTGCAGACCGCCGACCTGCTCGGCTGCGATGCGGCGGAGATCAAGCCGGTGTTGTTCGAGCTGCGCAATGTCGGCGAGATCGACGAGGAATTTTCGCGCATCCCCGAGCACGAGCAGAGCCGCGATCCCTACGTGGCGCTGGTCACCCTGCTGCGCAACGGTGCCCGCGCCGTCGGCGAACTGTGCTGCATGCTGGTTTACGACCTGCGCGCCCCGTTTCCGGCACTCGACTATCTCAAGGGTCTGGCCGAGATCACTCATCTGCCGGTGCTGCTGGGTGTCTGCCGGCAGCCGCTGCCGGGTTCGACGCAGCGCCAGATCCTGGTGCGCCGGCTGCGCTGAGAGGGTGCGCGGCCGCTTCCTTACACATCCTTAATGCACGGCGCCGCTTCCTTTATCGTCGAACAATATCAACGGCGTCAGACCCCTATCGATTTAAAACGCCTCGCTTGATCATAATATTGACTATGTTATTAGTCATAAAGAGTAAGACTTTGGATGGTGTGGCACGGTTTCTGCTTTTGCTTACGGCAATCAGACCTGAATTTTATTCGTCACGTCATAAATAGAAGTCTTGTCTCGTCTGAAAAAAGGGGCTTTGAGATGGTGAAGATTCCAGGCAGCAAATGTGTTCCGGTGATTGCGCTGTGCGCGGGCTTTTGGATTTCAGCCTGCGCCGCCAGCCAATCGGTCGATGCTTCCGGCGCGGCACCGGGCTTTGCCCGCTCGATTCTCGCCGCCAAGCAGCCCGGCGTGTTCGGTCCGCACCTGGCGGCGGCCGACGCACCGGCCGCCGCGCCGGGCGGGCAGGTCATGCCCGGCTCGTCCGCGGCGGTGCTCGGCAGCAAGATGCCGGGCGTATACGGCCCGCATCTGGCCGCGGCCGACGCAGCGCCGCAGCGGGTCGCGGCCAGCGCCTGCCAGGCCGGGTCCTTCGCAGCGGTGATGTCCGCCAAGTTGCCGCCCAATGCGCGGCCGGGCAAGCCCGAGATCTACAAGGACTGCCGCTGACTGACCAACTGTGAGGTTCGGCCGGCCCTGGGTAGACAGGAACCGGCCGTCTTTTCGCAGCACGCCCGCACAGCATCAGGTCGGGTTTCACCATCTCCGCGGCTGGCGCCGCGGAACTCTTAAATCGGGAGATTCATAAAATGAGACGTCTGCCAATTTCGTTGGCAAAGGGTCTGGATGCGACGCGCACCGCGTCGGAGTCCGGCAATGCGAAGGACACCGCCGGCGCCGGCCGCTGGCTGAGCGCCTGCAAGAAGGAACTGGCGCTGGGCGCGATGGCGCTGGCGGCGATCGGCATGCAGCACCCGGCGCTGGCCGATGAAACCGGCATCGCCGCCGTGCCCTGCGACCCGTACAAGGACTATTCCTGCCTCGACACCTACCTGAACAAGGACGGCGACGACTGGGTCGACCGCATGATGAACTACTACAAGCTCGAATGGGGCAAGTTCGGGCCGCCGGTAGACCCCCATGCGCAGGCCGGCCGGCGCGACGGCTGGCCCACCACGCCGATGACCTCTCCGCCGATGCCGTTCACCGAATGGCCCTATGGCGGCACGCAGAACCTGGGCGTGACGCGCCCGGCCTCCATCGACAGCCCGTTCATGGTCGGTATCGCCAACACCTGGCTGGGCAAGTCCATGGCCTCCGAGAACATCCAGCTCTACGGCTGGATCGACCCGGGTGGCAACGCCAGCACCAGCACCGCCTCGCTCGGCGGCAACTCGCCGGCCGCCTACGACTACAACCCGAACTCGCTGCAGCTCGACCAGTTCGTGCTGTACCTGGAGCGCGTGCCGGACACGGTGCAGAACGATCACATCGACTGGGGCTTCCGCATGTCGATGATCTACGGTGAGAACTACCGCTACACCACGGCCTACGGCATTGCCAGCCAGCAGCTGCTGAGCCACAACAACGTCAACGGCGTCGACTTCCCGATGATGTGGGTGGAAGCGTTCATTCCGTGGATCGGCGCGGGTGGTACCGACGTGCGCCTGGGCCGCTACATCTCGCTGCCGGACATCGAGGCCCAGCTGGCGCCGAACAACTACATGTACTCGCACTCCATCACCTACACGCTGGACAACTACACCAACTCGGGCCTGCAGTTCACCACCGGCGTGACCAAGAACTTCTTCCTGCAGTACGGCATCAGCGTCGGCACGGAAGCGGGTCCCTGGCACCTGGGGCAGGGCATCAACAACCCGACGCAGTACGTGTCCTACACCGACCCGGTCACCGGTGTGGCCTACAGCAACGTGCAGAACCCGCTGTACCCCGGCGCCCGCTTCAGGAAGGACCCCGGCTCGATGCCGTCGTTCACCGGCTGCTTCCGTTACCAGACGGATTCGGGCAACGACAACATCAACATGTGCGCGGACGCCATCAACTCGGGCAAGTGGGGCTACAACAACCTGCAGTGGTACGGCTTCACCTACTACCACAAGTTCACCGACCACTGGCACGTGGCCTACGAGTTCTACACCGAGAGCCAGCACGGCGTTCCGAACAAGAACAACTCGACGGTGGCGGGCCTGAACAATGCCTACGGCGCGGACGGCGGCACCCCGTTCTCCTCGCTGCAGGGCATCAACTTCAACAACCCGAACGAGGCGTACTGCCAGGGAACGGGTCTGGCCAGCCAGAATGCGGTCAGCACGACCGCGCCGCTGACCTGCCGCGCCAGCTCCTACGGCACCGTGGCGTACTTCAACTGGTCGCCGAATCCCTTGAACAACTTCTCCATCCGTCCGGAGTTCTACTGGGACAAGAACGGCCAGCGCACCGGCATTCCGACGCGCTACAGCTCGATCGGCCTCGGCTGGCAGCACTGGCTGTCGCCGCAGGTGGAACTGCGCCCGGAAGTCACCTACTACCGGTCGTGGGACGCCAACGCCTTCAACATCGGCCTGTACACGGCCAACCCGAAGAACAACGAAACCGTTCTGGCGGGCGACATCATCTGGCACTTCTGAGCCTGGTGTTGTCGAGCAGCTAGTTTCCTGCGGCGCCCGGACCTCCGGCCCGATGTCACGAGCGAACGGATTCCGCTCGGCGGGCCGGAGGTTCCGGATTTGACGGCGGAGCCGGATCGAGATCGCGATCCGGCGCCCCGGTGGCTGACTGCCGGTACGCGCCACATGCGGCCGGCTACAGCGTGAATGTGTTGCAACCACAAACAAGCAAGGGCGATGAAGCGAAATTGCGACAATTCGGCGATTGCTGTGCGCTTGGGCCGCGGGGCCCGGCCCATTGCGCGTCTCCTGATCGGCGCTGCGGCAGGCACGGTCTCGTCTGCGGCCCTGGCCCAGGAGCCAACGCCGTCCGCCCCGGTTGAAGCCGTCGCCCCGGCAAGCTGGACCCTCGCCCAGATGGTCGAGGAACTGAAAAGCAACAACCCGCAGCTGCAACAGGCGCATCAGGCCTATGTCGCGGCCCAGCTGCAGGCTCCGCAGGTGGACGTGCTGCCGGCGGCGCAGTTCAGCCTGCTGGAACAGGCCAATACCGGCGGCCCCTTCGATTTCAACCGCAATTCCGGTTTTTACGCCTATCCCACCTTCACCCAGCCCTTCCTGTGGCCGGGCAAGCAGCACCTGGCCGGCGATATCGCCAGGGCGCAGGCGGAAGTGGTGGGGCGGCAATACGACAGCCTGCTGATCCAGCTGGTGTCGCAGCTGAAGCTGTCGTTCTATCAGTTGAAGGCCTTGCAGGACCAGCTGCGCTTCATGGAGCAGGACCTGCAGCGCCTCGAACAGATCAAGGAAGTCAGCAAGGTCCGCTATGCCAACAACGCCGCGGCCTATGTCGACTTTCTCAATGCGCAGGTCGCCGCCAGCAGTCTGGAGAACGACCGCTTCGCCCTGACCAAGCAGATCCAGCAGCAGGTCGAGCAGATCAACAACCTGCTGGGCCATGCCTCGCAGACGCCGCTGCACATCGCCGAGGGCGACAGCAGCAGTCCGGCGCTGCCGGCCACGCCGCTCAACGAGTTGATCGAGCTGGCGCAGAAGACCAATCCGCTGATCGCCGGCGGCGAGTCGCAGATCCAGGCCGCCGACAAGAGCGTGCAGCTGGCGCACAAGGCGTTCTGGCCGGATTTCTCGGTCAGCGTCGGCGCCTACACCGATCCCGCGCTGATCCATCCGGAACGCAGCCGCATGTACTCGGTGGGCGTCGGCTTCAGCCTGCCCACCTGGGGCTTCCGCAAGGAAAAGGCCGGCCTGGGCCAGGCCAATGCCGTGCTGCAGGAGGCCAAGGCCAGCCAGACCTCCAACTTGCAGCAGGTCGATCTGAATGTCGCCAACGCCTACCACGGCCTGGAGACCTCGCTGCAACAGCTCAGGTTCACCCGCGAACGCCTGCTGCCCGAGGCGCAGATGGCCTATCGCCTGGCCCTGACCGGCTACGGCAACAACGGCGGTACCGCGTTTTCCGACCTGCTGACCGCGCAAAGCAGCCTGCACGACACCGAGCTGAGCCTGATCCAGGCGGAGAACGCCGCCGTGCAGGCCTATATCAGCCTCGCCGCGGCGATCGGCAAAGACCCGGCGGCGCAATGAAACGGAGCAACTGTCATGGTTAAGCCCATCCTGATTGAAATCGGCGTGATCCTGGTCGCGGCCGTCAGCTACGTCATCAATCACGACGAAAAGACCATCCGCACCCACCTGCAGGCTCCCGCCGCGGTAGCCGCGGCCGGGGCGTCGGCGGGGGCCGCCCCGGCCACTCCGGCGGATGCCGCCGGCGTCGATGGCGCCTTCAATCCCGATTTCGTCAAGACCACGCTGCCCACCGGGCAGACCGTGGCCGACACGATCCCGGTGACCGGCAAGCTGTCGCTGGACAAGCAGCAGCTGCGCATCGCCTCCTCGCGCGTGGCCGGGCGCCTGGGCAGGATCTTCGTGTTCGAAGGCCAGTCGGTAAGGGCCGGCGAGGCGCTGGCCGAAATCTACAGCCCCGAATACATTTCGGCCGAGCACGAATTCATCCTGGCCAAGGGCTTCCGCGACACCCTGGCCAAGGACGGCCCGGACGCCGAGCTGCGCGGCGATGCCGAAGCCACTTACCAGTCGGCCGCCAGCAAGCTCAAGGTGCTCGGCGCCTCCGCCGAGGACATCGCGCAACTGGCCAGAAGCGGGCAGGTGGACGAATACCTCAAGGTCCGCGCGCCCATTTCCGGCGTGGTGACGCAGCGCAACGTCGATCCGGGCGGCTACCTCAATATCGGCGACCCGCTGATGTCGGTCGCCAATCTCGATACGTTGTGGCTGTTCGTCAACACCTACGAGGGCGACTACCCGGCGCTGAAACTCGGGCAGCCGCTGAGCTTCCAGTCAAGCTCCCTGCCGGGCCAGGTTTTCAGCGGCCAGATCGCCTTCATCGCGCCCAGCATCGACCCGGCCACGCACACCCTGCCGATCCGCTGCAACGTGCCCAACCCGCAGTTCCTGCTGCGCCCGGAAATGTTCGTCAAGGGCGTGTTGAAGGTGGGCGAGCGCAGCGCCTGGGTGGTGCCGAAAAGCGCGGTGATCCACATCCGCGACACCGACTACGTCATCGTCAAGGACGAGCGCGGCCACTACCAGCGCGTGGCGGTGCAGGGGCATCCGCTCGAGCCGGGCCAGTACGCCATCACCGGCGGCCTGAGTCAGGCGGTGCCGATCGTCACCGACGGCGGCCTGCTGATCAACGAGCTGGTTGGTGAGGGCTAACGTGGCGGGATTCACCTTTTCCGAAAGGCTGATCGACAGTGCCATCTCCAGCCGCATCATGGTGTTCCTGGTGTGCGCGCTGCTGCTGGCCCTGGGCGGCTATTCCTTCAGGCAGCTGCCGATCGAGGCCTACCCCAACATCGCCCCGCTCAACGTGCAGGTCATCACCCAGTGGGCCGGCCGCAGCACCCTGGAAGTGGAGCGCCAGCTGACGGTGCCGATCGAGACCGCGGTGGCCGGCATCCCGGACGTCGATTCGGTGCGCTCGGTGTCGCTGTTCGGCCTGTCGGTGGTGACGATCAAGTTCCGCGACGGCGCCGACGACTTCAAGTCGCGCCAGAACACCCAGCTGTTCCTCAGCCAGGCCAATCTGCCGGCCGGCGTGCAGCCCGGCCTGAGTCCGGACGCCGACGCCACCGGCGAGATCATGCGCTATCGCTTCGAAAGCAACAATCCGGCGATCGACATCATCGACCTGAAGAGCATGCAGGACTGGGAGGTGTTCAAGGACATCAAGGGCGTGCCCGGCGTGGCCGACGTCAACGGCTTCGGCGGCATGGTCAAGCAGTACCAGGTGCTGCCCGACCCGAAGAAGCTGCTGTACTACAACGTCACCCTGAGCCAGGTGGCGCAGGCCCTGAGCAACGGCAACGCCAACGTCGGCGGCGGCATCATGCCCAGCGGCGAGCAGCAATACGTGGTGCGCGGCGTCGGCCTGGTGCGCAGTCTTGAGGATATCCGCAACATCGTGGTGGCCAACGGCATCGGCACCGGCGCCACCGGCAGCACCGTGGGTCTGAATGCGCCGGTGCGCATCCGCGACGTCGCCGCCGTGCAGTTCGGCAACGCCGAGCGTCTCGGCCAGGTCCAGTTCAACCAGACCGACGAGACGGTGGAAGGCATTGTCGTCATGCGCCGCGGCCAGAACGCCACCGAGGTGCTGGCGCGGGTGCGCGACAAGGTCAACGACATCAACAGCAGCGGCCGCCTGCCGGCCGGCGTCAGGGTCGCGCCGTTCTACGACCGGCAGGAACTGCTCAACCTGACCGTCCACACCGTCACCCACACCCTGCTGGTCGGCATCATGCTGGTGGTGGCGGTGCTGTTCATCTTCCTCGGCAACTTCTGGGTGGCGCTGATCGTCGCGGCGATCATCCCGCTGGGGCTGTGCGTGTCCTTCACCGGCATGAGCTGGTTCGGCGTGCCGGCCAACCTGATCTCCCTGGGCGCTATCGACTTCGGCCTGATCGTCAATGCCGCGGTGATCGTCACCGAAAACATCATGCAGTACCTGGAGCGCAGGGACATGCAGGTGCGCGCGGTGTTCCGCGCCGCCACCGCCGAAGTGGCCCGCGCCATGATCTTCTCCACCGCGATCATCATCGTCGCCTATGCGCCGCTGTTCATGATGGGCGGCGTGGAGGGCAAGATCTTCGAGCCGATGGCCTTCACCATGGGCCTGGCCCTGCTCGCCTCGATCATCCTCAGCATCACCTTCGTCCCGGGCGCCGCCACCAGCCTGTTCGGCCGCAAGCGCGAAGTCGAGGTGCATTCGCCCAAATTCATCGACTGGCTGCAGGCGCAGTATCGCGCCCTGCTCACCGTGCTGATCCGCTACCCGCTCAGCCTGGGCCTGGGCTCCCTGGTGCTGCTGCTGCTGTCGTTCTGGCTGGCCTCCAGCCTCGGCACCAGCTTCCTGCCGACGTTGGAGGAGAACAACCTGTGGATCCGCGTCACCCTGCCCAACACCGTGGGCCTGGAGTATTCGGGCACGCTCGCCACGCGCATCCGCCAGGAACTGTTGAAGCAGCCGGAAATCCGCGATGTCGCGGTGCAGATCGGGCGGCCTGACGACGGCACCGATTCCACCGGCGTGTTCAACCAGGAATTCGGCGGCTACTTCAAGACGCCGCAGGAACTGGGGCATGCGGTGGATCGCCAGGAAGTGATCCGGCGGCTGCAAAAATACTTCGACACGATTCCCGGCATCGACGTCAATTTCTCCCAGTACATCCAGGACAACGTCGACGAGGCGCTGTCCGGCGTCAAGGGCGAGAACTCGGTCAAGCTGTTCGGCAACGACCTGCAGGTGCTGGAGGCGAAGGCCAACGAGATCCAGCGCTCGCTGCAGCAGGTGCCGGGCATCGCCGACGTCGGCATCTTCAAGGAGCTGGGCCAGCCCACGCTCAACGTTTCCGTCGACCGCGTGGCGGCGCAGCGCTTCGGCCTGAACGTCGCCGACGTCGAGAACGTGGTGCTCAATGCCGTGGGCGGCAACGCCCAGACCCAGGTGCTGGAAGGCGAGCGCGTGTTCGACCTGTTCATGCGCATCCCCGGCGCCGCCCGCGACAATCTGGAAGACATCCGCCGCCTGCTGGTGGACACGCCCGACGGCAGCCGCATTCCGCTCAGCCAGGTCGCCGAAGTCAGGCTCGCCAACGGGCCGTTCTTCGTCTACCGCGAATCCTCGCGCCGCTACATCGCGGTGAAATTCGGCGTGCGCGGCCGCGACCTCGGCGGTGCCGTGGCCGAAGCCAAGCAGCGCATCGCCCAGGAGGTCAAGCTGGACCGCGGCTACACCATCCACTGGGACGGCCAGTTCAACGAGATGAAAGTGGCGCAGCAGAAGCTCGCCGTGATCATCCCGATGGCGCTGATCGCGATTTTCGTGCTGCTGTGCCTGGCGTTCAAAGGCGTCAAGGACGCAGCGCTGGTGCTGATCAACGTGCCTTACGCGGCCATCGGCGGCATCGTCGCGCTGTACCTGGCGCACGAGGACCTGAGCATCTCCGCCGGCATCGGCTTCCTGTCGCTGTTCGGCATCGCCATCCAGAACCTGGTGATCCTCATCACCAGCATCCGCGAGCTGACCAACGAAGAGGGCAGGACCCTGCACGACGCGGTGATCGAGGGCGCCACGCGCCGCTTCCGCTCGGTGCTGATGACCGCGCTGCTGGCGGCTCTGGGCCTGGCGCCCGCGGCGTTCTCGCACGCCATCGGCTCGCAGGCGCAGCGGCCGCTGGCGCTGGTGATCTTCGGCGGCATGCTGTCGACCACCCTGCTCACCCTGCTGCTGCTGCCGGTGGCGTTCGCCAAGGTCAATGCGCGCAGGAACGGGGCCGCCAATGCCGCGTGACGCCACCAGCGCTTTCATGTTCCCCCATGGTTCCCCCGCACATCAGGGAAGGAGGTGCTTCTATCCATCCACGCCTCGTAGGAATCTCATTCGCGCTTCCCTTGCAGGACGCGGAGAGACGTCGTGACATCTGAACGATCCTGCCCGGGCTTGCCCGGTCTTGCAGGTGCACGACTCTGCGCCGGTTCACGCGAAGTCGACGTCGCGTGAACCGGCGTATCTTTTACCCCGAATTCTCCTGTCCGGGCCGGCCAGCGCCATCGCGCGGATCGCCGCGCACCGGCCGCCGGCGCGGACCCGTCCCGGCGGCAGCGGATGCGCCTGCTGCTGCTTGAGGCCGCGCAGCCGTTTGCCGGCAAGCTGGGCGACGCCCTGCGCCAGGCCGGCCATGTGGTGGACACCTTCCACCATCCCGGCGAGGGCGCCGTGGCATTGCGCGTGGCCGATTACGATCTGCTGATTCTCGACCTGAGCGCAAGCGGCGGCCTGGTGTCCGTGCTGCGCGACCTGCGCGCGCGCCAGGTGCACACGCCGGCGTTGGTGATCGCCGCGGGCGGCAGCGTCAGCGAGCGCGTCAGCATTCTCGACCAGGGCGCCGACGACTACATGGCGCAGCCGGTGGCGCTGCCGGAGCTGGAAGCGCGCATCCGCGCCGTGCTGCGGCGCTCGCTGGCCAAGTGCGGCGACAACATCCTGAGCATGGGCAAGCTGCAGTTCAACCTGTTCGAGCGCAGCGCCCGGGTCGACAGCGCGCGCCTGCGCCTGTCGCCGCGCGAGATCGATCTGCTGGAAACGCTGATGCTGCGGCGCGGCCGCGTGGTCAGCAAGGCGCAGATCCGCAGCCGCCTGTGCGACTGGAGCGGCGACCTCAGCGACGGCGCCATCGAGTTGTACGTGCATCGCCTGCGCCGCAAATTGACCGGCTGCGGCGTGAACCTGTTCACCGTGCGCGGCTTCGGCTACCTGATCCATCCGGTCGGGTAGCTGTCGCGGCCATGCTGCTGGATTGGCCCTAGCCGCCTTTGGGGCCGAACGGCAGCAGCATCGGCACGCGGCGCCGATAATCCTGATAGGCGCCTTCGCCCAGTTCCTGGCTCAGCCAGCGCTCCTCCAGATGCGCCTTCCACCACAGCCCCAGCGCCAGCAGCGCGGCGCCGGCGATGCCGGGGATGGTGCCCTTGGCCGCCATGGTGGCGAAGGCGGCCAGCAGGATGCCGGTGTAGATGGGGTGGCGCACGATGCCGTAGGGGCCGCTGTCCACCACGCGGTGCTCCGCCTTGCGCGTGATCTGGCCGGACCACAGCCGCCCCAGGTGCAGCCGCGCCCACCAGCAGAAGGCCAGGCCCAGCGCCACCAGCAGCACGCAGACCCAGGCGCCGGCCCAGCCGATGTGCCACAGGCGCAGCGGCCCCTGGTAACCGTGGGCCGGCACGAACAGCGCCGCCGCGCCGAGCAGCATCAGGCTGCGGTAGCGCCACTCGCTGGCCAGGCCGAGGCTCTTTTCGGTGCGGTTGCTCCACCACGCTGCGGCCATCCACGACAGCAGCCAGCCCAGCCACAGCGCCGCGATGGCAATTCCGGGACGCATCGCACTCCTCCGGTCGATGCCGCATCTTGGCAGGGAGCCGGCGGCGGTGGAAGGGGGCACGCGATCCGGATCGGAGCGCGTTGCGAAATCAAACCGCTCGCGCCCGTCTCAGGCGGACGTCACCAGATAAACGTCCCCCAGCAGCCGAAATAATCCACATCATGTCCATTGGCCTGATGCACCGCATCGCTGGCAAACAAGTGCACATAGGAAACAGCGCCGGTGAGGTGGCGGCCGGCCTTCCACTCCAGCGCGGTCTCGGCGGTGTTGCCGACGAAGCGCGAGCCGGATACGGCGCGCAGCTCGATATTGCCGGGTGGTGCGTAGACGCCGTCCTTGACGCTGTAGCGCCACAGCAGGTCGGTGGCCACGGTGGCGGTCAGCGACTTGGCCGGCACCAGCTGCACCGAGGGGTGCAGGTCGGCGATGTTGGTTGGTCGGATGATGCTGGCGTCGTTGAAGTAGCCGGACTTGAAATACAGCGGATTGAACGCCCCGAACCGGCCGCTGGGCCGGCCCGAGTCGCCGCTGGCGACGTCCGCCTTGAAGCCCAGGCGCGGCTGCCACGGCAGCGCCTTGAAGGTATAGCCAGTATCGGTGGCCAGGGTCCAGGCCAGGATCTCGCGCTGGTTGAACTTGCCGAACTGCACCACCGGCTCCCAGTCGTAGTCCCAGCCCCCGGCCTTGCCGAACCCACGTATGCCCACGGTATGGCGCAACTCGGTGCCGCTGCCGCTGACATAACGGTTGTCACGGTAGCGCGCACCCAGATAGTACAGATCCACATTGGCCGGCAGGCGCCAGCCCAGCGGCGTGGTGCTGTACACCCCCCAGAACGACTGGCCGCCGTTCTCGGTGTCCAGGTGGTATTTGTTCTCCAGGCCCGGGTGAACCACGAACGCGTAGACACGCGAGGCGCCCGCGCCGCCGATGAGCTGCAAGCCATCGAACTTGAACGGGATGTTCGGCGCCGCGCGCGTTGCCACCAGCCGTCCCGAGCCATAGGTCATCTCGAAGCGGCCGAAGCGCGTGGTCAGCCGCGGCCCCTGCGGCGTCGGGTTGCCGAAGATGTAGTCAACGAAACCCTGCTGGATGTCGAGCGGGTTCTGATCCACCGCCGGCGCCGTCTGCTGCTGCCCGAACTGCAGCCCGGAGATGCCCTGGGCGAAGAAGCGCAGCCGCTGGTTCACATGCAGGTCGGCGCCCAGCGTGACGCGCTGCAGCAGATAGGACTGGTTGGAAGCTCCCGGCCCGCTGCCGAAGCCGGCGTTGTGCAGGTTTTCGTAACGCTCGCGCAGCTCCCCGCCCAGGCTCAGATAACTCTGCGCGTCGCCGGAATCGAGCGGGATGTACTTGAGCGGATCGAAGAAATCCGTGCGGTTGCGCGGATCGGCCAGGTAATCGTAGCGCTCGTTGTAGCGCAGCAGCGTGTAGGGCGGCGGATTCGGGTCCGGCGCCGCTTCCGGCACATACTCCGACAGGACCGACTCGGACGGGTCCACGGTCGGGATCGAAAGATCGGCCGGCGCCGCGGCGGCGCCGAAGGCGGGCAGCAGCAATCCGGCGCAGGCGCCTGCGATACGGTGCTTCATCGGGAGCGGCGGCGATCAGTGCGCCTTCACATCATGGATCTCGGCGATATAGCCGCCGGGGAACTGCACCACGGCGGTGTCGCGGTCGCCGGCGTCAATGGGCGCCGACAACACCTTGGCGCCGTTGGCCTTGGCCGTGTCCAGGGTGGCGTTCAGGTCCTTCACCTCGTAGCCGGTCAGCTCCCAGCCGAAGGGATACGGCAGATGGCCGTCGGTGACCAATACCTGCATCCTGCCGAACACCGATTCCAGGCGGATGCGGCGGTAGGTCTCGCCCGGCCGGCCGATCTCCGCGGCACTGGCCTTGCGCTGGTCGGACACCACCTTGCCGTGCGAGAACTTGAGGAAGCTGCGCACGAAAGCGTCGGCGCGGTCGGCGGAGACGTAGACGCGATTGTCCGGCACGGTGTCGAGATTGCCGTAGGACGGCGCGGTGAAGTGCCAGTAAAACTGCATCTTGATCCCGCCCGGCCATTGCACCACCGCGTCGTAGCCGATCGGGTCCTTGAACTTGTCGACGATGACCTCGGCGCCGGCCGCACGGGCCTGCTTCAGCGCCTGGTCCATGTCCTGCACCAGGTAGCCGTTGCGCTCGAAGCCGAAGGGATAGGGGACCGGCGTCTGGAAAGCGAAGGTGGACAACGTGCCCGCCGGCGTCCACACATACTGCGCCTGGGTGCTGCTGTCCACCGGCATGATATTGGCGGTGATGCGCGGCGAAGGCTTGCCGCCGAAGGTGGCGGTGAAGCTGTTGACGAAGGCGTCGTAGTGATCGGCGCTGTCCAGGTAGACGTGGGTGGTGTCGTACTGCGGCGCCACGCCGACGCTGGCGCCTTTGCTGTCCTTGGCCAGGGCCGGGGCGGCGGCGAAGGTCAGCAGGGCGGCGGCCAGGCCGAGCTTGAAAGCGGAAGGGCGGATAAGAGTCGCAGACATGGTGAGGCTCCTGGGTTTATTAAGGGGCGGTGCGGGCGGATGCGCTGCCGCGCAAGAGGATGTGCTGCAGCTCCCACAGCGCCACCAGCACAAAGCCGCCGACCAGGCCGAAATGCTCGAGGAAGGCATTCAGGTCGTTGAAGCGCTCCATGCCGCTCTCGCGCCAGAACGGATGGCCGACGAAAGTGGCCAGCAGGGTGAAGCCGGCCAGCCCCAGCGCACCCAGCGCGGCGAGCGGTCCGCGCCACAGCAGCATCAGCGCCGAGCCGCCCAGCTGGGTGGCGATGGTGGCGGCGGCAAACAGCGCCGGCGGGCTCATGCCGAAGTGCTGCTGCTCGGCGATGGCGGAGGGGAAATCGAGCAGCTTGCTGATGCCGCTGTAGACGTAGGCCAGGCACAGGCCGGCGCCACACAGCCACTGCAAGCGGTGGATCGCGGTGGAATTCATGCGCTGGCTCCCGCCGCCGTGGGCACAGGCTTGCGGGTCAGCAGCAGCACAATCAGCAGCGCCGCCATCGGTGCCAGCAATGCGATGAAACCCGCCGCGGCATAAGCCAGGGCTCCGGCGACGGCACCGGCGGCAAAGGCCAGTACCGGCGGCACGAACCTTCCGAGACGTTTGCGTACCGCAGCCGCATCGGCGCCGCGGATCGTCAGCAGCTGGGCCAGATCGATGGCCGCCTGCGTCACGCCGCCGGTCATTACCGTGGTCGGCGGCAGCTCGCCCATCAGCAGGCGCGAGGTGGCGTTCTGGATGGCCATGGCGCAGACACCGAGCAGGCCGGCGGCGACGGCCCAGGGTGCATCGGCATCAATGACGGGCGAGGCCGCGGTCCCGGCCGCAGCGAAGCCGCCGAGGAACAGGAGTTGCGCCGCCAGCGTCCCCGGAAGTGCCGGCCGGCCAGCCTGGGCGCGGGTGCGCGCGTAGAGCGCGGTGGCGCCAACCACCAGGACAAAGACCGGAAGGGCCGAGAGCTTGGTGATCAGCCCATGGTTGGTTTTGACCAGCGCCGCGCCGATCAGCACCAGGTTGCCGGTGACATGGGCGGTGAACAGCCCGAACAGCGCGACGAAGCCGACCGTGTCGACATAGCCGGCGACGAAGCTGAGCAGGATCGCCACGAGGCCGGGCTGGTTCATCTCAGAACGCCCAGCAGGAGCAGCCCAGCGCGCCCCAGAAGCTGCGGCGCTGCTCGTCGGCCACCGGCGCCTGCCGCCCGTAGGCATGGGCATGGCCGTGCACGCCGCAGGCGCTGGCGCAGGCGCAGGCGGACTGCGCGGACTGCATCGCCGCGGCGCTCTGCGGCGCCTTCCAGTAGCGGCTGCCGAAGTTCACGGGCGACCAGTCGGGCAGGGCCGGCGGCGTCGGCGGCGCCAGGTCGGCGTAGTCGCCGTCGGCATACACCACCTGGCCGTTGACCACCGTCAGCAGCGACACGATCTGGCGGATCTGCGCTTCCGCCACGGTGAAGTAGTCGTCCGAGAGCAGCACGAAATCGGCCAGCTGCCCGGCGACGATCTGGCCCTTCAACCCTTCCTCGTTGGAGAACCAGGTGTTGGCCTGCGTATACAGCCGCAGCGCGGTTTCGCGGTCGACGCAGTGCTGGCGCGGATACAGCGGCAGCCCGCCCAGGGTCTTGCCGGTGCTGAGCCAGTACAGCGCGTTCCACGGATCGTAGCTGGCCACGCGCGTGGCGTCGGTGCCGGCGCCGACCTTCACCCCCATCTCCAGCATGCGCTGAAAAGGCGGCGTGCGCTCGGCCGCCTGGGCGCCGTAGCGCTCGACGAAGTATTCGCCCTGGTAGGCCATGCGGTGCTGCACGGCGATGCCGCCGCCGAGCCGGGCGATGCGCTCCAGGTTGCGGTCGGTGACCGTCTCGGCATGGTCGAAGAACCAGTGGATGCCGGCCAGCGGGATGTCCCGATCCACCTTCTCGAACACATCCAGGGCCCGTGAGATGGTTTCGTCGTAGGTGGCGTGCAGGCGCCAGGGCCAGCGTTTGGCCGCCAGCGTGCGCACCACGCCTTCCAGCTCGCCTTCCATCTGCGGCGGCATGTCCGGCCGCGGCTGGCGGAAGTCCTCGAAGTCGGCGGCGGAGAACACCAGCATCTCGCCGGCGCCGTTGAGCTTGTAGAAGTCGTCGCCCTGGTGGTACCGGTTCTGGGAGGTCCAGCGGGTGAAGTCGGCCAGCTCTTCCTTGGGCTTCTGCGTGAACAGGTTGTAGGCGATGCGGATGGTCAGCTGCCCGGCCTGGCGCAGATCCTCGATCACTTGGTAGTCGTCGGGGTAGTTCTGGAAGCCGCCGCCGGCGTCGATCACGCTGGTCACGCCCAGCCGGTTGAGCTCGCGCATGAACTGGCGGGTGGAGTTGAGCTGGTACTCGTAGGGCAGCTTGGGGCCCTTGGCCAGCGTGGCGTAGAGGATGCCGGCGTTGGGCCTGGCCAGCAGCAGGCCGGAGGGCTCGCCGTTGGCGTCCTTGACGATCTCGCCGCCGGGGGGATTGGGGGTGTCGCGGGTGTAGCCGACCGCGCGCAAGGCCGCGGCGTTGAGCAGGGCGCGGTCGTACAGGTGCAGGATGAACACCGGCGTGTGCGGCGCCACCGCGTTGAGCTCGTCCAGCGTCGGCAGGCGCTTCTCGGCGAACTGCAGCTCGGTGAAGCCGCCGACCACCCGCACCCATTGCGGCGCCGGCGTGCGCGCGACCTGCTCTTTCAACATGCGCATGGCGTCGGCCAGCGAGGGCACGCCGTCCCAGCGCAGCTCCATGTTGTAGTTGAGGCCGCCGCGGATGACGTGCAGGTGCGAGTCGATCAGGCCCGGAATCAGGCGCCGGCGGCCGGCGTCGATGACGCGTGTGCCGGGCCCGGCCAGGCGCATGACCTCGGCGTCGTCGCCGACTGCCAGGAGTCTGCCGCCGGCCGCCGCCAGCGCGCTGGCCTGCGGCTGCTGCGGGTCGAGGGTGGTGATGCGCGCGTTGCGCACGATCAGTTCGGCGGTCTGGCTCATGGCGTTTCTCCGGTGTTGGCCTGCTTGCATTCGGGACGCGCGGCCGGCAGCTGGCCCAGCACGTGCTCGCCGCACTGCCGGCTGACCCAGGCGGTGGTCACCGGCTCGGGCCCGAGCACGCGCTTGACCAGCGGCACCGCCTGCTCGCCGAGCAGGATGCCGAACAGGCCCACCAGTGCGATCACCGGCGGCGCCGGTGATCGCACGTTGAGCAGGCTGTAGACCATGCCGACCAGCAGGCCGGCGCCCAGGGACAACAGATAGGGCTTCATGATGCAGTTCCCTTGCAGATGCTTCGGCGGTTTGCCGGCCCGATCAGCGCCCGCCGGCCGGCACGAAGTCGGGGTAGCGGGTCGGCGCCGCGCCGTGCACCATGGTGTAAGCGTACTCGACGCCGACGCCGTAAGCACCGCAGTGCATCTTGACGATGTCCATGACGGCGTCGTAGGTCTCGTGCTGGGCCCAGTCGCGCTGCCATTCCAGCAGGGTCGACAAGGCGCTCACCGGCTTGGCGCCGGCCTGGATCACGCGCTTCATGGCATTGTCGTGGGCCAGCAGGCTGGCGTCGCCGCAGCAGTCCTCCACCACGTAGACTTCGTAGCCGTCGTGTATCGCCTGGATCGTCGGCAGGGCCACGCAGGTCTCGGTCCACAGGCCCGACAGCACGATCTTCTTCCTGCCGCTCTTCTCGATGGCGGCGACGAAGTTGCCGTCGTCCCAGGAGTTCATCGACGAGCGCTCGATCGGCGTCGCGCCGGGCAGGGCGGCCAGCAGCTGCGGCCAGGTGTTGCCGCTGAAAGCCTTGCTCTCCACCGTCGACAGCACCACCGGCACGCCGAAGATGCCCGCGGCCTTGGCCAGCAGCACGTTGTTGTTGATGATGCTCTGGCGGTCGTGGCTGCCCACGCCGAACAGCATCTGCGGCTGCAGGTCGATGAAAGCGACGACGCAGTTGTCCGGGGTCAGCAGGCCTTTTTCGCTGCGCTTGGCCAGTACGGGTTTCTGAGACATGGGTGACTCCTTCGGTGGTGGTTGGACCCGCGGCGCCGCGCCCGCTCGCTCCGGGTCCGTCATAAGGCGTGAGCTATCCTCACGTGCCGCGCCCCGTGGGCGCTTGCACGGATGGACCCTTATTGGATCGTCCGTGCTTTTTTAACCGCATCACTCCGGGCCCTCGCCCGGCGTCTGCCGCACCGCCGCGGGCCGGCGCTCGGGCGCCGTTCCGGCGCCGTCCTCGCCGTGCAGGCGCACAAAGGTGCTGGGGCTCATGCCGGTGTGGCGGCGGAACACGCGGGTGAAGTGGCTGTGGTGGGAGAAGCCCATCGACGCCGACAGGTCCGCCAGCGGCACGTCGGCGTCGATCAGCACTGCCTTGGCGCGCTCCACCCGCAGCCGGTACAGGTAGGCCATCACGCTGCTGCCGGTGCTGACGCGGAACATCCGCGCGAAGTGCGAGCGGCTGACGCAGGCCGCGGCGGCGATGTCGCGCAGGCTCAGCCGCTCGCCCAGGTGTGCTTCCATGTAGGCGCAGGCCCGGGTCAGGGCGCGGCGGCTCAGTCCGCGGCAAGGCGCGGGGTCACACGCCGCTGCCGCTGTTTCGTCCAAGGCCGCCGCCGCATCGGCCGTGTTGTTGTCCATCCCTGATCTCCTGTGGTTCCGGTGCCGCCCGCGCCTGATCGCCGCCGGCTATTGCGGCAGGTCAAACAGCAGCAGCTCGGCATTGCGGCCGCTGCCGATCTTCAGCTCCGGGGTGTCGGACAGCTTCAGCGCGTCGCCGGCGCCGAGCGCGGTGCCGTTGACCTCGACCGCGCCCCGGGCGACGTGGACATAGGCGCGGCGGCCCGCCAGCAGCGGCAGCGTTGCCGCTTCGGCGCCGTCGAACAGGCCGGCGTAGAGCCGCGCATCCTGGTGGATGCGCACCGAGCCTTCGGCGCCGTCGGCGGAGGCGATGAGCCGCAGCCGGCCGCGCTTGTCGGCCTCGGCAAAATGCTTCTCCTCGTAGCTCGGCTCAATGCCGTGCACGTCCGGCTGGATCCAGATCTGCAGGAAATGCACCGGCCGGTTCTGCGAGGGATTGAACTCGCTGTGGCGGATGCCGCTGCCGGCGCTCATGCGCTGCACGTCGCCGGGGCGGATCACCGAGCCGTTGCCGATGGAGTCCTTGTGCGCCAGCTCGCCCTCCAGCACATAGCTGATGATCTCCATGTCGCGGTGGCCGTGGGTGCCGAAGCCCATGCCGGGCTGCACGCGATCCTCGTTGATCACCCGCAGCGGCCCGAACTCGACGTGCTGCGGGTCGAAATAATCGGCGAAGGAAAAGCTGTGGAAGGACTTGAGCCAGCCGTGGTCGGCCTGGCCGCGTTCGTTGCTGCGTCTGACGGTGTTCATGGTTGATCTCCTTGTGTGGAGAGACAATATGCGCTAATAATCGAATGTAAAAGCGCAATCTTCCGATCAAATCTATTCATAAATCGAATTAATCAAGACCATGCAGCTGCCGAAAACCACGCTGGAGCAATGGGCCGTGCTGGCGGCCGTGATCGACCAGGGCAGCTTTGCCCAGGCCGCCTCGGCCCTGCACAAGAGCCAGTCCGCGGTCAGCTATGCGCTGGCACGGCTGCAGGAGGCGCTGGACGTGCCGCTGCTGGAGGTGGAAGGCCGCAAGGCGGTGCTGACCGCGCACGGCCAGACCCTGCTGAAGCAGGCGCGGCCGCTGCTGAGTGACCTGGAAACGCTGGAGGCGCTGGCGCGCAAACTGAAGCAGGGCTGGGAAGCGCAGCTGCACCTGGTGGTGGACGTGGCGTTCCCGCGCCGGCGCCTGCTCGGCATCGTCGCCGAATTGCAGCAGCTGTGTCCGAACACGCAGATGCGGCTGTCGGACGCGGTGCTGTCCGGCGCCGAGGAGGCGATCACCGACAACGCCGCCGATCTGGTGGTGACCACGCGCCTGCCGCCGGGCGTGCTGGGCGAGTTCCTGCAGAACATCAGTTTCGTCGGCGTGGCCAGTCCGGCCCATCCGCTGCTGCAGCTGGAGCGCACCCTGACGGCGGAGGACCTGGTGCGCCACGTGCAGGTGGTGGTGCGGGATTCCGGCGTGCGCAATCCGCGCAGCGAGGGCTGGCTCGGCGCCGACCGGCGCTGCACCGTCAGCAGCATGGAAGCCTCGCTGGCCACGGTCAGGGCCGGCCTGGGCTTCGCCTGGCTGCCGCAGCATATCGTCGCCGACGATCTGCGCAGCGGCGATCTGCGGCCCCTGCCGATGGAGCTGGGCACCACCCGCACGGTGCCCCTGTACCTGGTGCTGGTGCGGCCGGAGCTGGCCGGCCCCGCGGCGCGCGTCGCCGTGGAGTGCTTCCAGCGGCACGTGCCGCCGGACTAATCCGCGGCCGGATTCGCCGCCGCCGTGCATCAATACCTTGCGGTATGCGTGGCCGCGCCGCACTCGGCGTTTTCACCAAGGCGCTCGGCAATTCAACGATGGAGCGGCGCGGCGCGCCCCTCTAAGATGCGGCTTCGAAGCGGGCCCCGATAAGCCCGCAGGAGGAGAACCCGTGTCGAAAGCGAACAGCAAGCGGCCGGCCGCGGCGCGCAACGCGCTGCGCCTGGCGCTGGCCTGCGGCGTGGTACTGGCCTGGAGCGCATCCCTGTCCTCGTGCAGCGAATCGCCTGCCGCCAGCGGCGGCGCCACCCTGTGCGGCGCGCTGTCCGGCTGGCCGCAGGGCCCGCTCGGCAGCGCCGACGCCACCACCGTCGACCCGGCGCAGTTCATTGCCGCGTCGCAGCTCAACAGCTGGGGTGTGGACCTGGACCAGCGCGGCCTGCGCGCCACCGGCACGCCGGCCCACGAGAGCTATATCGACACGCTGCAGCAGCGCCTGGCCTGCGCCGGCGTGACGCAGATCAGCGTCGAGTCGGTGCCGCTGATGCGCTGGTCGGTGGACAGCTGGTCGCTGGCCGTCGCCAACGGCGCCGCCGCCGGGCCGGTGCAGACCGCGGCCTACGTGCCGTACTCGGGCAGCACGCCGGCTCAGGGCGTCACCGCGCCGCTGGTCTACCTCGACTCCAAGACCACGCCCACCGCCGCCAACGCCGGCGGCAAGATCGTGCTGTTCGACGCGCCGATCGGCTCCACCATCATCGGCGCCTTCCAGTTCGTCGCGATGGGCACCTACGATCCCAACCACACCCTGCTGCCGACGCAGAACTACAGCCGCCCCTACCTGGACCAGCCGACCACGCTGCTCGACCAGCTCAGCGCCGCCGGCGCGGCCGGGGCCATCGGCATCATTCCGCTGCCCTATGCCACCGCCCACGGCGCCTACTATCCCTATGACCGCAAGCTGCGCAGCGCCCCGGCGCTGTTCGTGGCGCAGGATGTCGGCGCCCAGCTCAAGCAGCTGGCCGCGGCCGGCGGCACGCAGATGACGCTGACCTTGCCGGCGCAGGTGACGCAGGTGATGACGCGCAACCTGATCGGCATCATTCCCGGCGCCAGCACCGACCTGACGGTGATCAACAGCCACACCGACGGCAGCAACGGCGTCGAGGACAACGGTCCCAACGCCATCATCGGCATGGCCCAGTACCTGACGCGCCTGCCGCCGTCGGCGCTGCCGCGCAGCATCATGATCCTGCTCAGCAGCGGCCACTTCGCCGGCGGCATCGGCGCCGAGACCTTCCTCGCCGCGCACAAGAACGACGGCCTGCTGCAGCGTATCGCCTCGATCGTGACCATCGAGCACCTCGGCGCGCAGGAATGGCTGCCGGACAGCAACGGCCTGCTGGCGCCCACCGGCAAGGCCGAGACCGGCGCCTTCTTCATGCCCAAGATCCAGGCTCTGGTCAACGCCTCCTACACCGCGCTGAAGAACGCCAACGCAGCACCCGCATTCGTGCTGCCGCCGCTCAATCCGAAGGGCGACGGCACCGCCGACAACGCGGTGTGGCCCGGCGAGGGGCAGTACTTCTACGGCGAGGGCGGCATCCCCACCGCCAACTACATCACCGGGCCCTACTACCTGCTGAACTGGGGCGTGACCACCGCCGACAAGATCGACTTCGAGCGCATGCGCAGCGAGATGGTGGCCTTCACCCAGATGCAGCTCGACCTGTCGCACGTGGCCAAGACCGACCTCGCCACCGTCAGCCCGGTGATCGTGCCGCCGAGCTGAGCGGACCTCCCGCCCGGCACCGTCCTCGCCGCAAGGAGGGCGGACCGGGGAGGGCGGCGCCACGGACGCTGCCCGCCGCCTTCCGCTAAGCTCCCGCCATGGCCATCAGCCTCCGCAGCAAGCGCCCCACCGCCGCCGGCGACGCTCCCGCGCCGCCGCTCAGCCCGCGCCTGCGCGCGCTGCTGCTGCAGATCATCGAGGACAATCAGGCCGGCTCGGCGCAGACCCTGCGCGTGATCCAGGCGCAGGTGCCGGACTATTCCCGCATGCGCGACGCGGCGCTGCGCCGCGAAGTGCTGGACATGATCCTGTTCACCCATCAGGTGTGCCTCGCCAGCCTGATCGAGCTGAAGCTGCCCACCGCCGACGCGCTCGGCCACACCACTGCGCTGGTGCGTCGCCGCGTGCACCAGGGCGTGCCGCTGCCCTCGGTGCTGCAGGCTTTCCGCGTCGGCTTCCGCGTCATGTGGGACCTGATGCTGGAGCGCGCCCACAGCGATCCGCAGCTGCGCGAGGAGCTGCTGTTCAAGGTGTCGCCGGTGTTCATGGACATCAGCGACCTGCTGGTGCAGACGCTGACCGCCACCTATGCCGAGGAGATGCAGCAACGCGGCCGCTGGCGCGACCGCGTGCGCCACGAGCTGTGCGGCATCCTGTTCAGCGACGCCGACAACGTCGAGGGCTTCCGCGAGCGCGCGCTCAGCCTCGGCCTCGATCCGGCGGCGCCGCACGTGGCGCTGGCGCTGGCCCTGCCCGGGCTGAAGGCGGCGGCGGAGCAGCAGCAGCTGGAGCACGTGCTGTCCTGCGCCGCGCGCATCGTCGGCCTCTCCGCCGACAGCCTGCTGCGCACGCTGCGGCCCGGCTACCTGCTGCTGTGGCTGCCGCCAGGCGCGGCCGGGCCGCAGGCCGAGCGCGAGCTGGCGGCGCAGGCGCAAGCGCTGCTGCAGGCGCGCTGCGGCGTCGAAGCCGTCGGCATCGGCCTGGCCGAGGCCGGCGCCCCGGGCTGGCGGCGCAGCGCCGAGCAGGCGCTGGCGGCCATCGAGATCGGCGCCCATTTCCAGCAGGGCGGGCCGGTGTTCCGCTATTCCGACGTGGCGCTGGAGCACACGGTGATGGAATCACCGGTACTGACCCGGCTGCTGCAGGGCCGGCTGGAGCAGATCGACGCCAAGCCGATGCTGCTGGAAACGCTGCGCGCCTGGTTCGAGCACGGCCCGCACCGCAAGGCGGTGGCGGCAGCGTTGAAGATTCATCCCAATTCCTTGGCCTATCGCATCGAGTGCATCGAGGCCATCCTGGAGCAGCGCCTCGACGACCTGCGCCGCCTGCCGGCGCTGTACCTGGCGCTGCGCCAGCGCCAGTTGCTGTTGCGCCCCGGCCGCAAGGCCGATCCGCGCCACTGATCAAAAAGGCCCGGCGGAGTTGCCGCCGCCGGGCCGTTGCCGTCGCCGTGGATCAACGCCAGCCGTGGCGGCCGGCGCCGATCCGGTTCAGAGGTTCCCTAGCGTCCCAGGTCGCCGAGAAGGCGGTTGGTGTACTGCAGCGGCGTGCTGCCGGATACCGAGTTGCAGGTCGCCGAAGCGGTTCCGCCGCCGCCGGGGCAGGGCGTGTCACGGTCCAGCGACCAGAAGTGCAGGCCGGCCAGGCCCTGCGCCACGGCATAGCTGCTGATGGTGTCGACGTCGGCCAGCGACACCACCTCGCTGCTGGTGTCGTTGACGCCGATCATCGGCGTCAGCTCGATCCGGCCGGCGGGGATGCCATAGCTGTGCTGCAGGTTCTTCACCGCCTGCACCGCCGACTGGCCCATGTTGCACTGGCCGTTGACCACCACGCAGTTCGCCGCCGAGGTGCCGCCGAAGTCCATCACCATCAGGTTGATGGTGTAGCGCGGCAGATGCGCCGCCTGGATCGCCTTCACCACCATGTCGCCGAGCGGGTTGAGGCCGCCGTAGCTGCCGTCGGACGCGGCCAGCGTGGCCAGCGTGAAGGAGAAGCGCAGCGCCGGATACTGCGTTTCGGCCCAGGCGACCTGCGCCACCAGGTTGTTGATGTCGGCCTGCGACTGGCCGCCCTCGATGTCGAAGTCGACGCCGGCCATCTGCGGCGACAGGTAGGTGCTGATGAAGCTCTGCATGCCGGCCTGGCTGGAGCAGGTGAAGACCCCGGCTTCGCCGCCGGTGGACACCACGTAGCTCAGCCCGGCGGCGGACAGCGCCTGGATGTTGCCGCTGGCGAAGCCGCTGCGCGTCACGCCGCCCCAGTTCTCGCTGCCGCACTCGCCGGTGGCGAAGGCCAGCGTGATCGCGCCCAGGCGCGGCTCCTGCGTCGCCACCAGGCTGCCGCTGCCGACCAGCGGGATGGTCGCGCCGGTGACGGCGGTCTGCATCACATTGGTGTTCCAGTTCAGGTTGATGGTGATGTCCTTGTACGGACTGAACAGCAGCGCGCCACTGCTGCCACCCGCACCGCTGCTGCTGCTACTGCTACTGCTGCTTCCACCCCCGCTACTACTGCTGCTGCTGCTGCTGCTACTACTGCTGCTTCCGCCGCTGCTGCTGCCGCTGCCGCTGCAGGCGCCCTGCGAGGTCCACGGCTGGCCACTGCCGGGCCCGCCGTTGTTGCTGGCCGGGTTCTGCCCCTGGGTCCACCAGTTGGCGTGATAGTTGACGCCGCTGTAGCTGGCGTTGTCGCCGCCGACATAGACCGCGCTGGCGCTCCAGGCCGGGGCGCAGGCGGTGGCGGCGGCGCTGCTGGCGGCGATATGCGCCGCGGTGGCGGGCAGGGCGGTGAGCAGGCTGGCGCACAGCCCCGCGCCGGCGGCGCCGATGAGAACGAGTTTTGGCCATGGGGCCGGGTGATTCGCTGACATGTGGATCCCTCCAGAGGATTGACGTCGCGCGGCGCCTGGCGGCGCCGCGTCCAGCTCCCACTTCCTTGCAGGATGCTGCTTGTGGTTGTTATCGCGGCCGAGTATCGGCAGCGGTGACAACGTTGTCAAACAAGGTCTCATCCATACCGCAACGTACTGCCGGGCGCGGACCGGCACCGCCGCGCGGGCGTGCCTGCGGAATCAAGCGGCTGCGACACATCCCTGCGAAGCTGCCTGAGTTGGCGGATGGCGGCCGCCTGTGCCGGCGCCGCGAGTCGCCGCGCGCCGTGGCGCGTGCCGGGAACCGGCGATGACAACGTTATACCAGCCGCGCCTTCAACGCCCCGTTCAGGGTGCCTTGCCCTGCCACACCTGCAGCAGTTCCGGCGTGCCCTGGGCGCGCACGCCGTTGTCGGTGAGGATCTCGTCGGTGGCGGCCACCATCTCGGCGCGCGGGAACACCAGCGCCTCGCCGCCGCGGTTGTCGAACTCGAAGGTGACGAACTCGTCCTTGAGGTCGCGCAGCAGCGCCACCAGGTGGCGCAGGCTGCGCACCGGCGTTCCGTTGACGCTGCGCACCACGCTGCCGGCGGCGCTGCTGTAACCCTTGCTCAGCTTGTGCGGGAAGAACGGCGAGGACACCACCACCAGCTCCTCGCGCGTGGCGTCCGGCTTGTCGCCGATCTGGTTGAGCAGCGGGCTGCGCACGTAGCTGAACATGCTCATCAGCTCGCGGCTGCTGAGGAAGCCGAGGAACTGGTAGCTGGCCTTGGAGAACACCAGCGGGCCGTAGATGAAGTACGGCGGGTAGCTGCCGTGCAGGTCGCTGATCAGCATCGGCTTGTCCGCGGACACCGGCACCTGCAGCTGCAGCGGCTTGCCGGCGCGGACGATGCCCAGCGGCAGCTTGCCGTTCTTCGCCACCTTCTGCACCAGGTACTGGAAATTGACGCGCAGGTCCGGCGTCAGCGCGATCTTGCCCTGGTCATCGATCGGCGTGTCGCCGATCTGCGTGATCAGGTCCCACTCCTTCAGCGGATAGGACGGGTCGCTGCTGTAGGTCTGGTGCACCACCATGCCGCTGACCGACTTGTCCAGCTTCAGGTAGCTGCGCAGCGCCGGGTTCTCCAGCGTCTGCAGGTAATCGTTGAACATCGGCTTGCCGTCGTAGTGGCCGTCGGCGATGTCCTGCAGGAACAGCTCGATCTCCTCGTTGGGGATGATGTAGCCGATGTTCTGCGCGTCGCCGAGCTTGCTGAAGGCCAGGCCGATCATCTTGTCGCCGGCCACCGCCGGGCCGCCGCTGTTGCCCGGGTTGATGGCGGCGTCGATCTGGATGCGCAGCCCCGCGGTGGGCGCGTTGTAGGAGACGAACTCGATGCGCGAGACGATGCCCTTGGTGATCGACAGCGAGCTGCCGCCGGTGGGGAAGCCGTAGGCCAGCACTGCGTCCTTGACCGCCGGCAGCGTATTGGCGCGCGGCAGCGGCGGATGGCTGTCGAAGAACGCCGGATCGTCCAGCTTCAGCACCGCCAGGTCGATGCCCGGAGCGATCGACTCCACCGTGGCCGAGATCTTGTCGCCGCCCTGGTTGGCCTGGATCTGCACCTGGCTGGAGTACAGCACCACGTGGGCGTTGGTGAGGATGCGCTTGCCCTCGATCACCACGCCCGAGCCGCTGATCTCGGTCGGCGCCTGCTTGGTCCAGGGACGGAACGGGTCCGGATAGCGCGTGGTGGTGAACACCTTGACCACCGAGCGCTCCACCTTGTCGCCGCTGGCCGCGGCCACGCTGCTGTCGGCGGGCGCCGCCGCATCCTCCGCCGCCGCGGGCGCGGCCATGGACAGGGCGGACAGGCACAAGCACAGGCACAGCGCGGCGCGCAGCTTGGAGATGGGCATGGATCAGGCGATGGTGGGTTTTGGCCAGAATAGCAAATCGGCGCGCCGCCCCGGCGGGCGCCACCGCGCGCCGTGTGCGCGAGCGCACGGCCGCGCCATCACCTCATTGCCGCGCCGGGAGATTCCGCGCGGCGTGGCGCCGGGCCGTCACGGCCCGGCGCGGTACCGCAGGGTCGCGGTTCAGTCGTGACCGTGGTCGTGGCCGTGGCCGTGATCGTCGTCGCCGTGGCCATGGTCGCCACGATCGCCGTGGTCGCCGTGATCCCCATGGTCGCCGTGGTCATGGCCCCAGCCGTGGCCGTGGTCACCGTCGTCGCCGTGCTCGTGCTGGTAGCGCGGCACGTACTCGCGGTTGTACCAGTCGTCGCGCACGAAGTAGACCGGGCGGCCGCAGGCGTTGTACTGCGCGCAATGCCGCTCCCAGTGCTTTTCATGGCCCGGCGGCACGTGCAGGTAGATGGGCCCGCCGCCGTATTCCGGCGCCGGCGCCACCGTCACCGGCTGGGCGTAGATCACCTGCGGCTGCGGCACGTCGCCGATATTGATCTGGCCGTAGAAGCCGGGCTGGCCGACGCTGACCGAAACGCCGACCTGGGCCATGGCCGGGGCTGCGCACAGGGCCAGCGCGGCGGCTGACAGGATTTTCTTCATGACGGGGTGCTCCTTTGTTGTGATGGACCCGCGTGGCGGGCTTGAGGCAATGCCGTGCTGCGGCAATCCGGGCAGGCGCGGAAGGCCGCCAGGGTCAGGTCATCGCCGAACGCGGGCTTTCCGTGCCTGGCACCGGCCGCATGCCGGGGCACTGCATCGGCGGCGAGAGTATGCCTGCGCGTCTGAATGCTCCCTGAACACGGCGTCAGTGCCGCCCGCATTCTGGCGCCGCGCCCGCCGCCGGTCCAGACTGTGGCCAACCCAGGCCCCACAGGATTCCACCCATGAGCGACTCCCCCCTGACGCTGGAGCGGCGCGGCCACCTGCTGCTGATGGGCTTCAACCGCCCGGCCAAGCGCAACGCCTTCGGCCTCGACACCTATCATCTGCTGGCGCAGGCCTACGGCGAACTGCACCGGGACCCGGAGCTGCGCTGCGGCGTGCTGTTTGGCCATGGCGAGCATTTCACCGCTGGCCTGGACCTGACGCAATGGGCGCCGCAGCTGGCGCAAGGCAAGCTGGCCGACCTGCCGGAGACCTCGATCGAGCCGTTCGGCCTGGACGAGTCGCGCCGCCTGCGCAAGCCGCTGGTGGTGGCGGCCGAGGGCATCTCCTTCACCGTGGCGGTGGAGCTGATGCTGGCCGCCGACATCCGCGTCGCCTCCAGCAGTGCGCGCTTTGCCCAGCTCGAGGTCAAGCGCGGCTTCTATGCCTGCGGCGGCGCCACCATCCGCCTGGTGCAGGAGATCGGCTGGGGCAACGCGCAGCGCTACCTGCTGACCGGCGACGAGTTCAGCGGCACCGAGGCCCACCGCATGGGGCTGGTGCAGGAACTGACCGCGCCGGGGCAGTCGCTCGAGCGCGCCGTGGCCATCGCCGAGCGCGTTGCCGCCGCGGCGCCGCTGGGTGTGCAGGCCTCGCTGGCTTCCTCACGCCTGGCCCGCGTCGAAGGCGACCGCGCCGCCCTGGCGCGGCTGTATCCGGACCTGCGCCCGATCATGCACAGCGAGGACGCCCACGAGGCAGTGCTCGCGTTCGGCGAGCGCCGCCAGGCGGTGTTCAAGGGGCGCTAGGTGTTGAGGTTCGACACGTTGTTCACCGGGATGCGGCTGATGGGCGGCAG
>CAYVKA010000028.1:0-52640 GCA_964451925.1 uncultured Nevskia sp. | reverse complement strand
GTAGGTCTTGTAGGGCAGGAACTTGCCGCTCATGACGATGCGCACGCGGTCTCCCTTCGGGTCGGGTTCGCGCGCGAGGTCCATCCTGAAATCGATGGCGCTCATGATGCCGTCGCCGAACTCCTCGTGGATCAGCGCCTTGAACGTGGTGCCGTAAACGCTGACCAGCTCATAGAAGCGGTAGATCAGGGGATCGGTCGGCACCGCGGCGGGCAGGGAACCTTTGTGCGGCACCACCTGCAACCAGGCGATCTCGTCCTCGCCCAGGCCGAAGATCTCGCCGACGATCGCGGCCTGCCGCGCGTCGAGCGTCATCTGGCCAAGGCAGGCCGCGGTGCTCCACTCCTTGCTCAGCCCGAGCCGGGCTGCCACCTCGCTCCACTTGATGCCCTTGCTGACCTTGGCGGCGAGGATGCTGCGCGTGACGTCGTTGCGGTCCATTGGCGTTCCATTGGGTGAAAGGTTTCGAGATGCTCAGGCCTTGATGGCGAAATTGTCCAGGTAGGCCGAAGGCCGCGTCGGGTCCCACACCACGCCGTCGAACAGGGTCTCGACCTTCAGCGGGCTGGCCGGAACGCCGATGCCCATCGAGCGGGCCACCTCGCTGTACAGCTCCACCTGGTTGACCTGCCGGGCCACCGCGAGATAGTCGACGTCCTGCTGCAACAAACCCCAGCGCCGCTGCTGCGTCATGAACCACATGCCGTGCGACAGGTAGGGGTAGTTGACCTCGCCCTCGTTGAAGAATTTCATGTGATCGGCTTCCTGCCACTTGCGGCCCAGCCCGTTCTCGTATTCACCGCGCAGGCGGCCGGCGATGACGTCGGTCGGTGCATTGACATAGGCCGCATCGCTGATCACCGCGGCGACGTGGTCGCGATTGGCCATGGTATCGATGTAGCGCGAGGCTTCGAGCACGGCGCGGATCATGGCGCGGGCGGTATTGGGATAGCGGGCGACGAATTCCCGGGTGGTGCCCAGCACCTTTTCCGGGTGGTTGCGCCACATCGCCTGGGTGGTGGTGACGGTGAAGCCGATCCCTTCCTGGATGGCGCGGGCGCCGCCCCAGGGTTCGCCGACGCAATAGCCGTCCATGTTGCCGGCGCGCATGTTGGCCACCATCTGCGGCGGCGGCACGGTGATGACCTTGACGTCGCGCAGCGGGTCGATGCCCGCGGCGGCCAGCCAGTAGAACAGCCACATGGCGTGGGTGCCGGTGGGAAAGGTCTGGGCGAAGGTGTAGCTGCGCTGGCGGCGTTCGATCAGCTTTTTCAGGCTGGGGCCGTCAATCGCGCCCTGCTCACGCAATTGATTGGACAGGACGATGCCCTGGCCGTTGTGGTTCAAGCCCATCAGCACGGCCATGTCCTGCTGCGGGCCGCCGATTCCCAGGTGCACGCCGTAGACCTGGCCGTACAGCATATGAGCGGCGTCGAGCTCGCCCAGCGTGACGCGGTCGCGTATCGCCGCCCAGCTCGGCTGCTTCGACAGGGTCACGTCCAATCCATGCTTGCGGAACAAGCCCAGTTCCTGCGCCATGATCACGCTGGCGCAGTCGGTGAGGGCGATGAAGCCGATGTTCAAGCGGGTTTTTTCCGGTGCGTCCGAGCCGCTGCGCGACGTCGTCTGCGCCCAGGCGGGCAGGCTGGAGGCCAGGGCTGTCGAGCCGGCGGCGGCAGCTGCGGTGTGCAGGAATTCGCGGCGCGAAGGGTTGATCTCCGGAATGGCGCCGGTGGCGGAGCGGCCGGCGCTGACCGCGGCCGGCAGGTTCGGGTTCATCATTGGTTCCTTGTTCATGTCAGCTTGCCCCGCGCTCGACCAGCAGCCGGGCCAGTTCCGCGATCTTCATGCCGCGTTCCATGGCCATGCGCCGCAACTGGTGGTAGGCCTGTTCTTCAGTCATGCGCATACCTTGCACCAGTTGATATTTGGCTTTGTCGATGACCCGGCGGTCCTGCAGGGCCTGCTGTGCCTCCTGCAGCTCGCTGGTCAGGTTGTGCGTGTTCTGGAAGTGCGCCATGGTGACTTCCACCAGGGAGCGCAACAACACGGGCGAAATGCCGTCCACCGCATAGGTGCTGATGCCCAGTCGTGCGGCATCGCGCACCAAATCGGTGTCGGTCGACTCGCTAAGCATCAAGATGGGGCGCGGAAAACGCTTGCCGAGTACGGCCAGGCCTTCGAGCGTATCGCGCGATGGTGAGTCCGCGTCGATCAGGATCGCGTCCGGCTTTAGGCTTTTCACGGCGCCGTGCACGTCGTCGGATTCGGCCACGATGCCCGCCACCTCAAAGCCCGCGGCCGCCAAGGCCTGCACCAGCTGCTGGGTGCGCTCGGACTGTGCGTCGATGATCAGGACTCTGGCGGGCATGTCAAAACCTGGCGCCAGGAATGGGCGCTGAAATGGTGCAAGCAAGTTGCATGCCCCTTCAGTGGAAATGGCACGCTGCTTGCTCCGTAAGACGGGTGTCCCAATTCCGCGCAAAGGCGCGGGAGCCCAACGGCGGGTTCGGGATGCGACATTCCGGAGAGTCATGGACAAAGGCGTCCGTCTGCGCGCAAGCGCGGCGAGACGTCTTTTTTTTTGCCCGCGGCCGGCACCCGCCGTACCGGTCCCCGGCAACTTGTAGCGGTCTGCTGCTTCGCGTCGAGTGGATGGTCATCAACTGGGAGTTCAGATGAAACAGGTCATAGCCTCATTGAAAAGCGGTAACTGGAAAGCACTCCTGGCGTGCTTCCTGTATTTCGACACCGGCTTCACGGTATGGGTAATGCTGGGTCCGCTGGCGCCCTTCATCGGCAAGGACATCACCATGACCCCGGCGGCCCAGGGCTTCCTGGTTGCGGTGCCGGTGCTGTCCGCGGCGATCCTGCGCGTGACCCTGGGCAACCTGTTCCAGTCGCAGGATGGCAAGCGCCTGGCGCTGATGGGCATCACCCTGTCGGCGATCCCCTCGGTGGCCCTGCTGCTGCTGCCTGCGGCGCCCTCGTACACCGTGCTGCTGCTGCTCGGTGTGTTCCTCGGCGTCGGCGGCGCCAGCTTCGCCGTGGCCTTGCCGATGGCAGGCAGCAACTATCCGCCCAAGGTGCAGGGCCTGGTGCTGGGCCTGGCCGCCGCCGGCAACATCGGCGCGGTGCTGGACGGCTTCCTGTTTCCCGGGCTGGCGCAGAGTTACGGCTGGCAGCACGCCACCGCGGCGGCGCTGCCCCTGCTGGCGATCACCGCGCTGGCGGTGTACTTCTGGGCCAGCGACCTGAGCGAGAAGAACGGCAAGGGCGGCCCGGCGTTCGCCGGCTTCGCCGTCACCCTGGTCGGCCTGATCGGGCTGGTGCTGCTGGTGCATGCCGGCTACCTGGGCCAGGGCAAGACCGGCCTGCTGCTGCTGCCGCCGCTGGGCGCGGCGCTGGCCATCGCGGTGCTGCCGCAGCGCTACCGCGCGGTACTGGCGGAGCGCGACACCTGGGTGATCATGCTGGTCTACAGCATCACCTTCGGTGGCTTCGTCGGCATGTCGTCCTATGTCAGCACCCTGGTCACCAGCCTGTACGGCATGTCCAAGGTCGATGCCGGTCTGATGATGGCGGGCTTCGCCTTCACCGGCGCCGTGGTGCGTCCCTTCGGCGGCTGGATTGCCGACCGCGTTACCGGCGTGCGCGCGCTGCTGGTGCTGCTCAGTGCCATCTCGCTGCTCGATTTCACTTTTGCCGTGGTGATGCCGCCGCTGGCTGGCGGCGTGGTGCTGCTGTTCGGCCTGTATCTGTGCTTCGGCTTGGGCAATGGCTCCACCTTCCAGCTGGTGCCGCATCGCTGGAAAGGCAAGACCGGCGTGATGACCGGCATCATCGGCGCCGCCGGCGGCATCGGTGGTTTCTACTTGCCGGTGATCATGGGCATCGCCAAGGAGAGCACCGGCAGCTATCAGATGGGTTTCGCCACGTTCGGCGTGCTGTCCGCCGCGGCGCTGACGCTGGTGGTGCTGCTGCGCCAGCAATGGCTGGTCTGGGCGGTGGTTGAGCCGGCCGGCGGCGAGGTCGGCGACGCCGCCCTGGAAGGCGCGGTCCACGCGGAATAATTTTCTACACAGACGAACCCGGACGCAAATGGATACCACAAGAGTCGTCGTCGTCGGCAACGGCATGGTCGGTCACAAGCTGCTCGAGCAGCTGATGGCCGGACAGGCCGGCACCGCGATGCAGGTCACGGTGCTGTGCGAAGAGCCGCGGCCGGCTTATGACCGCGTGCACCTGTCGGAGTTCTTCGCCGGCAAGAGCGCGGATGAGCTGTCGCTGGTCACGCCGGGCTTCTTCGAAGCCCATGCCAATCTGCTGCTCAGGCTCAATGCCAAGGCGGTACAGATCGACCGCGTCGCCAGGACCGTCACCACCAGCGCCGGCGAAACCCTGGCCTACGACAAGCTGGTTCTGGCCACCGGCTCCTATCCGTTTGTTCCGCCGCTGCCGGGGAAGGACCGGCCGGCCTGTCTGGTTTACCGCACGATCGAGGATCTGGAGGCGATCGCCGCCGCCGGCCGCGAGTCCAAAGTAGGCGTCGTGGTCGGTGGCGGGCTTCTCGGCCTGGAAGCGGCGAAGGCCCTGAAGGATATGGGCCTGGCCACGCATGTGGTGGAGTTCGCGCCGCGCCTGATGGCGGTGCAGGTGGACGACGGCGGCGGCCGCATCCTGCGGCGCAAGATCGAGCAGCTCGGCGTCACCGTGCACACCGGCAAGAACACGCAGGAGATCGTTGACGGCGAGCACTGCCGTCACCGCATGAAGTTCGCCGACGGCGGGCACCTCGAAACCGACCTGATCCTGTTCTCCGCCGGCATCCGTCCGCGCGACGAACTGGCCCGGCAGGCGGGGCTGGCGATGGGCGAGCGCGGCGGCATTGTCGTCGACGAGGCGTGCCGCACCAGCGATCCGGACATCTACGCCATCGGCGAGTGCGCCCTGTACCAGGGGCGCATCTACGGCCTGGTGGCGCCCGGCTACCAGATGGCCCAGGTGGTGGCCGACCAGCTTTGCGGCAAGACCGCCGCGGCCTTCACCGGCGCCGACATGAGCACCAAGCTCAAGCTGATGGGCGTGGACGTGGCCAGCCTGGGAGACGCCCATGGCGCCACCAAGGGGTCGCTGGCATACAGCTTCGTCGACGAACGCGCACAGGTCTACAAGAAGCTGGTGGTCAGCGACTGCGGCAAATACCTGCTCGGCGGCGTGCTGGTGGGCGAGGCCGAGGACTACGGCACGCTGCTGCAGCTGATGCTCAACCGCATGCCGCTGCCGGAGCGGCCGGAGGCTCTGATCCTGCCGGCGCTGGATGGCTCGGCCAAGCCCGGCATCGGCGTCGGCGCGCTGCCGGACGCGGCGCAGATCTGCTCCTGCAACAACGTCAGCAAGGGCGCCATCTGCGCCGCCATCGACGAAGGCTGCACCACCCTGGGTGCGTTGAAGAAATGCACCAAGGCGGCCACGTCCTGCGGCGGCTGCGGGCCGCTGGTGACGCAGATCCTCAAGCACGAACTCAGCGCGCGCGGCGTGGCCGTCAGCAACCACCTGTGCGAGCACTTCCCGCATTCGCGCCAGGAGCTGTACCACCTGGTGCGGATCGAGAAGATCAAGTCATTCGACGAACTGCTGGCCAATCACGGCAAGGGACGCGGCTGCGACATCTGCAAGCCGGCGGTGGCGTCGATCCTGGCTTCGTGCTGGAACGAGCACGTGCTGCAGCCGCGCCACGCCAAGCTGCAGGACACCAACGACTACTACCTGGCCAATATCCAGAAGGACGGCACCTATTCGGTGGTGCCCCGCGTCCCCGGCGGTGAAATCACTCCGGACAAGCTGATCGCCATCGGCGCGGTGGCGAAGAAGTACGGTCTCTATACCAAGATCACCGGCGGCCAGCGCATCGATCTGTTCGGCGCCCAGGTGCACCAGCTGCCGCTGATCTGGCAGGAGCTGATCGAGGCCGGCTTCGAGTCCGGCCATGCCTACGGCAAGGCGGTGCGCACGGTGAAGTCCTGCGTCGGCAGCACCTGGTGCCGCTACGGCGTGCAGGACAGCGTCGGCCTGTCGATCGAGATCGAGAACCGCTACCGTGGCATGCGTTCGCCGCACAAGCTCAAGTTCGCCGTCTCCGGCTGTACCCGCGAGTGCGCCGAGGCGCAGGGCAAGGATGTCGGCGTTATCGCCACCGAGAAAGGCTGGAACCTGTATGTCTGCGGCAACGGCGGCATGAAGCCGCGCCATGCCGAGCTGCTCGCGTCCGATCTGGACAAGGACACCCTGGTGCGCTACATCGACCGCTTCCTGATGTTCTACGTCCGCACCGCCGACCGCCTGCAGCGCACCTCGGTGTGGATGGAAAACCTGGAAGGCGGGCTGGACTATCTGAAGCAGGTGGTCTGCGAGGACAAGCTCGGCATCGCCATGGAGCTGGAAGAGGAAATGCAGCACCTGGTCGATACTTACGAGTGCGAGTGGAAAAAGGCCGTCAATGACCCGGCGACGCTGCGGCGCTTCCGCACCTTCGTCAACAGCGAAGCCGGCGACAATCACGTGGTGTTCGTCGAGGAGCGCGGGCAGATCCGCCCCGCCACCGAGGACGAGCGCAGCCTGGCGCGGAACGCGCTGGCCAAGGAAGCGGCATGAGACTTTCAATGTCCCCCAGAAAACAGTATGAATCGCCCTCATGCCGGCGCCGACCCGCGACGCCAGGATTCCCGGGCAAGGCACCCGGCTACTCCACGCGGCTGGCGCCGCTATGAGCGCGCGCATCCTGTGGCGCACGGTGTGTGCGCTGGACGAGATCTGGCCGGATTCCGGCGTCGCCGCGCTGATCGGCGAGGAACAGATCGCGGTGTTCCGCCTGGGCCAGACCGAGGAGGTCTACGCCCTGGGCAATCGCGACCCGTTCAGCCAGGCCAATGTGCTGGCGCGCGGCATCACCGGTGACGTGGGCGGCGAGCCCGTGGTGGCCTCGCCAGTGTACAAGCAGCATTTCCGTTTGCGCGACGGCGTCTGCGTCGAAGACGCGGAAGTATCGGTGCCGGTATATCCGGTGCGGGTCTATAACGGCGCGGTGCAGCTGGGTATGGCGATGGCCGCGACGCCGCGCCAGAGCCGGCAGCGCCTGGTAATGATCGGCAACGGCATGGCCGGCATGCGGGTGATCGAGGACCTGCTGCGCATCGCCCCCGACGCCTACGACATCACCATCTTCGGCGCCGAGCCGCACGGCAACTACAACCGCATCCTGCTGTCGCCGGTGCTGGCCGGCGAAAAGCGCTTCGAGGACATCGTGCTGCACGACCTAGCCTGGTATGCCAGGCAGGGCATCACCCTGCACAGCGGCGATCCGGTGGTGGCGATCGACCGGCGCAGGCGGCTGGTGCGCACCCGCGACGGCGTCGAGGCCGGCTATGACCGCCTGCTGCTGGCCACGGGTTCCACGCCCAACCGCCTGCCGATTCCGGGCAAGGATCTGCCGGGCGTGATCACCTTCCGCGATGTGGCCGATGTGGCCCTGATGATCGACACCGCCAAGCAACGGCGCAACGCCGTGGTCATCGGCGGCGGCGTGCTCGGCCTTGAAGCGGCCAATGGCTTGCTGCAGCAGGGCATGGAGGTGACCGTGGTGCACAGCCACGATGTGCTGATGGAGCGGCAGCTCGATGCCTACGCTTCGTCGCTGCTGCGCCGCTCGCTGGAGAGCCGCGGCATCAAGTTCGTGCTCGGCGCCAAGACCGCGGCAGTGGAGGGCACGGAACGGGCCACCGGCCTGCGCTTCGCCGACGGCAGCGGCATTGCCGCCGACCTGGTGGTAATGACCGCCGGGGTGACGCCTAACGCCGCGCTGGCCAAAGAGGCCGGCCTGCAGTGCGGTCGCGGCGTGCTGGTGGACGACACCCTGCAGACCTACGACCCGCGCGTCTACGCCGTGGGCGAGTGCGTGCAGCACCGCAACGCCACTTACGGCCTGGTGGCGCCGCTGTGGGAGCAGGCGCGGGTCTGCGCCGCGCACCTGGCCGGCTTCGGCCACCTGCGCTACAGCGGCTCGCTGCTCTCGACCTCGCTCAAGGTCACCGGCATCGAACTGTTCTCCGCCGGCAACTTCGCCGGCGGCGAAGGTTGCGAGGTGCTGATCCTGCGCGATCCGGAGGCCGGCATCTACAAGCGCATCGTGCTCAAGGATCACCGGGTGTGCGGCGCGCTGCTGTTCGGCGATGCCCGCGACGGCGCCTGGTACCTGGAATTGATGCAGGATCGGCGCGATATCAGTTCGCTACGCGACCGTCTGCTGTTCGGGCGCGCCTATGCCGATGTGCAGGCTGCCGCATAGCGGTTCGCAAATCCTGCGATGAACATGAATGAGCCGGCGCCGTCCGTCCGTACCACCTGCCCGTACTGCGGCGTCGGTTGCGGCGTTCTGGCCACGCCGCGGCTCGGCGGCGCGGTGGACATCGCCGGTGATCCGCAGCATCCCGCCAACTTCGGCCGGCTCTGCTCCAAGGGCTCTGCGCTGGGCGAGACGGTGTCGCTGCAGGGCCGCCTGCTGCATCCGCACATCCGCAGCCGCATTGGCGGCCGCGACGCGGCGTTCCGCGACGAGCAGGTGAGCTGGGACGAGGCGCTGGATTATGTCGCCGAAAAATTTGGCCGGATCATCGAACGGCACGGGCCGGAAGCGGTGGCGCTGTATGTTTCCGGGCAGTTGCTGACCGAGGACTACTACATCGCCAACAAGCTGGTGAAAGGCTGGTGGGGCACCGCCAACATCGACACCAATTCACGCCTGTGCATGTCGTCGGCGGTGGCGGGGCACAAGCGTGCCTTCGGCGAGGACGTGGTGCCCTGCAGCTACGAGGATCTGGAAAGCGCCGAGCTGATCGTGCTGGTGGGGTCCAACACCGCCTGGTGTCATCCGGTGGTGTACCAGCGCATCGTCGCGGCGCGCGAGCGCCGGTCGCAGCTGAAGCTGGTGGTGATCGACCCGCGGCGCACGCCGACCTGCGACATCGCCGACCTGCACCTGCCTTTGCGCAGCGGCAGCGACGTGCTGCTGTTCAACGGCCTGCTGTCGTACCTGCATGCGCAAGGCCTGGGCGACAGTGCCTTCATCGAAGGGCACACACAAGGCCTGGATGCCGCGCTGCAGGCGGCGCAGCAGGGCGGCGACCTGGCCGCGGTGGCGCAGGGTTGCGGCGTCGACGCACAGCTGCTGGCCGAGTTTTATGCGCTGTTTGCCGCTACGCCGCGGGTGGTGACGATGTTCTCGATGGGCGTGAACCAGTCCGGCAGCGGCACCGACAAGGTCAACAGCATCATCAACTGTCATCTCTATACCGGCCGCGTCGGCAAGACCGGTGCCGGCCCGTTCTCCATCACCGGGCAGCCCAATGCCATGGGCGGGCGCGAGGTCGGCGGGCTGGCCAACATGCTGGCGGCCCACATGGATCTGGAGAAGCCGGATCACCGGCGCCGCGTGCAGGCGTTCTGGAACAGCCCGCGCATCGCCGACAAGCCCGGCTTGAAGGCGGTGGAGCTGTTCGAGGCGATCGGCGACGGGCGGGTCAAGGCGGTGTGGATCATGGCCACCAATCCGGTGGTCAGCCTGCCGGACGCCGACCGTGTGCGCGCGGCGCTGCAGCGCTGCGAGCTGGTAGTGGTGTCCGACTGCGTCGCCGATACTGATACTGCCAAGCTGGCCCACGTGCTGCTGCCGGCCCAGGCCTGGGGCGAAAAGGACGGCACCGTCACCAATTCCGAGCGCCGCATCTCGCGGCAGCGGGCCTTCCTGCCGGCTCCCGGAGAGGCGCGGCCCGATTGGTGGGCGCTGTGCCAGCTGGCGCAGCGGCTGGGCTATGGTGAGGGCTTCGCCTTCAGCGCGCCGCACCAGATCTTCCTCGAGCACGCGCGTCTCTCCGCCTACGAAAACGATGCCGCGCAAGGCGACACCCGCTTCTTCAACCTGTCCGGACTGAGCCAGCTGAGCGGCGCAGAGTACGATGCGCTGCTGCCGGTGCGCTGGCCGGTGCCGGCGGCGGGGCAGGCGGCCGCCGAGTTCGCGCCGGCCCGCTTCAGCACCCCGGACGGCCGGGCCCGCTTTGTCGTCACGCCGCCGAGGCCGCCGGCGCATGCGCCGGATGCGGAGTATCCGCTGGTGCTCAACACCGGCCGGGTGCGCGACCAGTGGCACACCATGACGCGCAGCGGCCGCGCGCCGCGGTTGACGGCACATCGCCCCGAGCCGTTCGTCGAGGTCCACCCCCAGGACCTGCTGGTGTACGGTTTGCGCGCCGGCGAACTGGCGCGCATCGTCACACGCTGGGGCGCGGCCGTGGCGCGGGTGCTGCCCAGCCGCGAGCAGCGGCGCGGCAACCTGTTCCTGCCGATCCACTGGAGTGACGCCTTTGCCGCCGACGCGCGCGCCGGGGCGCTGGTCAATCCGGTGGTGGATCCGGTGTCCGGCGAGCCGGAGTTCAAGCACACGCCGGCACAGGTCGAGCCGTTTGCGGTCGACTGGTACGGCTTCGTACTGGCGCGCCGCCCGATCGAGGTATCGGACCTGGCGTACTGGGCGCGCTCGACCGGCGCGCAGTTCCTGCGCTACGAACTGGCCGGCCGCGGCCGCGACACGGACTGGTCCGCCTGGGCGCGGTCGCGCCTGGCCGGGCCGGGCGACTGGCTCGACTACGCCGATGCCGCCGCCGGCAGCTACCGCGCGGCGCGCATCGTCGATGGACGGCTCGAAGCCTGCCTGTTCGTGTCGCCGCGTCCCGACCTGCCTGACCGGGAGTGGTTGGGCGGCCTGTTCGCCCGCGAGCGCCTGCTGTCCGGCGAGCGCATCAGCCTGCTCGCCGGGCGCCCTTCGCTGGACGGCGATGCCGGCCCGACCGTCTGCGCCTGCTTCGGCGTCGGACGCAACACCTTGTGCAAGGCCATCCGCGAACACGGCTGCACCACGCCCAAGCTGCTCGGGCAGCGTCTCAAGGCCGGAACCAACTGCGGCTCCTGCGTGCCGGAGCTACGGCGGCTGATCGAGGAGTCACTGGTACCAGCCGAGTAGCGATGAGCGCTGGCGCGCTCCCCCTGATACCGCTCAATCGGGCAGCGGGGTCCAGCGCAGCACCGTTCCTCCGGCGCAGTCCTGCTCTCCAGCCGGCACCCAGGCCAGTACCTGCGCCGAGGCGAGGTTGCTGAGCATGTGCGAATCCTGTTTCGGCAGGGGCTGCAGCAGCGCGGTGCCGTCATCGGTGTAGTCCAGGCGCATGCGCAGCAGGCGCACACGCCGGTTGTCGCGCTCGACCGGCTGCGCCAGGCGCGCGTGGTTCCAGGCCGGGCCGGGCTGGGCTGCGCCCTCCAGGCAATCCAGTGCACGCCGCACGTGCAGCGCCAGGCTGACCAGCACCGCACCGGGATTGCCCGGTAGTGCGAGATGCGCGCGGTTGTCGCGCACACCGAAGAACAGCGGCTTGGCCGGCTTCTGCGCCACTTTCCAGAACACCCGGCGCAGGCCCAGGGATTCGGCGGTGCCGGGCAGGAAGTCGTGGTCGCCGACCGAGGCGCCGCCGGCGCTCAGCACCAGATCGGCTTCCTGCAGCGCGCGCTGCAGCGCGTTTTTCACCGCCGCCGGGTCGTCGCCGACCTGCTCCACCACCGGGGCGGGATAACCCCAGCGTTGCAGCACGGCGCTGATCAGGGGGCCATTGCTGTCGTAGATTTCGCCGGGTTTCAGGCCGGCGCCGACCGGGCGGATCTCATCGCCGGTGGTCAGCACCCGCACGCGCGGCTGGCGCACCACGCTCAACTGATGCGCGCCGGCGTTGATCAGCGAGGCCAGCAGCCCCGGGGTGACGCGCTGGCCGGCGGCGGCGATGACGGCGCCCTGGCGCAACTCCTCGCCGCGCCGGCGGATATTGCGCTGCGCCGCGTAGGGCTCGGTGAACAGCAGCGCGCCGTCCGCCAGGACGACACGTTCCTGGGGGATCACGGTATCGGCCTGCGCCGGCAATGGTGCGCCGGTGAGGATGCGCGCCGCCACGCCGCCGGGCAGTGCCGGAAGGCTTTCGTGCGTGCCGGCCGCAAGCCGCAGACCGACCGGCAGGCGCACCGGCGCGTCCGGGCTGGCCGAGGCCACATCGGCGGCGCGCAGCGCGTAGCCGTCCATGGCGCTCTGGTCGAAGCGCGGCAGGTCCGCGGCGGAGGTCTGCGCCTGCGCCAGCACCCGGTTCAGCGCCTGTGCCACCGGCACCGTTTCCACCGGCAGCGCATGCAGGTTCGCGCCATAGGCGGCGAGCGCGTCATCGAGCGAGATCATGCCGGGTCCTTCCACTGCCGCAGTTGTACTTCCGCCAAGCTCCATTCCTCCGCGGTGTTCAGGCTCCAGGCCCAGCGCGGCCAGTCGGAGCAGTCGGCTTCGGCGACGCGATGGCGTGCCATCCAGCGGCGCGGCGCGTCGTGCCCCTGCTCCAGGTAAGCGCGCAGATCGGGCAGCAGACTCCGGGACAACAGGCAGCATAACGGCTGCAGTCCCCTGCCGTCGTTGACCACCGCCAGGTCCGCGGCATCGCGCTGCTGCGCCCGGCGCAGGCGCGCCAGCAGGTCGAGGGGCAGCAAGGGCGCGTCCCCTGGCACGCACAGCACCCGCTCGCTGCGGGCTGCAGCGAGGCCTGCGGCGATGCCGGCCAGCGGTCCGCGCCCCTGATAGATGCCGTCATCGACGACCGTGGCGGCCTGGGCAGCATAGGCTTCGCGCTGGCGATTGGCGACGAGCACCAGCGCATCCACCGGCCCCAGGCGCCGCAACACGTGCTGCAGCAGCGGCTGGCCGAGCAAGGGCAGCAGCGGCTTGTCGCGCCCCTGCACGCGTTCGCCGGCACCGCCGCAAAGAATGACTGCTGTGATCGGTTCCATGGTCAGATGGGACGGGGTTCGCGGCTTGGCCATGGGCGGCTGCGGTATCCTCCGTGCACAGTGTACTGAGGGATGGCAATGAGCGCTCAGGATTTGCCCCAAGACGTTGCACAGGGGCTGGATACCTTCATCGCCGCGGCCCGTGCCGCGCTGGGCGAGCAACTGGTCGCCGCGGCGCTGTTCGGTTCCGCCGCCGAGGGACGGCTGCGGGTGACTTCCGACGTCAATCTGATCCTGGTGCTGTCGTGTTTCGATGCGGCGCGCATCCGCGAATTGCGTGAGCCGCTGCGCCTGGCGCATGCCACCATCCGCCTGGAAACGATGATGATCCTGCAGGACGAGTTGCCGGCGGCGAGCGAAGCCTTCGCGGTGAAATTCGCCGACATCCGCGAGCGCCACAAGCTGCTGTTCGGGCCGGAGCTGTTTGGCGGCTTCGCACCTTCGCGCGCCGCGCTGCTGGCGCGGCTGCGGCAAATCCTGCTGAATTTCGTGCTGCGCACACGCGAGCGCTACGCCCTGGTCAGCCTGCGCGAGGAGCAGCTGGCGGTGCTGGTGGCGGATGCGGCGGGGCCGCTGCGCTCCGCCGCCGGCCTGATCCTGCAGCTGGAAGGCCGCAGCGCTGCGACACCCCGCGAAGCGCTCGAGACGCTGGCGCGGGAGCTGGATCCGGGGGACTGGCAGGTAGCGCTGCAAGCGCTGCCCAAGGTGCGCGAGCACGGCGCGCTGGCGGCAGGCGAGGGCGAACCCGCGGTGCTGCAGTTGATCGAACTGGCTCAGGCCATGCTGGCGCGCACCACCGCGCTGGCTTGATCGCATGAATCCGTTCGATCTGCGCGGCCCCGCCTTCCTGCTGTTCTACTTCGTCGGCGCGGCCGCTCTCCTGGGCTACTGCTGGTGGCGTGTGCGCCTGCGCGGCGATGGCCTGACGCCATTGCTGAGCGGGCTGACGGAGGATCCCTACCGCATCGCCTTCCTGCGCGGAGGCGAGGTGGAGCTGGTGCTGGTCGCGGTGTTCAACCTGGTTGACCGCGGCCTGCTGCTGAGCGTGGGTAACAAGCTCGGACGTGGCCGTGGCGACGCGGCCGGATCGCTGCGGCGCGCGCTGGACCAGGCCCTGATCCGCGCCTGCACCGGCCATGAGACGCCGCATCAGTTGTGCCGCGATGCGGCGGTGCGGGCAGCCTGCGAATCCTACGCGCGGGATCTGGAGCGTCGCGGCCTCATGGCGGACGCGCAGGAGCGCGGCGCGCGGCGCTGGCTGTGCGTTCTGGTGCTGGCTGCACTGATCGGCGTGGCCTGGATCAAGATCGAGCTCGCCGTCCGCCGCGGGCATTCCAACTACGGCTTTTTGATCGTGCTCGCGGCATTCGCCAGCATTGCAGCGCTGTCCATCTGCCTGCGCAATCGCACCCGGCGTGGCGACGAGGCCCTGTCCGGATTGCGCACGCTGATGCGGCGCCTGCGCGGCCGCGCCGGCGAGCTGCTCAGCGGTGGCGCCACCAACGAGGCCCTGCTGCTGGCTTCGGTGTTCGGCATCTCGGCGCTCGCCGGTCCCTCGTTCGGCTTCATCGGCCAGCTGTTTCCGCAGGCGGGCAAGCGTGGAGGCGATGGCGGCAGTTCCTGCAGCTCGTCTTCGTGCGGCAGCAGTGGTTGCGGTGGCGGCGGCGGATGCGGCGGGTGCGGCAGTTGAACGCGCTCGACCGGGTCGGGCTGGGCTGGCGCGGAGAGCTGGCCGCTTCCATCTACCAGCACCTGCAGGACATCGACGTGCTGGAGGTGATCGCCGAAGACTGGCTGCACCTGCCGCGACGGCGCCAGCGCGCCCTCGCGGCGATCGCCGCCGAGCGGCCGTTGCTGCTGCACGGCGTATCGCTGGGCCTGGCTTCGAGCGTCGGCGTGGCGCCGCAACGGCTGCAAGGCCTGGCGCGGCTGTGCGAGCGCGTGCGGCCACAGGCCTGGTCGGAGCATCTGGCCTTCGTTCGCGCGGGCGAGGTCGAGATCGGACACCTGGCCGCGCCGCCGCGCAACGCGGCGACTGTCGAGGGCGCGTGCGCCAATATCCGACAGGCCGCCCGTATCGTTGGCTGCGCGCCGGCACTGGAGAACATCGCCACGCTGGTCGATCCGCCGACAAGCACGCTGACCGAGCCGCAGTGGGTCCAGCAGATCGTGCATTGCAGCGGCGCGCCGCTGCTGCTGGATCTACACAATCTCTACGCCAATGCGTTGAACTTCGGTCAAGACCCGCGACAGGTACTCGACGCGATGCCGCTGGAGCGAGCCACCATCGTGCACCTGTCCGGCGGCCGCTGGCTCAACTCCGGACCGGGGCGCGCGGTGTTGCTCGACGATCACCTGCACGATGTTCCGGACCCCGTGTTCGCGCTGCTCGAGTGGCTGGCGCAGCGGGCACCGCAGCCGCTGACCGTGCTGATCGAGCGCGACGGCAACTTCCCGCCGTTCGCGCGCTTGCTGGCACAGATGCAGCAGGCGCGCAGTGCGCTGGCCCGCGGCCGGGCGTTGCGCGCACAACGGCAGGCGGCATGAGCGCGCCGGCCGTGGAGCGCATGCTGGCGCGGCTGTATAGCGATGAGGCTTATCGCCGTGCTTTCGTCGATGCGCCGCTGGACGCGGCGCGTCGGGCCGGCCTGGACGACGATGAAGCGCGGGCGCTTGCGGCGATGGATCGTTGTGCGCTGGCACTCGCCGCGCAGAGCTATGCGCACAAGCGTGCCGGCCGCAACCGGCGTGGCCTGCTGCATCGCGGCGCTGTACTGCTTGGCCTGTCGTCCTAGCGACGCACTGCCGCGATGACAGCGCGAAGACGGCGTCGATCCAAGGTGCCCAGCTAGGCGGCGAGGCGCGCCAGCAGGGCGCTGATGCCCGGCTGGCGCGCCTTGGGGTCCTCGAACTCGCGCGCGTTGATGTTCAGGCGTTGCTGGCCTTCCAGCTTGTACACCTTGGGCTGGCCCTGGATCAGCTTGATCAGCTTGATCGGCTCCAGCTTCGGCTGCGGGCCGAAATCGAGCGTGGCGGACTTGGCGCCGACGCGGATCCTGGCCAGGCCGAGCCGCTCGCCCTGCTGGCGCAGGCGCGCGGTCTCGAACAGGTAATCGGCCTGCGGCGGCAGCAGGCCGAAGCGGTCGATCATCTCCACCTTGAGCTCGTCCAGTGCGCCTTCGTCGTGGGTCTCGGCGATGCGCTTGTACAGCACCAGCCGGGTATGCACGTCCGGCACGTAGCTTTCCGGAATCAGCGCGGATACGCCCAGGTCCACTTCGCAGGCCGCCTGGCCGAAGGGTTTGTCCTCGATGCGGCCGGAACGCAGCGCCTTGACCGCGTCGGCCAGCAGTTCGGCATAGAGGGTGAATCCCACTTCCTCGATCTGGCCGGACTGGTTCTCGCCCAGCAGCTCGCCGGCACCGCGGATCTCCAGGTCGTGCGTGGCGAGGGCGAAGCCGGAGCCCAGCTCGCCGAGCTGCTCGATCGCTTCCAGGCGCTTTTCCGCGTCCGGCGTCAGCGCCCGGCGGCTCGGCACCAGCAGATAGGCATAGGCGCGATGGTGGCTGCGGCCGACGCGGCCGCGCAGCTGGTGCAGCTGCGCCAGTCCGAGGTGGTCGGCGCGGTCGATCAGGATGGTGTTGGCGGTCGGCACGTCGATGCCGGACTCGATGATGGTGGTGCAGACCAGGATGTTGAAACGGCCGTGGTAGAAGTCGAGCATCACCTGTTCGAGTTCGCGCTCGCGCATCTGGCCGTGGGCAAAGCGCACGCGGCCTTCCGGCACCAGTTTCTGCAGGTCGCCGGCGAAGCGCTCGATGCTGCGCACCTCGTTGTGCAGCACGTAGACCTGGCCGCCGCGGCGCAGTTCGCGCAGGCAGGCTTCATAGACCAGGGCGTTGTCCCACTCGGCGACGAAGGTGCGGATGGCCAGGCGCGAGGCCGGCGGCGTGGCGATGATCGACATGTCGCGCAGCCCGGCCAGGCTCATATTCAGCGTGCGCGGGATCGGCGTGGCGGTGAGCGTCAGCAGGTGCACCTCGGCGCGCAGGTTCTTCAGGCGCTCCTTGTGGCGCACACCGAAGCGGTGCTCCTCGTCCACCACCACCAGGCCGAGGTCCTTGAAGCGCACGTCGTCCTGCAGCAGGCGGTGGGTGCCGATGATGATGTCGATCTTGCCTTCGCGGAGCTCCTCGAGCATCGCCGCCTGCTCCTTGGCGCTGCGCAGGCGCGACAGCGCGGCGATACGCAGCGGCCAGTCGGCGAAGCGGTCGCGGAAATTCTTTTCGTGCTGCTGCACCAGCAAGGTGGTCGGTGCCAGCACGCAGACCTGCTTGCCGGCGCGCGCGGCGGCGAAGCAGGCGCGCAGCGCCACTTCGGTCTTGCCGAAGCCGACGTCGCCGCAGACCACGCGGTCCATCGGCTTGCTGCCGGCCAGGTCGGCCAGCACCGCGTCGATGGCTTTCTGCTGGTCCGGCGTCGGCTGGAACGGAAAGCCCTCGCAGAAGCGGTTGTAGTCGGCCTGATCGAAAGGCAGCGGCGTGCCCTGCTTGGCGGCGCGGCGCGCCTGCACCTGCAACAGTTCGGCGGCGACATCGGCGGCCTTCTCGCGCGCCTTGGCGGTGGCCTTGGACCATCGCTCCGAGCCCAGGGCGTGCAGGGGGGCGGCTTCGTTCTCGGCGCCGGTATAGCGGTGGATCAGGTTGAGCGAGGCCACCGGCACATACAGCTTGTCGCCGTCGGCGTACTCCAGCACCAGGTACTCGGCCTCGACGCCGCCCGCGTCCAGCTTCTGCAGGCCGAGGTAGCGGCCCACGCCGTGCTCGACATGCACCACCGGCGCGCCGGCCTTGAGGTCGTTGAGGTCGCGCAGGATGGTTTCGGGGTCGCGGATCTTGCCGCGCTTGCGCACCGATGCCGGCGCACGCTGGCCGAACACCTGTGTTTCGGCGATCAGTGCGATGCCGGCTGCGGCTATGCGGAAGCTGTCCTGCAAGGGACCGAGGGTGATGCCGTAGCGGTTGCGGTCGCCGGCGAAGTTGGTCCAGCGCTCGTGCACGCGGCTTTGCAGGCCCAGCGGTTTGAGCCACTCCAGCAGCGCCTCGCGGCGCCCGGCGGACTCGGCCACGAACAGCACGCGGTCGGCGCTGGTGGCGAGGAAGCTGCGCACCGACTCGGCGCCCGCCTGCAGCGGCTCGACGCCGGCGTCGGTTTCGGCGCCGATGCCGGCGGTGGCGTAGCCGGCCAACAACCGCCGCGCCCGCGCCGGTTCCAGATAGAGGTCGGCCGGCTTCATCAGTGGCCGTTCCAGGTTGCCGGAGTAGCGCTCGTGGCGCTCCTCGATCTGTTTCCACTCGGCGTCGAGCGCGGCGTCGATGTTGTCGGCCTCGACCAGCAGGCAGTCGCGGGGGAGGTAGTCAAACAATGTGGCGGTGCCGCCGCCGTCCCGCTCCGGCGCGCCGAAGAACAACGGCAGGTAGGCCTCGATGCCGCCCGGCATCAGTGACTTGCTGACCTCGGCGTAGATGCGCGAGCGGGCCGGATCACCGGGGAAGTATTCGCGGTAGCGGCGGCGGAAGGTGTCGATGCCTTCCTTGTCGGTGGGGAATTCGCGCGCCGGCAGCAGGCGGATCTCGTCGACCTTGTCGGTGGAGCGCTGCGTCTCGGGGTCGAAGCGGCGGATGCTCTCCACCTCGTCGTCGAACAGGTCGAGGCGGTAGGCCTCGGCCGAGCCCATCGGGAACACGTCGATCAGCGCGCCGCGCACTGCAAATTCGCCCTGTGTCTGCACCTCGGACACGCTCTGGTAGCCGGCGGCGACCAGCCGCTCGCGGAAGGCGTGCGGCGGCAGGCGGTCGCCGGCGCGCAGCAGCAGCACGCGGCCGTCGAGCCAGGCGCGCGGCGGCAGCCGCTCGAGCAGGGTGCCGGCGGTGACGATCACCACGCCGCGCTGCAGTCCGGGCAGGCGATACAGCGCCGCCAGGCGGTCGGAAAGGATTTCCTGGTGCGGCGAAAACGGGTCGTAGGGCAGCGTCTCGCTGTCGGGAAAATGCGCCAGCGGCAGCCCCCCGCCCAGGAAGAAGCGCAGTTCTTCCTCCAGGCGATAGGCGTGCTGCTCGCCGGCGGTCACCGCCACCACCAGGCCGTCGTAGCGCGCTGCCGCTTCGGCGATGGCCAGGGCGGCGGCGGGGCCGGGCAGGCCCGGCCAGCGCGTGCGTGCGCCGGACGCCGCCGGCAGGGGCAGGGTGCTCAGTACAGCGGGGACTGTGGTGGACACGGGCGACAAGACATGGGAGGGCGCGGATTATCGCGCCGCCATCGCGCGCCCGCCACCCCGCGCGGTCTGGTGCCCACGGGAGCCGGTGCCGTCGTGAACGGCTTGACTTAAACAATGAATAGGAGTTCAATTCTTTAAGAAATGAATTTAAGTTCAAGATATGGCCTATCGCGAAACAGCACTGGTGCGGGCCCGCAAGGACGGGGTGAGGCTTGCCATCCTTGAGGCGGCGCGCGCGCTGGTCGGCCAAGGTGGCTTCCGCGCGGCGCAGATGAGCGCCGTGGCCGCCGCCGCGGGCGTGGCCACCGGTACCATCTACCGCTATTTCCCGACGCAGAGCGAGCTGTTCGCCGAAGTGTTTCGCGGCAATTCGCAGCGCGAAGTGGATGCGATGCGGGTGGCCGCCGCCGGCAGAGGTGACTGCGCGCAGCGGCTGCGCCAGGCGGTGACCACCTTCATCCACCGTGCCCTGCGCAACCGTCGCCTGGCCTATGCGCTGATCGCCGAGCCGGTCGATCCACAGGTTGAAGCCGAGCGCCTGGAATACCGCCGCGCCTATGCCCGCGTGCTGGAGTCCCTGCTGGAGGAAGGCGTCGCCACGGGCGAGTTTGCTGCGCAGGATGCTGCCATTACCGCCGCCGCTCTGGTCGGCGTGCTGGGTGAAACCCTGCTCGGGCCGCTGCTGCATTCCGTTCCCACGGCGCGCGAGTCCGTCGCCGATTCCATCATTGCCCTGTGTTTGCGCGCCGTTGGCGCCAAGGAGTAGTCGCATGAGCCAGAACCAGCCGATCAGCGCCGGCTTCATCACCCATGAGGTCAGCAACCAGGCGCCGCCGCTGGCGCCTTATGACGCCTACGCCACCGACCTGCCGCTGCGCGAGGCGCTGCTGCGCGAGGGCGGCGGCTGGGCCGAGAAAGAGGTCGCCGCGTTCGGCCCGGTGGCGGGCGGCGAGCTGATGCAGCTTGGCTTCACCGCCAACGAGAACAAGCCGAAGTTCAAGCCCTTCGACCGTTACGGCAACCGTATCGACGAAGTGGAATTTCACCCCGCCTATCACCGCATCATGGAGCTGGGTGTCGCGCACGGCATTCCCAGCTTTGCCTGGCGCCACGCCGACAAGGCCGGCGCGCACGTCGCACGCGCCGCCATGGCTTATCTGCATGCCGAGCCGGAGCAGGGCAACGGCTGCCCGCTGACCATGACTTACGCCTGCGTGCCGGCCCTGCGCCATGCGCCCGACCTGGCCAGGACCTGGTTGCCGCGCATCACCTCGACCGAATACGACTCGCGCTTCGTCCCGGCCTGGGACAAGCGCGGCAATACCATCGGCATGGGCATGACCGAGAAGCAGGGCGGCTCCGATGTGCGTTGCAACACCACCCGCGCATATCCGCTCGGCAGCCGCGGCACCGGCCAGCTATACGAGCTGGTCGGACACAAATGGTTCTTCTCGGCGCCGATGTGCGACGCTTTCCTGGTGCTGGCCCAGGCCGATGCCGGCATCTCCTGCTTCCTGCTGCCCCGCTTCCGCCCCGACGGCGCCCGCAATGCCATCCGCATCCAGCGCCTGAAGGAGAAGCTGGGCGACTGGTCCAATGCCAGTTCCGAAGTGGAGTTCCAGGGGGCGCTGGCCTGGCTGGTGGGCGAGGAAGGCCGTGGCGTCGCCACCATCCTGGAAATGGTGGCGCTGACGCGGCAGGACTGCATGATCGGTTCCAGCGGCATCATGCGCCAGGCACTGGTGCAGGCCGTGCACCATGCGCGCCACCGCAAGGCTTTCGGCAAGTTCCTGGTCGAGCAGCCGCTGATGCAGAACGTGCTGGCCGATCTGGCGCTGGAGTCGGAAGCGGCTCTGGCATTGACGCTGCGCGTGGCGCGGGCGGTGGATGCCAGCGCGCGCGATCCGCGGGAAGCCGCCTTTGCCCGCATCGCCACCGCCGTCGGCAAATACTGGGTGTGCAAACGCTGTCCGCCATTCGTCAACGAGGCGCAGGAATGCCTGGGCGGCGCCGGCTATGTCGAAGAGTCGATCCTGCCGCGGCTGTACCGCCAGGCGCCGTTGAATTCGATCTGGGAGGGCAGCGGCAACATCCAGTGCCTGGACGTGCTGCGCGCACTGGCGCGCGAGCCGGCGACGCGCGATGCGCTGTTTGCGGAGATCAATGCCGGCAAGGGCGGACATCCGTCGCTGGACGCCGAAGCGGCCCGTCTGCTGCGCGACCTGTCCGACAGCGATACGCTGGAGCTGCGGTCGCGCTTCCTGGTCGAGCGCATGGCTCTGGCCCTGCAGGCCTCGCTGCTGGTGCGCTCGGGCAACCGTCAGGTGTCGGATGCGTTCTGTGAATCGCGGCTGGGCGGTGGCCATGGCCTGGCGTTCGGCACCTTGCCGGCGCATGCGCCGCTGAAGGCCCTGATCGACCGGGCGTTCTCCTTGTAGGCCGGCGTTCCGCGCTTGCCGGGCCGGCGGATGCGCCGGCTCAGGCTTCGCGGGCGCGGCGCGCTTCGTACGCCTTGACGTGGCAGTAGGCGATTTCCAGCAGCGAGGTGAAGACCTTGGCGCGCTCGCCGCGCGCGATCAGGTCGCCGAGGATGTGATCGGCTTCGACGCGGCTGCGGTTTTCGATGTCGCGCAGCATCGACGCGGTGAAGGTGGAACCGGCCTTGGTCAGCAGGCTGCGGGTGTCTTCCAGCACCGCGGGGCGGGGGGCGCGGCCGTAGGCGGCGGCGACCGCGGCGCACTCGTCCAGCAGCTGGCGCATCAGTTTGCCGCCGGCCGGGGTGGCGGCGATGATGTCGCCGATGCTGGCGCGCATCAGGCAGGTCATGCCGGCGAGGCTGGCCAGCATCACCCATTTCTCCCACAGCGCCTGCATCACGTCGCGGCTGGATTTGGCGTCGATATTGGCCTTGCTGACCAGTTCTTCGAGTGCCTCGATGCGCTCGCTGCGCTCGCCGGAGCGTTCGCCGAAACGCAGCACGTGCAGCGGACTGAGGTGCTGGACCACGCCCTTTTCACCCAGCGTCACGGCGATCGAGCAGAGGCCGCCCAATACCCGTTCGGCGCCGAAGCGGGCGTCAAGCACGTCGAAATGGCGCAGGCCGTTGAGCAGGGGCAGGATGGCGGTCTTGCGGCCTACCGCGGGGGCAATGGCCTCGATCGCATCATCCAGGTCGTAGGCCTTGCAGGCGAGCAGCACCAGGTCGAAGGTTTCGGCCAGCTCGCCGGCTACCACCACGCGTGGCTTGAGCCGGACGCTGCCGACCGCGCTGCGGATCACCAGGCCCGTTTCCGCCAGTTCCGCCGCGCGGCGCGGGCGCACCAGGAAGCTCACGTCGCGTCCGGCCTCCTGCAGTCTGCCGCCGTAGTAGCCGCCGGTGGCTCCGGCTCCGAGGACCAGGACTCGCATCGATTCGATCTCCATGGCTTGCGCCTATTGAACCTGCTGAGCGCCCATTGTAGAGGCGCCAACACATGGCAGGCGCGCCGTGTGACACAAATTCCGTGCCTTCGGCCAGCCTGCGCCTGACATAGAATCAGCCATCCGGCACCGTGCCGGACAAGGGATCGAACGTTTGTCTACCGTATTTGCCGACCTCCTCGGCTTCGCCGGAGCCACCTGCACCACGGTTTCGTTCGTGCCCCAGGTGCTCAAAGTCCGCCGTACACGCTCGGCCGCGGATATTTCCTCGGGCATGTACCTGCTGTTCATCCTTGGCCTGGGGCTGTGGCTGGCCTATGGGGTGATGATCGTGTCCTGGCCGATCCTGATCGCCAATACGCTGACCATCGGCCTGGCGGCGACGGTGCTGTGGATGAAATGGCGCTTCGAGCGTGACGGCCAGGCTTGAGGACCGGCCGCCGCTCGGGTGCAAGTGCCTGATCTGTAAAAATATGCGCGAGGCCGGCGCACGAACCTGATACATTGACCGGGCCGCCAGAAACCTCTAAAATCGCGAATTCGCTGGCTTAATTTCATTTCAACACTACTTTTGGGCATCCGGGGTAACCGGGTGCATTCGGAGCCGAACACGATGTACGCCGTTATCAAGACCGGTGGCAAACAGTACCGGGTCGCCCCGGGCGAATCCCTGCAGGTGGAAAGCCTCAGCGCGGACGTCGGCTCCGCCATCAGCTTCGACGAAGTGCTGCTGGTCGCCAATGGCGACAGCCTGAAAGTCGGCGCCCCGCTGGTTGCCGGCGCCGCCGTGAAGGCGGAAGTCACCGCCCATGGCCGCGGCGACAAGATCCGCATCATCAAGCACCGCCGCCGCAAGCACTACCACAAGGAACAGGGCCACCGCCAGAACTTCACGGCGGTCAAGATCACCGAGATCGTCGGCGCCTAAGCCGCATCGCAGCAGGAGCATTCAGCAATGGCACATAAGAAAGCAGGCGGCAGTACCCGTAACGGCCGCGATTCACAGTCCAAGCGCCTCGGCGTCAAGCACTTCGGCGGCGAGCAGGTCATTGCCGGCAACATCATCGTGCGCCAGCGCGGCACGCGCGTGCACGCCGGCGTCAATGCCGGTCTGGGCAAGGATCACACGATCTACGCCAAGGCCGACGGCAAGGTCGAGTTCCGCGTGCGCGGTCCGAAGGGCCGTACCTTCGTCGACATCGTCACGGGCTAAGGTGCACGGTTTCAAAGCAAAGGCCCCGTCAGGGGCCTTTCTTTTTGCTTGTTCGGGCGCTCCCGGCAGGGACGTCGGGTAGCTCGACCAGAGTGGTTCCATTGTGAAATTCGTTGACGAAGCCTCCATCCGAGTCGAAGCCGGCGACGGCGGCAACGGCTGCGTCAGTTTTCGCCGCGAGCGCGCCATCCCGTTCGGCGGCCCCGACGGCGGCGACGGCGGCGACGGCGGCAGCATCTACGCCGTGCCCGACGTCAACCTCAACACCCTGGCGGATTTCCGCTTCACCCGGGTGTTCCGCGCCAAACGCGGCGAAAACGGCGGCGGTGCCAATTGCCGCGGCGCCAGCGCCGAGGATCTGCTGGTGCCGATGCCGCTGGGCACGCTGATCTACGACGTCGAGACCGAGGAGTTGATCGGCGAACTGACCCACCCGCAGCAGCGCATCAAGCTCGCCGCCGGCGGCTTTCACGGCCTCGGCAACACCCGCTTCAAGAGCAGCATCAACCGTTCGCCGCGCAAGGCCACGCCCGGTTCGCTGGGCGAGCAGCGCGACCTGCGCCTGGAACTGAGCCTGATGGCCGACGTCGGCCTGCTCGGCATGCCCAACGCCGGCAAGTCGACACTGCTCAGCGCCGTGTCGGCGGCGCGGCCGAAGATCGCCGACTACCCCTTCACCACGCTGTACCCCCAACCCGGCGTGGTTTCGGTGGGGTTGGCGCGCAGCTTCGTCATGGTCGACATTCCCGGCCTGATCGAGGGCGCCGCCAGCGGTGCCGGTCTAGGCATCCGCTTCCTCAAGCACCTGCAGCGCACGCGGTTGCTGCTGCATCTGGTGGATGTGCTGCCGCCCGAGGGCGGCGATATCGTGCAGCGGGTGCGAACCATCAATGCCGAACTGGCCGAGTTCAGCCCGGAGATGACCGAGCGCGAGCAGTGGCTGGTATTCAACAAGATCGACGTGCTGCCCGAAGCCGAGGCCAAGGCCTTGTGCGACAAGGCGCTGAAAAAACTCAAATGGAAGGGACGCAGCTACCGCATCTCGGCTGTGGCCCGTACCGGACTCGACCAGCTCTGCCGTGACGCCATGGACTGGGTCGAGGCGCACGCCCCGCCGCGTCACGAAGCCAGCAACGATTCGCCCGACACGCATGCCCCCGACACCGATGGACCGGCAGAAACTGAAGAATAGCCGCCGCTGGGTGGTGAAAGTGGGCAGCTCGCTGGTCACCGCGCGTGGCCAGGGTTTGGACCGCGCCGCCATCGCCGACTGGTGCTCGCAGATCGCCATGCTGCGCCGCGAGGGCTGGCAGATCGTGCTGGTATCGTCCGGCGCCGTGGCCGAAGGCATGGCGCGGCTCGGGTTGTCCAAGCGCCCGGCCACGCTGCACGGTTTGCAGGCGGCAGCGGCGGTGGGCCAGATGGGCCTGGTGCGCGCCTATGAAAGCGCTTTCGAGGAACACGGCCTGCGCGCCGCGCAGATCCTGCTGACCCACGAAGACGTGTCGGACCGCGGCCGCTACCTCAATGCGCGTGGCACGCTCAACAACCTGCTCGAACTGGGCGTGGTGCCGGTGGTCAACGAAAACGACACGGTGGCCACCGACGAGATCCGCCTCGGCGACAACGACACCCTGGGCGCGCTGACGGTGAACCTGGTCGAAGCCGAATTGCTGGTGTTGCTGACCGACCAGGAGGGGCTCTACGACTCCGATCCTCGTGCCAACCCGCAGGCCCAGCTGGTCAGCGAGGCCGAGCTGTCCGATACGCGGCTGGCCGCCATGGCCGGCGACAGCAAGGGCGTATTGGGGCGCGGCGGTATGCGCACCAAGCTGACCGCCGCGCACTGGGCGGCGCGCTCCGGCGCGGCGACCGTGATCGCCCACGGCCGCACGCCCGAAGCCCTGCTGAAGATCGCCCGCGGCGAGGAGATCGGCAGCCTTCTCAAGCCGGCACAGTCGGTGATGGCGGCGCGCAAGCGCTGGATCGCCGGACAGTTGCAGGTGCGCGGACGCCTGAGCCTGGACCCCGGCGCAGTCAAGGTGTTGCGCGAGCAAGGCCGCAGCCTGCTACCGGTGGGTGTGACCCGGGTGGAGGGGGATTTCGAGCGCGGCGATCTGGTCGTCTGCCTGGACGGCACGGGTCGCGAAGTGGCACGGGGACTGGCCAATTACAACAGTGCGGAGGCGGCGCGCATTCTCGGCGCGCCCAGCGCGGAAATCGGCAAGCGCCTTGGCTATCCGGGCGAACCCGAACTGATCCACCGCGATAACCTCGTCGTCGCACCCTGATTTCCCGGCCAATTCCGGCCAGGGGGTCGATTTTCAGCGCAACTCGGCGGCCGGTGTAAACCCGGCGGCCGGCCGTGCCGTCTAAGCCCATGTAGCAGCCGTGGCCGGCGGGGTGGCAAATCCAAATCAGCAGGCGCCGCATCCAAGGGATGACCGGTCGCTTCGGCCATATGGATCACAACCCACGGACGCCGCTTGGCGTAGGATCTTGGGGGGCAAGGAATCACATGAGTGCTATGCAACGTGGTCTGGAGCGGGTCGGGCGTTTCAGGCTGTCCGGCAAGATCGCCGCCTTGATGGTGGTGGTGCTGGTCGGCGTGCTGTGGATGGCCACGGCGCACCGTGGCCAGGCCAAGCCGGCCGAGGTCGCCGCGCCGCCGCCGCTGGAACTGGCCCAGGCCGACGTGGCCACGGTGAGCGTGAGCCGGCTCAGCCGCTCCCTGCCGGTGTCCGGCTCGCTGTCGCCGCTGGTGCAGACCACGGTCAAGTCCAAGGTGGCCGGCGACGTGCTGGAACTGACCGTGCGCGAAGGTCAGGCGGTGAAGCAGGGCGAGGTGCTGGCGCGCATCGATACCCGCTACCTCAAGGCGACGCTCGACACCCAGCAGGCGGCGCTGGAGAAGGCGCGTGCCGACCTGGCGCTGGCCAAGCTGAACCGTGACAACAGCGAGGCGATGCTCAAGGAGCATTTCATCTCGCAGAACGCCTATGACTCCGCCGCCAGCACCTATGCCGCCGACCTGGCCAACACCCGGGCGGCCGAGGCCCAGGTGGCGTTGGCGCAGCTGTCCTGGAACGACGCGGTGGTGCGCGCGCCGTTCAGCGGCACCGTGGTCAGCCGCCTGGTGCAGCCGGGAGAGCGGGTGGACATCGAAGGCGGCATCGTATCCCTGGTGGACCTGTCGCAGATGGAGTTCCGGGCCCTGGCACCCGCCTCGGAGATTCCGGGTGTGAAAGTCGGGCAGCTGGCGCACTTCAAGGTCGGCGGCTTCGGCGACCGCCTGTTCGAGGGGCGGGTCGAACGGATCAACCCCATGACCGAGCAGGGGTCGCGTTCGATCACGATCTACCTGTCGGTGCCCAACCCGGACGGCGTGCTGCGTGGCGGCATGTTCGGCCAGGGGGTGCTGGTGCTGGACAAGACCGAGCCGGCGCCGGCGATTCCGGTGGCGGCGGTACGCAGCGAGGCGGGCCTGCCCTATGTGCTGGTCTTCGCCGACGGCAAGATCCACAAGCGCCCGGTGACCCTGGGGCTGAGCTCGGAGGACCTGGGCTCGGTGGAGGTGCGCGAAGGCCTCAAGCCGGACGAGCAGGTGCTGCTGGCCAAGCTGGACGATTTCAAGGAAGGCACCTCGGCGGTGCTCAAGGCCGCGCCGGCGCCGGCCGCGGATGGCGGTGCGGCGACCGCCAAGAACCGGGCGGAGTAAAGCGTCATGTGGATCACCAAGACCAGCATCAACCAACCGGTATTCGCCACCATGGTGATGGTGGCCTTGCTGGTGCTCGGCGTTTCCTCCTACCTGCGCCTGCCGGTGGAGCAGATGCCGGATGTCTCCAACCCGACGGTGAGCCTGCAGGTGGACTACCCGGGCGCCTCGCCGGAGGCCCTGGAGAATGACGTGGTCAAGCCGATCGAGAACCAGGTCAACTCGGTCGACGGCGTCAAGCGCATCTACGCCACCATGCGCGAGGGCACGGCGTTCATGCAGATCGAGTTCCGGCTCGACGTGAACGTGGACACGGCCACCCAGGAGGTGCGCGACAAGATCGCGCAGATCCGTCCGACCTTCCCGCGCGACGTCAAGGATCCCCTGGTCACGCGCGCCAACAACGACGCCAACCAGCAGCCGATCATCAATCTCGACGTTTATTCCGATACGCGCAGCCTGCGCGAGGTTTCGACGCTGACCGATCAGGTGATCCTCAAGCGGCTGCAGAACGCGCCCGGGGTGGGCAACATCCAGCCGATCGGCGAAACCGTGCGCCAGGTGCAGATCCACCTGAGGCCGGAGCAGCTGGACGCCTACCGGGTCAGCGTCAACCAGGTGATCCAGGCGATCACCGATGCCAACCAGGATCTGCCCGCCGGCAGCATCATCCACGGCCCCAAGGAAACCCAGGTGCGCCTCAGCGGGCGGATGAAGACGCCGGCCGACTTCGGCCGCATCATCGTCGCCATGCAGGGCGGGGCGGTGTACCTGCAGCAGGCGGGGATTCCGGTCTACCTGGACCAGGTGGCTGACGTGGTCGACGGCGACGCCGAGGAAACCTCCATCGCCCGCGTCAACGGCAAGCGCTCGGTGGCGCTGCTGATCTTCAAGGTCCAAAACGCCAATATCGTGGAGGTGGGCGACGGCGTGCGCGAGGCGATCGAGGAGTTGAAGAAGCGGCTGCCGGAAGACGTGCACATCGAAACCATGTATTCGAATGCCGACGGCATCAAGGCGCAGCTCTCCGGGGTCAAGCAGACCATCCTCGAGGGTGCGCTGCTGACCATCGCCATCGTCTTCCTGTTCCTGCACTCCTGGCGCTCGACCATCATCACCGGGCTGACGCTGCCGATCTCGGTGATCACGACCTTCATCGTGCTGCACGCCTTCGGCTTCACCCTCAACTTCATCACGCTGATGGCGCTGTCGATGTGCATCGGCCTGCTCATCGACGACGCCATCGTGGTGCGCGAGAACATCGTGCGGCACCTCAACATGGGCAAGAGTCATCTGCAGGCGGCGCGCGAGGGTACGCAGGAGATCGGCCTGGCGGTGATGGCGACGACTTTCGCCATCCTGGCGGTGTTCGTGCCGGTGGCGTTCATGGCCGGCATCATCGGGCGCTATTTCTTCCAGTTCGGCATCACCGTGGCGGTGGCGGTGCTGGTGTCGCTGTTTGTCAGCTTCACGCTGGATCCGATGCTGTCCTCGATCTGGCGCGACCCCGCGCAGGGGCGTTTCAAGTGGGTGCCCTGGCTGGAGCGGCTGCTGGATCGCGTGGAACTCGGCGTGGAGTGGCTGCACGGGGTCTACGGACGCCTGTTGGCCTGGAGCTTGAGCGAGCGCAGGCGGCGCGTGTACCTGCCGATCTTCGGCATGGTCCACGCGCTGCGCACCTGGAACTGGCGCCAGCTCGGCACCATCAGCAATCGCGGCATCGTGCTGTGGTTGGCCGGCGCGACGTTCTTCGGCAGCTTCGGGCTGGCCGGGATGGTGGGCACGGAGTTCATTCCGGAAACCGACGACAGCTACATCACCCTGCGCCTGAACACCGCGATCGGCTCCAGCCTGGAGTACACCGATGCCAAGGCGCATCAGGTGGAAGAGGCGCTCAAGGCTTTCCCCGAGATCACCGCCATGGAGGCCAATGTCGGCACTGACGAGGGTAAGAACTATGCGCGCATCAATCTGCGTCTCAGCGATCCGCAGCTGACGCATCGCCGCTCTCAGAAGCAGCTGGAGAAGGCGATTCGCGCGCGCATCGCCAGTCTCGCCGGCATCAACCTGTCGGTGGGCTTCGACAAGCCGATCTTCATCTCGATTCTCGGCCCGGACGCTTCCAAGCTGAGCGAGATTTCGCAGAACCTGATGAAGCAGATGGCGAAGGTTCCGGGGATTGCCGATCTGGAAAGCAGCGAGAAGGGCGATGTGCCGACCATCTCGGTGCGCATCAACAGCGAACTGGCCAGCGACCTGGGGCTGACCAATGCCTTGATCGGCAACGCGCTGCGGCCGCTGATCGCCGGCAGCCAGATCAGCCACTGGCTCGGTCCGGATGGGCAGGACTACGACGTGGTGGTGCAGCTGCCCAAGGGCGATCGGCGCCTGGCTTCCGATCTCGGCGACCTGTATCTCACCGGCACGCGCCTGAACCCCGACGGCACGCAGATGCTGGTGCCGCTGCGGCAGGTGGCGAATTTCGTCGAGACCACCGAGGCGCAACAGCTCAAGCGTCTCAATCTGCAGCGCCGCGTCTCGCTCTACGCAGGCGCAGAGGGCCGGCCTTCCGGCGATGTCGGCTCCGATGTGGAGAAGCTGATGGCGAAGATGAAGCTGCCACCCGGCTATCGCTTCGATTCCGGCGGCCAGCAGCAGGACATGAACGATTCGATGCGGGCGGCGCTGGCGGCGCTGGGCCTGGCGGTGATCTTCATCTACCTGATCCTGGCCTCGCAGTTCGGCAGTTTCCTGCAGCCGGTGGCGATCATGGCATCGCTGCCGCTGTCCCTGGCTGGCGTGATCATTGCCCTGCTGGTGACCGGGACGACCTTGAACCTGTTCTCGATGATCGGCATCATCATGCTGATGGGCTTGGTGACCAAGAACGCCATTCTGCTGGTGGATTTCACCAACCAGGGCATCCGCGCCGGAAGACCGCTGCGCGAGGCGCTGCTGGAAGCCGGGCAGGTGCGTCTGCGGCCGATCCTGATGACCACCATGGCGATGATCTTCGGCATGCTGCCGATGGCCAGCGGCATTACCAAGGGCGGCGAGCTGCTGGCGCCGATGGGGCGGGCGGTGATCGGCGGTATCATCACGTCGACCATGCTGACGCTGGTGGTGGTGCCGGTGCTGTATACCTTTGTCTTCGCCATCGGCAACAAGGCCAAGGCCTGGTTTGGCGTGCCCGAGGGTGCGGAGCACGGCCGGGCGGATGATGTGGCTGCGGTGAAATAAGCCGCATGCGGGATTGCCGCGGCCGCTGCGCCGCCGGAACCACTTTAACTATTAATGATAATTAACTGTTTTTAAATCAATAACCAACAAAAAAGGGGCCACGAGGCCCCTTTTTTCGCCGCTGCCGCGTCTCAGGCCAGGGCCTTGATGTGCGAAGCCAGGCGGCTCTTGTGGCGGGCAGCCTTGTTCTTGTGGATCATGCCGCGGTTGGCGTAACGGTCCAGCACCGGCACCATTTCCTTGTAGGCCGTCTCGGCGGCGGCCTTGTCCTTGGACTCGACGGCCTTCACCACCTTCTTGATCGTGCTGCGCAGCATGGACCGCTGGCTGGCATTGCGCTCACGGTGCTTATCGGACTGACGAGCGCGCTTGCGCGCCTGAAGGGTATTGGCCAAAGGAAAACTCCGGAAAAATTCAGTTAACGGGGTGGATCAAAGTCGCGTAGTATCTGCGTTCCACCGTTTCCTGTCAATCGCCGCGCCTCCTCGGCGCCTGCTTAAACGCGAATAAAATCAAGGCGAATGTCCAAGGCCCTGTTCAGATCGACCAGCGTGGTCAGTGCGCTGACGCTGTTGTCCCGCATCCTCGGCCTGGTGCGCGACGTGACCATCGCCGCCGGCTTTCGCGGGGCGGCGCTCGACGCGTTCTTCTTCGCCCAAATGATGCCGAATCTGGGGCGCCGCATGTTCGCCGAGGGGGCCTTTTCGCAGGCTTTCATCCCGGTGTTCACCGAAACCAAGACGCGGCAACCGCACGAGGAGGTACGCGAGTTGACGGCAGTGGTGATGGGCACGCTGGGCGGGGTATTGGCGATGATCACGGTGATCGGCTGCGTTGCGGCGCCGCTGCTGGTGTGGCTGCTGGCGCCCGGGTTCAAGCATGACCCGGCGCAGGCGGCGCTGGGCGGCGACCTGCTGCGTTGGACCTTCCCTTACCTGATGTTCATCTCGCTGACCTCGATGGTCGGCAGCGTACTGAACATCTACGGCCAGTTCGCGGTGCCGGCGTTCACGCCGGTGATTCTCAACCTGTGCATCATCGCCGCGGCGTTCGTGGTGCCGGACTCGGACCCCCGCGCGGTCTATTGGCTGGCTTACGCGGTGTTCGCCGCCGGCATTCTGCAGTTCCTGTTCCAGCTGCCCTGGCTGGCGCGGCTGCGCCTGATGGGCTGGCCGCGCTGGGGCTGGCGCGATCCGCGGGTGCGGCGCATCGTCGCCCTGATGCTGCCGGTGATGCTCGGCTCCTCGGTGGCGCAGATCAGCCTGCTGCTCAACACCAGTCTGGCGACCCTGGTGGGTCCCGGCGCGGTGAGCTGGCTCAATTTCGGCAGCCGCCTGATGGAATTCCCCAATGGCATTTTCAGTATTGCCGTGGGCACGGTGATCCTGCCTTCGCTATCGGCGCACCATACGCAGCGCTCGCCGCAGCAGTTTTCGCAGATCCTGGACTGGGGCCTGCGCGTGATGCTGCTGCTTGGCGTGCCCTCGGCGCTGGGCTTGGTGCTGTTGAGCGGGCCGCTGGTGGCGACGATCTTCGGCCATGGGCGGTTCACGGCCGAGTATGTGCGGATGACCACCTATGTAGTGTGGGCTTATGGCCTGGGGTTCATGGGTTTCGCCCTGGTCAAGGTGCTGGTGCCCGGCTTCTATGCGCGGCAGGAGACGCGGCTGCCGGTACGCTACGCCATGATCGGCCTGTTCGTCGGCATGGGAGCCAGCCTGTCACTGTTTGCGCTGGCGCGGTGGCTGCACTTCGGCGCGGCGCATGTGGTGCTGGCGTTGTCCACTTCGCTGACCGCCTGGATCAATTCGATTCTGCTGTTGCGGCGCCTGCGTCGGGACGGCATTTACCAACCCGCTCCGGGCTGGGCTCGTTTCATGCTGCGCCTGGCGCTGGCCAACCTGGCGATGGGCGCGGTACTGGTCTATCTGGCGGGCGGACTCGACGGCTGGCTGGCCGCCGGTACCTGGGTGCGGGCCTGGCGCATCACCGCAGTGGTGCTGGCCGGAGCCGCCGCTTATTTCGCCGTGCTGGGCCTGTGCGGGCTGCGGCCGCGGCATTTCCGGCCGGCGCGCGCCTGAGACGGGCGTCACGGTATCGTAAAGCTTTATAATTCCTTTCTTTTTGCCATCCCGTAGCGCTAGAAAATGGAGCTGATCCGCGGCCTGCACAATTTGGCGCCCAGTCACCGCGGCTGCGTGGTTTCGATCGGCAATTTTGACGGTCTGCACCTGGGCCACCAGGCCTTGATCGCGCGCCTGCTGGCCCTATCCAGGGAACAGGGTTTGCCGTCGACGGTGATGGTGTTCGAGCCGACGCCGCGGGAGTTTTTTGCGCCGCAGTCGGCGCCGCCGCGGATCAGCGGCTTTCGCGGCAAGATCCGCCTGCTGCAACGCGCCGGCGTGGACCGGGTGCTGCTGCTGCGTTTTGATCGTCGCCTGGCCGCGCTCGGCGCTGAGGATTTCGTGCAGCGCATCCTGGTCGAAGGCCTGGGTGCGCGCGCGGTGGTGGTTGGCGACGACTTCCGCTTCGGTCACAAGCGCGGCGGTGACGTGACGCTGCTGCAGCGTCTAGGCCGTGAGGGCGGTTTCAGCGTCGATGGCCCAGGCTGTGTGATGGTGGATGGGCTGCGCTGCAGCTCCACCGCGCTGCGCCAGGCCCTTGCCCTGCCGGAGCTGGAGCAGGCCGAACGACTGCTTGGACGGCGTTACCGTGTGTTTGGGCGGGTGCGGCATGGTTTGCAGCTGGGCCGCAAGCTCGGTATGCCGACCGCGAATCTGGTGATGCGCCACAATCCGGCCCTGGCTCATGGCGTGTACGCGGTGAAGGTGTACTGGCCGGAGCGGCCGCAGGGCGCGCCCGCCGTGGCCAGCCTGGGCGTGCGTCCGACACTGGGTATGACGGCCTGCCTGCTGGAGGCGCACGTGTTCGGCGGCCCGCTGGCGCTGTACGGTGTGGAGCTGGAAATCGAGCCTTGGCGCTATCTGCGCCCGCAGCTGCGCTTCGAGTCGCTCGATGCCCTGGCGACGCAGATGCAGGCCGACGGCGAGCAGGCGCAGCGCTTTTTTGAAATGTCCGGCCAGGAATGACCGGTTTTTGGGACAGGATGTCGTAATAGACGGACCCCGACGTGAACGAAGAAGCGACAAGCAAGGACCAGACGGTCGACTACAAGAAGACCCTCAACCTGCCGCAGACCGCATTCCCGATGCAGGCCAACCTGGCGCAGCGCGAGCCGCAAATGCTGGCGCGCTGGGAGTCGGAGAAGCTGTATGAGCAGGTGCAGGCGGCCAGCAGCGGTCGCAGGAAATACTGGTTCGTGGATGGCCCGCCGTATGCCAATGGCGATATCCACCTGGGTCACGCCGTCAACAAAACGCTGAAGGACATGGTGGTGAAAGCGGCGCGGCTCGACGGGCACGATGCGGCCTTCGTGCCGGGCTGGGACTGCCACGGCCTGCCGATCGAGCTGCAGGTGGAGAAAAAATTCGGCAAGGTCGGGCAGAAGCTCGACGCGGCGGCGTTCCGTGCCAAGTGCCGGGAGTACGCGCTGGAGCAGATCGAACGTCAGCGCAGGGATTTCAAGCGCCTGGGTGTGCTGGCCGATTGGGACAAGCCTTACCTGACCATGCAGCCCGCTTACGAGGCCGAGCAGCTGCGAGTGCTGGCACGCATCGTCGAGAACGGGCACGTGGTGCGCGGCTTCAAGCCGGTGCATTGGTGTCTGGATTGCGGCTCGTCGCTGGCCGAGGCCGAGGTGGAATACCAGGACAAGCAGTCGTCGGCGATCGACGTGCGCTTTCTGGCCGCCGACCCGGCCGATTTATCCAGGCGCTTCGGCCTGGCCGACGTCGAGCCTGCCGGCCTGGTGATCTGGACCACCACGCCGTGGACGTTGCCGGCCAACCAGGCGATCAGCGCGCACCCGGAACTCGACTATGTGCTGGTGGAGATGGGGGCTCTGGGGCGGCTGGTGCTGGCCGAAGGTCTGCTGGAAGCGGCGGCGCAGCGATGGGGCACCGGTGCGAAGGTCCTAGGCCGCGCCAAGGGCGCGGCGCTGGAAGGGCTGAAGGCGCAGCATCCCTTCGCCGGACGGCAAGTGCCGGTGATTCTCGGCGACCATGTCACGCTCGATGCCGGTACCGGCCTGGTACATACCGCACCCGCGCATGGCGTCGAGGACTACGTGGTCGGCCGCAAGTATGGCTTGCCGGTGGACAACCCGGTCGGTGCCGACGGCGTGTTCCTTGCCGGTACGCCGCTGGTGGCGGGCCTGCACGTGCGCAAGGCCGAGGAGCCGATCATCGATTCGCTGCGCGGCAGCGGCGCGCTGGTGCACCTGGCCAGGATCACGCATAGCTATCCGCACTGCTGGCGGCACAAGACGCCGCTGATCTTCCGCGCCACGCCGCAATGGTTCGTGTCGATGGACGGGCAGGGATTGCGCGCCCGCACGGTCGAGGAAATCGCCCGAACGCGCTGGATTCCGGCTTGGGGCGAGGAGCGCATCCGCGAGATGGTGGCCGGGCGCCCCGACTGGTGCATTTCGCGCCAGCGTTTCTGGGGCGTGCCGCTGGCCGTGTTCGTGCACCGGCAGACGCAGACCTTGCACCCGCAGACGCCGGAACTGCTGCGGCGCGTGGCGCAGCGGGTGGGGCAGGAGGGGCTGGAAGCCTGGTTCGGCTCCAGTGTATCGGACTGGCTCGGTAGCGAGGCCGCCGAATACGACAAATGCCCGGACACGCTGGATGTTTGGTTCGACTCCGGTTCGGCGCACCAGTGCGCATTTGTCTCGACCAACCCGCAGGCGCTCGATCAGGATGGGCTGGCGCCGCAGGCGGACATGTACCTGGAAGGCTCGGACCAGCATCGGGGCTGGTTCCAGTCCAGCCTGCTGACCTCGGTGGCGATGCGCGGACGCGCCCCCTACAAGGCGGTGCTGACCCACGGGTTCACCGTGGACGAGCAGGGCCGCAAGATGTCCAAGTCGCTGGGCAACGGCATCGAGCCGCAGCATATCTCCAAGACGCTCGGCGCGGATGTGCTGCGCCTGTGGGTGGCCGCCAGCGACTACAGCGGCGAGATCGCGCTGTCCGACAATCTGCTCAAGCGCATCGCCGACGCCTATCGGCGCATCCGCAACACGGCGCGCTTCCTGCTCAGCAACCTGGATGGCTTCGATCCGGCACGGGATGCGGTGGCGGCCGATGGGCTGGTGGCGATCGACCGCTGGGCGCTGGACAGTGCGCGCCGGCTGCAGGATGAGATCGCGCTCGCATACCGCGATGCGCAGTTCCATCAGGTCTACCAGAAGCTGCACAACTACTGCGTGGTGGACCTGGGCGGCTTGTACCTGGACGTGCTCAAGGACCGGCTGTACACCATGCCGGCAGCAAGCGTGGCGCGGCGCTCGGCGCAGACGGCGATGTACCACATTGCCGAAGCGCTGGTACGCTGGATCGCGCCGATCCTGTCGTTCACCGCGGACGAGATCTGGCGGCTGCTGCCGGGTGAGCGCGCGGCCGCCAGCGACTCGGTGTTCGCGCAGACTTGGCATCGCTTTCCGCAGCTGGCCGGCACGCCGGCTGTCGCCGATGCGCACTGGCCGCTGCTGCTTGCAGCGCGCGAGGCGGTAAAGAAGGTGCTGGAGGATCTGCGCGTGCGCGAGCTGATCGGTTCCGGCCTCGACGCGCAATTGACCATCTATGCCGAAGGCGCGCCGTATGAGGCGCTGGCGGCGGTTGGCGCCGAATTGCGCTTCTGGTTTATCACTTCGGAGGCGCGGGTCGATGTGCTGGCAAAAAAGCCCGCCACGGCGGTGGAAGTCAGGCTGGACAACGCCGCAGGCGAAGCCGGTGCGCTGGTATGGATCGACGCGCAGGCGAGCGGTGCCGCGAAGTGCGGCCGTTGCTGGCACCGTCGTCCGGATGTGGGGCAGCACCCGCAGCATCCGCAGCTGTGCGGCCGCTGCGTGGAAAACATTTCAGGTGCCGGCGAGCGGCGCCTGTATATCTAGGAAACGGAAGCGATGCGCGCGAACAATATCCACTGGCTGTGGTTGTCGGCAGCCGTTATTTCGCTCGATCAGCTGAGCAAGCTGCTGGTGGTGCGCAAGCTGGCTTATCTGCAGGAGGTGCCGCTGATTCCGCACCTCAACCTCAAGCACATGCAGAACACCGGCGCCGCGTTTTCCATGTTCAACACTGCGCCGGCCGCGGTGTTCATCCTGCTGTGCGCGGTGGTCTGCGTGGCCATCCTGTTGTGGCTGCGACGGCACCCGCACGACCAGAGATTGGTGGCGGCGGCATTCACGCTGATCCTGGGTGGCGCTCTGGGCAATGCAACCGATCGTGCAATGCGCGGCTCGGTGGTGGATTTCGTCGACTTCTATGTCGGCAGCTGGCACTTTGCCGCATTCAATCTGGCCGACAGCGCCATCACGCTCGGTGCCGGTCTGCTGATTCTGGACATGTTGCTGGAGCACCTGCGCGGCCGCAAGGGCGCAGTCAGCCCCGGCGGCGCCGGCTGAATTGCAGCCGCAAGCCTACAGGCGACGGTGAGAGTCCCTCACTTGCCCCAGCAGGTCGCTTCGCCCTGCATGCCGCTGGCGCCCACCTGACCGGTGGAAGCCAGGCTGAGGATGCCGCACGCGGTTTCCTTGGACTGACTGTTGATCGGCTCCGCCGTGATCAGGTAATAGGCCATCGATCCGGCGGTTCCCGAGGGGGCGTCCAGTTTCAGGCTGACGCGGTAGATGGAATCCTGCGAGGCATTACCGGAAAGCTGGCCATCCGTGTCCAGGTAGAGCGCTGACATGGCCGAATCGACCGGATAACCCAGCTGGCTCAGTGGCGCATAAGTCCGGTGGCTTTCCAGCCAGCGGGACTCCTCGGCGGCGATGCGCCTGAGTGCGGCCTGGGCGGTGGAGAGCTTGCCCTGGCGGCTGTATTTCAAAAAGGTGGGCAGCCCAAAGGTGGCCAACAATGCCAGAATCACCAGCACGATCAGGATTTCGGTCAATGTGAGCCCGCGCGCGCGCGCGAGTGGCCTGCCACGATGGAACTGCATAGTGGGAATCCCTGAATACCCTGGCTTTTGCAAAGCATAGGTTATACCGGCGTTGGGCCGGAAGCCTGGGTCGGCTCCGGGATCTGCCTTCAGCGGGATTCCCAGCATTTTTCCAGTGGGTCGCTGCCGCTGATGCCCTTGCGCCCGGATGAATTCAGGCACAGTCTTGCGCACCGGGTCTCGATGCGCTGGGTCTGGATCGGCTCGGCGACCAGGACGAAGCCGATCTGTGCATTATCAGCAGCCAGGCCGCAACTTTGTGTGGACGGAGCGGTGGGGTAGGACAGGCTGATGCGATAAATCGAATTGATATTGGCGCTGCCGCCCAGGCCGCCGTCGGACGAAACGTATATCGCGGTGCCGGCATAGCCGAGGTCCTCCAGGGACAACAGGCGCTGCGCGGGGTGGAGTTTCTGCCAGTCCTGATAGTGCAGCAAAGCCTCGCTCAGTGTGGTCCGGGCCAGTTTGCTGTGCTCATGCAAGGTGTAGTCCCGGTAGCCGGGCAGGAGAATCGCGGTCAGGACACCCGCGAGCAGGAACAGGGCAAGCAGGGTCAGCGGGGCGGATTCGCCAGCGCACTGGCGCCTGGACGGCCTTGAGATTTGACGACGCTGAGCCATGCGAAGGGGTGCCCGTCCAGACCGCTTGGTCGCTGGAAAGCGGTTTTCGCATTCCTCCTGGGGCGCCACCGCAAGCCGTCGTCGGACCCCGAAATCCGCGCACACCGCCACTTTATCAATTATACGTGCTATGCGGCGTATCAGGTATGCGCCGCGTCATGGAACATGATCATCACCGCAGCGGAACAGCTATGGCTCCGCCGGAGCCGGCTGGATCATTTCTCCCAGCAGTTGGGAAGATTGGCGGCGCTTACGGCAACGCCCGCCGATGTCTGCGCCTGCTTGAGACCGGTCGAGCTAAGTGTCAGCGTGGTACAGGCCGTATCCCGTTTCGCCTGGACTCCTTGCGCAACGGCTTGCAGCACGTAAGCGCTGCCGCTCGGGGTGCCCGAAAAGGAAATCTGGTAGATGCCGCCCGTGCTGCTGGTGGATGCGGTGCCATTCTGGTCGATATAGTAAGAAGTTACGGATGTACCACCGCTGGCGGGCAAGCCGATCAGGGTTGTGAAATCGGTCGCATAGCCAGTGCCGGGATTCTGCAAGGCCTGCACTTCCTCCTTCGCCGCCAGGCTCACCAATGCGGTTCTGCCCACGGCGCGGTTGGCGCGCATGATGTACTGTATGTAAATGTCGAAGCCGATTCTTGCCACGATGGCGGCGATGCCCACCGCGACCATCAGTTCGATCAGGGTGAAGCCTGCGGACTTTCGGTTCATCTACTGTCCCGGCTGGAAGATCCAGCCCTCCAGCGTGGTACCGCCCGGTGTGGTGTGCTGCTTGTGGTACATATTCTGGTTCGAAGCGGTACTGCGTGGATCCACGCTCAGCAGAAGCGTGCCGTCCTTGACCTGGGGTCCAACTCCTGTGGCGGTCAGCAGATAACAGCTGGCGCAATTGGTGATCGCGGTATTGGGCAAGGTCAAGGCCACGGTATACAGGGTGCTGCCTTCCGGGACCGGACAATTGCCCGACGAGTAACCGATCTGTTGCAAGGTCGGATAACCGGTGGTGCCATTGCCCGCGGTATCCGTGGTGCCGGCATTGCGCGTGTAGTAGTCCTCCATCCGCTTCTGGATCTCCACCAGGCAAGCGATGCCATTTTGCCGGTTGTTCTTCAGTGTGGACTTGCGGAAACTGCGCACCGCGATCCCGGCCAGGATCGAGACGATCAGCACCACGATCACCAGTTCCTTGAGGGTATATCCCCGCTGACTTGCGCGCATGGTCATCAGGGGCCTGTATTCGGGTGGGTTTGCCGCCAATCGATCTCGCCCGGGGTAATCGAGGTCGATACCGAGGCCTTGGTCGTGATGATCGACCCCGTTGAAGTCTGGGTGACGACAGTGACCGAGCCGGCGGCGTTGCCGTTGACGTGCAAGGCGGGCTCCGCGCCCAAACCTACACCCAATGAGAGGGAATTGATGTAATAGGTCGAGGTTGTGTCCAGGCCCAACGCAGGGTTGGTGGGATTGGCCAGGCCGGTCACATAGTTGCTGGCAAACAGTGTTGCCAGACCGGTGCCCAGGCACAAGCTGTTGTTCGGTGTGAAGGCCGATGCGAACAGGGTTCCACCGAGAACCGCCGTGGAACTCAGCACTCTCTGGGAACCATCAATCGTGTCGCCGGATGCGGGGGTGGTCAACTTGATTTTCCAGCCATAGTCCGTCAATACCGTCGACTCGAGCTGGGATTCGGTGGTGATGCTGCTGCCCAGTCCGCCGATTGCTCCGCTGCTGGCTGTTACTGTGCCGCTGGTCACATCGAGCAGACCCGTGGTGGAGGTGCCGAAGGTGGTCGCCGTCGTTCCGCCCTGGTCGATGACTCCGAACAGGTATTGCTGGGTGGTACTGCTCAAGTCGGGCGAGACATAAAGGCGGCCAGTGCCGTCATAGATCCATTTATTGCCCTTGAGGTCGGTGGTCACCGAAGGCGGCTGCAACACCGGCGCTCCAGGATTGGTAAGGCTGGAAATGATCCAATTGCTCGGTGTCGACGACTGCTTGGTGTCGATCTTGATCAACTGGCCGCCAGGACTGGATGGACTGCCGTTGGCGATCCCGACATAGGCGTCATCGGCGACGAAGTCGAGGTTCCAGTCCACGGCGATCGGATCACCGGTGAAAGCATTCTGGGCCGCAGAGCCCACCCCGCCATTTGTCGAGCTGGAGGCGCTGGCAAGATCGAATGTCTGATTCAGGCTGACCGTCGTTGTGCCGCTGCTGTTGGCCAGTTGGTAGGCAAAAAGTTTTGCGTCCTGCGAACTGCTGGCATTCACCACCACGGGGGTGCTCGATTCCGCCGTAGGGCCGCTGCCCACCAGGAAGTACCACTTGTCCGTCGTGGGGACCGCAGCGGTGGAGTTGTTCACGGCGCTGAACGAAATGCCGGTCGGGCCGGAAGTGGTGTAACCCATGACATTGGCGCCAAGCGGTGTGGAGCCGGTCACCTCGCCCAATACCGTGGGCGGCGCCTCAGGGTTGGTGACGTCCAGCACCACGTAGGCCGAATGTGTCGTGATGGTTGTGGCTGCGCCGGTCTTGCTGCAGGTGATGCCGCTGAAGGCGGCGAAAGCGGTCTGCAGTGTCGCCGTACTACCCGAAGTACAGGCCGGCAGGCTGAGATCGCCGCCGCCGAAGCGCATGCCTACAACCAGGATGGTGCCCCAACCATAGGGGTGGCAGCTCTGCGACGTCGCCGTCGACGATGGGGTGCAGTCGGCGGTGCCGGCAAAAACATGGGCATCGAAGGCGCGCGGTGTGCCGTCGAAATAAAACACATGCTTGCTGTTGGTATAGGCCGGATCGGTCAGCCAGACCAGATGCGGCAACAGATTGAACGGCACATAGGCCCAAAGCTCGCTGCCGAGCGCGTGCGCCGTTTCGCTGTGCAGGCCGGTGGTCTGGAACTGTTTGGTGTTGGAGTTGTAGAAGCCGGCATTGAAAGCATGCAGCATGCCGTCGTCGGCGCCTACATACACCACGTTGCGACGCCTTTGGAAATCGGCGCGGAAAGCGCCGTAGGTTGCATCGTTGTAGAGCAGGTCAAAGGCTTCCGCCGGTGTGCCAACCACGGTGGGCGTCGAATTGACGATATCGCCCAGCGGGTAGGTGTACTGGGTGTTGCTCGAATTCTTGGCGCTGACGTAAGTGATGGTGCGATTGCGCAAACCGCTCTGATCCTGTCCCCGGATGTAGTTGATCAGGTTGGTGGCGGAGGTGCTGTCCGGTACGTTCAGAATGCCGTAGTAGTTGTTGTTGGTTCCGGTGAATGAGCCGGGTATGAAAGCCAGCTGTTCGCCGGTTCCGACCGCACCATCCAGATTCTGATCGAGAAAAGTGAAGATATAGCGCCCGCTTCCGGCACTAGCAGCGGTGTTGTAACCGCGTTGCGTTGTTGACGCTCCATTGGTTTGAGCCGCCAGAACATCGCGTGCATTCCATAGGCTGTTCAGGTTGTCAAGCGTGTCCGAGGCGCCGGTCGGCGAACAGGCCGCGGCCCCGCTCGGATCGCAGTTGTAGCGTTTCACCTTGGTGGTGTTGCTGATGGTGTCGAAATACAACTGCACGGCCGGGTTTTTGGTGAAATCCGATTCGTTCAGCGTGGCGCTGCTCGGCGTCGTATCCTCGCGCAGATTACCTTCGCTGTCGACGAACAGGGATTGCAGTTCCCCCATCCAATACGCCGTGTTGTTGCTGGTGTCGGTGTAGGTCGGAATGTAGAGCGCCTGATAGGTCGCGCCATCGCCCTGGCGCTGGTTCGCCACCACGGCTGCGGCTGTACCTGATCCAGTGCTTGCCGACAGTGAATCGAAAACTTTCTTCAACTGAGTAAACAGCAACCCCGGGTTGTGCACTGGGAAGTAGTTATCGGGCAGACCGGCGCCGGACACGCCGGTACTCCACTGGCTCAACTGTGTCGGCAAAGGGTTGCTGGTACCCTTGACATAGCTGAAGCCGCCATACTTGGCTGCATAGAACAGGGGGTTCTGCAACTGTCCGACGCTGCTGCTTCCCACCGTGATTTTCAGTACTTGTGGATTGCTCCAGGTGCTCGTCGGATAGCTGCTGCTGGTGGTCAATAAGTTGATATTTGAATTGCCCTGACGCAGGAATAAACGCTGCGCCCCATCAATAGTATTGGCGTTGGGCCCGCCGACAATTGTTGTGCTGCCGCCGACGCTGAAGCCGGTCAGCATTTCGTTGCCGGCAAAGGCATAAATATCCTCGATGCGAACCAGGACGTCGTTGGCATTGAGCGACGGTATGATCTGACTGGTACCCCCGGAGTTGAAGCAGGCCGGTGAGTTTGTCGCGTCGGTGTTCTGGCAGATCAGTAACCGGGTGCCGCCGTTGGTGGTAAAGCCGGACTGGCTGCAAGCGGCACCAACGCACCACGACAACATTGATCGCACATCGAGATCGTGATCATTGCCCCATGGGGAGTCGTCCCAGACAATGGTAATGCTGCCCGAAGAATTGTTTGGACCGATGGGGGATGTGCTGCCGGACGAACTTCCTGAAGAACTGCCGGACGAAGAACCGCCTGATGAGGACGAACTGCCGGTGGACGAAGCGACGGCTGGTAGTCCGAACACATTGCCGTTTCCTAAAGGCGCCGCGACGCTTTGTTGTCCGATGATGACGTTGCTGAAAGAGCAGGAACGCCAGTTGGCGTCGCTGAAGGGAGCGGTCCCGTTGTTGTTGGCCTGGCAAAGTGGGGCTAGAGTCAGCGTGCCACTGCCAGCAGGAATGGATAAACTGGGCAAACTCTCCGCCAAAGAGATGGCAAAAGTTTGCACTCGCTGGGCCCCAGGCAAGCCGCTAATGAGATCATTGGTCCAGGCATCGAAGGCCATGCCCGCAATCTGGTAGCCACCTTCGGTGGAAGGTGTTTCCGGGCAGATTCCGCGTACCAAGTTGAGGTCGGCAACTGCCGTACTGACGCACAGAGCATTGAAGTCCTTATTCAGTGTTGTCGAACTACTGCTGCTCTGTTTAGGAGTTGTTCCGTAGTAACCTACAAGATAGTTGCCAGAGATACCCTCGGCTTGGCCTAGGCGCGTCGTTGCGCCCCCGACCCCCTCAGATGGAAATCCAGAAATGCTTGGAATTTCGTCAGTATCGAATGAAGTCTGTCCTGTTGAAAGTATGATAATGCTGCAACTGGCACATTGATTGGTCGCACTGTACGACTGGCCCCAGGTGAGTCCCGAAGGCAACCCTAAGGTACTATAGTCAATCCCACTGGTTCCCGGTTCGAATCCAGTGGTTGCGGAAGTTGATCCCTGATTGGTGATGTAGCGGAGCGCCTCTGCGTACATCTCAGCCAGAGGGTTGCCCCAGTCCGAACAGTTTGAGGCAGTCTTACCTGACCCTCCGGATTGCGCCGCGCCAGGGTCGTTCAGGAATCCGTTGGCGCCTGAATTGTCGCGGTTGAAGATGCCGTAGATATTGCAATCGGTATAGTAAGGAGAACTTCCGCCACCTGGATTTGATGGCTGACTGCCACCCGGATAGCTGGTGTATTGCGTGATCGACAAACGGTTCAACGTGTTGATGATGCCCTGAGTATTTGCCCCCTGATTGCAGAACGTCCCGTACCGAAGATCGACTTCATCCCCGGTAGTGCAAGCCGTACCCTGGCCGCCGTTTCCGGCAAACAGTCCAATGTTCTTGCGCAGAACGCCGCCGGTACGTGGATTGTCGTAGGAGCCAGTAATCAGGCCAAAACGAAGCTGCCCCGATTCCCCGTATTTCTGCAACAAGCCGGTGGGCTTGTAATTGGTGGTGCTGGAATTGGTGTAGCCGGTGCAGAAGGATTCGCGAAATGAAGCGTTATCGCAAACATCGACGTAAACGTAGAGAGACGTGCTGCCGCTTGCCGAACTCGAGGGATTATCGGTGGTTCTGGCCGAAGTGTTGATCGCCTGCTGCTGCCAATCGCACTGGCGCGATTCTGTTGATGCCCAGCTCAGGTAGTTGCCATATGCCACGCGCAAAACCGGATTGTAACTGGAGGCGGTGGAAGCGTCGGAAGTGTTACAGAACGAAACCGCACTGGTTGTCGAATAGGGGGTGTATTTGTTGATATCGCCTGCGGTATTCGGATAGACCTTGGCCCAGGAGTGCACGTCGGCGGGAATGAATGCACGTTTCAACACGGTCTGTTGGGTGCCGCTTTGTGCCGACGTGTCGGTGGAGCGCAGTCCGCCGTAGAGCACCCAACGGACGATGTCGATGCGGCTCATGGTGAGCCAGTTCAGGAAGTTGCCGCTCCAGGGATTGCCGCTGGTGCCGCATTGATGGCCGCTGCTGACCGCTGCGCCCGCGGCAAAATAGTTGTTGCTGCTTGAATAGTTGTAGCAGAGATTGGAGTCGAAATAGCCGTTATAGGTAATGCTGTCGGCATAGGTGGTTTCAATCGTGCCGTCACCGTTCAGGTCGGTGTAGTCGGTATAAGCCTTGAACGACAGTTGCTCATCGCGCGACATCAGCAACATGACCAGCGGCGGCGAGGTGACCGAGTTCAATACCGGGAGGAAATTGTAGGTGGCCTCGTTCTCGCTGATCGGCGTTGCCGTGGACAGCGGCGTACCGATCGGCGCTGTGGCCGCTTTGGCGAGGTGCGGACTAACCACAGCGACCATAGTGGCAATGGCGCCGGTGGCGGCCACTGCCAGGCAACCCAGCCGGAAACGATTCAGTCTGTTCAACATCGTCATGCCCCTAGTTCCTGATGGTGTCGCGGAAGATCGTCGAGGTGTCGATGCCGGCTTGAGCCGTGCTCCCCTGATCGCGTCCGTGGCTATTGATCAAGAAATACAGATAACTGCCATTTACAGAAGAACCGTGGCCGGAGCCGAGGTACCCGGCGTTCATTTGTGCGCCGGAACCCGGGGCCAGCGCGGCATTGAGTTTGAACACGGCCACCGTTCCGGTGACCATCGCCGACGAGCCACTGCTGCTTCCTCCACTGCTTCCGCCGCTGCTTCCACCGCTGCTGCTGCCGCTAATGATCGTTACGGGAATGGAATATTGCGCATCGGTGCTCAGGTTGTTGGGAAACAGAGAGCAGGGAAACGCGCCATTGCATTCCGGATTCGACAGCCAGCTGTTGGGAGTCCCGGCCAGGGGATACAGGCACACGCCATAGGTAGTGGGTGCGGTCGAGGTGCCGCAGCTGCTGTAGGGATTGGTCAGCAGCCCCATCGACACGGAATCGAACTCGCTGTTGTCGACCGAGCCTCCGACCTTGGCCGGCCAGCCGCGATTGAATACGGTGGTGTCCACCAGTGTATTGACGATGCGGCGGCTGGCTTCGGAGGACTCGAACGCCTGGGTGTGCAGGACATTGTTGGCCCCCATCCGGGCTTCCAGTCCGCTGTTCTTCAAGGCGACCAGCGCAACCAGGGTCAGCAGCACCAGGAAGATGATGGAGGTGATCAGTACGTAGCCCCGCTGCCGCGGGAAATGCGAAATGCGGTTCATGGCCCACGCACCTTGTTGCGCAACAGGAATTCCTTCACGATCAGGCGGCGCTGGTATTTCTCGTTGCCTGAATAGTTGCTTGGACCATAGCTGTAGGCATTGGTCATCTGATAGCTCTGGTTGTCCCGGAAATTGTCCAGCGTGTCACCCCGCACGATCATGCTGGCACGTACGCTGAGCACCTGCGCCCAGTTGGTCACCGATCCGGCCGGGAGATATTGCGTAATCGACAGATTGTCATTGGCAGCCCCGTAAGTGGGGTCGATGCCATATTCGAATTTCAACATTTCCACGCCGTCGATCAGCGGCTGTAGATACAACTGCACACCGGTCTGCGCGGTGCCGGAAGGGTTCTGCAGGGTGGCCATATACAGCGTTGGGGTCTGCCCCTCACCGTTGTCGACGTTGGCCAGGAAGAAGATGTTGGCCTGATACTGGTAATCGAGCACGCCATTCTGAGCGTCGGCGGTGCTTCCACCGATGGAAGACTTGGCGGCCGTCACATCGCTGCTGCTGGTGATATTGAACAGCACGCCATTGACGCCCAACTGGGCGCGCAACCAATAGATCCCCGACGCAGTGGAGCAGGGAGCCGGCGCGGCGGGCGGATTGGTCAGGGTGTTGTAACTGCCGCTTGATGAGCCGCTACCGGATGAGCCGCCGGATCCAGAGCCACCGGAACTGGACGAGCCGCCGCCGGTGGTGGTGAACAGGAAGCAATCCGGGTTGACGTAACGGATCGCCAGCACGTCGCTGTTGGGGACGTAGGCGTCGCTGCCGGAGGTGGTGGTCAAGGTGCCGATGCAGGCGCCGAGCTTGGTGTCGGCGAAGCTGCTGCTCGAGGACACCCCGGCATAGCCCATGATGCCGGTCTTGGGATCGACAATCCAGGCCGCTTCCTTGCACGAGCCGCTGCCGCTCGGATTGGTGTTGAACGTGATCGAGCCGCTGTTGACCGAGGGCTTCAGTGTGCTCCAGAAATCCGCCAGCGTGATGTAGCGGTTGAGATACTCCACCGCGAAACGGGTGTTCTCCTGCACGCGCCCGGTGCTCTGTTGCACCTGGTAGCCTTGCTTGCTGTTGACGAACACCTGGATGATTCCGGCGAGCAGCACCAAGCCGAGGGTGATGGCCACCATCAACTCGATCAGCGAGTAGCCCCGGTTATATTTCATGGCAGGATGACGGAAAGCTGGAAACATTTCAGGGCGGTGGAGTCGCTGGCGTTGCAGCTGTATTTGGTGCTGCTGGTGGTGCCGGTACGGCCCGGATCCCAGTAGATGGTGACCAGGCACTTGCCGGCGGTCGCAGTCGGAAACGGGCTGTCGCAGAGGATCGATGCCTGGCCCCCGGGCAGGGTGCCGATGCTGCTGCCGCTGGAATCCTGCGCGGTCAGTGTCTTCGCAGAAGTCAGGCTGCCGCCGGTGACCTGGGCATAAAACAAACCCATATCCCACAAGGCCTGCTGCTGCGCCGTGCAGGCGCTGGCATAGCAAGTGGCCGACACGCTCGGGGCGCTGCCGGCGGTCAGACTGTAGTAGTTGTTGCCGCCGGTGTAGGCGTTGCGATTCGCGCGCATTTTCTCCGCCATCCCCTCGGCGAGAAATGCCGCCTGGGTGTACTGATAGGAGATGTAGTTGCCGCTCATGGCCGTCGCCTGCAGGGCGGCAATGCCCAGCAAGCCGATCGCCAGCACCAGGACGGTGATCAGCACCTCGATCAGTGTGATGCCGGATTGTCGTTTCATTTTCCGCAATTGCTGTCGGTGGGGTCACACACATTGGCGCGGCCGATCTGGCGCACGACGACGTAGCGTTCACCCGTCACTTTGGCGGCACCCGAAGAAGGGCATGCGGTGCCCGACTTGGTGGTCGGATTCACGTCAAAATAGACCTGGGACGTCAATTGCCCGGTGCCGCTGAATGTCAGGCTCGATACCGTCGTGTTGTTGGTCGATGGTACGCCCTGGCACAGGCTGATCGTGCTTGAGCCGCTCAGCGGGACTTCGGTGCGGATCAGCGTGTCGCCGGTGCCGAAACTGCCATTGCCGTTGATATCGATAAAGGCCAGATAACCCTGGTCCCAATTGCCGCTGGAAGCGCAGCCGGTGCCGTTGCTGGACGGGCACAACGAGATGCTGGCATCGCGCTTGATGGCCTCGTTGCGCGCCATGGTCACCACGCCAAGGATGCCGTTGGCCTCGGACACGCCGCGATTGACCCGCATGCTCTGCAGGAACGAAGGGACCGTCATGGCGGCGAGGATCGCCGTGATGGTGATGGCGACAATGACCTCAAGTAGCGTATACCCCGCCTGCCGTTTTGTACGGCTGCACAGCCCCTGCTGCCCCGATCCGGGGGGCGGCTGATTTGAATCAGGAAGAAACGAATAGCCGCAGCCACCACCGGCCGGACGGCAATTCCTCCACGTGCGCGAAAAACCACCACAAACCGGCATTGCTTCCCCCCGGTGACTCCTTCAATCCCTTGTTGCACGTCCCTGTACCCCCTTCGAGGTCCAGCTCAGGGGTTTCCGCCAATTATTCTTTTAATGCCTAAACGTTAGCAATAACAGTTCAAGTAAACAACCGTTTTGCCTTGAGCAGCGCGCGCTCGAGTTGCTGCAGGTCGTCCGTGCCATTGTAGATGCCGAGCGAGGCCCGCACTGTCGCCGGTATTCCGAAGCGCTGCATCAGAGGCATGGTGCAGTGGTGGCCGGTGCGCACCGCCACGCCTTCCTGGTCCAGAATGGTGCCGATGTCCTGGGGATGTGCGCAATCCATGACAAACGACAGGATGCCCCCTTTACGGGCCGCGGTGCCGATCAGGCGAAGACCGGGGATGGCGGCCAGACGGGCGGTACCTTCCTGCAGCAGGGCGTGCTCATGTGCGGCGATTTCCCCAAGCCCCTGGGCCTGGATGTAGTCCAGCGCGGCGGCAAAGCCGACGGCGCCCGCCATGTCCGGGGTGCCGGCCTCGAACTTGTAAGGCACGTCGTTCCAGGTGCTGCCTTCGAACGACACCGTGCGGATCATGTCGCCGCCGCCGTGCCACGGCTGCATCGCCTCCAGGTGGCTGCGCTTGGCATAGAGCGCCCCGAACCCGGTGGGGCCGTAGGCCTTGTGAGCGGAACAGGCATAAAAATCCACGTCCAGGGCCTTCACGTCCACGGCCAGGTGGGCGATGGCCTGGGCACCATCGACCAACACCGGCACCCCTTGGGCATGGGCCTCGCGGATCAGCAATTCGATCGGATTGATGGTTCCGAGCGTATTGGAAACGTGGCCGACGGCCACCAGGCGGGTCTGCGGGCCGAGCAGCCGGCGCCAGCCTTCGACGTCCAGTTCCCCGCTGTCGGTCACTGGCGCCGCCACCACGCGGGCCCCGGCCCGGGCGGCAACCAGCTGCCACGGCACGATGTTGGAATGGTGCTCCATGGCGGTGACGAGGATCTCGTCGCCGGACTTGAGGCGCGGCAGCAGGTGACTATAGGCGACCAGATTGATCGCCTCGGTGGTGCCGCGGGTAAAGACGATTTCCTCGCGCGCGGCACCCAGGTAGCCGGCGATACGGTCACGGGCCGATTCGTAGGCCGTGGTGGCGCGCTCAGCCAGATCGTGCACCGCACGGTGCACATTGGAATTCTTGTGGCGATAGTAGTCGTCCATCGCCCGCAGCACCGATTCCGGTTTCTGCGTCGTGGCCCCGTTGTCGAGATAGGCGAGGCGGCCGCCCCGGACCTCCTCCCGCAGGATCGGAAAGTCGGCGCGAATCCGCTCCAGATCGAGAGGCGGCAGCGAGGATGAATGCGGCGCGGCCGGGCGCGGAACGGCGCTATTCATTCCATGGCCTCCCCGGATGCCCCCGCGAACGCCTCTTCCTGGGCCAGGCCGAGACGGCTGGCTAGGCTGCGGCGCAGGGCCGGAATGCCGATCCGCTCCAGCACTTCGACGCCAAAGGCATGCAGCAGCAGGGCCCGGGCTTCGTCGGCGCCTATGCCGCGGCTGCGCAGGTATTCCAGCGCCTTCTCGTCCAGCTGCCCGACCGTTGCGCCATGGGCGCACTTCACGTCGTCGGCGTAAATCTCCAGTTCGGGCTTGGCGTTGACCTCGGCCTTGCGTGACAGCAGCAGATTGGCCACCCGCTGCTCCGAATCGGTTTTCTGAGCGCCGGGCTGCACCACCACCTTGCCGACATAGATGGCCCGGGCCCTGGCATCGACGATCCCCTTGAACAGTTCGCGGCTGCGGCAGTGCGGCGCGGCGTGGCTGATACGGGTCTGGTTGTCGATATGGCCGCCGGCCGCCGGCATGTACAGGCCGGAAAGCGTCGCTTCTGCGCCGGCTTCGGCCAGCACTACATTGAAGTCATGTCGCACCAACCCCCCGCCACAATCCACGGCGACGGCCTCCAGCCGGCTGTTACGCCCCAGTTGGGCGTCGATGCGGGTCAGCAGCGTGGCATCGGCTGTTTCGTCCTGCACACGGTAGAGCGTGAGGCGCGCGCCGGCTGCCAGCCGGACCTCAATTGCCTGGGTGCCGAACCGTCCGCCGCCCCGGCCCAGGAACTGGAACAGCACTGTGGCTTCGGCATTCTCGCCGAGCTCGATGCGGTGGCGCTGATGCGCCATTGCGGGTGCCGCGTCGGCCACGCCCGCCAGGAGCACCTGCAATGGGCGCGGAAGACGCTCGTTGTGCCCCAGATTCAGCCGCAGGCCGCCACTGGCGAAGGCCGCATTGAGCGCGCCGACCGTATCGCCGTCACTGGCGGCGGGATTGTCGCCATGCAGCGCGGTGGCTGTGCTGTGCACCGAATCCAGACGTCCGTTGACGTATACCAGCCGCTCGGCGTCAGCCAGCAGTTCCGCGGCGGGCGGCAGTTCTGCTGCGGGCGCGGGGATAAACTGGCGCTCGTTGAGGGCGGCCAGATCGGTGTAGTGCCAGGCTTCGATACGCGGCGTGGGAAAACCAGCCGCCAGGAAGCGCCCCAGCTGCTCCCGCCGCGCCGCGCGTTGTGCGTCCGGCAGGCCGGCGGCGAACTGATCGAAAGTTTCGCGGTAGGCAGCGAGGCTCATCAAGCCGCCTCCAGCCAGCCGTAGCCCTTCTGTTCCAGTTCGCGGGCCAGTTCGGGGCCGCCGCTGCGCACGATGCGGCCGCCGGCCAGCACGTGAACAAAATCCGGCTGCACGTAATCCAGCAGGCGTTGGTAGTGGGTGACCAGAATGGTGGCCCGCTGTGGTGAGCGCAGGGCGTTGATGCCGTCGGCGACGATCTTCAGGGCGTCGATATCCAGGCCCGAATCGGTTTCGTCCAGGATCATCAGACGCGGTTCCAGGATCAGCATCTGCAGGATTTCATTGCGCTTTTTCTCGCCGCCGGAAAATCCTTCATTGACACCGCGGGACAGCATTTTCGGATCGATCTTGACCAGTTTGGCGCGGTCGCGCACCCAGGCCAGGAAATCAGTGGCCTCCATCTCCGGCAGGCCGCGGTACTTGCGCCGTGCATTCAGCGCTGCCTTCAGCAGGGTCAGGTTGCTGACGCCGGGGATCTCCACCGGATATTGGAAGCCGAGGAAAATGCCCTCGCAGGCACGTTCCTCCGGTTGCAGCTCCAGCAGGTTCCTGCCGTCGAACAGCACCGAACCGGCGGTCACCTCGTAGCCTTCGCGGCCGGCCAGCACATGGGCGGTGGTGGACTTGCCGGAACCGTTCGGCCCCATGATGGCGTGCACCTCGCCGGCGCGGACGCTCAGGTCCAGGCCCTTGAGGATGTCCTTGCCTTCGACCCTGGCATGCAGACCTTTGACTTCGAGCATCGTGAATTCCTTGAATCGTTGAACAGGGGAGGGGGCTTTAGCCCACCGATCCCTCCAGGGACACCGCCAGCAGCTTGCCGGCTTCCACCGCGAACTCCATCGGCAGTTCCTTGAACACTTCCTTGCAGAAGCCGTTGACGATCATCGATACGGCCTCCTCCTCGCTGATGCCGCGCGCGCGGCAGTAATAGAGCTGGTCCTCGGCGATCTTCGAGGTGGTCGCCTCGTGCTCCAGCCGCGCGCTGGGGTTGCGCACCTCGGTGTAGGGAAAGGTATGCGCGCCGCACTGGTCGCCGATCAGCAGCGAGTCGCACTGGGTGTGGTTGCGCGCGTTCTCGGCGCTCTCCAGCACCCGCACCAGGCCGCGATAGGATTGCTGGCCCTTGCCGGCCGAGATGCCCTTGGAGACGATGGTCGAGCGGGTGTTCTTGCCGACGTGGATCATCTTGGTGCCGGTGTCGGCCTGCTGCATGTGGTGGGTCAGCGCCACCGAGTAGAACTCGCCCACCGAATCGTCGCCGCGCAGGATGCAGCTCGGGTACTTCCAGGTGATGGCCGAGCCGGTCTCCACCTGGGTCCAGGACACCTTGCTGCGGCGGCCGCGGCAGTCGGCCCGTTTGGTGACGAAGTTGTAGATGCCGCCGCGGCCCTGCTCGTCACCCGGATACCAGTTCTGCACCGTGGAATACTTGATCTGCGCGTCGTCCAGCGCCACCAGCTCCACCACCGCGGCGTGCAACTGGTTCTCGTCGCGCTGCGGCGCGGTGCAGCCTTCCAGGTAGCTGACGTAGGCGCCGTCCTCGGCGACGATCAGGGTGCGCTCGAACTGGCCGGTGTTGCGCTCGTTGATGCGGAAATAGGTC
>CAYVKA010000027.1:51274-52672 GCA_964451925.1 uncultured Nevskia sp. | reverse complement strand
CTCGCTACCGTTTCAACATTCCAGCACATTCCGCGCCGGGTTTTTCAGCAGGCTGTTAGGGGGCCCAAAGTGAGAAAGATGGCTTATCTGGAAGCAAGCATACCCCGTGCCACTTGCATAAAATGTGACACATCTCACCCGGACTGCAGTGGTGGCCGGTTAGATAGGCTTGGAGGGTGCAAATCCTACGATATCAAGAAGATGCGAACGAGCGACTTGCCCCATCTCGCCCTAAAGTTTCTTGCCGCAGCCGGTGTTTGAAGCCCTACGGAGCTCGCCCATAGACATCATTGAACCGGACGATATCGTCTTCTCCTAGGTAGCTGCCTGATTGAACTTCTATAAGCTCAAGAGGGATGGAACCCGGGTTTTCCAGGCGGTGCTGAGCTCCAAGCGGAATATAGGTCGACTCGTTTTCTGCAAGTAGAAATTCGCGCTCGGCACAAGTCACCCGGGCGGTGCCACAGACCACGATCCAGTGTTCCGCGCGATGATGATGCATTTGCAGGCTTAATTTTTGTTTGGGCTTAACGATGATGCGCTTAACTTGGAATCGCGTGCTGATCGCGATGGTTTCATAGCTGCCCCAAGGCCTGTGTACGACAGTGTGGCTCTCCGCTTCCGGCCGTCGCTCGTTTTTGAGACGCGCCACGATCCGTTTGACGTCCTGTGTTCGGTTTCGACTCGCCACCAACACTGCATCCTTGGTCTCAATAACCACGACGTCCTTTATGCCAAGGGCGGCTACCAGGCGGTTCTCGCTATGTACCAAAGTGTTATCGGAATCTTCGATCAACACGTCGCCGTGCATGTAGTTGCCGCGGCTGTCGCGAGGCAGGGTTTCGAGGAATGCCCAGGAGCCGACGTCATCCCAGCCTGCATCCATGGGTACCAGCGCAGCCTTGTCCGTTTTTTCCATCACGGCGTAGTCGATGGAATCTGAACGGGCAGACTTGAAGGCAGTAGCGTCAAGGCGAACAAAATCGAGATCCCGCTTTGCATCGGTGACCGCCCTGGTGCAGGCTTCCAGGATAGCCGGGTCCAGCCTGCTGAGTTCGTTGAGGAAGCTTTGCGCGCGGAACAGGAACATTCCCCCGTTCCAAAGATATTCGCCGCTTTCCACGTAACTCTTGGCAAGCGTGATGTTCGGTTTCTCAACAAAGGCGGAGACCTCGAAACCTCCAGCGGGCAGCGCCTTGCCACGCCGCAGGTACCCGTAGCCGGTTTCTGGGCGGGTCGGAGTGATGCCGAAGGTGGTTAGGCGCCCTTCACGGGCGATGCTGGTCGCTATCCCCACGGCCGATTCGAATGCCCCTGAATTGGCGATGAGGTTGTCCGCCGCCATGATGAACACCAATGTATCGGGACCGTGCCTTTCCCGCGCAATCAGGCAGGCCG
>CAYVKA010000027.1:25040-51264 GCA_964451925.1 uncultured Nevskia sp. | reverse complement strand
GGCCGCGGCGGCCGCGGGTGCGGTGTTGCGGCCTTCGGGCTCGAGTACGATCTCTGCTCCATGGATGTTGGCCAGACGAAGTTGCTCGGCCACCAGGAACCGGTGTGCTTCATTGCAAATCAGGATTGGCGCCGCTGCGTGCGGTAGTGCCGCCGCTCTTCGAGCAGTCTGCTGCAGCAGTGACCACTGATCCGTGAGTTTCAGGAACTGCTTCGGATACCCCTCTCTGGACAAGGGCCATAGGCGCGTGCCGGAACCTCCGGCAAGCAGGACGGGGACGATCATCGGCGACTGGTTGGAGTTGGAAGTGTTAGTGAGCATCGATCAGGCTTAGTAGTTCTTGGGTCTTGTTGTGCATCAGGGCGGCATCGCCCCGAGATTCCACATTGAGGCGCAGCACGGGTTCGGTATTGGATCCCCTCAGATTGAAGCGCCAGTCCGGATACTCGATGGAAATGCCGTCCGTCTTGTCCACTTGAAGGGAATCCGGTGCATACCGCTGCTCGATTCCAGCCAGGACCTGGCGGATATCAGTCACCTTGCGGTTGATCTCGCCCGAGGCGGGAAAGCATCGCTGCCGTTCCGCCACCAATTGGGACAAGGGGAGGCCATGTTCCGACAACAGCGCCGCCACCAACAACCACGGAATATTGCCATTGTCGCAATAGGCGAAATCCCTGAAATAGTGATGCGCGCTCATTTCGCCGCCGTAGATGGCGTTCTCCGCGCGCATGCGCTCCTTGATGAAAGCATGTCCTGTCTTGGATTGCACCGGGATGCCGCCGGCGCGCGTGACCGTATCGATGGTGTTCCAGGTCAGGCGCGGATCGTGGATGATCTTGGCGCCGGGCTCCTTTTTCAGCATCGCCTCGGCCAGCAGGCCGACGATGTAGTAGCCCTCAATGAAAGCGCCGGCTTCGTCGAACAGGAAGCAGCGGTCGAAGTCCCCGTCCCAGGCAATGCCGAAGTCCGCCTTGCTCGCAACCACGGCTTGGGAGGTCGCGGAGCGGTTTTCCGGCAGCAGGGGATTGGGGATGCCATTCGGAAACGAACCATCAGGTTGATGGTGGACTTTGACGAATTGAAACGGCAACCTGGGTTCCAGGGCGTCGATCACAAGGCCGGCCGAGCCGTTGCCGGCGTTGACCACGATTTTCAAGGATTTGAGCTTGGCCGGATCAATATATCCAAGCAGGTGCTGGATATAGGCGGGCCGCAAATCGATCGGGGTGCGTTGGGCCGGTCCTGCCGGGGCGCGGGCGGTGGATGCCGCAGTGGCGGCCTCCAGTTCGCGCAGGCCGGTATCACCCGAAATCGGGATGGCGCCGCCACGTACCAGCTTCATGCCGTTGTAATCCATCGGGTTGTGGCTGGCAGTGACCATGATTCCACCGTCAATACCCGTCTGGAATGCGGCGAAATAGACCTCTTCGGTGCCGCAAAGGCCCAGGTCGACTACTTCAACCCCTTCAGAGACCAGCCCGTGCGCCAGCGCGTTCAGCAGTTCAAGGCTGGAGTGCCGCACGTCGCGGCCCAGAGCCACGCGCTTGGGCGAAAAACGCTGCGCGTAGGCGCAGCCCAGCCGGAACGCGATATCGGCGTTCAATTCTTCAGGAACGCGCCCGCGAATGTCGTACGCCTTGAAACAAGGAAGCGAATTCATTGTTATAAAAGGAAAAATGCAGGCTCTTGGGCTGATTTTACAGTATGCCCAAGGCATACTGCCGGGCCGAGGTTACATCATGTTTGCGCGATTGAGACCTGGTTGTCAGTTTCGCGTGGCGTAGTCGACATACCCTGATTCACGAATCGTTCCAACAAGCCGGGCGTTCGCAAGAATTACAAATTTTTTGCACGAGTCCGACACGGCAAAGTCAGACTTGATCGGAATAATAACAGCGCAAGCAAGCCCACGACGGGCAAATGGGGATATCCATGGCAAATCTGTTGGCAGCACTGGCGTTCGTCGGCAAGGCCCTGAGTGGCCTGTTTCGTCTGCTGCTGGGGCGCGTGCAATGGACGCCACCGTCATGGCTGGCCTGGTGCTGGGGGCGCCTGCTGTCCGGCCTGGAGGGGCTTGTGGGCTGGCTGCGCCGCCATCCTCTGCGCGGCGCCGCTATCGGCGCCATCGTGGCTGCGGGGCTTTCAGCCGGGGTGTACGGCTGGCACTGGTATCAGCACCGCCCCAAGCCGGTGGAGGTGACGTTCACCGTCGAAGCCCCGCCGATCACCTGCTACGACTGCGACGCGCCTAACAACGGCCCCAAACCGCTTTATGTGCGCTTCTCCGGTTCGGTGGCGCCGCTGCAGTCAGCCGGCAAGAACGTCGATCCCAGGACCGGCGGCATTGATCTCTCTCCGGCCATCGCTGGCGTGTGGACCTGGGAGGACGACAAGACCCTCAAATTCCTGCCCGGCGCCGACTGGCCCATCGGCCAGTCCTATGACGTGAGCCTGGCCAGGAGAGGCTTTACCGCGAGCCATGTGCATCTGAAGGACTACCGCTTCAAGTTCGCCACCGTCCCGTTCAGCGCCAAGATCAGCAGCACCGAGTTCTACCAGGATCCGGTCAACGTCAGCGACAAGAAGGTGGTGGTGACGGTGACGTTCTCCCACCCGGTCGATACCGCCGATTTCGAAAGCCGCATCAAGCTGGCCCTGTTCAACAAGATCACCGACAGCGAGGAAGAGCAGGTCGGCAAGCCGGACTATACCGTGCAGTACGACAAGTACAAGCTGCAGGCTTTCGTCCACTCCGCGCAACTCACCGTGCCGGCCAAGCAGGGCCGCTTGGCGGTGGAGATCGGCTCCGGGCTGCACGCCGCGCGCGGCGGCAACAAGACCGGCGAAGCCCTGAATTCCAGCGCTGTGGTGCCCGGGCAATTTGCCCTGGAAGTGGCCGACACCAGCCTGGACATCGCCCGTGACCAGCACGACGACCCGCGCCAGATCCTGCTGCTGCACACCAGCTACTCGGTGACCGAAAAGGAAATCACCTCCAAGGTGAAGGCCTGGCTGCTGCCCGCGGCCAGTCCGGACCCGGAGCAGCAAAAGAAGTGGGACGATGCGCACAAGGGGCGCAAGATCCCGTTCAGCTGGGATGGCAAGAACATCACGCCGGAACTGCTCAAGGCCTCCGAGCCCCTGGCCCTGAACTACACCCCCAACGAGCAGGAGCATGTCGAACAACACAGCTTCGGCTACCAGGCCGATCCGGGCCGTTATGTCTACCTGCAAGTGGAAAAGGGGCTGCGCTCGTTCGGCGGCTACCTCCTCGGCAAGCAGGTCACCCAGACCCTGCAGGTGCCGGAGTTCCCGCGCGAGCTGCGCATCGCCCACGAGGGTTCGCTGCTGGCCCTGTCCGGCGCCAGGAAGGTCACTGTCTTCACCCGTGATGTGCCCGGCTTGCAGCTGGAGATCGCGCGTCTGCTGCCGGACCAGCTGCAACACCTGGTCACGCAGACCAGCGGCGACTTCCGCAATCCCGAATTCAAGGCCGGCTGGAGCTTCGACGAGAGCAACATCACCGAGCGTTTCACCAAGGTGCTGCGCCTGCCCAGGCTCAAGCCGGGCACCGCCCACTACGAGGCGGTGGACCTCGGCGAGTACCTGAACAAGGACGGCACCGACAAGCGCGGCGTGTTCCTGCTGCGCGTGCGCGCCTATGATCCCGACACCAGGAAGGTTCTGGGCGGCGACAGCGCCGGCGACGATGTCGCCCCGGCGCAGGCCCCGGACCAGGAGCAGGCCGAAGGGCAGGGCGAGGACGAAGGCGACGCTCCCGCACCGCAGACCTGGAGCCAGGCCAGCGATAAGCGCCTGATCGTGATCAGCGACCTCGGCATCCTGGTGAAGAAGGCCGTCGACGGCACGCAGGACCTGTTCGTGCAGTCCATCCACGGCGGCGAGCCGGTCAGCGGCGTCAGCCTGTCCGTGCTGGGCAAGAACGGCGAAGCGCTGCAGACCCAGACCACCGACGCCGACGGTCACGCCCGTTTCGCCGACCTCAAGAGCTTCAAGCGTGAGCACGAGCCGGTGCTGTACCTGGCGCGCAAGAACGGCGACAGCAGCTTTCTGCCCATCGGCCGCAGCGACCGCGAGCTCGACCTGTCACGCTTCGACATCGGCGGCGTCAGCAACTCCGCCGACAGCGGCCGACTCAGCGCCTTCCTGTTCTCGGATCGCGGCATCTACCGCCCCGGCGACGAAATCCGTGTCGGCGCCATCGTCAAGGCGCAGGACTGGGCCAAGTCCCTGGCCGGCGTGCCGTTGCGCGTGCAGGTCACCGACCCGCGCGGCAGCGTGGTCAAGCGCGACGCCATCCGCCTGTCCGCGGCCGGCTTCGAGGACATCCGTTACACCACGCGCGACAGCGCCCCCACCGGCGACTACGCCGTCTCCCTGGCGATCATCAAAAGCGAAGGCCGCGAGGATGCGATCGGCTCGATCACCGTCAAAGTGCAGGAGTTCCAGCCCGACCGACTGCGCATGACCGCGCACCTCTCCGCGGAAAGCGCCGAAGGCTGGGTCTCGCCCGAGCAGCTCAAGGCCAGCATCGACCTGCAGAACCTGTTCGGCACCGCGGCGCAGAACCGCCGCGTCACGGCGCAGATGATCCTCTCGCCCAGCTTCCCGGCGTTTCCCGCCTACAGCGCCTACCAGTTCTACGACCCCCAGGCCGCCAAGGAAGGCTTCAACGACCAGCTGGCGGAAACCAAGACCGACGACCAGGGCGCCGCCTCGTTCGACCTCAACCTGCAGCGCTTCGCCCGCGCCACCTACCGCCTGCACCTGGTCGCCGAGGGCTTCGAGGCCGATGGCGGCCGCGGCGTCGCCGCCGAAGCCGCGCAGCTGGTGTCGAACCTGCCCTACCTGGTCGGCTGGAAGGCCGACGGCGACCTCGGCTACGTCAGCCGCGACAGTGCGCGCAAGGCGGAACTGATCGCCATCAATCCGCAGGCGAAGAAGACCGAGGTCAAGGACCTCAAGCTGCTGCGCATCGAGCGCCGCTACGTCTCCATCTTGACCAAGCTCGACAACGGCACCTACAAATACGTCTCCAAGCTCAAGGAAGTCACCTTGAGTGAAGAGCCTTACGCCGTGCCTGCCGCCGGCGCGCAGCTGGCGCTGGATACGCACACCCCGGGCAGCTTCAGCTACGTCGTGCAGGACATGGGCGGCCAGCAATACGCCCGCATCGACTACAGCGTCGCCGGCGCCGCCAACCTGGCGGGCCGCCTCGACAAGAACGCCGAACTGCAGCTCACCCTGGACCGCAAGGACTACGCGCCGGGCGACGACATCGCCATGCAGGTGCAGGCGCCTTACACCGGCGCCGGCCTCATCACCATCGAGCGCGACAAGGTCTACAGCTACAAGTGGTTCAAGGCCGACACCACTAGCTCGGTGCAGCACATCAAGCTGCCGGAGGGTATCGACGGCAACGCCTACGTCAGCGTCAGTTTCATCCGCGATCCCGGCTCGGACGAGATCTACACCAGCCCCCTGTCCTACGGCGTGCAGCCGTTCTCGGTGGCGCTGGACCGCCGCACCGCCCACGTCAGGCTGGAGCAGGCCGATCTGGTCAAGCCCGGCCAGCGCCTGGCCATCCACTACAGCACCGACCGGCCGGCGCGCATCGTGGTGTTCGCCATCGACGAAGGCATCCTGCAGGTGGCGCGCTACAAGACGCCCAACCCCCTGGCCTGGTTCTTCCAGAAGCGCTCGCTCGATGTGCGCACCCTGCAGATCCTCGACCAGATCCTGCCCGAGTTCATGCACGACGCCGAGATGGCCGCGCCCGGCGGCGACGCCGAAGGGGCGCTGGGCCGCCACCTCAACCCGTTCAAGCGCAAGACCGACAAGCCGGTCGCCTACTGGTCCGGCATCGTCGACGCCGACCAGACCCCGCGCGAACTGGACTACGAGGTGCCGGACTACTTCAACGGCAGCCTGCGCGTGATGGCGGTGGCGGTGGCCGACGACGCCCTCGGCACCGCCGAAGGCAAGACCACCGTGCGCGGCGACTTCGTGCTCTCGCCCAATGCGCCGACCACGGTGTCGCCCGGCGACGAGTTCGAGGTCAGCGTCGGCGTCGCCAACAACGTCAAGGGCAGCGGCGCGGGGGCGCCGATCGTAGTCAGCGTCGACCCTTCCAGCCAGCTCGAAGTGGTGGGCGACAGGCAGCAAACGCTGCCCATCACCGAGATGCACGAGGGCGCCGCGCATTTCCACGTCAAGGCGCGCGACCAGCTCGGCTCGGCCAGCCTGCAGTTCCACGCCGCCTTCAAGGACAAGAGCGCGCAGCTCGCGGCCACCCTGTCGGTGCGCCCGGCCACGCCTTATCAGACGCGCCTGAGCGCCGGCAGCTTCACCGCCGCCAGCCAGGACCTGCCGGTGCTGCGCGAGCTGTATCCCGAGTACCGCAAGGCCGAAGCCGGCGTGTCAGTGCTGCCGCTGGGCCTGAGCCATGGCCTGGTCAGCTACCTCGGCAACTATCCTTACGACTGCACCGAGCAGCTGGCCAGCATGGCCATGCCCGCCATCGTGCTCGGCAACCGGCCGGAGTTCGGCTATGTCAAGGCGCAGCATGGTTCGGACCTGTCCGGGCTGATCGCCGAACTGCGCGCACGCCAGACCGACGACGGTTCCTACCGCTACTGGCCCGGCGGCGGCTCCAGCGTCGTCGAGTTCGTCTCGCTCTACGCGCAGCAGGTGCTGCTGGAAGCGGCGGAACGCGGCCAGCCGGTGCCGCAGGACCTGGTCAACCACGGCAACGACTACCTGCACCAGCTCGCCGCGCGTGACGGCAACAACCTCGACGAGGAGCGCGACAGCGCCTACGCCATCTACCTGCTGACCCGGCAGGGCAACGTCATGGCCAACGAGGCCGCGGCGCTGCAGGGCCGCCTCGACGAGCGCTACAAGAACTGGCAGCAGGACATCACGGCCGCCTACCTGGCGTCCGCCTATCAGCTGATGAAGCAGAAGCGGCTGGCCGACAAGACCATCGGCAAGGTCAAGCTGGGTGTATTGCAGCCCTACGACACCTACCATACGCCGATGGCGGTGGACGCCGAGCTGCTCTACCTGTTGGCGCGCCACTTCCCCGAGCGCGTCAGGACCCTGCCGGCGGACTTCCTCGATACCCTGGTGCAGCGCATTACCCAGGGCCAGTACCAGTCCCTGTCTTCGGCGGAAACCATCCTCGCCCTGGACCAGTACGCCAGCACCGTGGGCGATGCCGCGGCCGGCAAGCTGTCCATCGCCGAGGTGCTCAAGGATGGCAGCGCCAAGGCGCTGCAGCTGCCGGACGGCGTGCTGCCCAAGGTGCCATTCAGCGCCCAGGCCGCCAAGCTGCGCTTCGGCAACGAGGCCGGCGTGCGCGCCTACTACGAGACGGACGAGTCCGGCTTCGACCGCAAGCCGCCGCTCAAGGCCATCAGCCAGGGCTTCGAGATCCTGCGCGAATACACCGACGCCGACGGCAAGCCGCTGGGCACGGTCAAGCTCGGCCAGGAGCTGGTGGTGCACGTCAAGTTCCGCGCCACCAACAACAAGGCTTTCACCAATGGTGTGCTGGTGGACCTGTTGCCGGGCGGCTTCGAGATCGTGCTGCCGCGCGGCGAGCCGCAGCCGCAGGCGGTACAGAGTGCCTCGGCCGACGGCGCCCAGCAGAACCCGCCGGCCGATGCCGACAGCCAGGAACAGGGCCAGGCGGAAGGCGAGGGTGAGGCGGAAGCGCCGGCGGACTGCGGCTGCAGCTTCTTCTGGTACCACCCGCCGGCCTTCCCCGACTATGCCGACCTGCGCGAGGACCGGGTGGTGGCCTACGGCAACATCGGCACCGACATCCAGGAACTGACCTACCGCATCAAGGCCACCAATGTCGGCACCTTCACCGTGCCGCCGGCCTATGGCGAGGCCATGTACGACCGCAGCATCCAGGCCCAGTCCGTCGCCGGCAGCATCACGGTAACGGCACCCTGAGAGGGCGGTGAAGCTCGTGCCCGGCATGCGGCGATTGCTTCACCTCTCCCCCAGGAGGGAGAGGTGCGAAGCGGAGCGCCATGGTGGTCGCAGGCTGCGCAGCTGCGCCGTGCTGCTGAGCTGCATGCTGGCGGCGGCGGCTGTGCTGCGTCTGTGGCCCCATACCAGCCTGCGCCAGCAGGTTGCCAGCTCCACCGCCGTGTTCGACGCCGACGGCCGCCTGCTGCGCCTGACCCTGGCCGACGACCAGCAATACCGCCTGTGGACGCCGCTGCCGCAGGTGGCGCCCACCTTCACCCAGGCCCTGCTGCTGCACGAAGACCAGCACTTCCTCTGGCACCCCGGAGTGAACCCGCCGGCGCTGCTGCGCGCGGTGCTGCAAACCTACGGCGGCGGCGCGCGCCAGGGTGGCTCCACCATCACCATGCAGCTGGCGCGCCTGCTCTATGGGCTCAACACCCGCAGCCCGGCCGGCAAGCTGCGCCAGATCGCCGCCGCACTGTGGCTGGAACTGCGCTACTCCAAGCACGACATTCTGGAAGCCGAGATCAACCTGCTGCCTTACGGCCAGAACATCCAGGGCGTGGGCGCCGCCAGCCTGATCTACTTCGGCAAGACCCCGGACCACCTGAGCCTGCCCGAGGCGTTGTCCCTGGTGCTGATCCCGCAGTCGCCGGCGGCGCGGGCGCCGGATGGCGAAGAGCCGGACGGCCTGCGCGCCGCGCGCCTGCGCCTGTTCGACGCCTGGGCACGGCAGCATCCCGAGGCGCATGCGGTGGCCGAGCTGATGCCGGCGCCGCTGCATTTCCGCGCTCTCGACCAATTGCCCTTCGTCGCGCCGCACCTCAGCAACGCCCTGCTGGCCCAGCCCGACCACGGCGAGGTCATTCACACCACGCTGGACGCCGGCCTGCAGCGCCTGCTCGAAGAGCGCATCCACAGCTACGTCAAACGCCAGTCGCGCATCGGCATCGTCAATGCCAGTGCCCTGCTGGTCGATACGCGCGACCTGTCGGTGAAGGCTCTGGTCGGCTCGGCCGATTTCTTCAACGGCGACATCGGCGGCCAGGTCAACGGCGCCTTCGCCAAGCGCTCGCCCGGCTCGGCCTTGAAGCCCTTCCTCTACGCGCTGGCCATGGACCAGGGCCTGATCCATCCGCAGTCGGTGCTGAAGGATGCGCCCACCGCCTTCGGCCCGTTCTCGCCGGAGAACTTCGATGGCAGCTTCGTCGGTCCGATCACCGCCCATGACGCCTTGATCCGCTCGCGCAACATCCCCGCCGTGGTGCTGGCTTCGCGCCTGAGCCAGCCCGATCTCTACGACTTCCTGAAGTTCGCCGGCGTATCGCGCATGGCCAGCCGTGAACACTACGGTCTGGCGCTGACGCTCGGCGGCGGTGAGGTGACCATGGAGGAGATGGCGCGGCTTTACGCCATGCTCGCCAACCACGGCGTTCTGCACCGGCTGCGCTATCGCCAGGACGACGCGCAGGACCAGGGATTGCGCCTGCTGTCGGACGAAGCCAGCTTCATGGTGCGCGACATCCTGCGCGACAACCCGCGCCCGGACGAGGTGCTGGCCCAGGGCGCCGCGCGCCTGCCGGTGGCCTGGAAGACCGGTACCTCCTGGGGTTTCCGCGACGCCTGGTCGGCCGGCCTGTTCGGACCCTATGTGCTGGTGGTGTGGGTCGGCAATTTCGACGGCAGCAGCAATCCCGCCTTTGTCGGCGTGCAGGCGGCGGCACCGCTGTTCTTCGAGATCGTCGACGGCGTGCAGGCGCTGCAGCCCGGCCTGCGCGAGACGGCCTGGCGTGTCCCCGCCAACCTGGTGCGGGTCGAGGTGTGCAGCGCCTCCGGCGATCTGCCCAATGCCGAATGCCCGCAGACCCGCAAGACCTGGTTCATTCCCGGCAAGTCGCCGATCCGCCTGAGCGCGGTGCACCGCCGCGTGCTGGTCAACCTGCGCACCGGCCGCCAGGCCTGTTCCGGCGACGCGCCGGATCAGTTGCGCGGTGAAATTTACGAGTTCTGGCCTTCGGACCTGCAGCGCCTGTTCGCCCAGGCCGGCATGCCGCGGCGGCGTCCGCCGCCGCCGGGGGAATGTGCCGGCGCGATTGGCGCCGCCGGGGCGCCGCCGGCGATCACCTCGCCGCTGTCTGGCGCCACTTACACCCTGCGCGCGGCGCGCCAGGGCAAGGAGTCGGTGCCGCTCAGCGCCAATGCCGATGCGGATGTGCGCGCCGTGTACTGGTTCGTTGGCGACAGCTTCGTCGCCGCCAGCGGGCCTGGCGCGACGCTGCAGTGGACGCCGCCGGGCAGCGGCAGCTACCAGCTGCGGGTGGTGGACGATCACGGGCGCGCCGACAGCCGCGAACTGCGGGTGGCGCAAACCCAATAGCGCTTCAGATGCGAGCCGCGGATTCTAGTACCGTGACCCACCCGTTTGGAAACAAGTCTCGGGCCGCGTTTGACCGCTGGCGGCGCCGGCGCTCCTCACCATGGCCCACACCATGCCTCGTCGCGCCGGCTTGCCAGCGGCCAAACCCGACGCCGATCTTTTGTTCCCAAACGGGTGGGTCACGATACTAGCGGCTGTTGGCCAGCTGGTGCGGCGGACGCGCTGCCGGCTCCGTGCCGCCGCCGCCGTTGATGGCGCACAAGGACAACGCCACCGCCACCAGCAGAGCGGCCAGCAAGCGCGCGAGGAAAACAGGATCTGTCATCTTGCCCTCCCATCCGTGGGCCCTGGACCGATACCACGATGTTACGGCTGATTGACCGGTGCGACCGCGACCTGGTTCGCCATTGGCGGGTAAAGTTGTGTAGCCGCGCATCCGTGCCGCGCCGCCGCGGCACGCGCGGGGTAAGCCGCATTGTTCCGCGCCGCCGGCTAAGCTAAAAGGCGCTACTTTCAACCCGCTTACCCCTCATGTCCGCCAGCACCGACCCTATCCTGCTCAGCGCCGCCGACGGCGTGCTCGAAATCCGCTTCAACCGCGCCGACAAGAAGAACGCTCTCACCATCCCGATGTACACGGCGATCGCCGCCGCGCTGGAAAAAGCCGACGCCGACGCCTCGATCAGAGTCATCCTGCTGGCGGGCGAAGGCAGCGCTTTCAGCGCCGGCAATGACCTGCAGGACTTTATGCAGAACCCGCCGGACCTCGAGGACAAGGCCGATGCCGGCCCGGTGATGCGCTTCATGCGCGCACTGTCCAGCACCCGCAAAGTGGTGGTGGCGGCGGTGCAGGGGCCGGCGGTCGGCGTCGGCGCCACCCTGCTGCTGCACTGCGACCTGGTGCTGGCGGCGGACAACGCGCGCCTGTCGTTCCCTTTCATCAATCTGGGTCTGGTGCCGGAATTCGGCAGCACGCTGCTGCTGCCGCAGCGCATCGGCCACCACCTGGCCGCTGAGCTGACGCTGCTGGGCGAGCCGCTGGATGCCGCCGGTGCCCTGCGCATGGGCCTGGTCAACCGCGTGGTGCCGCCCGCCGAACTGCTGGAGGCGGCGCGCGGTCTGACGCGCAAGCTCGCCGCCAAGGCGCCGGAAGCGCTGCTGCTGACCCGGCAGCTGCTCAAATCCGGCGGCAGCTCGCTGGAACAGCGCATCGTCGAGGAAGCCGGCCATTTCGCCCGGCGCCTGCGCACCGCGGAATTCCACGAAGCCGCCACCGCTTTTTTCGAGAAGCGCGCTCCGGATTTTTCCAAGCTTTCCTGATCCCCCTTTTCTGACTGGCATCCCTATCCCGGAGCATTTCATGTCCCTGCCGCAACTGCTGCGCGACAACCTTGTCCTTCCCGTCATCGGCTCACCGATGTTCATCGTCTCCAATCCGGACCTGGTGATCGAGCAGTGCAAGGCCGGCATTGTCGGCTCCTTTCCGGCGCTGAACGCGCGGCCCGAGCCGGTGCTGGAGCAATGGCTGCAGCGCATCAGCGGCGAGCTGGCGCAGTACAAGGCGGCGCATCCGGACCAGAAGATCGCCCCCTTCGCCGTCAACCAGATCGTGCACGCCTCCAACCCGCGCCTGCAGCACGACGTGGACCTGTGCGTGAAATACAAGGTGCCGATCATGATCACCTCGTTGCGCGCCCCTGACCTGGTGGTCGAGGCGGCGCACAGCTACGGCGGCCTGGTGTTCCACGACGTCACCACCATCCAGCATGCCAAGCGCGCGCTCAAGGCCGGCGTCGACGGCCTGATCCTGGTGTGCAGCGGCGCCGGCGGCCACGCCGGGCGCCTGTCGCCGTTCGCGCTGGTGCCGGAAGTGCGGTCGTTCTACGACGGCACCATCATCCTGTCCGGCGCCATCGCCGGCGGTGACGCCATACTCGCCGCGCAGTCGATCGGCGCCGACCTGGCCTACATCGGCACCCGCTTCATCGCCACCCAGGAGGCCAACGCCGTGCCGGCCTACAAGCAGTCGCTGGTCGACAGCACGGCGGAGGATATCGTCTACAGCAGCCTGTTCAGCGGCGTGCACGGCAACTACCTGCGCAGCAGCATCGTCGCCGCCGGCATGGATCCGGACAAGCTGCCGGATGGCGACAAGAGCAGCATGGACTTCGGCGCCGGCGCCGATCCCGCCACCGGCGGCGCCAAGGCCTGGCGCGACATCTGGGGCGCGGGCCAGGGCACCGGACAGATCCATGACGTGCCCGCCACCGCCGAACTGGTGGCGCGGCTGGCGCGCGAATACCAGGCCGCCCGGGCGCGGGTGCTGGCCGCCTGAATCCGCCAGCCCCGGCAACTGCGGCGACACCCGCCGGGCCGCTCAGGGCCCGAATCGCGGGCTGCCAGTCCTGGAACGCGCCAGGCACGGGCGTATAATCGCTGCAACATTCCATACACCAAGGCCCGTCCGCAGCCCGGCCGGGCCTTTTTCACTGGGGCGGGACCGACCGCCGGGTAAAGCCATGCCAAACGTGACGCGCGCGACATTCAACGAAGTGATGGTGCCGAACTACGCGCCCTCGGACATCATCCCGGTGCGCGGTGCCGGTTCGCGCATCTGGGACCAGCAGGGCAAGGAATACCTGGACTTCGCCTGCGGCATCGCCGTCACGCTGCTCGGCCACTGCCATCCCAGGCTGGTGGCGGCGCTGACCGAGCAGGCCGGCAAGCTGTGGCACCTGTCCAACGTCATGACCAACGAGCCGGCCCTGCGCCTGGCGCAGAAGCTGACGGCCGCCACCTTCGCCGACCGCGTGTTCTTCTGCAACAGCGGTGGCGAGGCCAACGAAGCGGCGTTCAAGCTGGCGCGCCGCTTCGGCAACACACAGTCCAACGGCCGCAAGAACCAGATCATCTCGTTCTACAACGCCTTCCACGGCCGCACCCTGTTCACTGTCAGCGTTGGCGGCCAGGCCAAGTACACCCAGGGTTTCGAGCCGCTGCCCGGCAACATCAAGCACCTGCCGTACAACGACCTGGCAACGCTGGAAGAGGAAATCTCCGACGAGACCTGCGCCGTGGTGCTGGAGCCGGTGCAGGGCGAGGGCGGCATCCTGCCCGGAACCAAGGAATTCATCGAAGGCGCGCGGCGCCTGTGCGACCGGCACAACGCCCTGCTGATCTTCGACGAGGTGCAGACCGGCGTGGGCCGCAGCGGCAAGCTGTACGCCTATGAGCATTACGGCGTGAAGCCCGATGTGCTGACCAGCGCCAAGGGCCTCGGCGGCGGCTTTCCCATCGGCGCCATGCTGTGCACGCGCAAGGCCGCCGAGGTGCTGCAGTTCGGCACCCACGGCTCGACCTATGGCGGCAACCCGCTGGCCTGCGCCGTCGCCGAGGCGGTGCTGGACATCGTCAACACCCCGGAAGTGCTGAATGGGGTGGAGAGCCGTGCCGCGCTGCTGCGCGAAGGCCTCGACGCCATCGGCAAGCGCTATGGCATCTTCGAGGCGAGCCGCGGCCTTGGCCTGCTGATCGGCGCGCCGCTTAGCGCGGACTGGAAGGGCCGCGCCAAGGACGTGGTCAACGCCGGCTTCCGCCATGGTTTGTGGGCGCTGGTCGCCGGCCCGGACGTGCTGCGTCTGGCGCCGTCCCTGATCATTTCCGAAGCCGATCTCGCCGAAGGCCTGAAGCGGCTCGACGCGGCCTGCGCCGAACTGGTCGGCGCCGGCTTGAAGAAGGCCTCGGGCGGCTGAATTAATGCCGGCGCGCCGCGCCGGCCTCCCGGTTCACGCCATCGCGCTTTCAGTGTGCGATGGCGTACAGCACCCGCTGTCCCTGCCATTCCAGAACCATCCCCTCGGGCACGATGGCGACGATGCGCGGACCCTCCGCCAGCGTGTCGCCCTCGTGATAGCGCTTGCCGTTGACCAGCACGAAGCGCCGCTGCGGGCTGCTGTTGTAGGCATGCACATCGACCGAGAAGGCGGGGAAGTTGGCGCGGTAGCTTTCCGGCATTTCGCGCAGCGCCTGTTGATCGGCCGGTGGCTGGTCCTGGACCGGCGGCGCAGCCGGTGACGGCGGCGGCTGCGACACGGCCTCCGCCGGGGCTGGTGCTTCCGCGGCGGCGGGCGCAGCGGCGGCAGCATCGACCGGCGCAGCTGGCGGCGGCGCCGGCACAGCGGCGGCCGGGCTGGATGGGGGGGACATATCCCGCGGCGGAATGGTCACCACCGGCGGGCGTGGCAGGCGCCGGAAAGCGCCGGATTCCTCTGCCGGCGGCGGCCCCGGCGGCGGCCGCACTGCTGCAGCGGGTGCGGGGGGCGGCGGCGCGGCACCCGGCCCGGGGCTGGCCGGTGGCGGCTGGCCATAGACGTCGTCGAGGGTGGCGATCCGGCCGCCATCTTCGATGGTGGCCGCAGGCGCTGGCGGCGGGGCTTCGGGCGGAGCCGCAACCGGCGCCACCGCGCTCAGCCTCGGCTGTGGCGGGGCTGGCGGAGCGGGTTGCGGCGCTGCACCGGTCACCGGCGCGGTGCGGGTCGCCGTTGCGGCGCCGCCCGCTTCCTGGCCATGACGATGCTTCCAGGCCAGCAGTGCATAGATCAGCAGCGCCAGCACGGCCGCGCCGGCAACGATCGGCGGCCAGCCCTGCGTCAGGCGCCGCCGCGTGGCCACCGCCGGCTGCGCCGCGGGGATTTCGTCCAGGACCGAAACCTGGCCCTGCTTGCGTTCGCGTTCGGCGCGCTTGAGGGCGTCGAGGATGTAGCTCATCCGCCATTCTCCGCCAGGATCGGGGTGCCGGCCGTGTGGCCGATGTTGGACAGCATGATCAGGGTGCGGATTCCCGCCACTCCGTCGGCATCCAGGCCATGGGCGTTCTGGAAATCGGTCACCTCGCCGCGCAGCTCGGGGCCGTAGGTGGCCGCGACCGGCGGCGTCAGCGCTTTGCCCTGGGCCTGTGCCAGGCGCTGCCGCAGCCAGATCACATTGGCCCCGCGCGCACCCGGGCCGATGCTGGTGGCGTCGGTCTCGCGCTGCCACAGCAGCAGGAAGTCGCCGCTCCAAAGGCTGTCGAGCTGCGACAGCGGCAGGCGCAGCGGGCCGCTGCCGCTGTCCACTACCGCGCTGTCATTGCCGAGCGTGCGCAGCAGTACATACTGGGTCTTGCCCGGCTCGATGTTCAGGCTGAGGATCGCCGGCCGGTTGAGCTGCGCCAGATCGGCCCAGGCGCCGCTGCTCTTGTAGCACTCCAGCCCCTGCTGCGACAGCGCGCGGCAGACGTTGTCGCCGCGCGCCACCGTGATCTTCGGATTCCACAGGCCGATCAGCCGTGCCATCACCGCCGGCAGCGGTTGCGCCGTGGCGCGCAAGGCGCCGACATCGGCGTCGATGATGGCCGCTGCAGCAGCTGCCGGTGCCGGTGCGGGGGCGGCGCTGGCGGGCGGGGGTGGTGTGATTGCCGCGGCAGCGGCTGCGGCCGCGACGGGCGGCGGCGCCTCGGCCGTGTGATGGCTGAAGCGCTCGCTGAGCAGCACACCGGCGACGATCAGCGCGGCCACCGCCAGCGCGCCCTCGATCCAGCGCAGCGGCAGCCCGTCCGGCAGCTTGCGGCGCAGCGCCTGCAGCCACGCGGTGCCCGGCAGCTCGCGCTTCGTGAAGCCCAGGCCCAGCACTTCGCCGGCGGCATGGTCGACGACTTCCGGAGTGACCGTGCGATAGCCTTTGGCATAGGCGCCGAGCAGCGCGCGGTCGCAGATGATGTTGATCTGGCGCGGAATGCCCTGGGCGTAGCGGTGCACGCGCCGCATCGCCGCGTCGGCGAACAGGTCGCTGGCGCCCCCGGCCACCTGCAGGCGGTGGATGATGTATTGCATGGTCTCCACCACGGACAACGGCGTCAGGTGGTAGCGCGCGGTGATGCGAGAAGCCAGCTGGCGCAGGTCCGGGCGTGCCAGCAACTCGATCAGCTCCGGCTGGCCGATCAGCATGATGCGCAGCAGCTTCTCCTTGTCGGTCTCCAGGTTGGTCAGCAGGCGCACCTGCTCCAGCACCCGGGGATCGAGGTTCTGCGCCTCGTCGATGATCAGCACCGTGCGCTGGCCCGCGGCATGGGTTTTCAGCAGGTGTTCGTTGAGCGCGTCGACCAGGGTCTTGATCGATTGCGGCGGCTTGTCATAGCTCACCCCCAGCTCGTCGCAGATCGAGGCGATGAATTCCAGCTCGTTCTGCCGCGGGTTGTGGATCATCGCCACGTCGACGTTGCCCAGCCGCTGCGTCAGCAGCGTGCGCACGATGGTGGTCTTGCCGGTGCCGACCTCGCCGGTGAGTTGCACGAAGCCGCCATACTGGCCGGTGCCGTAGAGCAGGTGGCCCAGCGCCTCCTGGTGGCGCGAGCTCATGTACAGGAAGGCCGGGTCCGGGGCGATTGAAAACGGCGGCTCGCGGAGATTGAAATGCGCGGCGTACACGAGGTCGGAGCGAGCGGGAATGGGCGTAGAATCAGGCGCGAGTATAGCCCAGAGCCGGGGACTTCCAGTCACTCCGGCCTTCCTTGGCCGGGCTCGGCGGTGCGCTGCTAGGCCAGGCGGCGGTTGAAGCCGAGCTGCGCGGCCAGGGTGCGCAGCCTGCGGTATTCCTCGAAATGCTTGGCGCGGATCTCCGCGGCGGCGGACTGCAGCGGCAGGCTGGAAATCGTACAGGGCTGGCCGAAAGGTCCGGCCGGCACGCTGAACGCCGGTGCCGCCAGGTTGGGCTGCGAAAAATCAAACGACTCGGCGATGTTGTTGGCCTGCGCGTCGCGAACGGTCAGCGGCTTGAGGCCCCAGCGCCATCCGATCATGCGCAGGATCGAAGTATGGTCGTACTGGCCGTGCGCGACATGGCCGCGCCGTGCATAGGGCGAAATCGCCAGCGTTGGCACGCGAAAGCCGAGCAGCGAGGATGGCGTCAGGTTGTCGGCCTTGAACGCCGCCGCGTCGGCGGCCGGAATGACTCCGGCTTCGGGCGGCGCAACGTGGTCGAAGAATCCACCCCACTCGTCGTAGGTGATGAACAGGGCCGTCTTCGACCATTGCGGGCTGCCGGTCACGGCGTTGTAGATCAGGTTGAGGAATTCCTGGCCGTTGCGGATGTCGGAAAACGGGTGGTCGTCGCGCGAAGTCCCGCTGCCTTCATCTTCAAAGGCGGGATCGACAAAGGCGACGTTCGGCAGCGTCCCGGCGGCGCAGTCGGTTAGAAAAGTGGCGAACGGCTTGGAGATGCCGACGTACTTCGAGCCGTACAGGGCGGTGAACGGCGCATCGTTGAAATAGTAGGTGCCGCTCAGGCCGGCGGCCTGCAGCCGGTCCCAGATCGCCGGCAGGGCGGCGGTGGCCTGCATGCCGCTGGTGCTGGTGGCTTCGCTGTTGTGCAGCACCGGCGTCTGGGCGCTGTGCATGTAGAAGCGGTTGGGGTAGGTTTCCGCCATGATGCCGCAGAAGTAGCGGTCATAAGCGGTCCACGCCGGGGCTGCCTGGCCGTGGAAACTCAGATCCTGCTGCCGGTAGTAACCGACCGGAAATGCGTCCGGGCTGGTGAGCAGGAATCCGTCGCAGCGGCCGTTGTTGTACTGCTTCATTCCGCCTTCGACGGAGTGATCGGGGTCCTGGTACTTGCAACCCTGGAATTCAGGCGCCAGCGGATAGGTTGCCATGGTCCTGCCATTGGCATCGGTGTAGTTCAGGCCGGCCTGCATGCCATCGGCGCCCGGCAGCCAGCCCAGGTAGTGGTCGAACGAGCGGTTTTCCATCATCACCACGATGATGTGGTCGATGCCGGACTGGCCCGGCTCGGGCAGCGAGGCCGAGCCTCCCGAAGACGAGCCCGAGGAGGAACCCGAAGAAGAACTCGAAGAAGAGCCCGAGGAGGAGGAGCCGCCGGACGACGACGATCCGCTGCCCGACGACGAGCCGCCGCCGGATGACGATGGGGCGCCGGCGGGACCGCCGCCGCCGCCGTCGCCGCAGCCGCTCAGCCAGACGGCGCCTGCGGCTGCCGCCACTCCGCCGACGAATTGGCGCCGGCTCAGGCGGCTCAGGGAGGGGCCGGGTTTGGCCGGGTCGTGCTGGTTGCTCATGGTCGGTAGGCTGGAAACGGGGGGGGTGGAAAGCTTCAGTTCTTCGGCGGGAAAGCCGGCAGGGTCTGGCTGAAAACGTCGCTGCCGAAGCTGGCCTGCCCGGACGCCGCCGCGTAACCCAGATACTGCAGACCCAGCAGATCCTCAACGCTGCGCAGCATCGAGTAGTGGTTGTAGGCGGTCTTGGACACGGTGCCGGGCTTGATGAACGGCGACAGCAGCACCGCGCCGACCACGCCACCTCCCAGTCCGGCGATTCCCGGCAGCGGCGAATTCGGCCCCGGCCCCTCGCCGCAACAGGCGCTGGAATCCGATTGCGGGCCACCGGATTCGTCGAAGGTGATGATCAGCAGGCCATCCTGCCGGTAGGCCGGCGACGCCAGGATCTTCGGCACCAGCACCTTCAGGAACGCATCCGCCGAGGCCAGGCCGCCCGGCTCGCCGTCGGCGCAGGGCGAGTCGTGACCGTCATGGCACAGGTTGGGGGTGATGAAGACGAAGTTCGGCGTCGTCGCCGTCGAAGCCAGGTCCTGGTCCAGCGGGGTCAGGTTCACCACGTGCTGATCGCAATAAGCCTGGTTGTCGATCACCGAATGAAAGTAGACGAAAGGATCGTGGCGTGTGGCGTACTGGTCCTTGGCGGTGGCGCTCTGGGTCTGATCCTGCGAATTCAGCGCCGGATGGCCGCAGGTCGCCGTCTCGCGTGCCGGCGTGTTGCCCATGTCCTCCATGTAGGCTTTCCAGCTCAGCTTCCTGGCAGTCAGCTGGTCCGGCAGGCTTGGCACCGTGGTCGGGAAGACGCAGCCCTGACCGACCGCCTGGCCATCGAGTTGCGAAGTCGGCGACGTGCCCTGAAAGTCGGCGAACACCTGGCAGTCGGACTGGTTGACGATATTCGGCCCCTGGCCGCTGATCATGGCGATGTAGTTGTCGTTGCTTTCGTGGCCGGTGCCGTAGTAGCTGGGGAGCAGCGCGCCCATCGAAGGCAGGGTTTGGGCCAGGTACTGCGCCGGAGAAGCGCTGCCGAAGGAGCTGACATAGTCCTCGTTTTCCAGAACCACCACGAACACGTGGTTGACGCTCGCCACAGCTCCGGATGAGGAGCTGCCCGAAGAGGAGCCGCCGGAAGAGGAAGCACCCGAGGACGAGCCGCCCGAGGAGGAGCCGCTGGAGGAAGCGGCGCCGGAAGACGAGCCGCCCGAGGACGAAGCCCCGGAAGACGACGCCCCCGAAGACGAGCCCGATGCGGCGCCCGACGAGGAGGCGCTGGTGGGCGCAGCCGTGCTGCCGTTGCCCGAACATCCGCTCAGGCTCATCGCCAGCAACAGCAGTCCGCCGCCGGCCAATTTGAAGTGTTTGCTGATCATTCGGGCAACTCTGGAAATTCTTGACTTTTGGATTAAGGAGACTGCTTTGACGTGATTGCGCCGCCGTTGCACAGATTTGAATCCGTCACGCAGTCATCTGGCTGCAGTCAACAGTGACGCCGGCGGCATCTTATCCAGCGGCATCCGGGCGCAGGGCCGCGAAACGGCAATGAATTGGCAACGCCGCACAACAGTTTGATTTAAATGGATGATTGAGCGGCGTCTCGGGCATGCCGCGCGGCCGTGACCGGCCCTGGAATGAAGGGTTTCTGTTGAAACTGGCGGGCTGACAAGCCGCTATGCGGAATATTGCGATTTTGTGACGAAAAACATGACGAGTCAGTCGCCCGGCGCCAACTCAGACTTCAGTTGCAAACCAGTCCCCCCGGTGCCGGCGCAACGATTCTCAGATCTGGAAATCGTAGAGGCTGCCCAGATCCAGGATCTGCGTCAGTTCGTCCAGCGCGCTGCGCGACTCGTCCAGCAGCGCGGGGTCGGCCAGGTCGGCCAGCACCAGGCGATCGCGGTAGTGTTTCCGGGCCCAGGCGACCAGCTGCTGGTACAGGCCCGGGTTCATCCAGTTGCGCGGAGTGACCGCGTCGCGCTGGGCCGGGTCCAGCACTACACGCAGGCGCAGGCAGGCGGGGCCGCCGCCATTGCGCATCGACTGGCGCAGGTCGAACACCTTGACGCCGGTGATGGGATTGGCGGGGTCCGCGACCAGGCGCTGGATTGCCGCCCATACGCGGGGGTGTTCCTCGCATTCGTGCGCGGCGACGATCCACATCGAGCCGTCGGGCGGGCAGATCAGCTGGCTGTTGAAGAGGTAGGAGTGCACGGCGTCCCGCACCGGCACCTCGCGGTCGGCGATTTCCAGCAGCACCGCATCCCGGCCGCTGCCACGCAGGCCGTGCTGCACCCAGTCGCGCAGCGCCGCCGTGTCGCTGAAGGCCTGCTCGTGGTACAGCAGCACCTCGCGGTTGCCCACGGCGATGACGTCGTTGTGGAATACGCCCTGGTCGATGACCTCGGGCTTCTGCTGCGCGAAGTGGCAGCGCGCGGGGTCGAGCTGGTGCAGGCGCGCCACCGCCTCGCTCGCCGCCAGCGTCTGCCGCGCCGGGTACTTCTGCGGACGCGGCCGGTCTTCGCCGGCGGCGCCGTAGACGAACAGCTCGAGGCCGGGCGCGCCGTAGCCACCGCACAGCCGGGTGTGGTTGGCCGCGCCCTCGTCGCCCATCTGCGGCGTGGCCGGCAAGGCTTCGTGGTGAGCGAAGTGGCGCGCATCGGGGAAGATCGCGCGCAGCGCCCGTGCCGTGGTTTCCGGCTCGATGGCGCGGTGCAGGTGGGTGGCGAGGTTGGCCGGGGTGAAATGCACCCGGCCATCGGCGCAATCCGCGCCCGGGGATACCGTGGCGGCATTGGCGGTCCACATCGACGAGGCCGAGGCCATCGCGGCGAGCAGGCCGGGTGCGTCGCGGTGCGCCTTGCGCAGCACTTCGGCGTCGCTGCCGGAAAAGCCAAGCCGCTTCAGCGAGGGGATATGCGGCCGCTCCTGCGGCGGCAATACGCCCTGGGCCATGCCCAGCTCGGCCAGGGCCTTCATCTTGGCCAGGCCCTGCAGCACGGCGCCGCGCGGGTCGGAGGGCTGTTCGGCGTTCTTCGCCGAAGCGACGTTGCCCTGGGCCAGGCCGGCGTAATTGTGGGTCGGCCCGACCAGGCCGTCGAAATTGGCCTCGACCGTGTCCGTCGGCGCGCTCATGGCCGCGGTCCCTCGAACACCGTCTCTGGCGCCAAAAGGGTCATCAAAGGCCCTCCAGGCCGGGTGCCAGCTGCGCCGGCAGCTCGCAGGCCGGGGCTTCCACCGAGGCGACCGGGTAGGCGCAGTAATCGGCGGCGTAGAAGGCCGAAGGCCGATGGTTGCCGGAGGCGCCGATGCCGCCGAACGGCGCGGCACTGGAGGCGCCGGTGGTCTGGCGGTTCCAGTTGACGATGCCGGCACGGATGCCGCGGTAGAACTGCTCGTAGTCCTCGCGCCGGTCCGACAGCAGCGCGGCCGACAGGCCGTAGCGGGTGCGGTTGGCCCGTTCGATGGCCTGCTGCAGCGAATCGTAGCGGTCCACCTGCAGCAGCGGGCCGAAGTATTCCTCGTCGGGCAGTTCGGCGATGGCGCTGACATCGAGCAGTCCGGGCGAGACGTAGGCGGCGCCGAGTCCGAGCCGGCGCATCTCCACCAGCGGCTTCGCTCCGAGGGAGACCAGGCTGGACTGTGCCGCCAGCATGCCGTCGGCGGCGCGCGCCGAGATCAGCGCGCCCATGAACGGCTGCGGCTCGGCGTCCCAGGCGCCGACCGTGAGGCTGCGGGTGACGGCGGCGAGCTGCTCGAGGAAGGCGTCGCCCTGCGCGCCTCGCGGCAGGTACAGCCGCCGCGCGCAGGTGCAGCGCTGGCCCGAGGACAGGTAGGCGGATTGCACCACGTCATGCAGGGCCGCGCGCGTGTCCCGCACCGTGCCGACAATCAGCGGGTTGTTGCCGCCCATTTCCAGCGCCAGGATCTTGTGCGGCGTCTCCGCGAACTGGCGTGCCAGGATGTGGCCGGTGCGGGCGCTGCCGGTGAAGTACAGGCCGTCCAGTTCCGCGTGCCCGGCCAGCGCTTCGCCAGTGGCGCGCTCGCCCTGCAGCAGCGACAGCACGCCGGCCGGCAGACCGGCCTCCACCCACAGCCGCACCGTTGCCTCGGCCACGCCCGGGGTCAGCTCGCTGGGCTTGAACAGCACTACATTGCCGGCCAGCAGCGCCGGCACGATGTGGCCGTTGGGCAGGTGCCCGGGGAAATTGTAGGGACCGAACACCGCCACCACGCCGTGCGGCCGGTGGCGCAGCGCCTGGGTGAGGGTGCCGTTGTGCGTCTCATGGCTGCCGGTGCGGGCGTGATAGGCGCGCACCGAGATGTCGATCTTGCCGACCATGGTCGCCACCTCGGTGCGCGTCTCCCACAGCGGTTTGCCGGTCTCGCGGCCGATGGCGCGGGCCAGGTTGTCCTTGTTCTTTTCCAGCAGCGCGGCGAAATCGCGCACGATACGCTCGCGCTCCTCGAACGGCCGCTCGGCCCAGGCGGCGAAGGCCGCGCGCGCAGCGCGCACCGCCTGGTCCACGTCCGCGGCGCCGGCGGCCTTGCCGCGCCACACGGTTTCGCCATTGGAGGGGCCGATGCTGGCGAATTCAGCGCCGCTGCCGGGGCGCCACTCACCGCCGATCAGGAGAGAGCCGTCAATAGCCATGCGCATTCCTCAATGTGGTGCCCGTGGTGCCGGAAACAAGGCGTCGCTGCGTCCCATCAGCCAGTAGGTCAGCAGGCCGATCCATTCCTTTTCCGCCAGGCCGATGAAATGGAATTGCTTGATGGCATCGAGATCGGCCCAGGGACCGTTGCCAAGATAGTCGACCGGGTAGGGCAGCACCGTCCAGCCGAGTTTGCCGAAGCATCCGACCGCGCGCGGCATGTGCCAGGCCGAGGTCACCAGCACCCAGGTTTCGCCAGCCTTGGGCTGGGCCAGCCGCTGCGAGTACACCGCGTTTTCCCAGGTGTTGCGCGATTCCCGCTCATAGAGGATGCGCGCGTCGTCGATGCCGAGAGCCTGCAGCATGGGATGGGCCAGATCGGCTTCACGCGCCTGCTGATTGCGGAGCAGCCCGGAGCCGCCGCTGTAGATCAGGCGGGCCTGTGGATAGCGCCGCGCCAGCGCGACGAAGCTGGTGATGCGTTCGGCGGCTTCGTTGAGCCCGGGCTGCTCGGCGTTGCTGCTCGGGTTGGCCTCGATGGCGCCGCCGAGCACGATGATGCCGTCAACCCGGGCCGGCAGCTGGGGCAGCGGGAAGCGCTGCTCCAGCGGCGCCGCCAGCCAGTGCGTGACCGGCAGCAGCGCCACGGCGGCGAACAGCAACAAGGCCAGTCCGAGCAGGCCGCGGCTCAGGCCCGGGCGGCGCCGCTGCCACAGGAAGGCGCCGAGCAGCAGCAGGAACAGGATCGAGCCCGGCGACACCAGCGCCCACAGGACCTTGGACAGTACGAAGCCCATTTCAGAGCGCCGCGATGCGCACCGCGTCGCCGGATCGCACCCCGAGCGCCGCCGCCAGCTCGGCGTCGATCTCCACGCTGTCGGCGCCGGGATTGAGTTCGGCCAGCGCGCAGCGGAAGCCGGCCAGTTGGGTGTTGGACACCAGGTGGGTGGCGCCAGCGGTGGCGGCGCCGACGCTCGCGGTGACTTCGCGCGAGCGGCGCACGCTGCGGATGTCGGCCAGCGGCGCTTCGACGGTGGGACCGCCGTCGAAGATGTCGATATAGCCCTGGTAGCGGAAGCCCTCCTGCTCCAGAAGGTGCAGCGCCGGCGCGGTGTCCGGATGGACCTTGCCCAGCACGGTCTGCGCCTCCGGCGGCAGCAGCAGGGTATAGATCGGGTGCTTGGGCATCAGTTCGGCGATGAAGGCCTTGTTGCCCATGCCGACGATGTGCTCGGCACGGTCGTAGTCGATGGAGAAGAAATGCCGGCCCAGCCCTTCCCAGAACGGCGAGCGGCCGTGCGTATCGGAGACGCCGCGCATCTCGGCGATGATCTTGGCGGCGAAGCGGCGGCTGAATTGCGCCATGAAGGCGAAGCGGCATTTCGACAGCAGGCGACCGGCGCCGCCGCCGCGGAAGTCCGGCGACAGGTACAGCGATACCAGCACGCTTGTGCCGGTGTAGTCGTTGGACAGGTACAGCGTCGGCATGCGGTTGTAGACCTGCAGCTCATGGCTGGCGTGCACGGTGAGGCCGACGTGGTAGTTGTAGAACGGCTCGTCCAGTCCGCAAGCGGCTTCCACCGCGCAGCAGCCGCCGACCTTGCCGCTGCCCAGGTCTTCCAGCACGAACATGTAGCGCTGGTGCCCGGGCTCGCTCACATCGGCGGCAAAGGACTGCTCCGACAGGTCGATCTTCTTCTGCAGGAACTCGCGCACCGGCGGCAGCGAGGTGAAGCCGGCGCCGGCGCTTTGCGCCATGCGCAGCAAGGCGTCGATATCGGTGGAACGGATCGGGCGGATGACTTTCATGTGGCAAACGGGGCGGACAAACAAAAAAGGAGGGCGGCTATTAGCCGAACAGGCGCTGGCGCAGTCCGCGCAGTCCCCACGACTGGTAGCGGGCCATGATGCGGCGCAGCTCGAACGGCGAGGTGCCGGTGTCGTTGAGGCCGAAGCCGGTGGTGGTGGCGGTGCGGTAGCCGGCCTCGATCACCAGGTCGCGCACGCGCTCGTTCCAGAAGCCATAGGGGTAACAGAAATGCACGATCGGCACGCCGAGCAGATCTTCCAGCTTTTTCTTGCTGGCGGCGATTTCCTCGCGCGCCTGCGCCGGGCTGAGCTGCGGCAGCTTGGCATGGCTGAGCGTATGCGAGCCGATCAGGTGCCCGGCGGCGAGCCATTCACGGATCTGCGCCAGGTCCATCAGCGGCTCGCGCACCTCGCCCTCGGCGACGTCCCAGTCGTTGCCGCCTCCGATGTTGTCGGCCACGATGTACTGCAGCGCCTGGAAGCCGTGCTCGGCCAGCGGCTTGAGACCGTAGCGCAGCACGTTGACGTAGCCGTCGTCGAAGCTGATGCCGATGCGGCCGGATGGCGCCGGCACGCCGCCGGCCAGCGCGTCGAAATCGCAGGCGCGGTAGCCGGCCTGGCGCAGCTCCGCCAGCTGGCGGTCGAACAGCCGCTCCCCGACGTAGAGGCCCTTCAGGCGCACGCCCGCGGGGCGCGGGCCGAGCTTGTGATACATCAGGATCGGCAGGCCGCCGCGGAAATATTCGCGGAACGGGCCGAGGGCGGCGTAGGTGGAGGGGGGCGTGGTGCTCATCGGCTTTCAGTAGACGCGCACGCCGTTTTCCACCGCATGGTCCACGCCCAGCGTGACCAGGCCGCCGGGACCGTCCACCGCCAGCACCAGGCATTCGCTGAGGACATCGGCGACCTTGCGCGGCGCGAAGTTGACCACCGCCACCACCTGCTTGCCGACCAGCTCCTCGGGGCGGTAGCGCGCGGTGATCTGGGCGCTGCTGGTCTTGCGGCCGAGCGGGCCGAAGTCCAGCGTCAGCTTGTAGGCCGGCTTGCGCGCCTTGGCGTTCGGCTCGCAGGCGATGACGGTGCCGACGCGCAGGTCACAGGCAAAGAAGGTCTCGACCGGAATCTGCGCCGCCGGTTCGGCGTTGTTCATGTCCATGCCAGCTCGCCCGCGGCCAGCTTGAGCAGCAGGGTGGCGCTGAGCTTGGCGCGCTCGGCCAGGCTGGAAACGCGCATCCACTCGCGGTCGGAATGGATCTCGCCGCCGACCACGCC
>CAYVKA010000027.1:0-25030 GCA_964451925.1 uncultured Nevskia sp. | reverse complement strand
AGACCAGCTTGTCGAACAGGCCGTGCTTGACCTTCAGCCCGATCGGGACGGACTTGCCGTCGCGCTTGAGGCGCTCGACCTCGAGGCCGGTGGCGAAGGCGGCCTTGAAGAGCTTCTCCTTGGCGCCCCCCTCGGCGGCCTGCATCGTGACGATCCGGCCGTGGGCCTTCTCGAAGATGCGGGGAGCGGCGCCCATGAACGTCGGCTTCACCACGCCGAGGTTGTCGACGTTGGCCAGGCCGTGGGCGGCGAGATTGTTGCCGTCGCAACAGCCGCCGGTGGGACGGAACTGCAGGTCCAGGCCCAGCGTCCGGCCGCACTCGCCGAGCAGCTGCTGCAGGCGCGCCGTGCCGGCGCCGACCGGCTTGGGCGGGCGGGTGAAGCCGCCGCGCAGTTCGAAGGCGTAGCCCTCACGGCCGCCGGCGCGGTCGAGCAGTTGTTGTGCGGCGTGCAGCAGCCAGGCTTCGTCCTCGTGACGGCTGGTGCGCACGTTGAATTTCAGCACGCAGCGCTCCGGCACGATGTTGAGAGGGCCGCCGCCGTGCACGTAGCCGACATTGAGGGTCAGCCCGTCGCGCCGGCCGTTGATGCCGTGCAGCGCGGTGGCCAGTTCCGCCGCGGCGGCGATGGCATTGCGGCCGTCCTCCGGGTTGCGCCCGGCGTGCGCCGCACGGCCGCGTACCACGATGTCGAAGTTGCCGCTGCCCTTGCGTTCGCCGGCAAGGCCGCCATCGGCATAGGCCGGCTCGTAGACCAGGCCGAAATGGTTGCGCCGGGCCGCTTCGGCCAGCAGCGGCGCGGAGCCCTGCGAGCCGATCTCCTCGTCCGGATTGAACAGCACCTCCCAGCCGATGCGCTCACGCTGCGGGCTCTGTTCCAGCGCCGACAGCGCCAGGAACAGCGTCAGCAGGCCGCCCTTGAGGTCCGCCACTCCGGGCCCGTGCAGGCGGTCGTCGCCGGACGCGGCGGCGGTCTGGAACGGATGCTCCGCGCCGAACACCGTGTCCAGGTGCCCGCACAGGAACACGCGCAGCGGCGCATCCGGGCGCTTGCGCAGCCGCAACGCATGACCCAGCGGCCGCTCGCGCCATTCGCCGCGGTCATCGGTGTAGCGGAAAGGCGCCACGGCGAGGCTTTCCGCCTCGGCTCCGAGTGGGCTGAACAGCTCGCGCAGGCGCGCCGCGCAGGCATCGACGCCGGCAGCGTTGAAGCTGCCCGAGTTGAGGTTGGACAGGCGCAGCAACTCGTCGCGCATGGCGCCGATCTGGCCGTCGATCCAATGCAGTTGAGGCACGCCGGCGGGCGCGCCATGGGCTGACGGGGGAGACATGGCGATAGTCTACTCCGGCCCCGCGCAACTGGTGCAACCGGCGCCGGCAGCGGTATCTTGACCGCCAATCCGATGCGGGTGCGGCCTGAATCCCCTGTTCGCCGCCCCGCATCCAAACCCTGTGCGCGCCTGCGGCATCCCATCGGGTTCGCGTGGGTTGGTACTTCATCCACCTATAAATCATTCGGGAGCACCATGAATCAACTTTTTCGCAAGACGCTGTCGCTGGCAGTGCTGGCGGCGGCCGCGCTGGGCGCGGCGGCGCCGGCCCGCGCCGCCGAGGATGTCGCTACGCGGGTCAAGGCCCTGGACACCCTGCTCGCCGAGCAGTGGGAATACACTCTCAAGGAAACGCCGGAATTCGCCACCATCATTGGCGACTACCGTTACAACGACAAGCTCAGCGACGCCTCGCTGGCCCATGTGCAGCAGCAGAAGAAGGATGCGCAGGACTTCCTGGCGCGCTTCCAGGCCATCGATACCAGCGGCTTCCCCGAGCAGGAGCTGCTCAGCCAGCAGCTGATGGTGAAGCAGCTGCAGGACAATCTGCAGGGCATCGAGCTGAAGACCTACGAGCTGCCGCTGGACCAGTTCAACGGCGCGCACCTGCAGATGGCGCAGTTCGTCGCCGCCATTCCGTTCGACAGCACCAAGCATTACGAGGACTATCTGGCGCGCCTGCAGCAGATGCCGAAAGTCATCGACCAGGTGATCGAGGTCTCGCGGCAGGGTTTGAAAGACGGGCTGATGCAGCCGAAATTCCTGCTGGAGAAGGTCTCCGCCCAGGCGCAGTCCATCGCCGGGCCTGCCGGCGAGGCCAATGTGTTCGGCCAGCCGGTGGCCCGCTTCCCCGACGCGGTGCCGGAAGCGGAGCGCAAGCGCCTGCACGACGCCATCGTGCAGGCGGTGGACAGCGAGGTGCGTCCCGCTTACCGCAAGCTGGCGGCTTTCGTCGCCGACGAGTATGCGCCGAAGGGCCGCGCCGAACCCGGCTTGTGGTCCCTGCCGGACGGCGATGCGCGCTACCGCTTCGCCATCCACACCATGACCACCACCGATCGCGATCCGCAGGCGATCCATGAGCTGGGCCTGTCCGAGGTCAAGCGCATCGAAGGCGAGATGACGGCCATCGCGCAGAAGCTGCACTACAAGGACTTGAAGACCATGCGCGCGGCGCTGAAGACCGATCCCAAGGTCCATGCCACCTCGCGCCAGCAGATCGTCGACCTGTACACGCGCTATATCGCGCAGATGCAGCCGAAGCTGCCGGAGCTGTTCGGCTTGCTGCCCAAGACCCAGGTGGTGGTGGTGCCGGTGCAGGCCTACCGCGAGAAGGAAGCGGCCGCGGCGGAGTACAACCAGGGCACGCCCGACGGCGCCCGTCCGGGCATGGTGTATGTCAATACCGGCGACTTCCAGAGCCGCTCTCTGCTGCCGATCGAGGACACCGCGTATCACGAGGGCGTCCCCGGCCATCACATGCAGATTTCCATCGCGCAGACGCTGCCGGGCCTGCCGCCGTTCCGTCAGCAGGCCGGCTACAACGCCTATGTCGAAGGCTGGGCGCTGTATGCCGAGCGTCTGGGCAAGGAGATCGGCTTCTATCAGGATCCGCTCAGCGACTACGGCCGCCTGTCCGGTGAGCTGCTGCGCGCCGACCGCCTGGTGCTGGACACCGGCGTGCATTACAAGCACTGGACGCGCGAGCAGATGGTGGCATTCTTCCGCGAGCACTCGTCCGAGGACGAGCCGGACATCCAGGCCGAGACCGACCGCTACATCGCCTGGCCCGGCCAGGCCCTGGCCTACAAGCTGGGCCAGCTGAAGATCCTGGAGTTGCGCGAGCGCGCCAAGAAGGAGCTCGGCGCCAGATTCGACATTCGCGCCTTCCACGACGAGATCCTCGACGGCGGCGCGCTGCCGCTGGATGTGCTGGACGCGCGCGTCGGCGGCTGGATCGCCGCGCAGAAGGGCGCGGCGACAGCGGCCGGGCAGCCCTGAGGCAAGCCGCTTCAACGGGGTGTACTGGGGCTGCGCCGTGCGCAGCCCCTTTTTTGTCCGCCGCCCGAACGGCGGCGGAGTGCCGCCGGCGCGAAAAACGGTACACTGCCGCCTGCGCAGAACCGGACGCCAAGAGGGGGATACCCCCGCGTCGGGCGGGCGCGGCGTTGCATCGCCGGGCTGGCCCGGGAAATGCGTATATTGCACTGGGCGATCCGCAGCCCCAGCGCCCCGGTAGCTCAGTGGATAGAGCGACCGCCTCCTAAGCGGTAGGTCACAGGTTCGATTCCTGTTCGGGGCACCATTTTTCCGACAATTTCAAAGATCTGCAGCAGCGGCCCGAATGCCGGTCCGGTGCTTATAGGGAGAGGGTAATGGGATCACAGCTGTTCCGCGTCAAGGACATCGACAAGCTGATCGCCGATGCGGAGAGCTCCGAGCACAGCCTGAAGAAGACCCTGGGCTGGATCAGCCTGACTTCCCTGGGCATCGGCGCAGTGATCGGCTCCGGCATCTTCACCGTGATCGGCACCGCCATCGCCGGCGTCAAGCTGCAGTTCGCATCGGTGTTCAACGCGCCGCTGCTGGAATACCTGATCCATCATTCGGCCTCGTTCGGCCGCCCCGGGGCGGGGCCGGCCATCGCCCTGTCCTTCGTACTTGTGGCGGTGACCTGCGGCTTCGCCGCCCTGTGCTACGCCGAACTGGCCTCGATGATCCCCATCGCCGGCAGCGCCTATACCTATACCTACGCCACCATGGGCGAACTGGTGGCCTGGATCATCGGCTGGGACCTGATCCTGGAATATGCGGTCAGCAACATGGCGGTCAGCGTCGGCTTTTCCGCCCATCTGGTGGGCTTGCTGGACTGGTTCGGCATCACGCCGGACCTGCGCTGGATCACGCCGGCCTATCTGCCGGGCGGCCTTGCCGACCTGCAGAACAACACGTTGTACGACCCGGGCTGGCACTTCGGCTTCAACATCCCCGCGTTCGTGGTGGTGATGCTGCTGACGGTGGTGCTGGTGCGCGGCATCCGCGAGTCGGCGCGCACCAACAACATCATGGTGCTGCTGAAGATCGCCGCCATCCTGCTGTTCGTCGGCTTCGCCTCGCACCTGGTCCATCCGGACAACTGGCAGCCGTTCGCGCCGAACGGCTGGCAGGGGGTGCTCACCGGAGGCTCGATCATCTTCTTCACCTATATCGGCTTCGACTCGGTTTCCACCGCGGCCGAGGAGTGCAAGAACCCGCAGCGCGACGTGCCGCTGGGCATCATCGCCACGCTGATCATCTGCTCCATCCTGTACGTGGCGGTGGCCGTGGTGCTGACCGGGCTGGTGCCCTGGCAGAGCCTGCTCGACGACGCGGCGCCGGTGGTCAACGTGCTGAAGAAGCTGCACCTCGACGGCGTGCGCCTGATCGTGCTGCTCGGCGCCCTGATCGGCATGGTGTCCTCGCTGCTGGTGTTCCAGCTGGGGCAGGCGCGGGTCTGGTTCGCCATGTCGCGCGACGGCCTGCTGCCCAAGCTGTTCAGCCACGTCCATCCGCGCTTCCGCACGCCGGACCTGTCCACCTGGATCGCCGGCTTCCTGGTCGGCATTCCCGCCGGCCTGCTCGACATCGGCACGCTGGCCGACCTGTCCAACATCGGCACCCTGTTCGCCTTCGCCCTGGTGGCCCTGGGCGTGATGATCCTGCGCATCAAACAGCCGGAGCGCGTGCGCCATTTCCGTGCGCCCGGCGGCCTGCTGGCGCCGCTGGTCACCATATTCACCTGCGGCCTGCTGATGATGGGACTCTCCATCACCAACTGGATCCGCTTCTTCCTGTGGCTGGCCATCGGCCTGGTGATCTATTTCGGCTACAGCCGCAGCCGCAGCACGCTGGGGCTGGAGCAGGCGGGAAGCGGCTAGGGCCGGGGTCGCGAACCTGTCACAAGGCATGCGCATGATGCGCTGCACCATCCGCCGGCCGTGTAGTGCAAGGAATCCACGGCCGGCCGCAACTTCGTAAACTGCATTGCATTACCGTCCGATTTTCTTGTTTTCCCTCGAATTTCGGGCTAGCATCGACAATCATAGGGAAGTGCCGCAAGAACGCGGCTGACGGGGGATTTAAATGCGCGGTCAGACCATTGCCCAGGCCTGTGCGGCTGCTCTGCTCTCCTTGGTGCTTGTAGGATGCGGGGGAGGGGGCGGCGGTATTTCGCTGCTGCCGGGTTCGAGCAGCAGTTCGTCGGGCGGTACTTCTTCCAGTAGCAGCAGTTCGTCTGGCGCTTCTTCGTCGAGCAGCAGCGGCGCTTCCAGCAGCTCAGGAGGAGCTACGACAGCCCAGACCCTGACCCTGACCTCGGCTCAGTCGAGCATTACGGCTGATGGGCTGTCCGCAGCGGTCCTCACAGCGCAGATTATCAGCACCACCGGCCAGCCCATCGCCGGCCTGACGCTCAATTTTTCCACTAGTGCTGGCAGCCTGAGTTCCAACACGGGCTCCACCGACAGCTCTGGCCATGTTGTTATCCGGCTTATTGCCTCGACCATCGCCGGTCGCGCGACCGTCACCGTGCGCGAACCGATATCCGGTCTTTCTGCATTCACCAACGTCACACTTGCTGCGGGCCCTGCCGCCAACGTTAGTCTGGTTCTTGCTCCTTCCACGGTTTTGCCCGGAGCAACGACCTCTGTTGATGCCATCGTGGTCGATGCTTACGGCAATGCAGTTTCCGGCGAACCGGTGACGTTTTCCGTCAATTCAAACGCTAGTGGCGGATCCTTCCAGAACGTAAGCTCGACGTCCGATACCAATGGTCGCGCGGCTACAACCTACTCCGCAGGATCCAATTCAGGCAGCGATGTACTGGGCGCGAAAACCGCTGGTGGCTTGACCGGTTCGGCTCAACTCGCGGTGAATGTAGGGGCCACGCTCATCGGCTCGGTCCAACTCACACTCGGGGCTACCTCCGTTGCAGCGGATGGCACCACGCAGACGACGTTGCGAGCCCTTGTGTCGGATACCAACAGCAAACCCGTTCCCAATGTTGTGGTCAGCTTCTCATCGACCATAGGCACCCTGAGCGCGGTATCGGCTACCACGGACAATACTGGTAACGCGGCGGTGCTGCTGACCTCCCCAAGCACTCCCGGCGTGGCCACCGTGGTTGCCAAAACTGCGGGCTTCTCGAGCAGCGCGAAAATCACATTCGTGGCCGGTGCCCCAGCCAATGTAATCCTGTCCGCTTCTCCGAGCCGCGTGCCTGTGGGCGGCAAAAGCACCGTCCAGGCGATGGTCACTGATGCCAAGGGCACTCCGGTGAGCGGCGTAGCCTTGGTGTTTTCCCTGTCTGCCAACAATTCTGGCGCAACACTGTCGACCACCAATGCGAACACGGATGCGAACGGCAATGCCACGGTTACCTATCAATCGGGCACAGTAGCCAGTGGGTCGGTGATGGATACCGTGAAGGCCACCGCAGCTGGCGCATCCGGTAGCAACGTGTCCGGCACCGCGAATATCCAGGTTTCGCCCAATAACGCCGTCGTTGGCACAGTCAATCTGGTCCTGGGTACATCCAGCATTCCCGCCGCGGCTAATAACAGCATCGCGGTGAACTCGACGGTCATAGATACCAGTGGCAATCCGGTGGTCGGCGCTATCGTCTCCTTCGCAACCACGGCCGGAACCCTGTCAGCCTCATCGGCTACAACCAATGCAAACGGCCAGGCCAGCGTCAATCTGCTTGCGCCGACTGCCGCTGGAACGTTAACCGTCCAAGCGTCGGCGGGGGGCTTTTATGCCGAGCAGAATTTGAGCGTGGTTCCCGGTGCAATTTCCACCGCCAATTCAAGCATCACGGCTTCGCCGAGTTCCATTGTGGCTGATGGCACATCGACCAGCACTATTACTGTGTTGTTGAACGATTCCTTCAACAACCCCCAGCCCAATGGAACTTCCGTTACCTTGTTGACGCAAGCGGGAACATTCGTGGGCAGCGCCACGCAGTCGTTGACCAACGGCAGCGCCACGTTTACTTTAAAGGCCCCGTCTTCCGCTGCGCCGAACAATGTTGTGACTGTCCAGGGACTCACAGCCCTGAAAACTCCTGTGGCATTCATCACAAACTCCACCGGCGATCCGTCCTCAATCCGCTTCAAGACATCCCCTACCACCATTAGCGTGGGCGGGGTTGGCCAGAACGATCAGTCCACGATCACCGTCACTGTGGTCGATTCGTCTGGGACGCCAATCAACGAAGCGGGTTACACCAATAATCCGATTAACAATCTCCGGCTCTTTTTCATCGCTCATCCGAACGGCGGCGAAACGCTGACGGCGAAGGACGTCAACGGCACTATCCAGACCAGCACTACATCCATTGATGTTCGCACCACCAACGGAATTGCCGTCGTCAGCCTGCAGAGCGGCACGATTTCGGGTGTGGTCGAAGTCGAGGCGGAGGTGCTCAAATTCAGTGGTACTAGCTTGGGTAACGCAGGGGACATTGCGACCACAGCGGCGGTACCGCAGTTGTCGATTGCCGCCGGCCCGGCTAGTTCGATTGTGTTCAGCTACCCAATCACCAACTCAATTACCAACCTGGGTAACGGCAACTACCGCCGCAAGGGAAAAGTCGATGTCAGTGATCGCTACGGCAATCCTGTTGCGGATGGCTCAGTGGTCAATCTTGCGATCATGGATTCGGTCATTGCGCAGGACAATACCGGTGTGACTGCTGCAGGTTCGCCGACTTTGACCCGTTCTGGCTCTAGCTTGATCACCCGGCGCTGCACAACAGAGCCGCCGCAAGGTGGGGAAGCATCCAACTGCTCCCTTCCCACGGCTATTGTTGCCAATGATTTCACCAGTACGATCACTCGCAATGGGACGGCGCGCGGGATTCAGAATGGCGATCTCATCCTGATTCAGAATGCCGTAACCGCTGACAAGAGAAACACTGTCAGTTCGGTAGGCAGTGCTACGCAGCTGACGGCGATTTCAAACTATCTTGCAAGTCTGAGTAGCGGCCAGTTCTGGGTTGGAACTGCCGCCCTGGGTGCCAGCATCGGCAGTTTGCAAACGGCGGGGAATGAGACCGGTGCCATCGTTCCTGGCACCGCTACTACGGTGAGCGGTATCGCAGAGTTCCGTATCACGTATCCGGCGAACGTGGGAAGCATCTTCACCGGTTGTTATGGTTACGCTTCCAGTGGCGCTTACTCCACAATTGATCTGCGCAGTAGTGTTCCGCAGTCGCGTCAGACGGTGGTGGTCGCTTCCGCAGGTGCCGCTACTACCGCGATTGCGGAAGGTAGTCAAACTTGCTTCGCAGCGATTGCTGGAGCTACCGTAACGCCTAACCAAACTGCGGTTGCTCTGAGCGCTAACAGTTCCACCGATATTTCGCTGTTGCTTCGGGACGGCGGTGACACAATTCCATTGCCGTATACAGCGCTGAACTGCACCGTATCCAATGTCTCGCGCTCGCAGACTCCCGCTAGTACGTTTGCAGTTAGTGCGACGGTTCAACCGACGGGCTTGGACGGGAATCTCGCGACCGACGTCACTGGCAGCGGCGTAGTCCGGATCACACGTACTGATAGCGGTCCTGCGGTTAGCGGAGATTCGGCGACGGTGAGTTGTCAAGGTGCTGACAGCAAACCCATCACCATAACGGTGTCCCCGAATTTGCCGTAAAAAGCTAAAGCCGGCCGGCTCCTTCTTGGAGCCCGGCCGGCGGCTGATTGTTTATCCCCGTGTGAAGCAGTCTATTGCTTGCCGATATTCAGCCTGATCGTCATGAGCTGGCCGCCAGCAAGCGTTAGCAGCGCTAGTCCCGCTGCCAGCCAATGCAGGACATCCGTACGGCCACTCTCAATTTCTGTCTGGATATCCGCTCGTTCCTGCCGGCGCAACTGTCCCATCCGTTCCGGATCGAATGGCTCTTTGACGCTTTGCCGCGCTAGATCGATTTGCAGATTGAGTTCGGTTGAAATCTCGAGATCCGCTTCGCTGTAGTGCGGCAGTTGGCGCCACTGCAGGCCCGCGTAAGCACACAGGCCGATTCCTCCGGCGGCGAGCAGGAACGCCAGCCGGTTGCGCAGGCTGCCTTGCATTTCTTCTCCAACAGATTGAATGGATTGGGGAGTTTCCCGGGGCGGCGGGAAGTGCCCGTGCCGCTGTGACGGTGGACCTAGTACCGTGACCCACCAGTTTGGAAACAAGTCTCGGGCCGCGTTTGACCGCTGGCGGCGCCGGCGCTCCTCACCATGGCGCACACCATGCCTCGTCGCGCCGGCTTGCCAGCGACCAAACCCGACTCCGATCTTTTGTTCCCAAACTGGTGGGTCACGGTACTAGGATAAACTGGGTCATCTCAGCTATCACAAGGAAGCCTTCGAATGCTGATCGGCGTTCCAAAGGAAATCAAGGTGCACGAATACCGCGTCGGCCTGACGCCGGCGGGTGTGCGTGAACTGGCCGCCCACGGCCATCAGACCATCATCCAGACGCAGGCCGGTGTGGGCATCGGCATCAGCGACGCGCAGTACGAGGCGGCGGGCGCGACCATCGTCAAGGACGCGGCGGAGGTGTTCGGCCGCGCCGAGATGGTGATCAAGGTCAAGGAGCCGCAGGCGGTCGAATGCCGGATGCTGCGTCCGGGGCAGGTGCTGTTCACCTACCTGCACTTGGCGCCGGACCCGGAGCAGACCAAGGGGCTGGTCGAGTCCGGGGCCATCGCCATCGCCTATGAAACGGTCACCGACGGCCGCGGCGGTCTGCCGCTGCTGGCGCCGATGAGCGAGGTGGCGGGGCGCATGTCGATCCAGGCGGGCGCGCATGCCATGGAGAAAGCACAGGGTGGCAACGGCGTGCTGCTCGGCGGCGTGCCGGGCGTGCCGCCGGCCAAGGTGGTGGTGATCGGCGGTGGCGTGGTGGGTTACAACGCCGCGCGGGTGGCGGTGGGCATGGGCGCCGACGTCACCATTCTCGACCGCTCGCTGCCGCGCCTGAACTGGCTCGACACCATCTTCGAGCGGCGCCTGACCACGCTGTATTCCAGTGTCGACTCGTTGGAGAACGAGGTGAGCCGCGCCGACTTGGTGATCGGCGCCGTGCTGGTGCCGGGCGCCGCGGCGCCCAAGCTGGTGACGCGGGCCATGCTGAAGACCATGAAGCCGGGCTCGGTGATCGTCGACGTGGCGATCGACCAGGGCGGCTGCTTCGAGACCTCGCGGCCGACCACGCACCAGAACCCGACCTATGTCGAGGAAGGCGTGGTGCACTACTGCGTGGCCAACATGCCGGGCGGCGTGGCGCGCACCTCGACTTTCGCGCTGACCAACGCCACGATGCCGTTCGCGCTGGCGCTGGCCGGCAAGGGCTGGCGCAAGGCGCTGACGGATGATGCCAACCTGCGCGAAGGGCTCAACGTCAGCCGCGGCAAGGTCACCTACAAGGCGGTGGCGGATACGCTGGGCTACGAGTACCAGCCGGCGCAGGAAGCGCTCCAAGGCTGATTCGCCACACCGGTGGACTCAGAAAAAAGCCCCGGCCTGCGCCGGGGCTTTTTTGTGCCGCCTGTTTGAATGGTCCCGGTCCTGGATGACCGGTGCCGGCACAGGATGCGCTGTTACGCCTTAGCGGCGTAGGCGCGGCACCAGCCGCCCTGGTTCACGGCCTTGCCGGCGAAGGCGCCGCAGGCACCCCAGTCGCCGCTGGCCGGCGCGGTGTAGAGGGCGCAGGTGGCGCAATGGCTGCCGGCCTTGAAGGCGGTCTCTTTCTTCGGGTCGATCTTGCTGGCGTCGTTGGTGTAGCCCAGCGCCTTGGCGGTGGGGTCGTCCGGGCTCAGATGGGGGAGGTCGGCCGCCTGCGCCGGGGCCAGGCGCAGCAGCGGCAGCGCCGCGGCGCCCAGGGCGATGCGGCTGAGGAAGCGGCGGCGATCAATCGATGCGGGGTGCGACATGGTGCGTTCTCCAGTTGGGGGTTGTGCTGGAGCGCACAAACGGTTTGATGCTTATATCGTTTGCGGCGCCCGGAGCGGCACGCTAGCAGACATCCGCGGCCTGTGACGGAACGAGAATCGCTCGCGTCTGAAGCCGGTACCGGCCGGATTTTTCCAGGTGCCGCAAGCGGTGCAGCCGCGCGCTATGCGCGGCCCGCGGCGCTCACCGCGCGCATCGCGCGCGGCGGGCGTCCCGCCCAGGTTGCATGGATCAGCAGCGCCGCGAACAGCTGCACCGCCAGTACCAGCGCCACGCAGGCGTGCCAGCCGGCGTAGGACCACAGCGAGGCAGGCAGACTGGCGCCGACGCTGCCGCCCAGGTAGTAACTGGTCAGGTACAGGCCCACCGCGGCCGAGCGCGCGCCCTGCGCCAGCCGCGGCACCGTGGCGGTGGCCAGGGATTGCACCACGAAGATGCCGGCGGAGCTGAGGACCAGGCCGAGCAGGATCTGAGGCAGCCAGTGGCTCAGTGTCAGCGCCAGTCCGCCGGCGCTGCAGGCCAGCGCCCCCAGGCCCACCTGGCGCGGGCTCCAGCGCAGCGCCCAGCGGCCGCTGAACGGCGCCACCGCCATGCCGATGAGGAAGACGAAGAAAATGAACGACAGGGCATGGGTGGACAGGCCGAACGGCGCCGCGCTCAGGTAGAAATTGATGTAGGTGAAAGTGCCGACCTGGGCGAACAGCAGCGTGAAGCCGATGCCGTAGGTGGCCAGCAGCGGCGCATTGCGCAGGTGGGTGCCGACGCCGGCCAGCGAGGCGAGCAGGGAAGCGCTGGGGGTGAAGCGGCGCGAGCGCGGCAGCAGCGCGGCGATCAGCGGCAGGAAGCTGAAGTTGATCAGGCCCATCACCACGAAGGCGCTGCGCCAGCCATAGGCATCGGTCACCAGGCCGGAAATGAAGCGGCCGCAGAAGCTGCCGAGGACCGTGCCGGCCACGTACAGGCTGGCCATGGTGGCGGCCTCGGCCGGCGGCCATTCCTCGGCGATATAGGCCACCGCGCTGGCGAAGATGCCCGGAATGACGATGCCCTGCAGCGCGCGCCAGACCAGCAATGTGCCCAGCGTGCCGGCACTGGCGGCGCCGAAGGTCGCCAGCGTCAGCAAGCTCAACGCGCTTAGCAATACGCGCTTGCGGCCGAAGCGGTCGGCCAGGCTGCCGGCGAACGGCGCGGCGCAGGCCACCCCCAGCGTGGTGGCGGTGACGGTCAGGCTGACCTGGGCCACGCTGGCGTCGAAGGCGCGGCGCAACTCGGGCAGCAGCGCCTGGGTGATGTACATGTTGAAGAAGGCGCACATGCCGGCTGCCACCACCGCCACCTGCCCGCGCTCGATCCGCACTGCCATCTCCGCCTCAAAAGGTGCGGCAGCTTAGGTTGTGTGTGTCTATACCGCAAATATAATTTTTACGGCAATTTGATATGTTATTCATATCAAAGCGCCGCATGCGGCCGGAGGAGCCATGTTTGCACCGGGCGGTGTTGGGTCGATCGGCGGGCCGGGGCCCTTGCCTGGGGCTCGCGCCTAGCCGTGGACCTGCGCCGCCTGCGCTACTTCATCGCCGTGGCCGAAGAGCTGCATTTCGGCCGCGCCGCGCGGCGCCTGCACCTCTCGCAGCCGCCGCTGTCGCTGCAGATCCAGGCGCTGGAGCAGGAACTGGGCGTGGCGCTGTTCGAGCGCGCCGGCCATCGTATCAGCCTGACCGACGCCGGGCGCGAGCTGCTGCCGCGCGCCCGTGCGGTGCTGGGGCAGGCGCAGGCGGCCAAGACCGCAGTGCAGCGTGTCGGCCGCGGCGAGAGCGGGGTGCTGGAGCTCGGCTTCACCGGCTCCCTGCCGTTCACCCCGGTGATGCCGCGCGTGCTGCACGATTTCCGCGTCGCCTATCCGGGGGTGCAGCTGCAGCTGCGCGAGCTCAGCACGCGCGAGCAGATCGAGCAGCTGACCGAGGAGACGCTGGACGTCGGCTTTTTCCGTCCCACCCGGCACGACAAGCTGGAGCAGCTGGAAACGCGCGTGGTGCTGCGCGAGCCGCTGCTGCTGGCGCTGCACGCCGACAACCCGCTGGCGCGGCACCAGCGGCTGCCGCTGGCGGCGCTGGCGCAGGAGCCGTTCATCATCTACTCGCGCAGCGTCAGCACCGGCCTGCACGACCAGATCCTGGCGCTGTGCCTGCAGGCCGGCTTCACCCCGCGCGTGGTGCAGGAGGTGCACGAGATGCCCACCGTCATCGGCCTGGTCGCCGCCGGCATGGGGCTGGCCCTGGTGGCGGCCTCGATGCGGCAGATCCACGTGCCCGGCGTGGTGTTCCTGCCGCTGGCCGAGACCGGCGTCACCAGCGACATCCTGCTGGCCTGGAAGCGCGGCGGCGAGTCGCCGGCGCTGCGCAACTTCCTGGCCGTGGCGTTGGCGGAGGCGGTGGGCGCTTAACGCCCGCTTTGCACCTCGATCACCTGCTGATAAGTGGGGCGGTTGCTCCACGGCATCGCGGCCGCCGGCAGGCTGCTGAAGTCGGTCGGGGCGATCTTGTCGTAGGACTCCACCGTGGCGTTCTTGTCGCCGGCCATGTTGGGCAGCTTGGTGCCGTCCCATTGGCTCATGTTGGCGGTGCCGCCGAGCTCGCTGATGGCGGCGTCCAGTGCGCCGAGCACCGCGTTGCGGCAGTCGCCGGCCGTGCCGGTGCCGGCGCATTTCAGCGCCTGGTAATCGTGGTGGCCCGGCGTGTTCAGGGCCATCTGCAGCATGCGGTACATGACCTGGAACCAGCCGAACTCGTAGGCCGAGCCCTGCGGGCGCGGCGCGTCCTGGCGGCACAGCAGCACATTGCTGATGCAGGCGACCAGGCCCGGCGCGTCCGCATCGGGATCGAGAGCGGCGAGTTGCGAGGTGACGGTCTGCATCAGGTGCAGGTACCAGGCGTCCATCAGCACCACTGCCGGCTGGTTGTCATAGGTGGTCTTGCCGGCCGCGCCAGGGGTGCGCGAGCGGCGCCAGGCGCCGAGGCCGGTGCCGCCGCTGATCCAGGCGCTGGAGCTGCCGTTGACGGTCTTGCCGTCGGAGGCGATGCCGTCGGCCCAGTTTTGCAGCAGCGTCGCCGCGGTCTGCTCGTCGGCAGTGAGCGAGCCCTGCTGCATGAGCTGCAGCAACAGTGGCAGCAACTCCTGGCCTCGCAGGTCGACGTAACCGGCGTCGCCCATGATCTCCTCGACGTTGGCGAAGGTGAACTTCCTGCCGGTGGCCATGAAGTTGCGGAAGCGCACCGGCTCGGTGTCGATGCGGTGGATCGGGCCCCAGTTGGCGTGGTTGTCCGCCGCCCACCAGCCCGCCGCGGGTGAGTTGTTCCAGCTGGCGATGAAGCCCTCGGACGGGTTCACCGCCTGCGGATGCTGCGCGGCGCTGAGGAAGTTCTGCCATTCCATGTAGCCGCCGGCGAGCGGGCCGCCGTTCTGGTTCACCGGCGTGACGCGGCCGGGGAAGGGCACGTCGCCGCCGTACTGCTGGAAGAACGCGGCGTTGAGCTGGCGGTCGTTGGCCCACTCGTAACGGCCGTCGCCCCAGGAGGGCAGCTCCGGGCTCTGGTTCGGGTCGCGCACCGGCAGCAGGCCGCTGGCGATATAGCCGACGTCGTTCTTGTCGACATAGAGCCAGTTGAAGGTGCCGGTGACCCCGTTGAACAGGTGCTGGAAGCTGCTCACCCCGTGCACCGTCGGCGTCGACGCCAGCGCCAGCGGTGCGGTGGTGTCGAGCTCGCCGAAATAGGTGCTGCGCTGGGTGGAGATCACCACCGGCGCGCCGCTGACGGTGGCGGTGGCGAACACCGGGCCATAATGCGTGCGCAGGATGTAGCGGTGGATCGAAACCGGCGTGGGCGGGCCGCCGGAAGCGATCGAAGCCAGGGTCGGCGTCGCGGTCCAGGAGTCGGTGCGCTTGTAGAAGCGCCGGCACTGCGGACCCTTGCCGTCGTGGACGTCGTAGAGATAGCCGTCGGCGTCGGGGAAGCCGTTGACGATGGCGCCTGTGGGCAGGCTGCCATCGAGCTTGCACATGCGCGAGACGCGCGTGTCGATGATGTCGCTGTCGTTGGAGGTGGCGCTCCAGGCGAAGTCCACGCCGCGGCCGATGAGGATGTAGGGGATGGTGCCGAAGGCCATGCCGCGCCCGTCGAAATCCAGCGCGGTGCCGCCGGTGGAGTGCACCGCGAATTCCCACGGCAGGTTGGGCTGGAAGTACCCCATCTGTGGCCCCATCACGCCGATCGGATGGCCGTCGGCGCTGTGGGCGGCGGTGACCGCCATCCAGTTGGACATGCTCAGCGGCACGCCGAAACCGGCCTGGCTCAGCGCATTGTGCAGCCGGGTGTACGGGCTCAGCGCGATTTGCACCTGGCGCGCGCGGTCCTTGCCCCGATCCGCGGCCACGCCCGGCTGCGCCGGGCCACGCTGAGGCCGTTGCAGGCTGGCCAGCTGCCGCTGCGCGCCGTGGCTGGCCTGCTGCCGCGCCAGCCGCGTGGCGCCGCCGCCGCGGATGCCGGCGGTGAACACAGTCGGCGCCGGCGGTGTGTTCTCGTTGGTGCCGCCGGCATCGTAGGCGTCGAACACCCGGTAGCTGCCGACGTCCCAGATGGCGCTGCCGGCCGGCAGCGTCTGCGGGCAGTTTTCGTTGAGACTGGCCGGCGACTGGGTGAAGGTCGCATTGACCGTATGGGTGGCGTCGGGATCCTGGGCGTGGCGCAGGTCGCGCCAGATGCGGCAGGCCGCCACCGGCAGGTTGAGGTTTCCGCCGCTGACGCTGGCATCGAGCTGCTGCAGCAGGGCCTCGTTGGTCACTTCGCTGCCGCCGCCGATGGCGAACAGCGACTGGATGAAGATGGCGGACGCGACCACGTCGTTGCGGCTGAAGGCCGGCGGCGGGTAGCCGCCGTTCTTCAGCTCCAGGTATTCCGGCGGAATCCTGGCGGCGTTGGCGCCGGCCAGCGAGCTGATGTAGAGGTTGACGCCGGCCACGTCGGCGTCGATGTCCTGCAGCAGCAGCGGGCCCAGCGCGCCGAATTTGGACACGGCCGAGTCGGTCATCGCCGTCAGCTCGTCCTCGCTGTAGCCGGCGGTCACCGCCAGCCCGGAATCGACCTGATAGAACAGCGGCGCGCCACCGAGGAACTGGCTGGTCATGCCGCGGCCGATGTGGCGCAGCACGTCCATCAGCCACAACCGGTCCTCGGCCATGGCGTAGCCCACGCCGACCATCACGTCGCGGCGGTTGGCCGCGGTGATGAACGGCACGCCCCAGCCGTCGCGCTGGATGGTGGCGGTGCCGCCATACGGCGTGTTGATGGTTTCGCTGGAGGCCACCGTGTCCGGAGTCAGGCCCTGGTGCTTGAAGTAGTTGCAGCCCAGATTGGACGAGGCGGTGTGCTGGCTGATGCTGGTGGGCGGGTTGCAGGGGGTTGCCTGCAGTCCGGCCTGGGCATAGCTCAGGTCGCCGTACAGCGTGGCCTGGTCGGAATAGTTGGCGGGGTAGCTGGCCGGGGTGCCGGCCACCGGCAAGCCCACGCCGCCGACCGAATTGCCATTGGCGCCCGGCGGCAGCACGTTGAGATAGATGCTGTTGCCGTCCCCCGGCCCGAGGTCGCCGCTGGGGGCACTGCCACTGCCGCCGCTGGCGTCGCCGCCGCCGGCCACCGGCGAGCTGGAGCCGCAGGCGGCCACGGCCAAGCCGGCGCCGAGCAGCAGCGCAAGATACCCCCCGCGCACGGTGAAAGCGGCGACGGCGGCCGCGAAGATCCGATCGGTTTGCTGCATGGCGCTCCCCCTGAACCGGCGTCGATCCGGTACGAATGCTTCAGCTCCGTCCGCGGCGGCGCTGCGGGAGGCGGCGCGTGCCGGCGGAGCTTGAGTTGTGGCGCCTACTATCGATCAATTCGCCGCGGCGGGCATTGACAATTGGCGCCAGCGCGCTGGCTTAGCTACCCGGCTGGTGCAGCACGCCCTTGTCGCCGAACAGCAGCGGCCCGGCGCCGTCGCGTTGCAGCGCGGCGTTGAGCGGCACCCGATCGGCGCGGTTCTGCACCGTGAAGGTCTTGCCGCCGTCCTGGCTGAGCAGGGTGGTCCCGGCCAGCCCGGTGACCAGTACCGAGCCGTCGGCGGCCTGGCTGATGCCGGTCAGCGACTGCTCGGTGCCGGAGGGGATTTCGCTCCAGCTGGCGCCCTGGTCGCGGCTGGTGAACAGGTGCCCTCGCTGCCCGGCGGCGAGCAGGCTGCCGTCCTGCAGCTGCAGGCCGGTCCAGAACGAGCCGGGATTCGAGGTCTTGACGGTGCTCCAGCTGGTGCCGCCGTCGGTGGAACGGTAGATCAGCCCGGCCTCGCCGGCGATACACAGGGCGCCGTCCGCCTTGCCGAAGATGCCGTACAGGTGGTGGTCGGCCTCGTCGCCGCTTTCCACCGCCAGCGGGGTCCAGCTGGCGCCGCCGTCGGCGGTCTGCACCGCGGTGCCGAACAGGCCTACGGCGAAGCCGTGCTGCGGGTCCTTGAAATAGATCGAGAACAGCGGCTTGTCGCCTTCCAGGTCCTGGCGCTGCAGGGTCCAGGTGTCGCCGCCATCGCCGGTGTGCAGCACCACGCCGTCATGGCCGGCGATCCAGCCCTGCCGGTCATCGACGAAATACACGCTGGTCAGCAGGGCCTGGCTCGGCACCCCGGCCTGGCGGAAGGTCTTGCCGGCGTCGTCGGACAGCAGCACCACGCCATGCTCGCCGGCGGCGACGATGCGCTGCCCGGCCCGGGCCGCTGCCAGCAGCGGCGCCTGCGCGGCGCCGGCAACCGGCGCCGCGGCGATCTGCCCCGCGGCCGCCGGCATGGCCGCCGCCGCAGGCGGCGCGTCCGCGGTGCGCCGCCCGTGCTGATACCACAGGCCGACGCCGATGCTGACGCCGACCAGCAGCGCCGCCGCTTCCAGCAGTGCGTTGCTGCTTTTCACGGCCGGCTTATTCATGGGCGAGCCCCGGCACATGCACCGGTCCGCGCCTGGGAAACAGACGCTCCAGCATGACTGCGAAGGCGGGCAGGGCGGTGATCGCCATGACCATGTTGACCATGAACATGAAGGCCAGCAGCTTGCCCATGTCGGCCTGGAACTTGAGCGCCGAGAAACTCCAGGTGGCCACGCCCACCGACAGCGTGATGGCGGTGAACACGGTTGCCACGCCGGTCTCCTTCAGCGCGTACTCGAACGCGTCGACGATGTTCTGGCCGCGTGCCAGGTGCAGCTGCAGGCGGTTGTAGATGTAGAAGGCGTAGTCCACGCCGACGCCCACCGACAGCACCATCACCGGCAGCGTGGCCACGGTCAGGCCGATATCCAGCTGCTTCATGAAGGCGTAGCCGATGTAGGTGGCCACCGCCAGCGGCAGGCAGCAGGCCAGCATGGCGCGCCAGTCGCGGTAGGCCAGGTACACCAGCAGCAGGATGGTGGCAAAGACGTACAGCAGCATCGGCAGTTCCTCGCCGGCCAGCACCTCGTTGGTGGCCGCCTCGACGCCGGCGTTGCCGCTGGCCAGGCGGAACCTGACCCCTTCCAGGGCATGGTTGGCGCGGAATTGCTTCACCGCCGCCACCACGCGCTGGATGGTGGCGGCCTTGTGATCGCTCAGGTACAGGTTCACCGCCATCCACTTGCAGCCCTTGCCGGTGATGGCGGCGGCCTCGTGCGCCTGGGCGATGTTGTAGCCCAGGGTGTGGCTGTCGCGCGGAATGGTGGCCATTTTCGGCTGGCCCTCGTTGAGGCCGGAGTTGTACAGCTTGGTCAGCGAGGCCACCGACTCGGCCGAGATCACGCCGGGCACGTTCTGCATCTCCCAGCCGAACTCGTCGACCAGTTTGATCAGCCCGACGTTGCCGCAGGACTCCTCCGGCGCCTCGACCACTGCGGTGAGCCAGTCCAGGCCGACGTCGAACTTGTCGGCGATGGCGCGCGAGTCGCGGTTGTAGCGCGAGTCGGCGCGCAGCTCGGTCGAGCCCGGCTGCAGGCTGCCGATAACGCGGCCCTGCGACAGCCACACGGCGGCGCCGAACACCAGCAGCGTCAGCAGCGACGCGATCGCGGCGTTGCGCGGCTCGGCGATGCGCGCGATTCGCGCCATCAGGCTGCCGCGGCTGTCGCGCCGCTGCTGCGACAGTTGCCCCCACTCCGGCGTGATGCGGGAATACGAGGCCGCCAGCGGCAGCATGATCAGGTTGCTGACCACCTTGTAGGCGATGCCGATGGAGGCGACGACGGCCAGCTCGCGGATCATCGGGATCGGCACCAGCACCATGGTGATGAAGCTGACCAGGGTGGTGGCCAGGGCCAGCACGCCGGGCACCAGCAGGCCGCTGAAGCTGCGGCGGGCGGCGCTGTACATGTCGCTGCCGCCGGCGACTTCGCGCACCATGAAGTTGATCTGCTGCACACCGTGCGACACGCCGATGGCGAAGATCAGGAACGGCACCAGGATGGCCAGCGGGTCCAGGCCCAGGCCCAGCAGGTGCACGGTGCCGAACTGCCAGATCAGCGTGGTCAGCGAGCACACGATCTTCTGCAGCGTCAGGGTCCAGGAGCGGCAGTACCAGTACACCGCCAGGATGGTCAGCAGCAGCGCGATGCCGCAGAAGGCCAGCACGCCCTGGGCGCCGTCGGCGATGTCCGACACTTCCTTGGCGAAGCCGATGACCTGGATTTCAACGTCCTGGTTCTCGAACCTGGAGCGGATCTGGCTTTCCAGCGAATGGCCGAAGGCGATGTAGTCCAGCGGCTCGCCGGTGTGCGGGTCCGGGTCCATCACTTCGGCGGCGATCAGCGCGCCGGAGCTGTCCTTGGCCACCAGCTTGCCGATGTAGCCGCCTTCGGTGACGCGGTCGCGGATCTGGCCGATGACCTCGGGCGTGAGCGCGTCCGGCGTCAGCGTGCCGCTGATCAGCAGGTCGGACTTGAAGCCTTCCTCGGTGATCTGCGTGACGAAGATGTTCGGCGTCCACAGCGAGGTGACGCTGCCGCGGTTGATGCCGGGCAGGAAGGTCAGCGCCTGCGTCACGTCGAGCAGGGTCTTCAGCGTGCCCGCGTTCCAGATGTCGCCGTGGCGCGGGTGCACCACCACGGCGATGCCGTTGGCGTCGTGCAGCTGGCCGCGGTAGTCGTCGAAGGTCTTGATGTATTCATGACCCGTGGGCAGCAGTTTGTCGAAGCCGGCGGAGATGCGCAGCTTCGACGCCTCCCAGCCCATCACCACGGTCAGCGCGGCGAAAATCGCCAGCACCGCGCCGCGGTGGCCGAACAGGAAATCCTCAAGCCGGCGTACCAGCGCGGTCAACATCGTTGCGAACGCCTCAGAAGTTGTAGCTGACGGTGAAGCTCAGGTAGTCGCGGTCGCTGGTCTGATCCTGCGTGCCGCCGCCCCAGAACCAGCTGTAGGCGATCGCCGACGTGATGACGTTGTGGCGGTTGAAATTGAGCGTGGCGGTGGCCGACTTTACCCCCTGCTGCCAGGGCAGGGCATTGGGCGTGTTGCCGATCACGCCTTGCGACCAGTCGATCTGCGGCAGCCAGTCGAAGCCCAGGTTCATCACATTGGCGTAGGTGACCTGCGTCTCGAAGGTGTAGCCGGCGGAGAACTTGTTGGGCAGCGCATAGGCCGGCAGCGACCAGGGCACGCCGCCGAGTCGGTCCAGCCCCGGATAGTCGGTGGCGCCGAATTCGCCCAGGAAATAGCCCTCGTTGGCGCCGAGAGTGCGCAGCATCCAGCCGCCGAAGCCCTCGGTCGGAGAGAAGATCTGCAGCGCGGATTGCTGCAGCTGCAGCTTGGAGCGGTCGACCCAGCCGCGACAGTACTTGCCGGCGGCCTCGCCGCCGCCGTTGACGCAGGCGTAGGGCGCGCTGTTGGCGATGCTGCCGCTGGGCACCGAGGTGTCGATCGCCACCGCGTCGCGCGGGCGCCAGGACAGTTCGCCGCCCAGCGCCCAGTCGCCGGCATTGGTGTTGTAGGAGACGCCGTACAGGTTGATGCCGCTCGGATACTCGATCTTGTAGGCGGCGGATACCGGATTGGAGGCGCTGTAGGTCGGGTTGTTGGTATCGACCGTGTAGGTGACGAACGGAATCTTCGAGTTCAGGCGTTCGTAGTAGAAGCCGAAGGAGGCATCGACCCAGTCCGGCCGGTAACGCAGGGACAGGCCGTACTGGCCGTGGTTGCTGCCGCCGTTGTCGGCGGCCAGCGGGATCACGGTGCCGGAATTCAGGGCGACCGCGGCGATGACATCGGCCAGCAGCGCCGGCGTGCCGCCCTTCTCGAAGCCAGCCGCCATGCGCTGGCGCGCATAGGTCTTGTTGGCCATCTGCGCTGTGCTCAGGCCGGTGCTGCCGGTGTCGCCGAAAGTGCCGAAGGGCAGCGGATGAATCACGCCCAGTGCCAGCAGCGCGGCGGTGGCGGGATTGGCCTGCAGCCCGGCGTTGATGCTGGCGGTGGGAATGAAGATGGCGCCGGTGTTGCCCTTGCCCACCGGATCGGCGCTGGAGAAGTAGGTGCCGGAAGGGTCGAGCTGGAAGCCGTTCCAGTGCCATTGCCAGTAGCCTTCCAGGCTCAGCTGGTCGACCAGGTCGGTGCTCAGCGACACCATCGGCGCCGGGCGCAGGATTTCCTTCACCTGGGTGCCGGCGACGTGGGCGCGGCGCACGTCGATGGCATTGATCGAGTTGACACCGCCGAGCACGAAGATGTCCTCGCCCCAGCTCATCACCTGCCAGCCGGCGCGCAGGCGCGCGCTGCGGCCGAACCATTCGAAATTCTTGTTGAGGTAGGCGTCCAGCGGCTGGAAGTTGTAGACCGAGAAGCGCCGCGCTTCCGGCAGCAGCGGCGTGCGCTCGGTCTGGCCGATGCGCCAGTCGTACAGTTCCGACACGCGGCCGAAGAAGCTGAAGTCGTCCGGCATCTTCACCTGCAGCTCGTGCGTGCCCTTGACCACTTCGGAAAAGAGATCGTACTTGTTGTAGTTCTGGTCGCCGTTGTCGGCGTTGAGGAAGTAGGCGTCCTCGCTGGCTTCCGGCAGCGCCGCGCTGAGCGAGGCGCAGCCGCCGTTGTCGCGCGCGATCAGGCCGCAGGCCTGGCCCTGCATGCGCATCTGGATGCCGTACGACACGGTGGAGTCGAAGGCGCCGCTGAAGCCGCTGCCCAGGTCGAACTTGAACGCCGCGGCCGGCAGCGCCGTCCCGGCCAGTACGCCGGCCGCCGCGCAGGCGCCGAGGGTCCGCCGGATGCCGCGCCGCTCAAACTGTTTGCCGCTCGCTGCCTGCCGTTTCATCATTAGCCCCTTCACTGCCCCAGTGTTCAGATCGGCGCCCGCTGTGCGGGCGATTGTGGTCCCCGAGCCGATCCTGTGTTGTTATCAGCGCGCACCCTGCCGGCGCAGGTAGTCTTCGGTGAACATGTCCGGCTTGAGGCGGCCGTCCTTGCCGGCCAGCCAATCGGTTTCCGGCATGCCGATGGTGAAAATGTCGCCCCAGTAGCGGCCGCTCGGCAGGTCGTAGCTGACGTAATCCTGGCTGCTGTCGCAGGCGCCGATCTCCCAGATCGGCGTGACGCTGCCTTCCTGCACGCGCTGGATCTTGCCCTGGGCGTCGTACAGGTCCACCACGATGATGCCCCAGGTGTCCTCGTCCAGGTAGAACACGCGGTGCGGCGCGGAATGGCGCTGGCCAGGCTTGACGTCGGCCTCGACCTTCCACACGCGGTGCAGCTCGTAGCGCCGGGCGTCGGGGTTGAGATGGTCGGGCAGGAATTCGGTCTTGTCGCTGAAACGCGAGCCGTCACGCAGCGCGAAGCTGTTGTAGGGGATGTACAGTTCCTGCTTGCCGACCAGCTTGTAGGTGTAGCGGTCGAGCATGCCGTTGTACATCCACGCCTGGTCGACGTAGTAGGTGTTTTCCAGGCCGATCAGCGGCGCATCGTAGGCGTAGGTGGACAGGCGGCGCACGCGGCGCTGGCCGGGGAAGTACTGCCAGCCTTCGTTCGGCTTCTGCAGGTAGTAGACACCGGCGTCGAGCGTGCCGGCGAGCGCCGGCGGCGTGGTGGTTTCCTGGTAGAAATAGAACTCCACGCCGTTGGCGTCGGCGATGGCCTTGGTGTTCGGCGACTGGAACGGCACCAGGTACTTGGCCACGTACTCGATCTTGGTGAAGTCGGTGCCGCCCTTGGACGGCGACAGCAGCGTGTAGTTCGGCTCGATGCGGCCCTGGCCTTCGTAGCGCAGCTTGTGGTTCCACATCGCCTCGACGCCGCTGCCGGGGATCGGGAAGGGGAAGCCGGAGCCGGTGGCCGTGGCCAGCTCGAAGCCGTCGCCGGCGATGGCGGCGCTCTTGGCGTTCTCCTTGCTGCGCTGGTAGACCACGTCCGGGAAGCCGCAGGAGCGGTGCGTCGGATAGACGTCCATGCGGTAGCCCTTGATGGTCTTGAGCAGCTCGATCTGCCCCGCGCTGAGCCGGTTCTTGTACTGCTCGACGTTGGCGGCGGTGATGGAAAGCAGCGGCTTCTCGGCGCCGTACGGATCGGGACGCAGCTGGCCCGGCTTCCAGCCTGCCGGCGCGTTCATCTCGCCGCCATTCCAGGCCGGGATGCTGCCATCCTTGTTGCCCGCCTTCTCGGCGCCGACCGGCGTCAGGTCCTGGCCCAGCCGCGCGATCTGCGCTTCCGGCGCGGCCAGCGCCGCGCTGCCGAGAAGGGCCGCGGCCGCAGCGATCAGGAATTTGACGGGCTTGTTGGTACAGGTAGGCATCTTCGACTCCATATCGGCGCGGCATGCGCGCGGTGTTGCAATTGCTTGGTCAGACTATCCCTGATCGGGTAGTACGCATCTTGACATCTGACGCCATGCGCGGCGACGGCGTTTTCTCAGGCGATGCCGTAGCTCGCCATCAGCAGGTATTCGAACAGCTTCTGCGGCAGGATCTTGCGCAGCAGCCCGGCGGATAGTTTCTGGAACAGGCCGCCGACCTTGTAGCGCGGCCGCGGCGAGCGGCTTTTGATGATCCGCTCCAGCAGCAGCGCCACCGCCCTGGGATCGGCGCCGCCGCTCTCGTCACGCTCCATCGTCGCCAGCGCCTTGCCGAAGCGTTCGGCGTAGGCGCCGCCGTGCTGCGCGGCGAGCACCTTGCGGCGTTGCGCGGTGAAGCCGGTGCGGAAGTCGCCGGGCTCGATCAGCGCCACGCGCACGCCGAAAGGGCGCACTTCCATGCGCAGTGCCTCGGTCATGCCTTCCACCGCGAACTTGCTGGCGCTGTAGAGGCCCTGGAACGGCAGCGCGATCAGGCCGCCGAGGGAGCTGACATTGACGATCAGGCCGCCGCCTTGCCGGCGCATCAGCGGCAGCACCGCGCGGCACACGCGCAGCACGCCGAAGAAATTGGTGTCGAGCTGCTGCCGCGCCTCCTCGATGCTGGTGTCCTCGACGGCGCCGGCAATGCCGTCGCCGGCGTTGTTGAGCACCACGTCGAGCCGGCCTTCACGCGCCAGCAGCTGCTGCAACGCGCGCTGCACCGATTCTTCGGAGGTCACGTCCATCGCCAGCATCCGCACCGTGCCGGCCGCGATGGTCTGCGGCGCGCGGCGGCTGGTGCCGTAGACGCGATAGCCTCGCGCGTGCAGGTGCTCGGCGCAGACCCTGCCGATGCCGGAGGAGGCGCCGG